>JAZQXV010000001.1:0-211793 GCA_045633045.1 Alistipes sp.
TTCTCGAAGGACAGCAAGATAGGTGAATATGTGCAGGTTATGGCAGATAATCACATCGACACCGACGAGGCAAGTCGCGAGTGGTATATCGCAGGTCTTAATGGCCATAAGGCACGCAAAGCAACCATTCAACTGTCACCCATGTATAGGGTCAAAAGCGTTGAAGTCTATGTAGATGGCGACAATGCAAAGCGTGATGGCTCAGACTACAAGCGCTACACTATTTCCGAAGAGGAGTACAACAAAAATAAGGGCGTTATAAAGGTTAAAATGGCCCCCGGCGGAGGCTTTGTGATAAGACTTACAGGCGACTTTGTGCATCACGAAAAATGGGAATGGTAAACCTCAACTCTATGAAACTACGACTTACAATAATAGCACTTCTCACATTTTGCGCTACACTCTCGGCACAGAAGAGGGCAGATTATACCGAGTGGGTTGACCCCTTTATCGGCACTGCCGACTACTCGGCTACGCACCCAGGCGCTGTTGTGCCCCACGGCATGATGGCGGCTGTGCCATTTAATGTGACGGGCTCGGAGCTTAACCGCTTCGACAAGGATAACCGTTGGTGGAGTACGCCTTACGACATCCGCAATAAGTATAGCGTGGGCTTTGCTCATGGCGCTTTGAGTGGCGTGGGATGCCCCGAGTTGGGCGCTATTATCACCATGGCGACAACGGGCACAGCAGAGGCAGACCGCACCAAGCGCGGCTCGACATACTACGATGAGGTGGCAACGCCTGGCTACTACGCCACAACCTTCGACCAGTTCGCCATTCGTGCCGAAGTTACAGCCACAGAGCGCGCATCGGTCGAGCGCTACACCTTCACCGAGGGTGGCGAGGCGAATATCATCGTTGACCTCGGCACGGCTCTCTCTAACGAGTCGGGAGCTATGCTTCGCCGCGTGAGCAACACCGAGGTCGAGGGTATGCGCCTTTTGGGCACCTTCTGCTACACCAATCAGGCCGTATTCCCCATATATTTTGTTGTGCGCATCTCGCACCCTGCCCAGGATATAAACTATTGGAAGCTGCAGCCCGAGATGACGGGCATAGAGGCGGCATGGTCGGGCGATAGTGGCGAGTACAAACTATATAAAAACTACGCGCGCGAGATTATGGGCGACGACATAGGCGCTATCTTCAAACTTGGCAACGTTGAGCCAGGTACAGAGGTAGTGGTTAAGGTCGGCATATCCTATGTATCGATGGAGAATGCTCGCAAAAATCTCGATGCCGAAGTTGGCACAAACAATTTCGACAGCGTGCGCGAAGCGGCCAAGGCTAAGTGGAACGAGGCCCTCGGACGCATTCGCGTGGAGGGTGGCTCGGAAGATGACCGCACAATCTTCTACACTGCACTCTACCACTCGCTCCTACACCCCAACCTCGTTAGCGACGTAAATGGCGAGTACCCCGCGATGGAGTCGGGTGCTACGGGCTTAGCTGTGGGCTATGACCGCTATACAGTATTCTCATTGTGGGACACCTACCGCAATGTGCATCAGCTACTTACTCTTGCATATCCCGAGGCACAGACCGACATGATACGCTCTATGATTGGCATGAGCCAAGAGTGGGGTTGGTTGCCACGCTGGGAACTCTACGGCCGTGAGACATTCACTATGGAGGGCGACCCCGCAATACCCGTAATTGTGGATAGCTACCTCAAGGGTCTCCGCGATTTCGACATCAACGCAGCATACGAGGCCATGAAGCGTTCAGCAACAACCAAGGGCAAGCACAACGCCATACGCCCCGACATCGACCCATACATCGAGCGTGGCTACATCCCCGTGGGCATCTTTGCGCAGGATATGTCGGGTGACAACTCCGTGTCACACGCCTTGGAGTACTATGTTGCAGACAACGCCCTTGCTACCTTTGCCCACGAGATGGGCGACGAGGAGTTTGCCAAGGAGATGGAGCGTAGAGCAGCGGGCTGGCGCAACTACTACTCTAAGGCTGACGGCGCTATGCGCCCCATAGGCATGGATGGCAACTATGTCGGGGAGTTCGACCCCGCGGCGGGTGCTAACTTCTCAAATACCATAGGTTTCCACGAGGGTAGCTCATGGAACTACACCTTCTTCGTGCCCCACGACATCGAGGGATTGATAAAGGCCATGGGAGGCTCGAAGCGCTTTGTGGAGAAGTTGCAGTGGGTATTCGACAATGGCTACTACGACCCAACCAACGAGCCCGACATCGCATACCCCTACCTATTTAGCCGCGTTAAGGGCGAGGAGTGGCGTACACAGCGTCTCGTCAAGGAGCTCCTCAACGAGAACTATACCACAACGCCCGATGGTCTGCCTGGTAACGACGACACTGGCACGATGTCCACATGGGCGGTATTCTCGATGCTCGGTATCTACCCCGACTGCCCAGGCGAGCCCTACTACACGATCACTACGCCCTGCTTCGAGCGCGCAGAGATCGACACCCAGCACGGCACAATAGTGATAGCGACCGAGGGCAAGGGCGACTATATCAAGGATATAAAGCTTGGAGGCAAATGCTCGGGCTACCGCATCTCACACGCCGACCTTATGAAGGCAAAGGAGTTGAGACTAAAATTAAAATCTAAATAATATGAAGACAACTAAACTACTTACTGCCCTTTTAGCGCTTGCGACACTCATTGGCTGCACGACAGAGGCTCCCAATGCCACAGACTATGCGGCAAAGGTAAACCCAAAGATTGGCTCTGGTGGTCATGGCCATGTATTCGTGGGTGCCAACGTACCCTTCGGCATGACACAGGTAGGCCCCACAAGCATCACCCAGGAGTGGGACTGGTGCTCGGGCTACCACGACTCCGAGAATAGCGTTATCGGCTTCTCGCACACCCACCTCTCAGGTACGGGCTGCGGCGACTTGTTCGATGTTACACTCATGCCCGTTATGGGCGAGGTGGAGTATGGTCGTGGCCGCCTTGGTGACTACTCTACAGGCTTCTGGAGCGAGGCAGACCGCACACAGGAGGTCGTAGAGCCTGGCTACTACTCTGTACCCCTCACACGCTACGACATTCTCGCCGAAATGACCGCTACAGAGCGTGGAGCTTTGCACCGCTATACCTTCCCCGAGGGTGAGGATGCCTCCATCATCCTCGACCTTGTACATGGTGGCTGCTTCGACCGTCCCGAGGACCTCTTTGCTGAGGCCGTTAGCGACACTCGCGTCGTAGGTCGCCGCCACAGCTGGGGCTGGTCAAACAACCAGAAGGTATATTTCGTTATCGAGTTCTCGAAGCCCTTCACCGCGTTTGAGCCCATTGGCGAGTACGGCTTCTACTACCGCATACACTTTGACACAACTGCGGGTGAGCAGATTGGCGTGAAGGTAGCACTCTCGTCAACAAGCCCCGAGGGTGCTGAGCTTAACTTCAACGCCGAGGTTGCCGATGCCGACTTTGACAACGTACGTAAGGAGGCCTACGCAAAGTGGGACAAGGAGATCTCAAAAATTCGCATCTACGGTGCTACAGAGGAGCAAGAGGAGATATTCTATACGGGTATGTATCACATGTATGTTGCCCCATCGTTGTTCTCGGATGTTGACCGCACATATCGTGGTGCCGACAATGTTGTACACCCCGACCCAGGTCACGACACCTATACAACATTCTCATTATGGGATACTTACCGCACTAAGCTCCCTCTAATGACCATCACTCACCCCGAGCGTATGGACGATGTCACCAACACCATGATTAACATCTACGAGGAGCAGGGGTTCTTACCCATCTGGCACTTGTGGGGCTGGGATAACGGCTGTATGGTTGGTTCTCCAGGCATCATCGCCGTATCGGATGCCGTAGCTAAGGACATCGAGGGTATCGACCAGGAGCGCGCATGGAAGGCGATCTATGGCTCGGCAATGCACAATATGCGCGGTGGTAAGTACCGCAAGGAGTATGGCTACATGCCTAACGACTTGCAAGGTGAGTCTATCGCCCACGACATGGAGTTTGCTATCGCAGATGCTGCTGCCGCTACCGTAGCCGAGAAACTCGGCAAGGAGGAGGCGGAGTACCTCGCAACACGCAGCCACTCTTGGACAAACTACTACGACACCGAGACAGGCTTCATCCGTGGCAAGTCATCTACAGGCGAGTGGCGCGAGGACTTTAACCCTTACAACGCATCGCGCATTGCAAACGAGTACTGCGAGGGTAACGCATGGCAGTACCTCTGGCTCGTGCCCCACGACCTCGACCTTTTGCAGGAGCACATGGGTGGCCGCGAGACAACCATCGCACGCCTCGACGAGCTCTTCACTACTGACAGCAAGATGGAGGGTGAGGATGTGACACCCGACATCTCGGGTCTTATTGGCCAGTATGTTCACGGCAACGAGCCCAGCCACCATATCATCTACTTCTACACCATGTTGGGTGAGCCATGGAAGGCTGCCGACCGTCTCTACGAGGTTATGGATACAATGTACTCTACCGAGGTGGATGGCCTTTCGGGCAACGAGGATGTGGGCCAAATGTCGGCATGGTACATTATGACAACTCTCGGCTTCTACCCTGTGGAGCCCGCATCTAAGCAGTATGTATTGGGTGTACCTATGGTTGACGCAGCAGAGGTTGATGTCGAGGGTGGCATCTTCCGCGTTGAGCGCGTAGGCTATAGCGAGGAGAAGCGCTATGTTCAGAGTGTGGAGCTCAACGGCAAGGCTCTCAACCGCTACTACATCACCCACGAGGAGATCGTGGCTGGTGGCACGCTTAAGTTCCACATGGGCTCTAAGAAGAGCGTTTGGTACTAATTTGGGACTCCCGCAAATGGTTAAACTACAACTATTTGCGGGACACCCATTAAAATAACCTCTAAAAATTGCTTAATTTGGGCGAAAGTTTGTACATTTGCCCCAAATTTCACAGGATATTTTAATATTAGTTTATAAACTATTAGCCTTATTTTTACTAAATTCTGAATTGATATGGGTGTAAAAATCTCTTCTCGTTCGATTCTTGTAGGCATCAAGGAGTATCTTTTGATGACCTTCGGTATGTTCTGCTACGCCTTCGGTTGGCAGATGTGCGTACTTCCCGCAGGTGGTATGGGTGGTGGCGCTGCAGGTTTGGCTACACTTATCAATGCCGTTCTATCAAGCGTATTTCCTGGCTCTGAGTTCATCGCCAACTTCGTTACCATCGGTAACTTGATCTTCGTAATCAACTGTATCCTTCTTATCCTCGGCGTTATGATCGTAGGTTGGAAGTTCGGTATCAAGACTTTGTACTGCATCTTGATGATGTCCGTGATGTTCAACCTTGTAAGCTTGATGCCTGCTGACACCATGGTTAAGATGGTGATGGGCGTTGATTCATGGCGTATCCTTTTGGTTGCTATGGGTGCTGCATCTTGCGGTATTGGTATCGCAGTATCATTCATGCAGGGTGGCTCAACTGGTGGTACAGATATCGTGGCAATGATCATCAATAAGTTCCGCACAGTAAGCTACGGTAAGGTATTGCTTATGACCGACTGTGGTATCCTCATCGGTTCACTCTTCCTTACTACCACTGTAAACATGGTGCCTTCTGACTATGATAATGCAGCACAACTTATCGACGCTGTGGGCATTTCTCCCCTCTCACCTGAGGCATTTGCACGTATGATCTATGGCTTCATGATGATTGCAGTGATTGGCTACACTGTTGACTTTGTACAGTCTGGTAACCAGCAGTCTAACCAGATTATGATCTTCTGTAAGGACTACGAGGCTATGGCTGAGATGATCAACACCAAGGCTCACCGCGGTGCTACACTCATCGACGCTATGGGTTGGTACACTAAGACCCCTTCAAAGGCTGTTATGGTCGTATGCCGCAAGCGCGATACTTCAACAATCTTGAAGTTCGTGCGCGAGCAGGATTCTAACGCATTTATCACCGTAGGCTCTGTAATGGGTGTTTACGGCCAGGGCTTCGACGCCTTGAACAAGCTCTAGTAGAGCACCTTAATATCTAAAACACTGCTGCCATGCTTTACGCACAGGTAGTTCTCCCGCTGGCACAACCAATGTACACCTTCTCGGTGGATGAAACGTTGGGTGTGAGCGTGGGTGACGCCGTAGTCGTACAGTTTGGCAGCAGTCGTTATTATACGGGCATTGTGTGGGGCATAACAACCGAGAAGCCCGACTATCCACGCATAAAGCCTATACTAAAGAGGCTATACTCCGCGCCTCTTGTAACGCCTGAGACACAGCGCCTTTGGGAGTGGATTGCGGAGTACTACATGTGCACCATAGGCGAGGTTATGCGTGTGGCACTCCCCGCCCTGGCTAAGCCCTCGGCGACATCACTCACCGAACTCGACGAGCGTAGCATAGAGCCCCCCACCGAGACATTTATTGCTCTGGCAGCGGAGCTACGCACAGAGGAAAACCTTGCCGCCTACGTAAATAAGTACTCGCGCAAGGCACCACGCCGCACCGAGACCATGGACCGCATTGCCGCCCTTGCAACGGAGCGCAAGAGCGAGGATGGTTTCGTACCCCGCCGCCTTGTAGATGCAGAGACAGTGCATATCGCAGACCTAAAACGCCGAGGTCTTATCGAGCTACGCGAAGCACCCATCGAGGTTGCACGCGACAAAAATGACTTCCTCCTACCCACCCTCTCCGAGGCACAGCAACGCGCCCTGAATGCTATAGATGAGGGACACCGCAACAATAAGGTGGCACTTCTACATGGCGTAACTGGCTCGGGAAAGACCGAGATATACGTACACCTAATCGCTCGCACCCTCGCCGAGGGTCGCGATGCTCTTGTCCTCGTACCCGAGATTGTCATAACCTCGCAACTTGTCGAGCGCCTAGAGCGCATCTTCGAAGGTCGCACCACGACATACCACTCTCGCCTCACCCCCCTACGTCGTGGCGAGACATTCCTGCGCCTTGCATCATCTACTGGTGGAGAACTTATCGTGGGCGTACGCTCCGCGATATTCCTACCGATGAAGCGCCCAGGTCTTATCGTAGTGGACGAGGAGCACGATGCCAACTACAAGCAGACAGATCCCACACCACGCTACAACGCCCGCGACATGGCCGTTGTGATGAGTCGTATATATGGTGCAAAGGTGGTCTTGGGTAGCGCTACGCCCTCGCTGGAGAGCCTATATAACGCCACTACGGGTAAGTATGCCTACGTCGAACTTACGGAGCGCTGGGGCGAGGCTGTCCTTCCCGAGGTTATCATCTCAGACACTATACGCGCCGTGAAGCGCAACGAGCGCAAGACACATTTTAACCTTGAGTTGTTGCAGAATATAAACCGCTCACTGAGTGCGGGCGAACAGGCTATTCTCTTCCAAAACCGCCGCGGCTATGCGCCATATATACAGTGTCGCACCTGTGGTTACTCGCCACGCTGCCCCCACTGCAATGTAACGCTCACACGCCACAAGGCGACCGACCGCATGGAGTGCCACTACTGCGGCTACAACATGCCAGCACCCAAGATGTGCCCCAACTGCGAGGTACAAGATATGGCACTCATGGGCTTCGGCACGGAGAAAGTTGCCGAGGAGATCTCGCGCCTTATGCCCGAGGCACGCATCGAGCGCCTCGACAGCGACACATCGACCTCGGAGCGAGCATTTAAGCGCATCGTAACACGCTTCGATAGTGGCGAGGCTGACATACTCGTAGGCACGCAGATACTCACCAAGGGTTTTGATTTTGGAGGAGTTACTACTGTCGGCATCCTCAATGCTGACAATTTGTTGACCATGCCCGACTTCCGCGCCTCGGAGCGTGCCTTTCAGCTTATGATGCAGGTGGCGGGACGCGCCGGTAGGCGCAACGACCGCGGCCGCGTGGTGATACAGACATCGCAGCCCAAGCATCCCGTGATACGCTTCGTAGCCTCGGGTGACTACCACGCCATGGCCAATAGCGAACTTGCCGAGCGTAAGGCCTTCGGCTATCCACCCTACTCGCACCTCATACGCCTGCTTATGCGCCACGAGGAGTACAGCCTCCTGCACCACGCGGCACACGCCCTTGCCATGGTTATGCGCAAGAAGTTTGGCGCACGAGTGATGGGCCCCGTATCCGCAGCGCTGGAGATGCTACGCGGTGAACACCGTGCCGAGATACTCCTTAAAATTGAGTCGGGCGCATCTATGCAGCGAGCACGCACGCTCCTACGCGAGGCTATAGCCACCGTGGAGGGCGACCCACAATATAAAACCGTAAAAATCTCCGTAGATGTCGATGCTCTATAGTGCATATCGCGCCATACGCTCGCTGCTCTTTGCTCAGGAGTGCATGGTGTGTGGTGAGCATGTCGATGATGCCATGCACGGCATCTGCATAAAGTGCCGCTACGACATACCCCTCACCAACTACTGGTTCAAAGAGGAAAACCCCGTAAAGGAGAAGTTTGCGGGTCTTGTGCCCATCGAGCAGGGGTCATCATTTATCTTCTATGCTGGCGACAGCCTATGGCGCACCATGATACACCGCTTCAAGTATAGTGGCGAGTGGCAGATAGCCTACAACATGGGACGTTGGTATGGCGCAGAGCTTAAGGCCTCGGGGCTCTACGACGACATCGACGTTGTCATCCCCGTACCATTGCACCCCGTCAAGCTCCTGAAGCGTGGTTACAACCAATCTACATACCTCGCCGAGGGCATAGCAGAGAGCCTCGGCACAAAGGTCGATACACGTGCTGCACGCCGCATACGCAACAACCCCTCGCAGGCACGCCGTGGTGCACGTGACCGCTGGGAGAATGTCGATGAACTATTCCGCATCGTACGCCCTGAGCGCTTGCAGGGTAAGCACATTCTCGTTGTTGACGATGTGCTCACCTCGGGAGCTACGCTCACCACATTCCTCAAAGAGGTTATGCGCACCGTACCCGAGTGTCGCATATCCATTGCCACGCTCGCCGTAACAAAGCATATCACACCCTTAGGCAGGTAATTTTTCGTTATACATAGCCACCATACGATAATTTTGTCTATCTTTACGAAAAATTATACCGCTATGGTAATCGAAGATTTAGCTCTACTCTTTGTTCGCGGCCTGGGCAGTCGCGGTATTGTCCACCTTATCGACCACTTCGGCTCTGCCGAAGCGATATATCGTGCACCACTAAACGCCCTTGTAAACGATGCCAAGCTCCGTAAAGATGTTGCTGAGCGCATCGTAGCAGGCGAGGGCATGAAGGAGGCAGAGCGCGAAGTAGAGTACTGCCGTAAGCACCAAATATGTGCCATCGCCGCTACCGACGAGGAGTATCCCGAGGCTCTGCGCGAGACATCCGACCGCCCACATGTGCTCTTCGCACGGGGTAACATCAAGGCTCTGAACATGCGCACACTCTCCATGGTGGGCACACGCGAGGCATCACCCTCGGGCATACATTCCGCAGATAAGATTATCGCGGGCCTTGCCACGCAGATACCCAACCTATGTATCGTTAGCGGCTTAGCATACGGCATCGACAGCGCCTGTCACCGCTCGGCACTGGCACACAACGCTACCACCATAGCCGTTGTTGCCGACACACTTCCCAACGTCAGTCCTGCACCTAACCGCAACCTCGCAGATGAGATTCTACGTCAGGGTGGTGCCATAGTCTCGGAGCTACACAGCCAGACAAAGCAGAATGGCCAACTATTCATCGCCCGCAACCGCATCATAGCGGGACTAAGCATGGGCACACTCGTCGTCGAGTCACCCGCATCGGGAGGCTCACTCGCCACTGCCGACATAGCCGACAGCTATGGTCGCACGGTTATGGCCCTACCTGGCCGCATCACCGACACACAATCCTTCGGCTCGAACAACCTCATACGCACAGGCAAGGCACGCATGGTGCTCACCGCAAACGATGTTATAGAGGATATGGGCTGGGACACAGAGCTCTCCACTGACGAAGCCGCTACCGAGGCATCGCCTCTCGACAAACTAAACCCCACGGAACAAATTATATATAAGGCCTTCGACAGCGCTGTCACACTAAACTGGGCAGAGCTTACGGCCCAAACGGGACTCACCATGGGTGAGCTTGCAATGTCACTTATGGACATGGAACTTAAAGGTGTAGTGCGCTGCCTACCCGGCAAGCGCTACGAACGCATATAATATTCACATTCAGCCCATTACACCATGATAGACACCCATTCACACATATACGCCGAGGAGTTTGACACCGACCGCAACGAGGCCATGGAGCGCGCAAAAGCTGCGGGCGTGGAGATGTTAATTCTCCCCGATATCGACTCCGAGAGCCGCCCCCGCATGCTCGAACTCGCTGCGGCCCACCCCGACTACTGCCACGCAATGGCGGGCCTGCACCCCACCTCCGTGAACGACAACCCCCACTGGCGCGATGAGCTCGACGCCGTAGAGCGACTGCTCCACGAGCCACCCATGGCGCTATGTGGCGTGGGCGAGATAGGCCTCGACTTATACTGGAGTCAGGACTACTACCGCCAGCAGCGCGAGGTGCTTCATGCTCAGATTGAGTTGGCACTGCAATACAACAAACCCGTAGTCATCCACACCCGCTCGGCATACGACGAGATGGAGGATGCTTTGGCTACATACCGCGGTCGCGGACTTAGAGGCGTACTCCACGCCTATGCCGACTCTGCGGAGCGCGCACTAAAGTTTGCCAAAATGGGCGAGATATACTTCGGCGTGGGTGGCGTTGTGACATTCAAGAATGCAGGCCTCGACAAGGAGGTGGCCCAGCTCCCCGTAGAGCTGCTCCTGCTGGAGACCGACTGCCCCTACCTCACCCCCGTACCCCACCGTGGCAAGCGCAACGAATCGGCCTATGTGGAGCATGTATGCCGCAAGGTTGCCGAGCTGCACAACACAACGTTCGAACGCGTTGACAGCCTCACAACCGCCACTGCAAAGGCCCTCTTTTCGCTCTAAATCTGCATAGCAGAAGGGGGCAAGGCAAAATTTATTTTTGCATAAAAGCGAAAAAAAATAGTAAAAAGCGCTTGAGTATGACAAATTTTGCCTACCTTTGTAAAGATATGTTGCGCACAAAAGCGCACAACCTTCAGCTATGAAGAGATCTTCAATATTGATAATATATACCGGTGGAACAATCGGTATGAAGACAGACGAGGCGACTGGCGCACTCGTTCCATTCGATTTTAGCGGAATTTATGAGGAGTTCCCCTCGCTCAAACGCCTCAAAGTAGATCTCGAGGTTTTGACCATAAAACCACCTATCGACTCATCAAACGTCTCGGTAGAGAACTGGGTGGATATGGCTCGACTTATCCGCGACAACTACTCTAAATATGACGGCTTTGTCGTGCTACATGGCACAGATACAATGTCTTACTCGGCGGCGGCATTGAGCTTCATGCTCGAGAACCTCGCCAAGCCCGTCATCTTCACAGGTAGCCAGATTCCTATCGGCATACTCCGCACCGACGGCCGCGAAAATCTCATCACAGCGATTGAGATTGCGGGCGCACGCAACGAGGATGGCAACCCCATCGTGCCCGAGGTAGCACTCTACTTCCAGAATAAGCTCATGCGCGGCAACCGCACCACAAAGCATAGCGCCGAGGCACTCAACGCCTTTGCGTCGTTCAACTACCATGCCCTTGCGGATGTGGGTGTGAGCATCCAGTACAACACGCAGTACATCGCTCCCTATGCTCCCGACTTCTCGGATGAGTTCCGCATCAGCGAGTCACTCTCGAACGATGTCGTTGTTGTGAAGCTCTTCCCTGGTATTCGCCCCTCGACACTCCGCGCGATGCTTATCGACAGCGGCGTGCGTGGCGTTGTGCTCGAGACCTATGGCGCGGGTAACGCCCCAACCTCGGAGTGGTTCGTGGAGTTGGTCAAGGAGGCTATCGCGAAGGGTGTTATCGTAGTGAATGTTTCGCAGTGCAAAGATGGCGCTGTGCAGATGCACTTGTATGAGACAGGATTGGCACTTCAGGAGGCTGGCGTGGTATCGGGCCACGACATGACGATCGAGGCTGCGGTGACAAAACTTATGTACGTTTTAGGCAAAAATTTGCCACTTTCGGAAACGATCAACTTGATGCGTCGTCCTCTGCGAGGTGAATTTACTTTGTAAAGGGGTTGGAATTTCGGAAAATAATCCGTATATTTCGCACTGATAAATGTCTAAAAAGTGGGGCAAGCCTTAGGGAATATGCTCACTATATTGGCGTAATGTTTTGATTGATACATCGTTTCGATGCACAAATGGGGTCACAAATGCCCTACAATGTGCCAAAAGAAGAGACTAAGCAAGAAAACCAAAAACTGTTAACAAACAAAAATATAGAGAAAACAACTACTAAAAATTACAAATTTTAACTATCAAAACACTATGAAAAAATTATTTATGGTTTTGGCAGCTGCCACTCTCTCATTCGGCGCTGCTTTCGCACAGGAGGCTAACGAGGAGGCTGCACAGCAGGCTAACGTTGAGCAGGTTGTAGATGCAGTTGAGGCTGACGAGGCTGCTGAGGCTGAGGAGGCTGAGTTGCAGGGTGAGCCTATGCACTTCTCACTCTTGAAGAAGTTCCTCGAGGGTGGCTGGGGCTGGATGCTTTTGCCTTTGGTATGTTTGATCCTCGGTATGGCTATCGCAGTAGAGCGTATCCTCTACCTCGCATTGTCAAAGATCAACACTAAGAAGTTCATCGCTCGTGTTGAGGAGATCCTTAACACTGAGGGTGTTGAGGCTGCAAAGGCATACTGCCGTAACACACGCGGTCCCGTTGCTTCAATCTTCTACCAGGGTCTTATGCGCTACGATCAGGGCATCGAGTCTGTAGAGAAGGCTGTTGTATCTTACGGTTCAGTTCAGCAGGGTAACATGGAGAGCGGTCTCTCATGGATCTCATTGTGCATCGCACTTGCTCCATCACTCGGTTTCATGGGTACCGTTGTTGGTATGATCCAGGCTTTCGATGACATCCAGGCACAGGCTACTATCTCTCCCGCAGTCGTTGCAGGTGGTATCAAGGTGGCTCTTTTGACTACTATGCTCGGTCTTATCGCAGCAGTTATTCTTCAGATCTTCTTCAACTACATCCTTGCACAGATCGAGGCACAGGTTGTTAAGATGGAGGATAGCTCAATCCAGTTGATTGATATGCTCTCAGCATACAACAAGCGATAATTAAGACCAACTTATTTTTAAGAAGCATTTTATTATGAAAGTATTTAGAATTATAGTCAGTGTCCTTCTTGCTGTTGGTTCTGTAGCAGCAATTGGATTGGCTGTATTGGCTGGTATGAATGCCCCCGAGGGCAAGAAGATCACCGACGCCACTCCTCTTGTACAGAATGTTGGAACAGTAGGCGAGGGTATTGAGAAGTTCGGCAACGAGATCTCTATGATGATTGGCGATGACATGCTCACTCGCGAGGAGATCGAGGCTGAGAAGACTAAGCTTAGCGAGACTGAGACAGTTCACATCCCTGCATACGAGGCAAAGGTAGCCGAGAAGAAGGCTGCTGCTGAGGCTGCCGAGGCTACTATCAAGGAGCTTGGTGACAAGAACCTCAATGCACGTCAGAAGAAGGAGCGCGCAGCAGCTGAGGCTGTTGTAGCAGACTACAAGGCAACTAACGACACACTTGAGATCTACAAGGCTAACGTCGTTATCATGAAGGATAACATCGCTGCTTCTATCGAGGCAAACGATGTTGCTGAGACAGAGGGCGAGAACGCAGCTGCATTGGCAAACTCTGTTAGCAACACTATCTACTGGTGCTATGCTCTCTTTGCAATCATCCTCGTAATCGCATTCTTTAGCGCTTGCGCAGACCTCTTCATCAGCTTCGCACAGAACTGGAAGAAGGCTCTCATTAAGTTGGTTGTTGGTATCGCAATCCTTGTTGTTGTGTACTTCATCGCTAGCTTTATCGTAAATGGCCACGGCTGGCACGAGGGTAACGTATTGAAGGATGCTGCAGGTTATGACCTTGGTCTTGGTACTGATCCCGCAACACGCGAGGTATTTGGTGCAGAGGATTATGCAATTGCAGACTTCAGCCTTATCATTTGCTACATCGTAGCTGGTGCTGCTATTTTGTCAGCTGGTATCTCAGTAATTATCGGATTCTTTAAAAAGTAGTGTATGGCTAGAGCGAAGAAAAAGGCTGGAGAGATTAACTCTAGCTCAATGGCGGATATTTCATTCTTGCTGTTGATATTCTTCTTGGTGACCACTACGATGGATGTTGACACAGGTATGAAGCGTACGCTTCCGCCCTGGATTGACCCTACAGAGCAGCAGAACGATGTTGATGTAAATGAGCGTAACGTACTTAAGGTAAACGTATCACGTAACGGCGGTATCATGGTTGGTACTGAGGAGTATCGTGCTAACGACCTTAAGCGTTCGGCAGGTCACTCACGTCTTTCACGTGAGGTGTACCACTTCCTTGTTGACGCAGATAAGTCTAACAAGAAGGCTACCGAGATTGACGGCGCTACATATGACATCAGCGAGGGTCTTGTTTCTCTTAAGGCAGATAACGAGTCAAAGTATAAGATCTATCTTCAGGTGCAGGATGAGCTTACTCACGCCTTCAGCCTCTACCGCGACGACATCGCGCGTACGGTATATGGTGTAGGCTACGACGAGCTCGACGACATCCAGGCAGGTAACATCCGCAAGGCTGTTCCAATGAAGATATCTGAGGCAGAACCTAACGATCAAACAAAGAAGTAATTATGGCAGTAATGGCAAAAAAGGGCAAGCGTGAAGTGCCCGCTATGTCGACCTCTTCACTTCCCGATATCGTGTTCATGTTGCTCTTCTTCTTCATGGCAGCAACTACAATGCGTGAGGTTGATCCGTTGGTAAAGGTTCAGATGCCCCAGGCTAATGAGATCACTGAGCTCGACAAGAAGGATCTTGTAAACATCTGGATGGGTAAGCCCATGAACGCTAAGGCGGGTGAGGATGCTTTGAAGATTCAGCTTAATGATAAGACCCAGGAGGTTGAGGATATTCGCAACTTCATCAGCGCAACAACTGCGACTAAGGGTGTAAGCCCTAAGGATATTGTGGTTAACTTGCGCGTTGATAAGGAGGCAACAGTAGGTAAGCTTACTGCTGTTAAGCAGGAGCTCCGTAAGGCTGAGGCTTTGAGTATCTCTTATGCAGCAATGCAGGCGGAGTAATCCGTAACCAAAATATGAAAGAGAGTAGGCTATCCGTAAGGGTGGCCTACTTTTGTTTAGGAATGGGACACATCAATGGGCGATATTCCGAAAAAAATTATAACTTTGTAGTACGGATGAAGAGACTCTTACTATACCTAACCCTCACACTCTCTGCCATGTTTATCTCATGGCAGCAGAGCTGCGCGCAGGAGTATGAGGAGTTGGATTATAGAGACTTCAAGTTCTACAAAGAGGATGACGCCAACATATCTCTATGGGGCGGCATGAACGATACTCTTGTTGTCGAGAGCGAGCCTAGGCACTATGCTCCGAACTCGCGCTATGTCCTATCCTACGCCTCGAACACCTATCGTGGCGAGCGCCTCTCAAAGAGCGGCAACCTCTTAGGTTACACAGCTATAGACTACACCACACTTCGCACGCTTAGAGTGTTGGGATATGGCACTAGCGAGCAGAATGGCATCGCTCACTCACACCTGTCAGCCACCACAGGGCGCACTACCACCATCCTTACAGACTCTCGCCTCTACGATAGACAATATCTACGCGCGGACATCGCAGGCAAGGATTGCCTCGTGGGTATCAGCCACCGCGGAGCATATAGCATCGATAAATATGGCGTACCACTAAAGGAGGGATGGACAATCATGGACTACGCACGCGTACGTACGGGACGCGACTTATATGTAGATGGAGTATTTACCAACTCCGTGGATGTTGCAGTGGGCGCGTCATACACTGGTCGTAATGACAGATTGGACATTGCCATATCTCTCCCGTGGTCTGAGCGAGGACTGCGCCAGGCATCTACCGATGAGGCATATACGCTTACGCACAACAGGCTCTATAACCCCGCATGGGGCATGCAGAATGGCAAGGTACGCAACTCGCGCGTGGCAACCTCACTACGCCCCGAGGTAGTTGCCATGTGGCAACGTAGGCTCACCGTGGTTACAGACCTTACGCTCACTGCAAATGCCTATTTCGAACGCATGGGGACCTCGTCTCTAACGTGGTTCAACGCCCCAACTCCCGCCCCCGACAACTATAAATATATGCCGTCGTACTATGCCGATGACAAGCAAGCCGAGGTGGCAAAGGCATGGTCAACCAACGACCTACGCTACACACAGATTGACTGGGATAGGCTCTACCACACAAACGCCCTGCAGCAGGATGGCGCGGCGCGCTATGCTGTCACACTACGTCGCACAAACCTCTCTCACATAGCCATTAACGCGGGACTTAAGAGCCGCGTGGGCATCGTCACGCTCAACTATGGCGCAGAGCTTCATGGCGATAGTGAGCGAAGATTTAGGGTTATGGAGGACCTTATGGGCGCTACGCATATTCGTGACATCGACTACTACATAGAGGACGATGCGACATACTCACACCTCACAGATAACAACCTCCGCAACCCAAACGATATGGTACGTGAGGGCGACCGCTACAGCTACGACTATCGTCTCGGTAGCATCGGACTAAAGCTCTATGCCACAGCCGAGTGGAGCATCTCCGACCTCGACTTTAGGGTGGGTGCACAGATGACTCCCGAGCTAAGCTGGCGACGTGGCTATTTCGAGAAAGAGCTCTTCGCTGGCAACGCCTCATACGGACGCTCTGAGAGCCTTGTGCTGACCCCAGCTATGCTTAACGCATCATGCCACTACAATATTGATAATCACGACATAAGCGCGACATTTATGGCGAGTGCCAAAAGTCCAAATAGGGATGATATATTTCTGCAACCGGAGTATAACAACCGCATGGTTGCAAAGCCCGAACTAGCCACAATACTCTCTGCGGAACTCGCCTACTCTTATACCGCAAAACGCCTTCGCCTAAACGCCACATTATACCTCAACTCCACCACGCGCGAAGTAGATGTCGTGCGCTACTACGACGATCTCGCGGGCGAATATTCCGACGCTGTAGTAAGTGGTATCGGCCGCATACACTACGGCATTGAGGCGACAGCTGAGGCCACATGGTCACGTCTCTTTAGCTCAGCGTTTGCCCTAAACATAGCGCAATATCGCTACCACCACAACCCCACCGTTACCATCTACACTGATGATGACAACACGTTAATTGCCACATCAATAGCTAATATGCGAGGCCACCATGTCGGAGCGCCAGAGATAGCAGTGTATGGTGACATCTGCTTCAGGCACAACGGCTGGATGGCGCGCGCCTCGGTGCAATACTGGGCACTCGGCTATGTCACACCATCGGTTGTTCGCCGCACAGAGCGCGTGCTCTCCTACAGCGCCTCGGCCGAGGAGAGAAAGGCTCTCAAATTCCAACAGCGCCTACCCGACGTTGCGACTATAGACCTCGCTCTATCGAAGTATTTTAGGCTAGCAGATAAGAGGTCTCTCAGCCTGCAACTCTCTGCGCGCAACATACTGGGTAGCAACGTGATATATAGTGGATATGAGGAAAACCGTATATCGCTTCGCAAGGTCGGCAGTCGCACAGATGTCACACCCTTTGCCAACCGCCTAAGCTACGCCTACCCACGTCTCATCACACTATCGGCGTCTCTGCGTTTTTAGCAGAATTTATCTCTCTTTGGTAAACTTTTAGCTTAGCGCTTTTATGTTTGCTGTTTTTTTTGTATCTTTACCCCGATATATATACTATAACTGAAAATGAGTTGTAACAAGAGACATATTCCAGATATTGGTCGTGGTTGCACATTCTGTGACTGCGGCGACGAGATTGAGGCACACTCATCAGAGGGGTGTTATAAGCTCCACGAGACCGACTGGCTTGAGGAGTATCCCAACAACATACCCACCGACATCTTTGAGGTGCGCTTCAAAAATACACGCCGCTCATACTATCAGAACGTCAACAACCTGGAGCTTAAGCGCGGCGACATCGTCGCCGTGGAGGCACAGCCAGGTCACGACATCGGCATCATCTCGCTCACGGGCGATATGGTGGCGAAGCAGATGCGCCGTGTGGGCTTCAACCCCCACAATGGCGAGTTCAAGAAGATATACCGCAAGGCACGCCCATACGACATCGAGCGTTGGCAGGAGGCCATAGCATTGGAGCACGAGACGATGATTGCCTCGCGCCAGATTGCTGCCGACATGGGCCTCAACATGAAGATTGGAGACGTAGAGTACCAGGGCGATAAGCTCAAGGCTATCTTCTACTACATCGCTGACGAGCGTGTTGACTTCCGCGAGCTTATTAAGGTCTTTGCCGAGCGCTTCCACATCCGCATCGAGATGAAGCAGATTGGTGCACGCCAGGAGGCGGGACGCATCGGTGGTATCGGTGCGTGTGGCCGCGAGCTATGCTGCGCATCGTGGATTTCGAGCTTCTCGAGCGTGACAACTAACGCCGCACGCATGCAGGAGATTTCGCTCAACCCCCAGAAGTTGGCGGGTCAGTGCTCGAAGTTGAAGTGCTGCCTGATGTACGAGTATGATGTTTATGCCGATACACGCCGCACCATCCCCCGCTTGCGTGAGCCCTTGCAGACCCTCGATGGCGAGTGGTTCTTGGTTAAGATTGACCCCTTGGCAGGCACTATGTCCTTCTCTACGAGCAAGGGCACCATGGCAAACCTCACAACCCTACCCATTAGCCGCGTAAGAGAGATTATTGCTCTTAACCGCAATGGCGAGAAGGCCGAGACACTTATTGGCGAGGGTGACGAGACAAGAGTTGAGGAGCCAACATACCGCAGCCAGGAGGATAGCATCACACGCTTCGACAACAAGACAAAGCGTAACAAGCGTAATAAGCGCCGTGGTAATAAGGGCGAGGCACAGGAGGCAACAGCGGAGCAGACAGTTCCCACAGAGCAGACAGCGCCCGAGGCTAAGGAGACAAAGGGTAATGACGAGCCACAGCAGGGTGAGCAGCACCGTGAGCGTCGCGATAGACGTGATCGCCGCGACCGCCGTGAGCGTCGCAACAATAGCGAGGGTGGCGAGAACCGCGAAAATGCTCCTGAGGCACCTGCACAGCCACATAGCTCTGAGGCAACAAACGGTGAACGCCCCGAGCGCAGTGAGCGTAACGACCGTCGTCGTCACCACCACCGTGGTCGTCGCAATGGAGGAGAGCGTCGTGAGCGCAATGGCGAGAACAACAAAAATAACGAGTAGCAGATGCGACGCCTTATATACCTCGCATTGATAGTTTGCGCCCTTGTAACCATATCTTGCAAGGAGCAGGCACATAGCGTCGAGATGCACGACATCAAGACCGACACGTGGAGCACCTCGGAGGAGTTTACGTACAACAACACAGACTCTCTCTCGAAGCGCGACATATCTATCGTTGTGCGCTATGGTAGGGGCTACACAGCCGACTCTGTAGGACTACGCATCTTGGCTATATCTCCAGACTCGATGGTTACACAGGAGCACTTCACGCTACGCATACCACGCATCAAGGAGGTGCGCCCCGAGGAGCAGACATTCCTCTACCGCAAGGATGTTGTATTGGGTCGTTGTGGCGAGTATAAGTTCCACATCACGCCCGACACCCTTGTCGAGGGCATAAGCTCTGTGGGCATCGTTATCGGCGAGCCCGAAGTAAAGTAGAAGAAGCTAAAACACTACCCCATGGGAAAAGATAAATTAAGAAAGTTTGCTGAAAACCTCACCTTCAAGTGCATGGTGCAGCCCGAGTTTGACGACATCTTCCACAAGGACCACCCCTTAAAGGGTCGCTGGCACGAGGATTTCTTCCACAACAACAACCCCATCATCCTTGAGTTGGGCTGCGGTCGTGGCGAGTACACCGTGGCACTGGCGGAGCGCAACCCCGACAAGAACTACATAGGCATCGACATCAAGGGTGCCCGCATGTGGCGCGGTGCTAAGACAGCTACGGAGCGTGGTATGGAGAATGTAGGCTTCGTGCGCACACGCATCGAGTTCATTCTCTCGTTCTTTGCCGAGGGCGAGATTTCGGAGATATGGATCACCTTCCCCGACCCACAACTCAAGAGCCGCCGCGCGAAGAAGCGCCTCACATCACCCCTCTTCCTTGCCGACTACAAGAAGATGCTCAGCGAGGATGGCGTTATCAACCTCAAGACCGACTCTAAGCACCTGTACGCCTACACCGCGGCTGTCATCGAGCGCTTGGGTCTTAATGTAGAGGTGCAGAACGACGACATCTACGGCTCGGGATATGCCGACGAGGTGCTCTCTGTGAAGACCGCTTACGAGACAAAGTTCGTAGCGATGGGCCTCCCCATCACCTACACACGCTTTGGCCTTAAGGGCTGCGAGAGCTTCGAGTTCTTCGAATGGGAGGGCGACGAGGCTCTGGAGAAGGATGCCGAGGAGAACAGAACAAAGGCCTTTTAGCAACCGTATATAACTGTTATTATGGGAAAGAGAAGAAAGGATTACCCCCTAATTGAGGGACTACATATCACAACCCTTGCTGCCGAGGGCAAGGCAATGGGTAAGGTTGACAACCAGGTTGTCTTTGTGGCTATGGCCGTGCCTGGCGATGTGGTGGATGTGCAGATACGCAAGCACCACCGCCGCTATATGGAGGGCACTATCGTACGCTTCGTGGAGAAGTCCCCCCTACGCATTGAGCCCTTTTGCGAGCACTTCGGCGTATGTGGCGGCTGCAAGTGGCAGAGCCTACCCTACGAGGAGCAGCTCAAGCAGAAGACAACACAGGTCGAGGACCAGCTTGTGCGCATCGGACACCTCGAGATTCCCGAGGTGCGCCCATGTCTCGGCTCGGAGCGCACACGCGAGTATCGCAATAAGCTCGAGTTCACCTTCGCAGATAAGCGCTGGTTGACATACGAGGAGATCGCCGAAGCTGGCGACATCGCCTCTACTCCCGCCGTAGGCTTCCACATCCCCGGCTGCTTCGACAAGGTCTTAGATATTAACCGTTGCCACCTTCAGGTTGACATCTCGAATCGTATTCGCCTTGCAACAAAGGCCTTCTGCATCGAGCATGGTTACTCGTTCCACAACGCACGCCTACACGAGGGTCTCATGCGCACGATGGTCATCCGCACCGCTTCGACAGGCGAGATAATGGTAATCGTCGTGTTCAACGAGAACGACACCGAGCGCATCAACGCCCTTATGTCGCACCTCAAGGCGGAGTTCCCCGAGATCACATCGCTCATATACATGGTCAACGAGAAATGGAACGACTCTCTCGGCGACCGCGAGCCCATCTGTTTCGCAGGTAAGGACCACATCATCGAGGAGATGGAGGGTCTTAAGTTCAAGGTGGGCCCAAAGTCATTCTACCAGACAAACTCGGAGCAGGCATACGAGCTCTACAAAGTTGCGCGCGACTTCGCAGACCTTAAGCCCACGGATGTCCTCTACGACCTCTACACAGGTACGGGTACCATCGCCAACTTCTGCGCACGTCGTGCTGCGAAGGTTGTCGGCGTGGAGTATGTCCCCGAGGCTATTGAGGATGCAAAGATAAACTCCGAGATTAACGGCATCGAGAACACGGTGTTCTACGCCGGCGACATGAAGGATGTTATGAGCGATGAGTTTATCGCACGCAACGGCCACCCCGATGTCATCATCCTCGACCCACCACGTGCAGGTGTCGATGAGCGCGTCTTGGATGTTATCAAGCGTGCAGCACCCGAGCGTATGGTCTATGTAAGCTGCAACCCCTCGACACAGGCGCGCGACCTCGCACTTCTTGCCGAGATGTACGAGATTCTCGCTGTGCAGCCCGTCGATATGTTCCCACATACCCACCATGTGGAGAATGTGGTGAAGTTACGTAAGCGCACCCTCGCGGAGTAATCCGCCATAGTCCCACTACGGACATACCCAAACACATAGATATATGGATATATACTATATCATAGCACTTGCCGTCGTCGTAATTATGTCGGCGGCAAGTTTCATAGTAGGCCGTCGCAGCCGCCCCACAAGCGCCGACGCTGCAAAGTGTAGCGACCTGGAGGCTCAGTTGGCCGATAGCAAGGAGCAGCTCGCAAAGAGTGAGGAGCGCCTCGAAGCACTACGCTCGGAGGCTATCACACTACGCTCGGAGCGCGACATTGAGCGCACCTCGCGCCAGCACCTCGAGGAGCAGGTTTCGACCATAAAACTCGAAGCAAAGGAGACTCTCGAGGCGCACACTGCGGCGCTCAAAGAGTCCTACGAGAAGCAGATTACACACCTCCGCGAGGAGCAGCAGCGCCAGATGGATGAGTTCAAGGCACTGAACAAAAAGCAGCTCGACGACCAGCTCGAACTTATCCGCGAGCAGATGCGCACCACTTCCGAGAGTGTGCTCAAGGCACGCGAGGAGGAGCTCGGCGAGCGCAACGTGGAGCAGGTATCGAAGATTGTCGACCCTCTGCGCCAGAGCCTTAAGCAGATGCAGGAGGCTCTAAACAGCTCGAGCAAGGAGCATAACGAGACCATGACACGCCTAGATGCCACAATCCAGGCTAATATGAAGAATAGCCGCGACCTTGGCGAGACCGCCGAGCGCCTTACACGCGCCCTTGTGGGTGAGGTTAAGGTGCAGGGTAACTTTGGAGAGCTCAAGCTACGTCAGCTCCTCGAGGACCTTGGACTTAAGGAGGGCGAGCAGTACTCAACACAGGAGTCGTTAAAGGATGAGTTCGGTGCAAGCATCAAGGATGACGAAGCTAAGGGTCTTATCCCCGACTTTGTGCTCCACTTCCCCAACAACCGCGATGTCATAGTCGATTCTAAGGTAAACATCAAGGCCTATACCTTATATATAAATGCTAAGGGCGAGGGCCGCGAATTGGAAGAGGCAAGGTCTCAATACTGCGCTGAGCATATCGCCGCTGTGCGCCGCCAGGTGGACATACTCGCAAAGAAGGACTACACGAAGTACCTCAAGACGGGATACTCGAAGCTCAACTTTGTGATTATGTACATGCACAACGAGGGCGCGCTGAACCTCGCGCTCATGAACGACAATAGCCTCTGGAAGTATGCCTACGACAAGGGTGTGCTTATCCTCGGCCCGCAGACTATGTATATGAACCTCCGCATCCTTGAACTTATGTGGACGCAGAGTCGCCAGCTCGGCAACCAGAAGAAGATTGTGGATGCCGCTGCGGAGATGATTAAGCGCACGCAGGTCTTTGCCGAGCGCTTCAACGAGGTGGAGAAGCACCTTAGAAAGACAACCGAGGCCGTAGGCGAGGTTAAGAAGTCTATCGCCACGGGAGGCCAGAGCATCATGACATCGGCGACGAAGCTTCTCAAGCTCGGCGTTAAGGAGGATAAGGGCCATGTCAAGATATCGGCGTTCTATGTCGAGGACGAGGCTACTCAGATGATTGGCGAGCTAGATGCCGAAAGTGAGTCATTGGAGCAAATGACTGTAATTCCCGAGGATAACGATGAGGCTGTTGAAAAAAAATACAGAAATTAGTTAAAAATATTTTGATTATATCCTTATATCGGCGCAAAGTTTTCTGCGCGTTTCTTGGCGAGATGTCCACTAACTAACACACTGATTTACATAGTATAATCAACCTATAAAACTTGAGGGGAGTATATAGTTTTGCACCGTGCAAAGCATATATTCCCCTCTTTATAGTTTTGGCTTATACCGCTATAAATATTTTTTGTTTGGAATATTGATTTTCTTGCCATATATTTGCACCAGAAACAAATAGAAATAACTAAAAATAAGTTTAAGGTTAATAGTAAAACGAGGATCCCGCCAAGGTTAAAAGGTTAATGAGAGCCGGATCTTCACCCAACGGAAGGCGCACGATGCGCACGACCGATGGGTAGGCAAGAGATAGAGATTTTATGGTGTAAAAAGTTAATAATTGTTTGTGTCCATTGTGTGAGGGCCGTCTGCTGTGAAGTACGACGGCCCATTTTTTTTTGTCCCCCTTACTTCCACTCCGCATATTTATGTGATATGCAGAAATCTTAACCCCTAACCCTCAAATTGTTACCCCAAAATTTGGAAAATTCGAGGGGGGGGGTAAATTTGGACCGTAAAAATTTGACTTAGGGGTGTAACATCTTGAAGCCGCAGAGCGTTATATATAGTGATAGACTTAAACACTGATAACATACTCAAAGATTGAATAGATATTACATTTTACTTATGAAGAGGTTATTTGCACTTTTATGTTGCGCGACAATGCTTGCAGCATGCGCCAACGGAGGAGAGAGGGGCGTTGAGAATGAGACGGCGCAAGAGGCTGGGGCGACCACGATACCAAACAAGATTAGTGGCGACCTGTCGGCTCTCGCTGAAATCCCCTCTTCCATAACCATCGAGTGGCAGGAGGGTAGCGCAGAAGTTAGCGTTGACGAGAACGGCAAGTTTCTCACAATAGTCGACACATATGAGGGAGATGGCATCCATGTCATTGTCAACGATGATATCCACTCATGGTGCCTTGCTGATGGCAGCGATGTGAGCTTTGTATATAAGGATGAGACGCTTATGCCTATTGGCTCGGCATTGGATGATAAGTGGGGCGCATACTGCAACGATATTTCCGCCATGATTGCAAATATCTATAATTCGGCAACCCAGGAGGAGGCCGAGGCTAAATATCAGGCTGTTTTACAACACATGGTCGACTTCATGTATGCCAACATGGATAGCGTACTATCTCTCAACGCACTCACTTCTTACATCAACCTTGGTGGCGATGATGCCGTGGCTTGGGACATCTTCAATAAGATTGACAGACGCTTTGCCGTACTTGAGTCCTATAAGAGCCTAAAGACAACAATTGTGGGTGCAGAACTTATCGACCTTGCGCTACCCAATGCCGAGGGCGAGGTAATCCGCGTGTCGGACCTATGCAAGAGTGGCAAGTGGGTGCTCATCGACTTTTGGGCTACATGGTGTGGCCCATGTCGTGGCGAGATACCCTACCTTGCGGAGGCATACGCCAAGTATGCACCTCAGGGATTGGAGATTTATGGCGTGTCGTTCGACTACCCAGGGACAGAGGCTCGCTGGAGAGAGTTTATAGCAGAGAATAATATGACATGGATAAATGTCTGGGGCACGGGCGAGGATGGCTCGTGGAGGGCTGGCGAGGAGTTTAATGTCGATGGTATTCCGGCTAACTTCCTATACTCGCCAGAGGGCAAACTCGTAGCGAGAAACCTACGCGGAGACAACATAGATCGAGTCCTCCGAGAACATATCAAATAATCATATACAACTTAAAAACCTATGAAAAAACTTATTTTTAGCCTTATGGCAGCGATGGCCTTTGTGGCGTGCGAAGAGAAGAATCAAGATGATTTTATCGTTGATGACGGCCAACTCGCCTTCAAGCAGAGCGAACAGATTGTCGAGCTAACTCCCGACACCGAGACAGTGCGCATAGAGATGTACTACACCGAGGAGCCAAGCGAAGATAGATATGGCTATGTACATCTTATGTATGATGCTCAAAAATCCACTCCGAACATTGAGCGATATGTAGCAATTCCCGTACTTCAAAAGTGGGAGGTGGCCGAAGATGGCTCCCTATACTACGATATGTATATCAACGCCGAGGAGATTACCTCTGAGGTCTGCGCATACTTATATGTGGGCTTCGGCAACGAGGCCAACGCAGAGCATCACCGCGAGATGACACTCCGCATTCGCCCACAATAACATAACGAAACCGAAGTTATCACCTCGCATATTTATGTGATATGCAGAAATATTACCCCCTCACCCTCAAATTGTTACGCAAAAATTTGGAAAATTTGAGGGGGGGGGTAAATTTGTAGTCAGGAAAAGAATTTTAGCTTTCGATGTCAGAAAGCGAGAATGGCGGTGTCACACATAAAACAACATAACAGATTACATCTATGAAAAGATTTCTTCTAATTCTTGTCGCACTTACATTTATTACGGTGGGTGCGAGTGCCCAGACAACAAAGTACAACTATCACAAAAGGGGCTATTGGGGTAATATCGAGGCTGCTGGTGGCGTGACGCTCGGTGGCGGCAGCGATATTGGCATCAGCACCGTGCATGGTGCGCGCCTCGGCCATGGCGTCGCTGTGGGTATGGGTGTCGGATTCTATGTCGATGTCAACAGCGTGGTGAGCACCTTCTATGTCCCCGTATTCTTGGAGACCAAGTACTCGCCATTCAAGAGCGGCCGCTCGCCATATATCTCGCTCCGCACGGGATTCAGCATGAACGAATGGGCAATGCCAGGCTTCTACCTCGCACCAACATTGGGTTGCGACATTGGCCGTTTCACATTCTTCATGCGCTACGGCCTCAACCTCTACCCTACTACTGTTGACATAGACATCAACTCGCCCGAGGTGGACATAGAGCTTACCGCGCCTGCAAACATCAAGACTCATGCACTCTCGATAGGCTTTGGCCTGAATTTCTAACATAACACAAACGACAGAGGGGTTGCCCACGCGGACAACCCCTCTATTATTTTTGTTATTATAGAGAGTAAATAAAAATTTTTATTTGCTCTCCACGGCGTGCATGATACCGACAAGAGTACCGTTGCTCAGGAGAAGCATATTGTCGCCATCCATCTCATAGTGCGTAACGCCCTCGAGCATATCGTAGTAGGCATTCTCCGTAACATGGTTCTCGCAGAAGCGGCGTGTAGAGCCGAGGTTGGCGAGGTCGAGTGCGCGTGTCTTATCCACGGTGTATATCAACGTGAAGCGGTTGCAGTCGCCAGCACCTGCGGCCGTGCCATTCTCGCTGAAGCACAAGGTGAAGCTATCGCCCGTAGCAACAACCTCTCTACCCATAAGCTGCACAAGCTGCCATGTGGTGCCCACGAGGGGTTTCTCGAGCTTACTGCGCTTACGGCAGTCGCAGCAGCCCACAACGAGGAGTGCGGAAATAAGGAGGGTGATTGAAAATAAAATCGTGCGTTTCATAATATTATTCCAAATTATCGTTATCTTTGCAACAAAGATAATACAAATCAATTAAAACCTATAAAGAAATGAAAAAAGTTATCGCTTCACCCAAGGCTCCTAAGGCTGTAGGTCCCTACTCACAGGCTATCGCACACGACGCAACACTCTATATCTCTGGTCAGTTGCCCATCGACGGCGCAACAGGCGTTATGGCAGAGGGCGTAGAGGCACAGACTCGTCAGGCACTCACAAACCTCGGTTACATCCTCGAGGAGGCTGGCTACACATTTGATAACGTAGCAAAGACTACAGTATTGTTGGCAGACATCGCTGATTTCGCGGCAATGAACGCTATCTATGCTGAGTTCTTCACTGGCGACAAGCCCGCACGCATCTGCTACCAGGTAGCTGCATTGCCCATGGGTGCGCGTGTAGAGATTGACGCAATTGCTATCAAGTAAAGAAGCCGTCTAACAAGGTTATTTTGGCGTTGCACTCATTCTCGAAATCCTCATTTACGCCTTAGTAAACTCCGGTTTCTCGAATTTCGTGCGCCTAAAACTAACTCTTGTTATACATCTTCTTAGAAGCGAATAAGGGGTTGTCCACTTAGGACAACCCCTTATTCGTTACCTATGTTGCTATGCCGCTTGCACTCCTTGCCAGACGGTCTCCCAATCCTCCCATTGCGACTCCCACATATCTGCCCACCAGCACTTACCCGTAGAGTCGAGCTTTGTGTCGTGGAACTTTTTAGCCTTCGATATTTGTAGTTTAACATCACGCACCTCGCCAGTATGGTTTGCGGGCACGGTGAAGTTAATATGCATTACGTTGCGATGTATCTCCTTGGTCGGATTATTTCCCAATAATAGACGGTAGCGGTAGCACTTATGAGTCTCACCTGGCTCGAAGCGCGTATCCTCAACCCACCAAGTATCGAAGTCACTAAATTTATATGTGCCTCCCTCTTGGGGTATCTGCACAACCTGTGAGTTGGGTATCGCATCCCAATCATAAAATTGTGTACATGAGGTCAACGACACCAATGCAACTATAACAGCAACGATATGTGATAGGTGGACTTTCATAGCATTTTGTGTTATTTCGTCAGGCGGTGGTAGTGGCAGAGAAGAAGGTTCTCGTCATCGTCGTAGAGGTGCATGCCGTTACCCTCGCAGTATTGCCACATCTTGCAGTCGGCACACTTGCCCTTCTTCGCCCATGAGCGGTTGCGGAACTTCTCGAAGCGGTTTTGCCACACATCCCAGAAGTTGTCTTTGTAGATATTGCCCTGCGTGAAGTTGGCGCGCACAGAGGTGCAGCCCGAGATGTCGCCATTAACACGGATTGAAGCGGTGCCGACACCCGCGTAGCACTCGAAGGGGTTAGTGCGCACACGGAGCTCGTAGCCCGCGAGGAAGCCCTCACAGCCGTATGCCGCCTTTACACGACCCTCCTTGCGGCACTTCTCGATGAACTGCATGAGGTAGGTGAACTCCTCGTTGTTGAGCTGCAGCGTGGGGTCGGTAGCAGCACGACCAACGGGGAAGATGGTGAACAATCGCCACTGGCGCACGCCGAGCGAGTAGAGGAACTCCTTAAACTCCTCGAGGCGGGGCAGAAGCGCGGGGGTGACACATGTCACGACATCCGACACAAGCTCCTTATCTGCCGAGATCATACGCACAGCCTCCACGGCGCGTGCGAAGCTCTCCTTGTTCTGGCGGATATGGTAGTGGTGCTCCTCGAAGCCATCGAGCGAGACGGTGATGGAGTGCAAGCCCGCACGGATAAGTGAGTCGAGCCTCTGGCGTGTGAGCGCCATACCATTTGTCACCATGCCCCAGGGGTAGCCACGGCGATATAGGTTGATGCCTATCTCCTCGAGGTCCTTGCGCACGAGTACCTCGCCACCCGAGAGTATGATCAGCACCTTGTGGGGATCGACGTTGGGCGTAATCTCGTTGTCCAAGACACGGAAGAACTCCTTTGCCGGCATATCCGTAAGCGTTGTATCAACTTTGCAGTCGCTACCGCAGTGGCGACACTGCAAATTACAGCGCAGCGTACACTCCCAGAAGAGAGTGTTTAGTATATGCTCGTCACGGCGTATCTGGCGCAACTTTTTGAATAGCTTCAACGCCACCCACTGGCGTAGTCCAAGTCGTTTTCCCATAGGTCGTTATCTCTGTTTTTCGGTTTCTAAATCTAATATAGGGTCGGCAATATCGAATGTGCCGTATAGCTGCTCCGAGGCGGCACGACAGCCACCACGACAGCGCTGCCACAGGTCGCACGCTACGCATCGCTCGGGCATGGTGTTGTATATGCCCTCGTCCGCTGTGCGCTTGAGAATGTCGTCGAGGTGCTCCTTGTGTATGTTACCCAGCACGCGGGGCGAGTGGTTGCAGAAGCGCACATCGCCACGGTAGTTTATCGTTAGCGGACGCGAGGTAAGCTCCGTTGTGCAGTGCGTAAATGTTATGTTGGGGTAGTCGCGCGGCTCGAGCACACATAGCGGCGTGCATACGCCATTGTGGGCACGCATACCCAGTTCGCCAAGCTTGGCATCGGCACGACGAAAGGCATCGCGCAACTCTGCATGCGAGAGTGTCAGCTCCGCGGCATACTTACGGCCCAAGCCACCGATATTGAAGCGGTTAAGCATTATTCTTTTTACCCCCATCGCTGAGTACATCTCCAACGTTGGCTCTATGTCGTTGACATTCAAGCGACTTAAGATGAATACAGGGGTTAGCCATGCGGGGTCCACCTCCGCAATGCGCTTGGCACTCGCCATTGCGCGCTCCCATGAGCCCTCGAGTTGCGTTATGTGGTCATGCACCTCGGCACGGTGCGAGAGTAGCGGTATCTGCACAACGCCAACACCGAGGTTACGGATGATGTCTATATCCTCAGCCTTGAGGAGTGTGCCGTTTGTGAGGAGGTTTACGTTCGAGCCCGCAAGGCGCGCCTTGAGTATAAGGTCGTGGATGCGTGGCATAAGCATAGGTTCGCCACCCGAGAAGGATATGCTACCGATGTTTGCCTCGCTAAGCAGGCGCTTTAGCGTGCGGCGTGCCATGCGGAAGTCGGGCGTAGCAACCGCACAAGGCTCTGCCCCACCCTTAAAGTGGTTGTAGCAGAACCTGCACGCCTGGTTACAAGCATCCGTGAGCTCAAAGACCGCAAAGCCGAGCTCCACCTTTTTGCGTCGCGAGAAGAGCATAACTTAGTCAACTATAGCGACATAGATGTCGAATGGATAGGCATAGCCCTTATCATACTTCTCATACTCCACGCGCAACTTCGCCCTACCACGGTAGTCGCCCGCATCGATGGTGAACGATAGCTGGTTTCCACCAGCCTGCACGGCGTAGGTCTCGCTGCAAAGCACTCGCTCCTCCTCGTTGTCGTCACTCACCAACGATATGGTAATCTCCTGGCCAAACATACACTCGTAGTTCAGCACCACAACATCGCCATTACGCAACTCGCTGTTTGCCACGCCAATATTCCAATGGTGCACATTCTCCATAGGGGGCACAGGGTCGTAGCATGATGTCATAAATCCACCACCCTCACAGGCTGTCGATGCCAACGCCGTAAGGCCAATCAGCATACCTCCCAAGCGGTACTTAAGGTTTGTGGCGCGCTTGCTACGACCACCGCTCAATATGAGCCACAACGACACCGCAGCGAATGCCACGCTCAGTGCCACTATAATAATTGTTCGTTTCATAGTTTATAGTTTTTTTAAGTTACTCGCCATCATCTACTTTGCGTTCGAGCTCTATGTCGCCAAGATCGACATTCGTGCCGCTATCATTAAACGTGAGCGACTTCTCCAGAAACTCGCCGCCATTAGCCTCGCCATCGACATCCGTAAGCACGATATAAGGGCTCTTGCTTCGTACGTAGAAGCGGCCGTCAGCATTTGTTGTCGTTACTATGTCTCCACATCGCGCCTCGATGCCCTCGATGGGTGTGCCCGCATCGTCAACAACGCGACCCGAAGCTCCAAACTCCGAATTGAACTCGGTGTATCCCACGCCATAACATGCCACGCACGTCAGCGTCATGCCAAAGAGCGCAAATAGTCGTGTTAATAATTTACCAGTCATAATGTTACGATTTACTTGTCAACTACTCTGCGGGGGTCTCCTCTGGGGTTTCGTCGGGGGTCTCCTCGCCCTTCTCCTTGAGCTTCAAGGTCACAGTGCCCAAATCGGCGGTATAAGCACCCTCATACCAGTTGCCGCTACCCTCCTCTGTCTGTGTAGCATTCTCGATATCCACGGTGAGCGTCTCAAACTCACCGCCATTGGCCTCGCCATCTATGTCGATGAACTGCACCTTGCCATGCTCCGTTCCTGGCCAGAAGCTACCGCGAGCATCGATATTACCCTGATAGTCCGAGAAGCCAGTTTTGTACTCGAAGCGTCCGCCCTCCTCGGTGCGCACCTCGATACCCTGGATGGGAGCGCCCGCCTCGTCCACAACACGCGCCTTGAGCGAGAAGCTAACATTGGGACAGCCATACTCTACAGCAAAGAAGTGCTCACAGCTTGATAAGCCAAGCAGACCTAACAGTATATATAAAAGTCGTTTCATAGTTTATAGTTTTTTAAGTTACTCCTTAAGCTTCATTACCACATTGCCAAGATCTACATGGTCGCTACCAACATAACCCCAATCATCGGGTTTGTTGTCGAGGCCCGTAAGCTTGTCGTATATACTAACCGTGATAGTCTCATACTCGCCGCCATTATACTCTCCATCGACATCCTCGAAGACGATGTTACGCAACTCGCTGGGGTGGAGGTGAACGAATCCCGAAATCACACCCTGGTAGTCACTATATCCCGAACGACCGTAGAAGGCACTTGTCTCGGGGTATGAGTAGATGCCCTGAATGGGGTTGCCCGCCTCATCTACCACATGTGCCGAGAAGTAGAGCACATAGTACGATTTATGCTTGGGTTCCTTCTCGCACGATGATAGTGCAAAACCGCACACCACCATCGCCAAAAGTATTAATCTTTTCATTACTATACTATATTTATATATTACTCCTCCTGTTCAACGCGCTCAAGGGTCACATCACCGAGGTTTGCCTCGTAGCCACCCCTATACCAAGACTCGCCCTCTTTTACCTGAGTGAACTCGACATTAACGACCTTCTCCTTAAACTCGCCACCATTCTCCGATCCGTCAACATCGACAAAGCGTATTGAATCGGGACAGTTTATACTCTCTCCTATGAAGTTGATTACACCTTGCTCGTCGCTATGCAAGCCATAAGACTCCCCCCAATAACCAAGGCCCTCAACTGAGATGCCCTTTATAGGTGTGCCCTCCTCATCGACAACGCGCGCTGTGATGCTAAAATCAACATGTGGACAACCGTAAGCATCCAAATTGCCACCACCCTCGCAGCTCACTGCGCCAAAACCCAACACTGACAATAGCAAATAGATTAACTTTTTCATAGCTACACTACATTTAATTTATCATCTTACTACCCACACAAGAAAATAGGGAATTTCTCTACTGCAAATTTACGAAACAAAGTAGGCTCCACCAAATTTTTTGGCCGTTTTTATTTCCGCAATACCCTATAGAACACACTGATTTTCAATGCGTTACAAAAGTAATTTTTGCGAGTTTTTCATAGTGCTGATAATCAGATAGTTACGAGTTTAATAATCCAATTCGTATAACTCGCTGAAAATCAACACTATTTTTAGCCGATTAATTTATTTGGGTTTGACACTCCTCTATTCACGAAAAAAGAGTTACCTTTGCTACAAAACAGTAAAACATCTATGGGTACAACACTAAAATATAGTCGTCGCGAGGCACATGAGGTGACATTTGGCGGTGTCAAAATCGGCTCAACACACCCCATCGCGGTGCAGTCTATGACCAACACGCCAACGGCAGATGTGGCACTCTCGGTGGAGCAGACCGAGCGTATCGCAGCAGCGGGAGCGGAGATTGTGCGCCTAACTGCGCAGGGCAAAAAGGAGGGCGAGGCACTCGGCCCAATCATGGAGCAACTGCGCAAAGATGGGTGCACTGCGGCCATCGTTGCCGACATACATTTCACGCCCGAGATAGCGATGATAGCTGCCGAGGTGGTGGACAAGGTGCGCATAAACCCTGGTAACTTCCGCACCTCGAATGGCGAGTTGGAGCGCCTCATAGATATATGTCGTCGTCGCGGCGTGGCTCTACGCGTAGGTGTAAACCATGGCTCGCTCGCAAAGCGTATATTCGATGAGTATGGCGACACCCCCGAGGGCATGGTAGCCTCGGCTATGGAGTTTTTATCTATGTGTCGCAAGGCGAAGTTTGACAATGTCGTGGTTTCGATGAAGTCGAGCAACACGCGCGTGATGGTGCACGCCTACCGCCTGCTTGTAGAGGCTATGAAGCGCGAGGGCATGACCTATCCCCTACACCTTGGCGTTACCGAAGCGGGAGACGGCATCGAGGGTCGCATAAAGAGTGCTGTGGGCATTGGCGCTCTGCTTGCCGACGGCATTGGCGACACCCTCCGCGTATCACTTACCGAGGACCCCGAGAACGAGGTACCCGTAGGTCGCATAATAGTCGAGCACTTCGCAAAACGCAGTGGCGAGTTCGAAGTTGCATCGTTGGAGGGCTACTCACCCACAGCATTCAAGCCACGCACAAATGCTAAGCCAATAGTACACAGTGAGATAACCGACGAGTACGACATCGTGGATGCTGCGAGTGCCAACCCCACGCACGAGTGGCGCGCAGCAATCCTTAACCGCACAGACAACCGCCCCGTGGTACTCCGTCGCCGATATGAGGAGAGCGACCCCACTATTGTTGCGATATACGCTGCGGCAGATATGGGTCAGTTGCTTATTGATGGTCTGGCAGATGGCGTGTGGATTGATGCCCCAGCCCTCGACGCAACGGCTATCGAGGATATTGAGCTTATACTTTTGCAGGCATCGCGCCTACGCTTCTCGCGCACAGAGTATATCGCATGCCCAAGTTGCGGCCGCACGCTCTACGACATACAATCTACGCTCGCAGCAATCAAGGCGCGCACCTCGCACCTCAAGGATCTCAAAATCGGTGTTATGGGATGCATAGTGAATGGTCCAGGCGAGATGGCAGATGCCGACTACGGATATGTTGGCTCATCACCCGAGCATATCACCCTCTACCGTGGCCGCGAGGTTGTGGAGCGCAACATCCACCAGAGAGAGGCCCTCGACCACCTTATCGAGATTATCAAGGCCGACGGCAAGTGGCACGCCCCCCAGTAGCGGAACACTATGGCACTAAAGTCGTATAAGGCGCGTGGCATCGTTCTCGGCACACTTAAGTATGGCGAGAAGGGACTTATCGTGCACATGCTCACCGATACGCACGGCCGCCAAAGCTATATGGTACAGGGTGTTAAGCCCTCGGCAAAGGGGTCAAAAATGGCACTCTTGCAGCCAATGTTTGCCGTGGAGTTCGAGGGTCTGCAATCCTCGAAGATGTCGATGCACCGCATGAAGGACCTCGTGCCAGGCATAGTGTTGCAATCCACCCCCTTCGACATCCGCAAGTCAACGATGTCGCTATTCATGGCCGAGGTGTTGTACCGCCTCATCAGGGACAACGAGCCGGTACACGAACTCTTCGACTTTGTGTGGGGCTGCGTGGCAGCACTCGACGCCATAGATGAGGGCATAGCAAACTTCCACCTATGGTTTCTTGCCAACCTGAGTCGCCCCTTAGGCTTCTCGCCAGACAATGAATACAAGGATGGTGCATGGCTCGATATGCGCGACGGACACTTCACACCCCACGCACTAATCCCCAGCATGGCACTCTCGCCCGAGAATGCCCGCATACTGCACGATATGCTCGAATGTGACGTGCGCTACCTCGCAGAAATAGGCCTCAACCGCACCGAGCGCGTGGAGTTCCTCGATGCCATGCTCAAATACTACGCCTACCACCTCGAGTCGATCAAGGCCGTGGAGTCGATACGCATCCTAAGAGAGGTATTTTAGCCCAGGATAAAAAAGATGGGGATGTCCACCAGGTGGACATCCCCTAACTATTTATTTTGTATTAGTTGCTTTTTAGCACTGCGTAAGGAAGCCCAACGACACGCGGTTGAACTCATCCTTGTTATCAACATTGCAGACATGACCCGCATTGTGGATGATGCTGAGCGAGACATTGTCGCCACTATTCTCAACAAGCGAACGCACATTGCTCAAGAAGAGGCGGTCATCCTCACCCATAACATATAGCGTGGGCACGAGGAGCTCCTGGCGAACAAGGTGGCGGATATATCCGTCAGCAATAGAGAGCAAACCCATCCACTGCATAAAGCCGTCGAATGTCACCTTCTGTGCGCAACGCAAGAAGAGGCTTTTAGATGCAGAATACTTCTGCTGTGGAATGATAGCCTCGGCCAACAAGCGCTTGATAAGTGAGAATGGCAGGATGCGTCTAAAGGCACGAACCAAACCGAACAACATACGCATCATCATGCTGAGGCATGTCACAGCACCCACCAAGACCATGCTATAAGCACGCTCGGGAGCCATCTTAACAACGGCATGTGCGATGATGCTACCGAGGGAGAGGCCCACAAAGTGTGCTTTGTCGATGCCAAGGTGGTCAACGACCTCCAACACCTGGCGCGCTGCCATATCAAAGTCGAACGAGGTAGAGAATACCTCCTTCTTATTTGAGTCGCCATGGCATGCAAGATCGACAAGGAGAAGGTTGAAGTGTCGCGAATACTCCGAAATCTGCTTGTACCACACCTCCATATTACCACCCGCTCCATGGATCATCACAACCCACTTAGCACCTGGAATATTTTCGTATGTCTTGTAATTAAGCATATTTGGTCTCTCCTAAAATTTGGCGACAAAGATAGTTATAATTTATGACATTGCCAGAAAAATCCCAACTATTTTTAGTATAGGCCACGCCAAAACAGCCCATTTTAGCAGCAAAAACGACATTTCATAAGGCTTTCCAACCCTCTAAAACTCCCTAAAGTTCAAGAATGAGCGACTGCGAGCTCGACACCATGGCTATAGTGCTCATATTCCAATTCTTCGCGCTACATACCTAAACCTCAAGTAGTTCCACAAGATTTGGTATCGCACCCACACAAGCATATAGCGAACGCGCTATGGCATAATGCTTTGCATCACCCTTGCGCTCGAAGAGTGCGAGGGCTTTGTTTAGCATCACATCTGTTCCCGCCACTGCGGCACGAGGACTAAAGAGTGCACTATCGGCATCAATGTATGGTTCGAAGGCCTCCCTACGGTAGGACATCGCTGCAAGCATGGTGATTATAAGGGCAATGGAGAAGTCATCGACGCTCTTATCGAAGCGACGCTCCTCGCGCAAGGGGTGACTAAAGGAGGGTGTTCCAGCCTCCTCCATATCGCTCTGCGTGAAGCCTGGCAGCCATGCCGAGTCGTAATCTATAAGGCGCAAGTCACCCTCGGGAGTAAGCACTATGTTCTCAGGCTTTATGTCGCCATGAGCCCACTCCCCACGCAACATATCGAGTGCAAAGCGCTCGAAGCGTATCATAAGGTCGTGGTAGTCCGTCTTAGCATCGCCAAAGAGTCTGTCAAGGGTGGTACCCTCAATCCATGGCATAGCCACAACATCGACATACTCAACCCTACCGCGGAGACTATATACGGTCATCTCGCGCTCGTGGAGCGCATCGCCATATATCGCCAAGGCATTGTTGCGATGTCGCGGATAGCACTTCAGGGCATAGGGAATCCCGGCCACCTCACAACGACACACCACAGCATTATTACCTACGAAGATATTGTCGGCGGTAACATGCCGTGGTGTTAACGTTCTAAAGGTGGCAACGCCCGCACGAAGCGTATTTAACACATCATAGAGTGTTGCCACGGTATAAGATATTTAGGCTACTCGATAACCTTGAGCAACTCAACGAGCAACTTCCAGAACTTATCTACAGTAGCGATCTCGAGGCGCTCGGTGGGCGAGTGTACACCACGCAAGGTAGGACCGAACGATACCATCTCGAGGTGAGGATACTTCTCGAGGAAGAGACCACACTCCAAACCAGCGTGGATAGCACGCACCTTAGGCTCTGCCGCGAAGAGGCGACGGTAGCAATCTACAGATGTTTTGAGCAACTGTGAGTCGGGGTTGGGAGCCCAACCAGGATAGCCGTCAGAGTGCTCTACATCGAAGCCTGAGAGGTAGAATACTGACTCGATGGTCTGTGCAGCGTAGAGCTTAGCACTCTCAACAGATGAACGCTGTGATGTTGTAACGGTGATTTTCTGCTCCTCGTGGTTGAACTTTACAGATGCGAGGTTTGAAGATGTCTCTACGAGGCCGGGCATAGCGAATGACATAGCCAAAACACCATTGGGGAGACCTACGAGGGTGAGAAGCAAGTAGCAGAGGTCGTCGTTAGACATTACAACTGCTGGAGCCTTCTCCACATCCTCAACCGCGAAGCGCATATCGGGTTCTGTGTGCTTGAACTCCTCCATCAAAGCCTGACCGAACTCGAGGTAACGCTCCTCGAAATCCTCCTTAGACTCTGTGGGGACACCCACAATAGCGTATGCCTCGCGAGGAATAGCGTTGCGCAAGTTACCACCGTTGAAGTCGGCAAGGACAACCTGGAAGGTGTCGATAGCGTTGTAGAGGAAGCGAGCAAGGAGCTTGTTAGAGTTTGCACGACCCTTGTCGATGTCGTCGCCAGAGTGGCCACCCAACAAGTCACCCACCTCGAGGCGTACGAATGTATAGCCCTCGGGAGCCTCTTCAGTCTCGTAGTTCATGTGTGCCACTGTGTCGATACCACCTGCGCAGCCGATGAAGAGCTCACCCTCATCCTCAGAGTCGAGGTTGATAAGGTACTTACCAGTAAGCATGCCCTCGCCAAGGCCGAAAGCTCCTGTAAGGCCTGTCTCCTCGTCAACAGTGAACAACGCCTCGATTGCGGGGTGCTCCAAAGTCTCGTCGAGCAATACAGCTAAGGCTGCAGCCATACCGATACCACAGTCAGCACCAAGGGTTGTACCCTCAGCATATACCCAACCATCCTTGATGAATGTGCGGATGGGGTCGTTATCGAAGTCGAACTCTACGTCAGAGCGCTTCTCACATACCATATCCATATGTGACTGGAGGATAACTGCGGGGCGGTTCTCGAAGCCTGCAGTCGCCGCCTTGCGGATTACGACGTTGCCTGTAGCATCTGTCTCGTGCTCGAAGCCATGCTTTGCGGCGAACTCCTGAAGCCATGCAATAATCTTCTCCTCTTTCTTTGAGGGGCGGGGAACGCGTGTGATGTCATCAAACTGCTCCCAGATAAGTTTGGGTTCCAACTCTCTAATTGTCATAGTTGTAGTTTTTTAGTAATTATACTTAAGTATTATTTATTGACTTTTTCTCTCTCGAAGAGGGTCACGCCTCTCAACAGCGGGTTACGGCGACCAAGCACGAGACCCTCGATAATTAGCAGCAACAGAGCCACGCCCAAGAACCACATATACTCCTCGTCATACTCCTCGAAGTTGCGATGCGTAAGCTCGGCTCTCTCCATCTTATCCAACTCTGCCACAACCTCCTCGAGGCCGAAGTTGGCATTTGTAGAGCGTATATATATGCCACCCGTTGCGGATGCTATATCGTTTAGCAACTGCTCGTTGAGCTTCGTAACGACCATTTTACCATTCTCATCTTCAATCATCTTGCCGTTAATCTTCAGCGTCGTGCCCTCGGGCGTACCGATGCCGATGCAGCAGATTACAACACCCTCCTCCTTTGCGCGCTCGGCAATGGCCAGAGCCTTATCGTCGTGCGCCTCACCATCCGTGATTAAGATAATGACGCGGTTGCGGGTGTTGCGCGCATTATTCGAGAATGAGAGCAACGACACCTCGAGTGCCTCACCAATGTCGGTACCCTGGTTGGCGATAAGCGAGGGCGAGAGGCTACGGAGCTTCGACTCCGCCATCTTGTAGTCCGACGTGATAGGTAGCAACACCTCAACATCATCGGCAAAGGCCACGATGCCCACATGGTCGTTCGTCATGTGACGTGTAAGCTGCTGAATGGCATAGCGCGTACGTGCCATACGGCTGGGCTCGGTATCCTCGGCGAGCATCGAATTCGACACATCAACAGCAAGCACTATCTCCCTACCCTGTGTCTCCACGCTACGAAGCTTTGATCCCGTCTGTGGGCGCGCAATAGCCAACACCACAAAGCCCACGGCAATGGCAAATAATGAGACCTTAATCCACCCTCTTACGGCGGAGTAGTCGGGCATAAGCTCCTTAAGCGTCACTGAGTTACCAAAGTGACGTAGCTTGCGCTTAGTCCATAACATCATCAGCCAGTAGGCGATAACGATGGTTGGCACAAGACATAACCACCACAACCTCTCGGGCGCTGCAAATTCGAATATACCTATCTCGTTCATCTATAACATCATTTTATGGTAGGCGGTTGAGGACCACCTTGTCAAAAATAAACTCCAAGCCCAAGAACAAGAGACCCAGCACCACCCACATAAGGAACAACTCCTCGTATGTCTGATAGTTTGTTACCTGCACCTTGCTCGTCTCCAACTCGTTAATCTCGGCATATATCTCGCGCAACGCCTCATCATTAACAGCTCGATAGTACTTACCGCCCGTCATCGACGATATTTCGCGCAACAACTCCTCGTCAATCTCCACGTCTGCCATTACGGTTGTCTGGTTGCCGAAGATGTCAACTGCGGGGTATGGAGCGCGGCCACGCGTACCGACACCAATGGTATATACCTTGATACCCATGTCGCGGGCAATCTCTGCCGCCATAAGTGGCGAGATCTGGCCACGATTGTTGACACCATCCGTAAGCAAGATTATAACCTTCGACTTTGCACCACTCTCTCTCAGGCGGTTGACAGCCGTAGCGAGACCATTACCTATGGCTGTACCATCCTCTACCACGCCACTACGTAGGCGCGAGAGCATGGTCTCGATTGTCGCCTGGTCCGAGGTAAGAGGGGCCTGTGTAAATGCCTCACCAGCGAATGCTACAACGGCGATGCGGTCACCACGACGGTTTGCCACAAACTCAGCTGCGAGGTGCTTAGCCGAGGTGAGACGGTCGGGTGTGAAGTCACGTGCGAGCATCGAGCCCGATATATCCATTGCCATAACGATGTCGATACCGTCGGTTGTTGTCTCGTGCTCCTCGGCGATGTTTACGGGACGGGCAAGGGCCACTATAAACATCGCCACGGCAGCAACACGAAATATGATGGGCAGTGGTCGCAACCAATATCTAAATGGGCGGGGTGCACGCTTCCCGCCGATTGTCGATACGGTGAGCGAGGCCTTGCGTCGCGCCACAAAAATGTAGTAGAGGACGATAAGCGGAATTATCGCCATCAGCCACAATATGTTAGGATACAAAAAGTTCATACTCTACCAATTCTTCTTTCCTGGGATTATCACACCCCTCTTCTTATCGCCGAGCTTGTCCTGTGTCTTGTCCTCCTCGGCCTGTATAGCGTCGAGCATACGCTCCTTCTCGGGGCTCAGCTCCTTGGGCTGGGGTGCGCCATTCTGCTCGTCGTCGCCCTCAGCATCGCGATTGTCATCACCACCCTGGGGATTGTTCTCCCCCTCCTGCTCCTTATCACCATTACCACCCTGCTGGTCTTTATTATCCTGCTGGTTATCGCCCTGCTGATTGTCATCGCCACCATTTTCATCCTGATTCTGGTCCTGATTTTGGTCGGAGTTTTCGTTATTCTGATTATTCTCCCCGCCACCATTTTGGTCTTGATTCTGATCCTGATTTTGGTCCTGGTTCTGGTTTTGTGCCGCACGTTTCTGGTCAACTATACGCTTGGTTAGCACATAGTTATACTTCGTCTCCTTGTCCTTGGGATTGAGGCGTAGCGACTCTCTAAAGGTGTTCAACGCCGCCTCATACTCCTGCTGTGAGAAGAGGCTCTCTCCGAGGTTGCGATAGACCTCTGCACGCTGAATATCCGTAAGGAGCGTGTCGGCTACAATCTTCTCATAGAGGGCATTCGACGTCTCGTACGTTAGCTCCGCATCGTTGGGTGTATTGGCCTTCTTGTGGTAGTAGCCATTAGCACGATTATAGAGCGTCTCATACTTTGTCGAGTCCTTGAGGTAGGCCTCGTCATACTTTTTGAGGGCATTGTTGTAGTTACGCGCCTTGAACTGCTCATTACCCTCACGCACCAACCTACGCTCGGGAAAGTACTGAGCCACAGCACTCTCGGGCATCACGACACCGAGAAGCACAAGGCCAAGAGCAATGTATATGTATTGAAGGTGTCTCATTAGTCTTCGATGTTTGTCTCGATGTTAATATCCTGTTTTCCCGTGTAGCGCGTCTTATCCTCAAGCTTTGTGTTCTCCACAAAGTAGATAGCGCGACTAAGGTTCTCCTCGTTCTCCTCAGCCTCGGGCTCGGCCTTTGCGAACTTCACCATGTCGGCAGTGCGGAGGATGGCGATAAGGTCGGTGCGACTTGCCGAGGGCATCTCGACATCGCGCAGAGCCATGATAATCTCATCCGAGGTCATCTCCAATGCGCCGATATCCCAGCGACCCGAGATATAGGTGCGCAGGATGGATGTAAGCGCGGTGTAGTAGGCCTTGAATTTGCCCTTCTGCCATAGCTTGCGGTGACCCAACTCCACGAGGGCCTTGTTTGCCACAACATGGGGTGGAATCTTGGGTGCGGGACGTGGCATCGCCTGGCGCTTACGCATATATCGAGCAATAAGCCATGCAGCGAGCCATATAATTAATGCAAAGATAATCAGACCTATAGCACCGTACGTAGCGTAGTCCTTAATCTCGGCAAAGATAAAAGGCAGGTCCTTCTGTGTGAAGATGCCCGTGTCGCGCAACTTCTCGCGTGCCTTGACACTATCAACGATGGGTGCACCCGTAGCGGGGTCAGCAATCAAGAAAAGCGTGGTGTCGAGATCCTCGTAGCTCTTGACATGCAGACGTAGTGTGTCGCGCGAGAAGAGCGTATCTGCCTCGTCGCGGTTCTTCTCGAAGTAGGCAATAGCGGGCACGAAGGGTATCTCGCCTGTCTCCATCACCGCCATGCGGTAGCGCTTACGCAGAAAGACGCGGCGACCCTCAACCTTAAGCGTGTCAATGGGGTAATCCTCAATTACCTCGATAATATTGTCGTTATACTCCTTGAAGGTCGATATTTTCTGCTTGGCTGCGGCCAGCTGCTCCTGCTCCTGCTCGCTGAGTATCTTGCCATATGTGGGGGGCACCCAGCGTGTGGCAATGTCGACCTCCACGTCGATGGTGTAGTCGAAGTGGTCGCCCACCTCAACGCTCTCCTTTGAGAGGCTACCACTAACGACGGGCTCCTGGGCATGGGCCTCAACGCCCCATGTCACAACCAATATAGCCACCGCGAGGAGCACCCTCACGCTATTTATAAGTCGTTGTTTCATCGTTGTTTGAACATCTTTATAAGCTCTACAACATAGTCTTCGTCCGTCGCCACATCGACCATGTCCACACGATTCTGTTGGAGCATACTCTTCATGGCTGCGGCACGCTGGTCGTAGTTCTCGGCCCAGAAGCGGCGCACAGCACGCGACGAGGTGTCGAGCCACTCTCTACGTCCCGTCTCCGAGTCCTCAACCTCCACAATGCCGACGTTGGGAAGCTCCTTATCACGCTCGTCGTGGACCTTTATAGCCATGATGTCGTGCTTCGACGATGCGATTTTGAGGGCATCATCGAGCTTCGCCATGTCGCTATCGGCGTTAATAAAGTCGGAGAGGAGAAAGGTTGTTGCGCGCTTCTTATTCACGCCCACAAGGTAGCGCAGTGCCTCCGAGATGTTTGTCGACGACCCCTTAGGCTCGAAGCCGACAAGCTCGCGGATAATCATCATGACATGCGCACGTCCCTTCTTCGGGGGTATGAACTTCTCGACCCTGTCCGAGAAGAGTATGCAACCCACCTTATCGTTGTTCTTGGCAGCAGAAAAGGCCAATGTCGCGGCAATCTCGGTGATTACGTTCTTCTTGGTCAGCTCCTTGGAGCCGAACATACGCGAGGGCGAGACATCGACAACGAGCATCATCGTAAGCTCGCGCTCCTCCTCGAAGACCTTGACATGGGTGCGCTCCGAGCGTGCCGTAACGTTCCAGTCGATGTCGCGCACGTCGTCGCCCACACGGTACTCCCTGACCTCGGCGAAGGACATACCACGACCACGGAAGGCGGAGTGGTACTTACCCGCAAAGATCTCGTCGGAGAGTCCGCGCGTCTTAATCTCGATTTGGCGTACGCGCTTGAGTATGTCTTGCTCGGTGAGGTGCATTAGGGTACGATAACGTTGTTGAGAATGTCGGTAATAATCTGCTCCGAGGTGATGTTGTTAGCCTCGGCCTCATAGGTAAGGCCTATGCGGTGGCGCAATACATCGTGGCACACGGCACGCACATCCTCGGGGATGACATAGCCACGGCGCTGGATGAAGGCGTAGGCACGTGCCGCCTTTGCCAGAGCGATAGAGGCACGGGGCGAGCCACCATAGGCGATGAGCGACTGAAGCTGGTTGAGGTGATACTCCGCGGGCTCGCGTGTTGCGAAGATGATGTCGATAATATACTTCTCGATTTTCTCGTCCATATATACCTTGTTGACAATCTCGCGGGCACGCATGATATCCTCGGGCGAGATGACCTTGTTAATCTCGGGCATGCCTGCGCCAGAGATGTTTAGGCGCACAATCTCCAACTCCTCGGTGCGCTTGGGGTACGAAATCTTCGCCTTAAGCATGAAACGGTCCACCTGCGCCTCGGGCAGTGGGTATGTGCCCTCCTGCTCCAAGGGGTTCTGCGTTGCAAGCACCAAGAATGGCTGGGGAAGGGGGTATGTCGCATCGCCAATTGTCACCTGCTTCTCCTGCATAGCCTCCAACAGTGCCGACTGCACCTTTGCTGGCGAACGGTTGATCTCATCTGCGAGGATGAAGTTCGCAAAGATAGGGCCGCGCTTCACGGAGAACTCCTCGTTGCGCTGCGAGTAGATGAGTGTACCGATAAGGTCGGCAGGGAGCAAGTCGGGCGTAAACTGAATACGTGCGAACTTGGCATCTACGGCCTTTGAGAGTGTTGTGATAGCCAAGGTCTTAGCCAAGCCTGGCACACCCTCCAACAAGATGTGACCATCAGACAATAGGCCTATGAGCAGCGTATCTACGAGGTGCTGCTGGCCGATGATTACGCGTGACATCTCCTTGCGCAACGTATCGACAAATACCGACTCCTCCTGAATCTGCGCATTGAGCTCTTTGATGTTAACTACTTCGTTCATTTTTATATGTGTTTTCGTTTTACTCCTCCTAAAATTGGGGCTGCAATGTGGAAACGCACCCAACTCACTTAATATTGCAAAGTTATAAAAATTTATTCTATTCTACTGCTCACATTCGGGGTATAGGCGCATACCTGTAATTGGCTCTGCGACGGTTGCACCCACCTCGAAACTATCAAACGATGCAGCAGCACGTGTGGGCTCAAAAACAGTGCAACCAACACTCTCGAGCGCAACCGCCAAGGCCACATCGTACTCACTACCCCATGGTGCAAGTGGCAACGGGTAGGTCTCATCTAACGCAGTGACATCTACATCAGGCTTGATGCCATCGCCCCAATCGCTCTCACCTTTGGCATTCATGCACATAAAGGTGATGGGGGCATACTCCAGATATGTCGTGCCTATTGTGCGGTAGGTGACATCCATGCCGCAGTTCTTGCCATTTGTCGTTGAGCCAACAACGGTGACGGGGATATCCAAGCCCCTAAGGCCCGCAATCATCAATTCCGAAGCCGAGGCACTCTGGTTCGAGGTGATGATGGTAAGGTGGTCGAGGTCAAGATTAAAGTCCGAGGCGCCAAGCACAAACAACTGTCTCTTATCACGCTTATTATTTCGAGGGTTACGCTTAACCTCACAGAGCACAGCACCCTCATATGATGCTGGGAGCAGTGCCGAGGCAAACTTAACGGCCGAGTTAACCGCACCACCTCCATTGGTGCGTAGGTCGATAATCACCTCTGTGATACCCTCCTCGTCGAATTGGCGCAACACCTCGAGAAGTGTATCATCCGAGTATGTTTCAAAGCCCGTATATACGAGGTAACCTACACGCTTTGAACCCTCGATAATCTCACTGTATGCCACCGTGTTCTCGCTATATATGGAAGCATTGAGCGATACGTTAAATAGTTCCTGCTCGCCACTATCACCCAGACGACGACATATCTGCAAATCCACCTTCGAGAGGTTGCCATTAACCTGTACCTGATTAAAGAGTGTGGCATAGTTCTGCGAGGTAATATAACCATTATTAATCTTCACGATGATATCGCCACGGCGAATATTCGCCTCGTCAGCTGCAGAGCCGCGCACAACATTTTCGACAAGGAAACCTAAATACTCATCCCTCTTGTACCACACTATCGTTGTGTGCATGTCGATGCCAAAGCCCTGAACTTCGGCACGTGTTGCGGTGTTTGGCACCTTGCGGATGTAGGAATAAAATATTCGCTTACCACTGCTATTTATGTAGCCGTCATCGTCGTTGGTGCTGAGCATGCTAAGCGATGAACCGAGATACTCATCCCACTTAAGGTGCACCCTATCAAACATGTGACTCTTCACTTCTACCTCATCGAGCCAATAATACTCCTCCGCAAGACGCTGATCGATATAGGCAATAATATCTTTGTCCGACTGACCATTCTGTGTAGTACCAGGGGTATCGACACCGGGGTAATAGGGCATTGTACATGCCGCAATAAGCATAGTAAAAAATATCGTAATACGCTTCATATCACTTAGTTATGCTATTATCATTAAAGTATTTGCAATACTCTGTTATACCACACGCCTCACACTTGGGCTTACGCGCCATGCAGGTATAGCGACCATGGAGTATAAGCCAGTGGTGCGCGATGGGTAGCAACTCCTTAGGAAAGCCCTTCTCGAGCTGACGCTCCGTTGCTAGTGGTGTCTTGGCATTGCGGCTAAGGCCTATGCGCGCAGCAACACGAAAGACGTGCGTATCGACGGGCATAACCTCCCTACCCCACAGCACAGCACCTACAACATTTGCCGTCTTGCGACCCACACCCTGCAACGACTGCAAGTCATCGGGATCGGTGGGCACTTCGCCATCAAACCTCTCGACTATCTGGCGCGAGAGCGCAGCAAGGTGCTTCGCCTTATTGTTGGGGTACGAGATGCTCTTGATGTATTCGTATATATCCTCCACCGTAGCCTTCGACATAGCATCTGCATTGGGATATGCCTTAAACAATGCGGGCGTAGTGAGGTTGACGCGCTTATCGGTGCACTGAGCCGAGAGCACAACAGCCACGAGCAACTCGAATGGGTTACGAAAGTCGAGTTCACTCTCAGCGGTGGGCATGGCCGCGGAGAAGTACTCCACGACGCCTCTATATCGCTCCTTTGTAGTCATCTCTATCACTTTTTGCGCCACATACGCCACAACATCTTCTTGGCGAAGAGGCCGTATGAGGCGATATTTCTCCCTAGGGGTTTATACTCCTTTATATCTTTGCGCCAGCGCTTTATATACTCACCCACGCCACCATTATAGGACAATACCCATAGCGCAGTGTTGTGTTTCGTGGTGAGTAACTCATCTCTCAGCTTCGAGCCGTTGTATCGCTCGTCATACCATAGGCTGATGTCGTAGAGCGAGTCCACAAACTCAATCTTTTTGCGGTAGTCGGGGTTGTGACTCACGCTATATGTAAGCACGCGGTGCACCGACATCGGGCAGTCGATAGCCATATAGCTGCTATTGGCTGCAAACCACAGCCACATGGGTAGGTCATCCGTCAGCCACTCAGGGTGCTCCTCGGGGCGTATCTCCTCGTAATAGCGCTCAACAAGCTCCTTGCGGGCTACGACGGTACAATTCTCTGCAGGGTTACGCCTGAGCATTGCCTCGAAAGTCGTAGCGCACTCCCCCTCGGGGTATATCGTGGTCACGCCATTCTCATCGACGCGCTCCGAGCGGCCATAACACATGCCGACATCGGGGTTTGCCTCGAGAAGCTCCACCTGCATCTGCAGCTTCTTGCGGTGTGTGAAGTAGTCGTCGCCATCCAAGAGCGCGATGTAGCGGCCACGTGCCGCAGCGATGGTGCGGCGGTAGTTTGCCCTCCAGCCCACGTTACTCTCCGAGCGAACTATCTGTATCGCCTCGGGGTACTGCGACTGATAGTCGAGGGCAATGTTTAGCGTGCGGTCGGTGCTGCAATCCTCACCAATGACAATCTCTATCGGAAAGTCGGTCTGCTGGCGCAAGACGCTCTCTATCGCCGTGGCGATGTAGCGTTCATGGTTATATGTGGTCATAACGACCGAGAGCATCACTTCACGCATAAGTCACTACAATTTAGTTAGTTTCGCAAAGTTGGCAAGAAGGGTCTTCGTGCCGTAAGTGTCGAATACAATGGTCACCTTGTGGTCGGTAGTTAGAGGGTCTATGCGCTCCACCCTGCCAGCACCAAATTTGGGGTGCGACACGCGGTCGCCAATCTTATAGGCGCAATCGCCCAATGATGCCGCACCGCCATCACGATGTACCCCCACAGAGCGCAAACCAGCGCGTGCGGGGTCAACGGGAGGTGGAGTATTGATAACCTCAGGACGGGGACGCTCACTGCGACCTGCACCCCCTCCACTACGGGCGTTGCCACCTCCATAGCGGCTCTTGAGTGACTCGAACTTAGGACGTGCGCCCTCACTATCGCCGAGTGCACGCTCCCAGCGGTTACGGCCCGAGAGCTCCTCGATGTTGAAGTTAGCGTCGAGGTACTCGCTATCTATCTCCTTGAGAAAGCGGCTGGGCGAGGTATTCTCTGTCTTACCCCACACACGGCGCATCTCTGAGAAGGTGAGCATAAGAGCCTTCTTGGCGCGTGTGATAGCCACATACATCAAGCGGCGCTCCTCCTCCAGGTCGGCAAGCGACTCTGCTGAGCGGCTCGAGGGGAACAACCCCTCCTCCATGCCCACAATATAGACATAGTCGTACTCCAAACCCTTGGCCGAATGCACGGTCATAAGCGTAACCTTATTACCCTCCTCCTCGGTATCCTGGTCATTTTGAAGCATCATATTCTGCATCCACTCATCCACCGAGGGTGTGTAGTCCACCTCACGGAGGCCATCCTCCATCTCGCGGTTACACTCATCCTCATACGAACTCATCATCGCGAGAAGCTGGTCAAGGTAGTCCTTTGCCGTGTCGTTCTCGGGCTTCTTCTCCGCCTCGAGGGCGTGCAGGATGCCTGAGCGAGTCATAACCTCCTTTGCAAAGTCGCAGACACCCATCTCCGTGCGTAGCGCCGCAAGCTCGTTTATAAGGCGCACGAAGTCGCTAACCTTACGCACCACGACCTTTTCGACCTGGTCCATGGGTGCGGTGGCTGATACAAGCTCATGCACAGCATGCCACATAGAGGTACCCCTCTGTGCCGCAAGCTCTGCGATGCGGGCTATGGTGGTGTCACCGATACCTCGCGCGGGGTAGTTCACGATGCGCTTGAACGACTCGTCGTCGTTGGGGTTGAGTATAACGCTGAAGTAGGCAATGAGGTTGCGCACATCCTTATGCTCCAGGAGCGACATGCCCTTATAGACACGATAGGGGATGCCCCTACGTGCAAGTGCCGACTCGAAGAGACCATGCTGCTTGTTGGTGCGGTAGAGGATTGCAAAGTCGCTCCACTGCGCTCCCTCACGAGCCTTATTCTTGATGTCCATAGCTACCTCAACGGGCTCATAGCTATCCTCCAGCACTCGCACAAGCGAGATTTTGTCACCCAGGGCAGCTGCCGAGAAGCACTTCTTATCCAAGCGGCGCGAGTTGTTCTTGATAAGCGAGTTAGCCGCCTCGACGATAGTCTGCGTAGAGCGGTAGTTCTGCTCGAGTTTATAGACCTTAGCCATTGGGTAGTCCCTCTGGAACGAGAGGATATTTTCGATTTTGGCACCTCGGAAGGCGTAGATACTCTGGGCATCGTCACCCACAACGCAGACGTTGGAGTGCTTCAGTGCCAAGCGGCGCACGATGATATACTGCGCCATATTGGTATCCTGATACTCATCGACCAAGAGATACTTAAACTTGTCCTGATACTGCTCCAACACATCGGGAGCATCGCGCAATAGGATGTTGGTCTGCAACAGCAAATCATCGAAGTCCATAGCTCCATTGCGCTTGCAGCGTATGCAGTACTCGTTGTAGATGTCGCCAATCTCGGGCATCTTAGCCTCGCGGTCCTCGCCCACGATAGTGGCATTGGCGATGTAGGCACCAGGCGTGATAAGGCAGTTCTTGGCCATGGAGATGCGTGCCGCAACATTTTGGGGCTTGTAACGCTCCTCGTTGAGGTTCTTATCCTTGATGATGGCCTTGATGAGGTTCTTGACATCGCTGGGCTCGTAGATGGTATAACTTGACGTGTAGCCTATACGCTCGGCATTCTCCCTGAGTATGCGGGCAAAGACCGAGTGGAAGGTACCCATGCGGATAAATCGCGCTTTGGGACCCACGAGCTTCTCGATACGCTCACGCATCTCGCGTGCCGCCTTGTTGGTAAAGGTAAGTGCGAGGATTGAGGAGGGGTCAACGCCCTGCGACAGCATGTAGGCGATACGTGTGGTGAGCACACGTGTCTTGCCAGAGCCCGCACCCGCAATGATGAGCGTGGGACCATCGTAGTTGACAACAGCTTCGCGTTGCGAAGCACTTAAGCCCTCGAGTATATTATCTTGACTCATTAGTTGAGACTCTCTTAAATGTTATAAACCATAAATTAGGACACCCGCAACGCCTGACAACACGATGAGCAGTATGGGGTTAACCTTGCGTGCCGAGGCACCAAGCACAATGGCGAAAATAACCCAGCTCCAGCCGTCAATAAAACTGCGACCGTCGGCCGAGTGAGGGAAGATGAGCAGCAATGCTGCCGACATTATCATACCCACAACAACGGGCTTCATGCCACCCACAACACCCTGAACATAGCGATTGTCGTGAAGTTTAAGGAAGAAGCGCGTGAGGAGCATCATAATCGTAAGCGCGGGGAGACACACCGCAACCGTAGCCACGATGGAGCCCCACACTCCCGCAACCTCGTAGCCTATGTACGTGGCAGAGTTGATGGCGATAGGACCGGGGGTCATCTGCGACACTGCGACGATGTCGGCAAACTCGGCATTCGTGAGCCAGCCGTTATGCTCGACGACCTCGCTGTGGATAAGCGAGAGCATGGCATAACCACCACCAAAGCCGAAGAAGCCTATCTTCAAGTAACTCACAAAGAGTCTTAGCAGCACGACCATCATAGATTAACCTCCTTTCTTCTGCGGGCGGCGAGGAGCAAGCCTACTATGCCACCACCAATCAAAAACCATATGGGCGAGATGCCGAAGTACCAGACGATGAGGGCTGTAGCCATTGCCACGGCTATCATCCACCAACGCATGCCGCGTGTGAGGCCCACGATTGGGGCGATGATGAGTGCCACGACAGCGGGACGCATACCCTTGAATGCTGCATCGACCCAGTGGTTATGGCGCACATTGGCAAAGAACATCGCCACAACCAGGATTATAACGAACGATGGTATCACAACGCCCACGATTGCGGCCAACGAGCCGAGGTAACCGCGCTGCTTATAGCCCACAAAGACCGCTGTATTTAGCGATATGGGGCCTGGAGCGGCTTGTGCGAGGGTCAGCAAATCGGAAAACTCCTGCGCCGAGAGCCACTTACGCCTTGAGATAACCTCGTGCTGGATAAGCGGTATCATGGCGTAGCCGCCACCAAAGGTGAAGGCTCCAATCTTCAGAAACGACCACAATATGCTCAACAACTCTCGCATCGCAGGCTATCTCTTAAAGCGGTAGTATGTGCCGAAGGGTATCTGCTTCTTCGAGCCATCCTCGAAGTAGAGCTCGCCCATCTGCTCATGCTTAGGAGCGCCAAATGCCTGGTGCACAGCTGTGCGTGCCAGCATCGACGACAAGCCCATGGAGTACAAATTCAATACGAGGAAGGCGTTCTTGCCCTCGAGTAACTGGGCACACGACTCCAGCATATGGCAGATGTCGCTCTCCAACACCCACTTCTCGCCATTAGCACCGCGGCCATAAGCTGGGGGGTCGAGGATGATGCCGTGATACTTATTGCCACGACGCATCTCGCGCTCCACGAATTTTGTGGCGTCCTCAACAATCCATCGCACGCCATCCAAGCCTGACGACTCCATATTCTCGCGCGACCATGTAACGACCTGCTTGACAGAATCGACATGTGTGACATCTGCTCCCGCAGCACGTGCCGCAAGCGTAGCACCTCCCGTATATGCAAAGAGGTTTAAGACTTTTGGGCGGTCGATACCTGCCTGACGGAGGTCGTGGATTGTATCGTAGATAAACTCCCAGTTGGCTGCCTGCTCGGGGAAGATGCCGACGTGCTTGAACGAGGTCAACGCCAAGCGCATACGCAGATGCATATCCTTATAGTTAAAACCCACCGTCCAGCGCGAGGGCATCTCAGGCTTTAACTTCCACTCGCCACGCTCCTCACTCTTAGAGTCGCGGAGGAACGAAGCATCGGCCTTAAGCCACTCGCGGCTGTCGAGGCTCTTGCGCCATATAGCCTGAGGCTCTGGGCGGCGCACAACATAGCGACCAAAACGCTCCAGCTTCTCGCCCTCGCCAGTATCGAGGAGTTCGTAATCAGGAATATTGGGGGTAAGTTGCTTAATCATCTCTATTTGCAGTTTTCTGTGTTAGTACAATCTATGAGCGACATGCGGCACTTTGCGCAGTCGAAGTCGAGGCGGTAGCGGTGGCGACCATGCTCGATGTAGAGCCTATCGCGAAGCTTCGTGCCCTTTTTGAGACACTCGCCAATCTCGCGACGTATGCAGTAGCTCGACTCCATGACGCGCTCGCCATGTGTCGTAGCCCAGAGATCGAGGCCATCGACAATATGCTCCACGCCATGCTTGAGGTAGAAGCGGCGCGAAAGGGAGTTCACGACGTTGTACTCAGCACCCAAGCGCTGCACGGGGAAGCGTGCCTCGCCACTATCGGTGCGTATGTCGTGCTCCATGGTGCGAGTCATGCGCTTCGCGGCCAACATAGACAACGCCTCGCGCCTAAGCTCGGCAAGTACTTTAGCCGTAGCGAACCACTCGGCACCATCAACAACTACGCGCGTAACGCGAAAGATGCTATCACCACTCTTGGCCATCTGCTCCTCGGCTACCGCGCGCATCTTATCCACACTCTTTGACCCATCCAGAGCCACTCTGCGCTCCACGCTCACGCTGATACCCTCCTCATCGGTATAGGTTGCATTTATACACTCAGCAGAGAGTATAAGGCGACACTCAGCATCGACAGCACGGCGTGTACGGCTGCGCTCAACGGCCTGGGTGAAGCGGTGGTCGTAGTTGCGATATACCTCCATGCCCGCCTTGATGCCCTCCATGCGGTTGGGCTCGATGAGATTACCCTCAGCGCGGTTGACATTCGTGCCCACGATGCCCTCGGGGGTGATTACGCAGATGCCGTCGCCAGCACCCAAAGCCACCTTACCAACGAGTTTGAAGTCGCGCTTCGACGTCGTTGCTACGCAGCCTACATACTCGCCCACAGCCTTGGGTGTGAGAAATGAGGCGACACCAGCCCTCTTACCCGAAAACATATATTCGCCTCCGTCGCGCGTAAAGCTCTTCTTGGGATCTGGATCAAACTCTATCTCCGAGCGGCCCACCGAGGCACGCTGACACTCGGGGCGCGAAGCAATGGCCTCGTCAATCTTACGGCGGTAGTAGCTTACCACGTTTTTGATATAGTTGTCGTCCTTAAGTCTGCCCTCAATCTTGAACGATACAACGCCCGCATCTATGAGGTCTCCGATACGCTCCGAGAGGTCGAAGTCCTTCACCGAGAGTAGGTGTTTTCCACTTATGAGTTTGTCGCCACGCTCCGTAACGAGGTCATATGTAAGGCGGCAGGGCTGTGAGCACTCGCCACGGTTGCCCGAGCGCGTTGACTGCGAACGCGAGAGGTAGCAACGGCCACTATGTCCCACGCATATCGCGCCATGGATGAAGCACTCGAGGTCCACCTCCGTAGCTGCGCGGATTGCCTTAATCTCCTCCAACGACAATGCACGCTCCAATATGACGCGCGAAAAACCACTGCTCTCGAGGAACTTCGCTCCCTCGGGGGTCATGTTGCACACCTGCGTCGAGGCGTGTAGCTCCACGGGGAGGTTCATCTCGCGGTAGGCCATGTCCTGCACGATGAGGGCGTCAACACCCACCTCTATAAGACGTCTCGCTAGGGCCTCAGCCTCCTTGAGTTCGCGCTCGTAGAGTATAGTGTTGAGCGTCACAAAGACCTTAACGCCAAAGAGATGAGCATAGTCCACCACGCGGGCGATGTCGTCGGTGGTGTTCGTAGCGCCACGGCGTGCGCCAAAACTCTCGGCACCGATGTATAGGGCATCGGCACCGCAGTCTATTGCGGCAATTGCAGCGTCGTAGTTGCGTGCGGGGGATAGGAGTTCGATATATCTCTTTTTTGTTGTCATAGTCTATGTGGGTCTATAATCGCACAAAGATATAAAAAAATCGCTGATGCGAGGAACAATATTATAAAATAATATTCCGTAGCAGAGAATTAGCAGTCAAAGGGAGAAAAGAGACGAAAGGGACACAAGAGACAGAAACGAAGTCGCGGACATCCAATGCCCGCGACTTCCCTCTTCCGAGACTCGTCTCCATCCTTTCCGTCTCTTACATCTATTACATCTCTAAGCATCTATTTACCAAAGAGTTTGTCGTACTCCGACTCGTACTCACGATACACCCTGCCCATCTGCTCAACAACACTGTCGAGAGCCGATTGGTTACCATCGTACCACTCCAAAGGTGGATACCACCACACATCGTTGCGCTTCGCGGCACACTTCATGCGGGCACCCTCAAAGAGATCCTCGGGGATACCCCTATCGCTCTTCGTGGTGAACATACCCTTAGTCTTTATCTCGAGGCGCTCGTCGCCGCCCCAGAGCCAACCATATCGTGGCGAGTAGGTCTGCAACTTACCACACGTGAACTCGCCAGTCTCGGCATCGAAGTCGAGCATCTCAATTCGGTAGTGGCGGGGTGTGATGTCGGGCGAGCTATGGCCATCGAAGGCGAACATGAGGCCCACCAACATAGAGCCGAAGGCATCACCACCATTGGGCGTAACCTTCAGGTTACCAAAGGTATAGCTTCCGCCATCGACAACGAGCCAGTGCTTATCGTTCTCCGCATCATACTGATATGAGTGTATCAAGAGTGGTGCGCTGAAGATATATGTCGAGAGGTTCTTCGTCACGACACGGCGTGTGGGGTCGAACATCGTAACGATATATCCGTAGGTATTCTCGCCATATGGCGTTGCGATGTCTGCCTCGGCACTAACCTCGGCATAGATAGTTAGGTCGGTGGTCACGCCATCGGCAATTTCCATGCGCTTGACACCCTCGAATGTGCTTGATACGGGGGGCTCACGCTTCTCATCCTCCTTTGCGAAGTGCACCGTATATTCCATATTCTCAGTGACATAGAAGGGTTCGCCAACCTTGGGTGCGAAGCCCAGATATTCGTTGTCAATGCTGATATGTGTTATCGCCCATCCCTCGTTTGGCGTAGCGTTAAGCACCGCCTCCTCGCCATACTTAAATCGACTCTTGGGCGCTATGGTTGCGCTACCACCCTCTGCGGGCTCGCAGTTGACGGTGACATCATAGTCGATGGTCGCCCACTTAATTGGGCCGATGGGGTCCTCATCAATCAGTATCACGACCACATTATCGAGGGTTCCCTCACCGAATAGCCACTCCATCTCGCCCTCGGTGTTTATGATGCCCTGATACCTTGCGCCGTTCATCCATATGTCCGTGGCACGCATCATGCCCGACTCGGTGAACTGCAAGAAGCTGTCTATATGGTTGCCCTCCTCGTCATAGGCCTCCATGACGACACCTCCCGAGGGTGTTATGACATAGGAACTGATACTTTTGTCGTGCACCGTAGCCACGCCGAGCGGCGTGAAGCGGGGTTGCGAGCGTAGGTCGGTGGCAAACATCTTCCGGTCGTCGAGCTTGCGTACCACCTCAAAGTCAGTGTCCACGATGCAGACGTCGCAATCCATGTCCACCACGGGTGCTATATATGCCATGCCATTATAGAAGGGTGTGCCATACTCGGCAACGCCAATCTGCTCGAAGAGTGTGTTGTAGTAGTAATAATAGTCATCCTTGCGCACATAGAAGCAGCCATCTACGACATCCGACACATAGCTCTGGTAGCCATTCTTGAAGTTTGAGCCCGACCACGATATGCCTGTACGGTAGAGCACCTCACCCTGGGTGTTTATGAGCACTATCTCGCCATTCGAGAATAGAGATGTGGGGTCGTTCTTGAGGCACACCCATGCGTAGCCCTCGCTGAAGTCGGCAGCACCACCATATATCGGGTCGAGAGCAATGTTACCATGAGTGTCGATGTATCCCCATGTGTATGAACCTGTTGCATAGGCGCGTAGTCCATCGCGCACAGGGCGTATAGACCACTCGTCGTCACCATTAACCTTGAGGTGTGGATAGACCTTCTCGCCCATAATGTTGATATAGAAATAGGATGTTTTGTAGTTGCTGTTGTCGGTCACCACCGCCAAGCCATCCTCAAACTGCGACACCTGCGTCCAGTCGGGGTCCATCTCCTTGATGCTGCCATCGAGGTAGAGCAGATGTATCGTACCACGCGAGTACATTCCCTCCGACTTACGCGCCACAGCCACGCCATTGTGAAACTCGGGGAAGCGGTCGCCATACGAGCGCATCTCGCTGCAGTACTCCCACTCGAAGTCGAAGAGCTTCTCTCCCGTAATCCTCCAGAACGAGAATACGCCATTGCGACCCACGGCAAAGACGCCATCATGAACACCCGAGACAACATTGGAACCAACGTATGGCAGCTGCATATACTTCGTCTTCTCGGTGATAAAGGGCACAGGATACTGCACCTCCACCTCCTCCATGTCGCTATCGTCCCACACTTCAGCATCCTCCTCGGGAGCATCCTCCGCAACGCTCGGCTCCTCAGCTGCGTTGTCCGTCGTGTTCTGCTGCTTATTCTTGCGAGACTTGAACAGTCCGTCGAAATCACCCTTCATAACATCGTCAACGCCATCGTTAACCTTCTCGAGGGTATTGTTTACCTTATCGAGACCCTGGGAGAGCTTCTTCAATATCTGAGCTTCAGCCCTTTGTGGCGTAAATATTGCCATGGCAAGCATAGCAATGCCAACAAAAAAAATTCGTGTAAGGTCCTTCATAACAATCACAATGAGGTCCAAATGTGAATATGACCCCCACGGGCGCTAAGACCTCGTTAAGCGCCGTGTGGTGTAGGTATTTAGGGGGATAGAGTGTGCTTTGTTGCACCGATACAAATGTATAAAACATTTTCCGAATATACAAATCTTTGTAAGGCATGTTATTTTTTTGGCTCTACGCGGTACAAAGTTATCAACTTTGTGTTAACTTTGCGGATTGAAAGCAACGCAAACCAGACAAAATAAATCAAAACATAGTATATGCTTACACTAAAGCAGTTAAGAGAGAATAAAGAGGAGGCTATTCGCCGCCTACAGAAGAAGGGCGTAGATGCTGCACCCATCATCGCACGCATCGAGGAGCTCGACGATAAGCGCAAGGCGCTACAGATGGAGTTGGACAACTGCCTCGCTGCACAGAATGCCGCTGCTAAGCAGATTGGCGCACTCATGGGTAAGGGCGAAAAGGAGGCTGCCGAGGCTAAGAAGGCCGAGGTGGCAGGCCTCAAGGCACGCTCACAGCAGCTCAAAGAGGAGTCTGACCGCGCAGCTGAGGAGCTTCAAAACGAGATTGTATTGCTCCCCAATTTGCCTTCGGACATCGTTCCCGAGGGTCGCACAGCAGAGGACAACGTCGTAGTTAAACTCGTGGAGCGCGAGAGCAAAATCTCGGGCGAGGCACTCCCCCACTGGGAGTTGGCAAAGAAGTACGACATCATCGACTTCGACCTCGGCGTGAAGCTCACAGGCGCAGGCTTCCCCGTATATAAGGGTAAGGGTGCACGCCTCCAGCGCGCGCTCATCAACTACTTCCTCGACTGCAACACAGCAGCTGGTTATCAGGAGGTTGAGCCCCCTATCATGGTAAACGAGGCTTCAGGCTTCGGCACTGGTCAGTTGCCCGATAAGGAGGGTCAGATGTACCACGCTACAGCTGATGGTTTCTATCTCGTGCCCACAGCCGAGGTGCCCGTAACAAACATCTTCCGCGATGTTATCCTCGAGCAGAACGAGTTGCCCGTAAAGATGACAGCATACACACCATGCTTCCGCCGTGAGGCTGGCTCATATGGTAAGGATGTGCGCGGCCTTAACCGCCTTCACCAGTTTGACAAGGTAGAGATCGTGCAGGTGGCACACCCCGACAACTCATACGAGGCTCTCGACGCTATGGTGGCGCATGTGGAGTCTATCGTTGCATCATTGGGTCTCCCCTACCGCATCTTGCGCCTCTGTGGTGGCGACATGTCGTTCACCTCGGCACTCACCTACGACTTTGAGGTCTATTCTGAGGCACAGCAGCGCTGGTTGGAGGTGTCGTCAGTGTCGAACTTCGAGTCATTCCAGTCTAACCGCTTGAAGCTCCGTTACCGCGACGACAACCGCAAAACTCAGCTCTGCCACACGCTCAATGGTTCATCTCTTGCACTGCCACGTATCGTAGCTGCGTTGCTCGAGAACAACCAGACAGAGGAGGGAATTCGCATCCCCGATGCATTAATTCCTTACACAGGCTTTGATTTTATAAAATAATTTGTATCTTTGCCGAGGATAGTGCACAATTATTGAAACACTCATTAAAAAAACTAAGTAATATGGCTTACAAAATTTCAGATTCTTGCGTTGCATGTGGTACATGTATCGGCGAGTGCCCCGTTGAGGCAATTTCAGCAGGTGACATCTATGTAATCGACGCAGATAAGTGCATCGACTGCGGTACTTGCGCAGGCGTTTGCCCCTCTGAGGCTATTGCTCCTGAGGCATAATCTGTCACCTAAAAGTGATTACGAGGGCTGTCGTTTGGCAGCCCTATTTTTTTTAATGAGTAATACCTAATTCTATTATGAAACACCCGTTACGTAGTGTTATTGTGGTCGGTGCCACATCTGGTATCGGTCGTGCCGTTGTCGATAAGCTCGCGAGCGAGGGTGTCCGCGTGGGCATAGCAGGACGCCGCGAGGAGAGACTCATAGAACTTCAGCAACACTTTGGCAAAGAGCTTATTAGCTATCGCGTTATGAACGTTACGGAGGACTCTGCAACCATTGCTCTCGACGAGCTTATCGCCGAAGTTGGTGCGCCAGACGCACTGCTCTACGCCTCGGGCATAGGCAAGCAGAACCCCACGCTCGATGCCGACATTGAACTTCGCACCGTTGAGACAAACTCCGTGGGCATGGTGCGCATTGTTGACCACTTTGTAAACTACGTTAAGCGCGAGCCCACCTACAACAAAAAGCACAAGGCACACATCGCCGTTATCACATCGGTGGCGGGCACAATGGGCATGGGTCCCGCACCCGCCTACTCGGCAACCAAGAGCATGCAGAGCACCTATCTCGTCGCCCTCGCACAGCATGCGCGCATGCAACATATACCTATTACCGTAGGCGACATACGCCCCGGATTCGTGGCTACCGAGATCCTCAACCCCGAGAAGCGCTACCCTATGATTATGACTGCCGAGCAAGCAGCAAAGTACGTTACACGCTCACTCCGCCGCCATAAGCGCATCACGATATTCGACTGGCGTTATAGGCTGTTGGTTGGCTTCTGGCGCTGCATCCCCCGCTGCATTTGGGAGCGCATGACGATGGTACAAAACTAAAAATAACCCCTAAACGAGGCTATTTTATTTAATGGCTAATTACAGGCATACTACTTCACGGCCTTAACCTTATATCCCTGAACCTTAAGCAGTTCAATAACTCCATCATCGCCAGGCAGGTGTCCCGCGCCAACTACGAACAGCGTGGGCTTCGCCGCCATAATCTCGGGCATCACCTCCACCCAGTTATGGTTGCGGTCGGTGATTATCTCGCGGAACTCCTCGGGGCTCATATCACCAATCTCTACGCTTCTGATGGTGAGTTCGTGTATGCCCTTCATATCGAACGAGAAGTAGGCATTGGTCATCGCCTGCATCTCCGCAAGCATCGCCTCCTTGTCATCCACCAACTTTAGTAGCGCCTCGCGCTCCTCCTCGTCGGTACTCTCGCCATAGAGCAACTCCATCTGAAACTCCGCACTCTCGAAGCCTCCCACGGCCAAGCCACGCTTATGCGCCTCCTTCTGGAAGTAGTTATCAATGAGATCGTTAGGATTGAAGTTGGGCGTAATCTTCATAAACTCCAGAAGTCCGAGCTGCATAGCGAGTACAGAGGGGCGCATACGGCCCAACTGCTCACGAAGCATGGGATGGTTGAGATCCATACCCATCGCGCCACGCACATAGGCATTGATGCGCTCCATCTCCTCGGCCGAGAACATGTCGCTCACATACTTACCCTCGGGGAGCATCATAGCCTGCATAATTGCCATCTGCGCCGCCTGTGCGCTCTGCATATCTACCTCGCCATAGACCTGCTCGACAGCGGCAAAGGCATCGCTCATGCCCGCAATCTCATCGGCAAACGATGCTGGGGCAAGGTGGTATGTACCAACGATATATGAGGGCGACTTGAGGCCGTTGCCCGAAATCTTGTAGAGCAACTGCGCATTGGCACTGCCATAGAAGGCAAGCGCCAAAAATAGTGTACCGAAAAATTTTCTCATAGTTTTACTCTCCTATTCTTTTGTTCGCACAAAACGCAATGAGTGGGGCGTTGTTTGCTTGATGACGATGCGCTCGTCGAAGGCGTACTGACGGTATAGCTCGTCGTTGTAGTAGCGAATGGTCACGAGCACCACATCCTCCTGTTTCTCCACATCGAAGCCATCAGCCATAAGCTCCGAGATAGCCTCGTCTATATGCCATGATGCATCAACCGCGATGTAGAGGTCAACAGCCGAGTTATGCACGAGGTTGATGCGTATGCGGTGGCTGTCGAAGGTGGTGAAGAGGCGTGCGAACTTCTCCTCGAGCACGAACGACAAATCGCGCGAGTGGAGCTTCAGCAACACCTGGTTCTCCTTGTGAATCATGATAGGCTCGTAAGCGCGCTCCACATCGCCCGTGATTACCGAGCCCTGAGCGTGCTTATTGCCGAAGGGACGCACGTAGAGAGGTATGTTCTTCTGCTGCAGGGGCTTGATGGTCTTAGGGTGGATAATCTGCGCACCGCTATATGCCATCTCTATGGTATCCATGTAGTTAAGGCGCTCAATCTTCTTGGCATCGGGGAACTTCTTGGGGTCGGCATTGAGGATACCGTCCACATCCTTCCACACGCTCATAGACTCAGCATCGAGGACATTTGCCACGATGGCTGCAGAGTAGTCCGAGCCCTCGCGGCCAAGTGTCGTAGTTGTACCGTCAGGAGCACCACCGATGAAGCCCTGACCCACAAATACGCTCACGGGGCTATCGGCAATCTCACGCTTGAGGCGCACTGCCGTAGCCTCGATGTTTACGTTAGCATCCTTGTGTCGCTGCTCGGTGAGGAAGGCACGACGCATATCTACCCAGCGGTTCGCTACGCCGTGGCCATTGAGGTAATTCGAGATGATGGTTGTAGATACCAACTCGCCAAATGCAACGATGGTGTCGTACCACAACTCGGCATCCGAAGTGCGATAGATGGTGTTACGCACGATGTTACGTAGCTGCTCAAAGAGCGTATCCACCTGCTCGATGGTAATGTCGGCACCCATAAGGTCGTCGATGATTGTGCGATGGTAAGCGTAGCTCTCGTCTATGCGGCTGATTGCCAAGGCCTCATCGCCCTGCTGCATCGCAGCGAAGACACCCTCGAGGGCATTTGTTGTCTTACCCATCGCCGAGACGATGATAAATAACTCCTTCTCGCCTGTAACTATATCGAGGAGGTTGCGCACACCGTCCGCGTTCTTAACCGAAGCACCTCCAAATTTATACACTTTCATATCCTTAAGTAGTTTGAGTTTTCACTATTAAACATAACACAAAGTTATTAAATTTATTTCATAAATTACTCTCCACGAGCACGATTTTTGGGCTATGCGGAAAAATATCTGATCTGTGACCCTTGGTTTGCAATAAAATTTTTATCTTTGTAAGTTGAAAAATGTGTAGCTATGAATAAAAAAGTGCTCGTAGCAGGCGGTGCAGGATACATCGGTTCGCACACTGCGGTTGAACTCATCAATGCTGGATATGAGGTTATCGTCGTCGATAACTTCTCGAATAGCGACGCCTCATCGCTCGAGGGCATCCGCAAGATTACGGGCGTGGCACCCACCTTTGTCGAGGCAGACTGCTGCGATAAGGAGGCTATGCGCCGCGTATTCAAGGCCTACGATTTCGACTCTGCGATACACTTCGCCGCATTTAAGGCTGTTGGCGAGTCTGTGGTAGAGCCCATGAAGTACTACCGCAACAACCTTATCTCGCTGGTCAACCTCCTTGAGTTGATGAAGGAGTATGGTCGCAAAAATGTCGTCTTCTCATCTTCGGCTACGGTCTATGGTAATGCTGATGCGCTCCCCGTGACGGAGCTAACGCCCCGCAAGCCCGCAACATCGCCCTATGGCAACACTAAGCAGATGAGCGAGGATATACTCCGCGACATGGTCTCAGCAACGGAGGGCCTCTCGGGCATCGCGCTACGCTACTTCAACCCCATCGGTGCGCACCCCTCGGCACTCATCGGCGAGCTACCCCGTGGTGTGCCGAACAACCTCGTGCCCTACATTACACAGACCGCAGCGGGCATACGCGATTGCTTGAGCATCTTTGGTGACGACTACCCCACCCCCGATGGATCATGCCTCCGCGACTATATTGACATCGTTGACCTGGCACGTGCGCACGTCGTGGCTATCGACCGCATGGTAACCGAGCGCAACACCGAGCGTTACGAGGTCTTCAACATCGGCACAGGTAAGCCCGTATCGGTCTTCGAGCTTGTGTGCGGATTTGAGGAGGCTAACTCTCTCAAGCTAAACTATAAGGTGGCACCCCGCCGCGCTGGCGATGTTACTGCCGTATGGGCTGATACGACACGTGCCAACGAAGTTCTCGGCTGGCATGCCGAGCGTGAACTACGCGACACGTTGCGTGCTGCATGGGCTTGGGAGCGCCACGTACGAAATATTTAACGACACAATATAGGCTTGAGCCTAACGTTATAATTGTCAATACACAACAGCAAATATGAAGAAAACACTACTTTTGGTGCTCTTTGCACTTCTCGCAATAACATCTGTCGAGGCTAAGCGCCGCGAGACACCCGAGGAGATTGAGATGAAAACCCGCCACTACTCTGGTTGGGAGTGGGGTGCGACAGGTCGCTTCAACCTTATATTCTACGAGCTCGACTACATGCGCGTAGCCAACGAGGCTCCTGTGAGCGCATACAAGTCACACGCTAAGTGTGGCGGTAGCGTCTTGCTCAATGGCGGTTACTTCATCAACAACCACTGGAAGGTGGGTATGGAGCTAGGCGCGCAGATGCAGTACGACTACACCTCGGTGCCCATCTACGCCACAGCAAACTACTACTATGGCACACGTAAGACCTGTCTCTTCAACTTCGTGAACCTCGGTACTAACGCCGTGTTTACTAAGGGTGTACGCTTTGGTGCTACGGGTGCAGGTGGTGTTGGTGTGCGTATTCAGGCTCCCGATAAGGACTACAAGATCGACATCACATTGGGCTACCAGGCGCTTATGATGAATCCACGCCCCGTTATTAAGGAGCCATATGGTTATAGCCCTAAGGACGTTAACCGCAAGCGCCTTGACCAGAGCGTATTCATCGGCCTTGGTGTGACATTCTAACAATCGACGAACCCAAACTATCGCACTATGGATATTACAACTCCAAACATGTTGCAGAGACTCCACAACGTGATGCTGAAGATCGGCTTCTCACAAGAGACTGCCGACACCTTCGACGGCTGGTTCATGCTCGTAGGCATCGTCTTGTGTGTGCTCCTAATCCACGCTATAATGCGCCGTGGCGTGATACGCCTTGTGCACTGGCTGGTTCATCGTTCTAAGTTTACGTGGGATGAGATCATCTTCGACGACAAGGTGATGAGTCGCTTTGGCAACATCCTCATGCCCATCATCTTCAAGATTGCACTTCCCTCAATCATCGTTGCGCTCAACATTACAGGTAGATGGTTGCAAGGTGCGCTATACAGCGTGGTGGATATATGGACCGTATTTGCGGGCCTACTATTTGTCTATTCGCTCCTCAAGGCGTTGTACGAGCTCTTGGAGCAGCGCCCAGGCATGCAGGGTAAGCCTATCCGTGGACTCTTGCAGACATGCCAGGTGATACTCTTTATCATCGGCCTCATACTTGTCATCTCTATCCTTATCAATAAGTCACCCATGCTGCTTCTCACCGGTATTGGTGCCTCTGCAGCTGTTATATCGTTCATCTTCAAGGATAGTCTCATGGGCCTTATCGCGGGCATACAGCTCTCGCTAAACGACATGCTCAAGGTGGGCGACTGGATTGAGATGCCCTCGCGCGGCATCGACGGTGTTGTTGAGGAGGTTACGCTCACCACAATCAAGATTCGCGCATGGAACAACACGCTTCAAACTATCCCTCCCTATTTGCTCGTCAGCGAGCCTTTCGACAACTGGCAGGCTATGTTCGAGTCGGGTGGCCGACGCATCAAACGCTCACTAAACGTCGATATTACCTCTGTCGCCTTTGCAGATGATGCGCTTGTTGAGCGCCTACGCAGCAACGACGCAACACGCGAGCTTATGGAGGGTGTGGCAACTGAGAGTATCGAGGGCGTACGCTTCACAAACGTTGACCTCTTTATACGTTGCGTCAACCGCTTTATCGATAAGCATCCCCGCGTGAACCACGATATGCTCTCTATGGTTCGCCAGTTGCAGCCTACAGAGTGGGGTCTGCCCATCGAGATGTACTTCTTTACGAAGGATGTTAAGTGGGTGCCACACGAGCACCTGCAGACCGAGATAGTGTCGCATGTCTTGGCCCTCGCGCCACTCTTTGATGTTCGCATCTATCAGGCGCCAACGACTATGGATATACGCAGATAGCAATACAATAATAGCCACCCTTTGAGGTGGCTATTATTATATCTATATGTATATAAATTATATCTCGCGGCGGTTGAGTAGGGCGTGTGTGATTGTCAGCTCATCAACATACTCCAACTCATCGCCAAAGCCTATGCCGCGCGCGATGGTCGTAACCTTAACATCGGGGAAGGCCTTCAGGCGGCTCATAAGGTAGAAGAGCGTGGTCTCGCCCTCAACAGAGGTTGAGATGGCTATAATAACCTCTTTTACCACGCCTGTGAGGAGCTTATCACACAATAGGTCAATCTTAAGGTCCGAGGGCCCTACGCCCTGCATAGGTGAGATAACGCCACCCAAGACGTGATAGATACCTCGGTACTGACCCGTATTCTCTATGGACATAAGGTCTGCTACCTGCTCCACAACGCATATCGTAGAGTGGTCGCGGTTAGCATCCATACATATAGGGCATAGCTCAGCATCCGAAAGGTTGTTACAACCCTTGCAGTAGCGTATATCGTGGCGGAAACGCGCGATACTATTGGATAGCGAATCCACAATCTCGGGCTCCATCTTGAGCATATGCATAGCGAGGCGTAGCGCCGTGCGGCGACCTATGCCAGGCAGGCGCTGAAGCTCCGAGCAGACATCATCTAACAACTTCGACATGGCGCAAACTATATAATCTCAATATTCGTTGTGCGTACCCAGCCCTTCTCGCCATCAGCGAAGCGCACCTCGCTCCAATCACCCTGCTGGCGCTCTACCTCTACGGTGACGCCCTGCGAGGGTTCACGGATAATCTTCGAGCCACTATCGGGTGATGCGTGCACGGGGGTAGTATCCGAGGTGAGTATCACAGCGCGGTTATCTACCTCTGCAGCACGAAGCTGTGTGATAGAGAGGGCTGTGCTAAGGATGAACACAAAGGCTACGATAAGAGAGAGGAAAAATGCCACCTTACGCACTACGACATTGCCATTCAACAGATAGACAGCGAGCGATATAAGTGCTACACCGAACATCACAAGCGAAAGTATGGCCCAGCCATTCGTGGTCATAGCACCCGCCATAGAGCGCCACAAGCGCACGATGAAGCTCTCGGGCACAGCCTCGGTGTCGTTGGTGTAGTCCTTGGCTATATCGAGGTTGTAGCGTGCATCGTCGAGCGTTGGGTCTAGCATCAAGGCGCGCTCATAGTTTAGCACTGCACGACCAAGCTCACCACCCGCAAAGGGTCGCGATGCTGAGCTCTGCTGACCGAGCTTGAAGTAGGCATTCGCAAGGTTGTAATATGCATCTGCCGAGGCGTAGTCGTTGGCTACAACAGCCTCGAATGCCTCAACAGCCTGAGCGTACTCCTTGGCGTTGTATGCCTCGATGCCGGCATCCCAGCTTGCACGTGCCGTAGTCTTACTATCCGCAGCGTGGCCAACAGCAGCAGATGCAACAATCGCCACAGCCACAAGGGCTACACATATTATATTATATAGTCTCTCTCTCATTGCTCTAACGTTTTACTGCCGATTCAATCTTCGAAATCACCTCCACGGCCTCTGCATAAATCTCGGTCATCTCGCCCGATGCCGAGGGTGCATACTGCGCCTCCTCGGAGCGTGATATAACCTCACAGAACTGCTCAGCCGTAGCCTCCGCGACATTGCGACGATACAGCTCCTCGCGTATCTTCTCCTTCGTGAGGCTCGCAACGGGGATGTTAAACTTATCGCTGATATATCCCCACATCGCGCGCAACATCTCCTCGTAGAAGGCGTGGCGGTTCTGTTCGGTCATATAGCGCTCAGCCATACGTAGGCGCTGCACAGCAATCTTATCGGCATGGCGCATGCGGCGTGCCACGGTGTTACTACGCTCACGAATACGCTTGCGCAATAGGGCATATACAAGGATGAATCCCGCCACCATGGCCACTATTACCAACCAATATAGCGGTGTGAGCACAAAGGCTGCCGCCGCCTTTGAGGGGAGCTTGCCTGTGTGTATGAAGCGTATGTCGCGGTCGAGTTGACGCATAGGGCCACCGTAGTTGTAGCTCGAAGATGTGGGAACCGAAGCGGGGATACTACCATCATCCTTTACTACGAGCATAAAGGGCTCCGTAGCGAGTGTCTCGTATGTCTGAGTGTCGGGGTTGAAGAACGAGAACTCTATGCGCGGTATGGTGAATGTACCTGCCGAGCGTGCCACAAAGGGATAGGTATATGTAAGGCTTCCCGTAGTACCCGTAGCTGTGATTTTGCAGTTATCCACAACCTTAGTGTCATAGACCTCGAAGCTCTCGGGGAGTGTTATGCGGGGGGCGGTGATGAATTTGAGATTACCCGTGCCAGATATGGTTAGCTCAATCTGGTCTGCGCTGTTGGCATCAATCTCTGCCTCGGGCATGGTGCTACGTAGTGAGAAGTTACCCACCGCGCCGTTGAACGACTGCGGAGCACCTGCGGGGAACTCCTTAACGTTTATGGTCACGGGAGCACTCTTTAGCTCGCGCGACACACGATATACCTGACGGCCACCGAAGATAGGGTCGTAGTTGCGTCTATCCTGCACGACAACCTGCGCCACGACATCCATAACGGCCTCAGGGATAACAATCTTGCCACTCTCCTGTGGCGAGAGAAGCAACTCTGTAATCTTGTAGGTCTCGTAAACACGTCCGTTATACTCCTCACGCGAGGGTGCATTGTCGAACGTCAGCTCCTGCGACCAGAAGCCATCGAATGGGGGCATGGTGAGACTCTCGATATTCTCCACCGTTACGCGCGTGTAGAGGACCAACGAAGCACGCAACGACTCACCCTTATAGAGGTCGGTATCCGAGACCTTAAGACGTAGGACGATGTCATCTTTGCCTATGCTACTCTCGGGCGAAGTGCCGGTGTTATTACCTCCCGTGCCCTGCTTCTCGGTTATTACCTCTATGAGCATCGACTTTGTGGTGTAGGTCTTGCCATCGACACGCACCGATGCTGCGCCTATGGTGAATGTACCATTCTCGCGTGGCATAAGCACGTAGGTGTATGTGCAGTTGTAGCTCGACGACTGCTTGCCGTTGATGAACTGCACGGAGTGTCCCGTAGAGACTGAGGGGCCAGCCAAGACATCGAAATCCTCGAACGAAGGGGCCTTGAAGCTACCATCATCGGGCTCGGCATCTAACGTAAATGCTACACGAAAGGGCTGCCCGAGAGCCGTAAGCGCTGGGGCATCCACCGTAAAGGATACCTGTGCAGATGCCGCCCACGATGTCATGAGCAGAGTGAGCACAAGTAGGAAATGACGTAATCTCATCATACAAAATTTGCTTTTTCTCCGATACTTATCAAACGCCTCGGAGAGCGTTTTATTGCATAGAGGGATAAAGAGTTCACAAGGGTCCAAGGGATACGTAGTCTATCCCCTTGGAACCCTTAGAACTTTTTAGAACCTTATTGCCTAATTAAAATTGGAGAGTAGGGTTAGTTTGGTGATTAGTCGCAGAGAGCGAAAGCGGAGCATACTAAAATGTATGTGAGCATTTCGCTCTCAAGCTAAGTGACAAAATAACCCTGCTATACGATTTTAATGTGCGTAGTCTGCGAAGAAATCGTTACCCTTATCGTCAACGATGATGAAGGCAGGGAAGTTCTCAACATAGATCTTACGTACAGCCTCCATGCCGAGCTCCTCGAAGTCAACAACCTCAACGCTCTTGATAGAGTTCTTAGCAAGGATAGCTGCAGGACCACCGATAGAACCGAGGTAGAAGCCACCATTAGCTTTACATGCGTCGGTAACCTGCTGTGAGCGGTTGCCCTTTGCTACCATGACCATAGAGCCACCAGCCTTCTGGAAGAGATCTACGTATGAGTCCATACGGCCTGCTGTTGTAGGGCCGAATGAGCCTGATGCCATGCCTGCGGGAGTCTTAGCAGGACCTGCGTAATATACGGGGTGCTTCTTGAAGTACTCGGGCATAGGCTTACCCTCGTCGAGCATCTGCTTGATGCGTGCGTGAGCTATGTCACGAGCTACAACAAGTGTACCCTTGAGGTTGAGGCGTGTCTTGATGGGGTACTTTGAGAGAATCTCGCGCACCTTGTCCATACCCTCGTCGAGGTCGATGTCCACTGCGGGCGACATTGCGGGAGCCTCAGCGGGGAGGAAGCGTGCGGGGTTCTTCTCGAGCTGCTCGAGGAAGATACCCTCGGGTGTAATCTTAGCCTTGATGTTACGGTCTGCAGAGCAACTTACACCGATAGCAACGGGGCATGATGCAGCGTGGCGAGGTGCACGGATAACGCGAACATCGTGAACGTAGTACTTACCACCGAACTGTGCGCCGAGGCCAATCTCCTGACAGATCTTCTCCACCTTAGCCTCCCACTCAAGGTCGCGGAAGCAACGGCCACCCTCGTTACCCGATGTTGGGAGCTCGTCTAGGTAGCCTGCAGATGCCTTCTTAACTGTTGAGAGACACATCTCAGCAGAGGTGCCACCAATACACAATGCGAGGTGGTAGGGAGGACATGCCGAAGTGCCGAGGTCGAGGATATGCTTCTTAATGAAGGCAGTCAACGACTCCTCGTTCAAGAGCGCCTTAGTCTGCTGGTAGAGGAATGTCTTATTTGCCGAGCCACCACCCTTAGTGATGAACAAGAACTCGTACTCCATGCCGGGGTGACCAGCGTAGATGTCGATCTGTGCGGGGAGGTTAGTACCAGAGTTCTTCTCCTCGGTCATAGTGAAGGGGACAACCTGTGAGTAGCGGAGGTTGCGCTCCTTGTATGTCTCATAGACACCACGTGAGATGCACTCAGCGTCGTTGGCGCCGGTATATACATCCTCACCCTTGTGACCGATGCAGATTGCAGTACCTGTATCCTGACATGTGGGCAACTGACCCTCTGCAGCTACACACTGGTTCAAAAGCATTGTGTATGCCACAAATTTGTCGTTGTCCGTTGCCTCGGGGTCCTTGAGGATGTTAGCGAGCTTCTGGAGGTGTGAGGCGCGCAAGTAGAACGATACATCGGCATAAGCCTCCTTAGCCAAGAGCTCGAGGCCCTTGGGATCTACCTTCAAGATCTTGCGACCATCGCACTCTACAACCTTTACATAGTCCTTCGTGAGAAGGCGATACTCTGTCTTATCCGCCTGGATAGGATAGGGCTCCTGATAGATGAAATCAGCCATAATTGTCTTTGTTAGTTATTGTTATTGTTGTTGTCCTGTTTTACTGATATGGGGGTAAGCTTTGCGGGCTTGAAGTTGTGCTTGTCAGCAGAGATCTCACGGATATCGAGGTCCTTGATTCTCAGGCGCAACGTGTCGCGGTTGATGGTCTCGGGTGTCACCTCCTCGGTTACCACCTCCGCAGGTTGTGCGGTCTGCTTCTTAACGAAGTCGATGATGCCGAAGACGAAGACTACGGATACCAACACGGGGCATACCCAGCGCAACAAGAAGCGGATGATGGGGTACGACTTGCGGTCGATGCCACCCTCTGCCGTGAGCTCCGCGCGCATATCCTCCTTCTTCCACAACCATCCCACGAATACCGCAGTGAGGATGCCCAACAAGGGCAACATCACGATAGAGGTGAAGTTATCAAGCAACGAGAAGAAGTTCATGCCCGCAAGTGTGTACTCGCTCCAATCGCCCAACGACAACGATGCCGCCGTAGCCAACACGAGGGCGATGAGCGTAACGAGGCGTGCGCCATGCTTGCGCGACATGCCACGCTTCTCTACGAAGTAGGATGTCACGGCCTCGTGCATGGAGATGGTCGAAGATATCGCCGCGAGTGCCAAGAGCACGAAGAAGAGCGTAGCCCAGACATTACCCATGGGCATCTGAGAGAAGACCTTGGGCATAGCGACAAATGCCAACTGTGGGCCACTCTCATTCTCAACGCCTGCCGAGAAGATGATGACCGCAGCCATGAGCGCAACGATGGTATCCAACGACACCACGCTGATTGCCGTGCCCGCAATCTTGGTTCCATCCTTAAAGTATGAGCCGTAGATGAGCATGGCACCCATGCCGATAGACAGGGTGAAGAATGCCTGACCCATGGCTGCAAGGAATGTCGAGCCAGATACCTTAGAGAAGTCGGGGGTAAAGACATTACCCAACGCCTCACGACCCTCGGGCAACCACAACGAGTAGATAGCCAACACTATAAGGATGGCGAAAAGTAGGGGCATCATGATTTTCGATGCCTTCTCGATGCCTCCCTGCACACCACCCGAGATTATGGCATGGTTAGCGATGATGAAGAGGTAGGTATAGAGCAATGGCTGCCATGTGCCCGTCGTAAATGTCTGGAAGAAACCACCGAAGTCACTACCTATGGCATCCGTAGCCGAGGCGACAGTGTAGTTTATGGTCCAGCCCGCTATGACGAAGTAGTAGCCCATGATGAGTGTCACCGAGATGAGACCCATAGCACCAAGCCAACCCCAGCCTCGCTTAATCGTAGCAAAGGCATCTACAGGGTTCTTCTTGGTGTTGTGACCCACCGAGAACTCCGCAATGAGCAATGGGAGACCGAGAAAGAGGATACATCCCAAGTAGATAAGGATGAAGGCGCCACCACCATTCTCCGAGGTGATGTAGGGGAAACGCCAGATGTTGCCCAAGCCTATTGCCGAGCCTGCGGCAGCGAGGATGGCGGCGAGCTTGCCACCAAAGCCTCCACGCGATGTTGTCTGATTAGCCATGATACTTAGCCAATTAATGTTACACTCACCTTGTCGATTTTACCACCGAGGGGTGGCGCTATCTTCGCCACGGTGCACTCCACCTCCACAATCTGGGGGAAGGCCTCCTTAATCGCGGCGATGACATTCGATGCCGCAGCCTCTATGGTGCGCTGTGTACGCTGCATGGTGCGCTCCACAATCTCGAATACGGTCAAGTAGTTCACCGCCTGCGTCACGTCGTCCGTAGCAGGGAGGTCGCCCAGCGGGGTGCGGATGACAATATCGACACGAAAGCGGTTACCCACCTGCTGCTCGAGGTCGTAACAACCATGAAAGGCGCGTACGTAGATGCCGTCAAGGCGTATGGTGTATATTTGGTTCACGTCGTAAATAGTATTGAGTGTTAACGTGTTACTCCACGGTGATGAGATAGTAGTTCTTCTTGCCGCGCTGCACCAAGAGGTACTTACCTGCGATGAGGTCTGCCTCGCTCACACCACGCATAGCATCCTGCACCTTCTCCTTGTTGAGCTGCACGCCACCACCCTGAATCATCTTGCGGCACTCGCCCTTTGAGGGGAACACCTTGCAAGCCTCTGCCACGATATCCACGAAGGGCTTCTCCATGTCGGCGCGAGTGATGGTGAACTGGGGCACACCCTCGAATACCTGCAACAATGTTGCCTCATCCAACGAGCGCAATGCCTCGGATGTAGCGTTGCCGAAGAGGATGTTTGTCGCTGCCTGAGCCTTCTCGAGCTCCTCCTTCGAGTGGATGGTCTCGGTGAGAACCTCCGCAAGGCGCTTCTGCAATACGCGCAAGTGGGGCGCTGCGTCATGCTCCTCGATAAGGGTCTCAATAGTAGAACGGTCAAGCAAAGTAAAAATTTTGATGTAGCGCTTGGCGTCCTCGTCGCTTACATTGAGCCAGAACTGGTAGAATTTGTAGGGCGAGGTGTAGCGTGCATCGAGCCATACATTGCCGCTCTCTGTCTTACCGAACTTTGTGCCGTCAGCCTTAGTGATAAGGGGACAAGTGATAGCAAATGCCTCGTTCTCGCCACCGAGCTTACGGCGGATAAGCTCCGTACCAGTTGTGATGTTACCCCACTGGTCTGCGCCACCGAGCTGGAACTTACAGCCATACTCCTTGTAGAGGTGCAAGAAGTCGTAGCCCTGCAAGAGCTGGTATGTGAACTCTGTGAACGACATACCGTCGCCGTCGCCATTGAAACGCTTCTTAACAGAGTCCTTAGCCATCATGTAGTTAACAGTGATGCACTTACCGATGTCACGTGCGAACTCGAGGAACGAGAACTCCTTCATCCAGTCGTAGTTGTTAACGAGGATAGCCTTATTCTGAGCCTCAGAGTCGAAGTCGATAAGCTTCGAGAGCTGGTTCTTGATGGCCTCTTGGTTGTGGCGCAATGTAGCCTCGTCGAGGAGGTTGCGCTCCTGTGACTTACCCGATGGGTCGCCAATCATACCTGTAGCACCACCGATAAGGGCGATGGGGCGGTGACCACACATCTGGAAGTGCTTCAAAATCATGACACCCACGAGGTGACCGATATGGAGTGAGTCTGCTGTGGGATCGATACCGAGGTATGCCGAAGCCATACCCTTCTTAAGCTCCTCATCAGCACCAGGCATAACGGTATGGATCATACCGCGCCACTCAAGTTCTTCAATAAAATTTTTCATTCTCAAATTTATGTTTTAGTTATCCTATTCCGTTTGTTCTGTTCGATGTTACTCGGCATCGAGCTTCATGCGCTCAATCATATCCACCAATCGTTCGTTCTTCGCTACAAGGTGCTTCAATCTATCCTCGAGCGTGATGGGGCGCGACGCCTTAATCTGTTCGTTCACCTCAACCTCAATCTCGATGAGGCCTCTAACGCCACTCACCTCAGCGATGATGCGCTGTAGGTCAGCCTTCTCGTACATAATCTCGTCGTGCAACTCGCGCGAGGGCACTGCCATCTTCATGACATTACCATCGACTCTAAAGTTGAGGAAGGCGACGCTGATACGTGGACGCTCTCGCTTGATGCGCTCAATGATAAGGTCGCGCTTAAGCGATATCTTCTCCTGGCACGAGGGATCTATAACAACCACCTCACCCCTTGCCGCCTCCGCTTCGGCAATCTCTGTCGCCGTGAGGGCATCGCCATTGAGGAGTCCGCTGAGCGAGATACCCGTAGATGTCACCTTGCGCTGCGCACGCCTCATTCCAGGCTTTGCCTCCGTAGCCTCAACCTTCGGCGCCTCTACCACTACACTCTGCACCACAGGTTGTGGTGCGGGCTGCACGGATTGTGGTGCGGGCTGTGGTGCTACCGCAGGCTGAACAGATTGTGGTGTTACCGTGGGCTGCGCGGGTTGTGGCGTTGCCACCTGCTGGGGCTGGGGCGCTACCGTAACGAAGTCGGCAAGAGCAAAATCCGTAGCAAAAGTCAGCGGCTCAAACCCATCGAGCGACAGCGACCCTACCTCGTCATTTTTTTTTTGACCGAGACCCGCAATCTTCATGAGTCCCAGTTCAACAAGCAATCGCTGATTTGACGACTGTCGTATCTTGCCGTCCGCCTCCGTGAGCAGAGCTATGGAGTTGAACAAGAAGAGCTCGTTGCATGCCGCAGCCTGAGCCTTATATCTCTCAACAAGCGTACCCGTGAACTCGACAAGCGAGACCGCAGGGCCCTTAGCCATCAAGAGGTCGCGCATATGGGCATTCAATCCCGAGACGAACACCTGGGGCGAGAAGCCCTTAGACAACACCTCGTCGAAGAGCATCAAGGCATCGACATAGTTACCCGCAAGGAGCAGCTCCGTAGCCTTGAAGTATGTGTCGTAGTCGAGGACATTGAGCGTAGATGCCACATCCTTATAGTTGAGCTTTGCGCCGCAGAACGACACCGCCTTGTCGAACATCGACAGAGCATCACGCATACCACCATCGGCCTTATGGGCGATGAGGTTGAGCGCCTCGTCGTCAGCCTCGACACCCTCCTTCGTAGCGATATAGCGCAGATACTCCACGCCATCCTCAACCCTTATGCGGTTGAAGTCGTAGATCTGACAGCGAGAGAGTATAGTGGGGATAATCTTATGTTTCTCGGTTGTTGCGAGCACAAAGATAGCGTGCTGGGGAGGCTCCTCCAAGGTCTTTAGGAAGGCGTTGAACGCCGCAGAAGAGAGCATGTGGACCTCGTCGATTACGAATACCGAGTAGCGACCCTGCTGTGGGATGATGCGCACCTGCTCGATGAGGTTGCGGATGTCATCCACAGAGTTGTTAGATGCCGCATCGAGCTCGTGGACATTTAGCGAGCGACCCTCGTTGAACGAACGACACGACTCACACTCGTTGCACGCCTCACCCGACTGTGGATTGAGGCAGTTGATAGCCTTGGCGAAGATACGCGCACAGGTTGTCTTACCCACACCGCGAGGACCGCAGAAGAGGTAGGCATGTGCCAACTGACCACGCTCGATGGCGTTCTTCAATGTTGATGTTATATGACGCTGTCCGACAACCGAAGCAAAGGTTGCGGGACGATACTTGCGTGCTGATACTACAAAATTCTCCATAACTCGACAAAGGTACGAAATATTTCTAATAAATATGCTCACACGCGCGCGAATTTTTGCAGTGACCCCTGCAATTGAAGAATTTTTGTATATTTGCAAAGTAAACCAAAACAAACGACCTATAACATGAAAATTTCGAGAATACTCCTTACCACGCTGATAGCCTTAATCTTAGGCATCACAAGCGTCGCAGCACAGCCGAGCGGTTTCAACCTTATCGTCGTGGGCGACCCACAGCCACAAACCAAGGAGCAGATAACACGCCTCGAAACAGAGATAATACCCCAAATTGCGACTATCGTCGAGGAGTACAAAGCCACGGGCTACCCCACTGCCATACTCCTCACGGGCGATGTGGTGTGGGACAACATGAAGTTCCTGCCCCGCGTAAAGGCCGACTTCGAGGCTCTCGGCGTGCCCGTATATGCCGTTATTGGCAACCACGACCACAACAAACGTTACGAGCGCAACCAGACTCGCGCAGAGCAGGATTATGTAGATGCTTTCGGTAGTCGCAACCAGGCATTTATGCTCGGCGAGACACTCTTCGTGACTCTCGACAATATCGACTACACCTCGAAGAATGGCTACGGCCTCAAGGTCGATGCCGACCAGCTTGTATGGCTCTCGGAAGTAATGGATGAATATGCTGACGTCGAGCACGTTGCAGTCTGTATGCACGCACCAGCAACGAGCCACCGTACGGGAGGCTTCATACCCTATGCCAAACCCATTGTGCACATCATCGGAGAGCGCAAAATAGACTTTATAACGGGTCACGGCCACCGCCACTTTACTGCCGACCACACGCCTAACATCATCGAGCACAGCGTAGCTCAGGTCAATGGCAACCTATGGTTTGCCCCCATCTGCTCGGACGGCACACCCCTCGGTGTGTTCTGCATCGAGGAGCGCGACGGAGAGTGGATATGGCATCACCGCATCTTCGGCAAAAGCGCCAACGAGCCACTTATCACCTACCCCACAGGTAGTGTCGCAGAGCATGAGGAGTATGTCGTTGTGAAGGTTGTTGGCTGGGATAGCAAATGGCAACTTTCGTGGAGCGAGAATGGCGTGGATATGGGCGCGATGGAGCAGATTTCGATACTCGACCCCGACTATATGTACTACGTCGAGAATGAGGCCAACTACCGCGAAAAGTACATGAAGCGATTGCGTCGCTCGGCACGCCCCCACAAGCACTATTTCCGCTGCAAGCCCACAACGCAAAATAGCGCTATTACAATAACTGCCACCGACCGCTTCGGCAGAGTATATACCACAACATTATAACATAAAATAACCGCCACACTCACTGATAATGTGGCGGTTATCATTTATATCATAGTATTATCTCGTAAGCTTTCTCAAGGCACTCTCTACATCGTACGACGAGTTAAAATTGGGTGCAATAACCATATTACCAGCTCTGTCGATAGCACCCCACTGCCCCTTTGAGACCTCGACAATAGCAAAGCCGTCACTATTCATCGAGCGCGCATAGATATATTGTGGTGCAATCTGCCACTGGCCATAGTAGTTGAGGAAACCATACAATCCAGTTGCCTTATCCTCTGCAACCCATAGGTCGATACCACAATAGCGCCCCTTCTCCATGCTCGATATGGCCGACTCTACATCGTATGACGATGCGAAATTTGGGGCGATGACAACTTGTGCAAGGGTATTGATAGCTCCAAACGACCTATCGCCAAACTCTACGATTGCAAGACCCATATCCTCATCAAAATTGCGTGCATAGCGATATTGTGGAGCAATAGCCCATAGGCCAAACTCATTGAGATAGCCATAGAGCCCTGTGCCAGGGTCCTCGGCAAGCGTCAGCGACGCTGCTGATGGAGCAAGGAGGGCTGTATTCACTACGCTCGATGCTGAGGGCGTGGTGGAGGTGGTGACGGCAGGGGTTGTTAATGATGCAAGCAAACTACACGACACGCAGAGCGTTGCCGAAGCAACAAGGATAAATATACGCTTCATACCACACATGTTTAAGGGTTAAACCTCTCTTACGATGTCACAAGAGGTGACTATACACCTACAAAATTAACTCTATTTTTTTGATTTTCAAAATTCCTACACCCTATAATAATAAAGTATCCAACTAAATTCGCCACATATTTTATATTTATATATATTTTTTATATCTTTGCTTGGCATTAACTACAAAACAAGCGATTAAATGAAACGTCAAGACCTCTATTTCGCCATCGTGATGTTGGCGATATTTCTGCCCTTCTTCCTCTACGAGCCAGCATACGCGTGGTACACCAACTTCAATGGTAACCACCCCATGGTTATGGCATTCCTCAAGTTCGGTATCCTCGCAACACTCGGTGAGATGCTCGGCTGCCGTATCTCTACAGGCAACTACACAACTCCCAACTTTGGCGTAGTACCCCGCATGGTTGTTTGGGGCGTACTCGGCGTTGTAATCGCTATGGCGATGACCGTATTCTCTACGGGTATCCCCGGTTTTATCGCCAAGATGGGTGGCGAGTCACTCGTTACAGCATTCGGCGCAGAGGGTCTCTCATGGGGCAAGCTCGTCGTGGCACTCTCAATCTCTGTGATGATGAACACCTTCTTCGCGCCTGTGTTTATGACCTTCCACAAGATTACCGACACACATATCGCGGAGTGCGGTGGCTCAATCAAGGCGCTCTTTAAGCCTATACCCATGCGTCGCCTTATCACGACACTCAACTGGGACCGCCAGTGGAACTTCGTATTTAAGAAGACCATTCCGCTATTCTGGTACCCCGCACACACCATCACCTTTATGCTCCCCAAGGAGTATCAAGTGCTCTTCGCAGCGTTGTTGGGCGTGGCGCTCGGCGTAATCCTCGCAATCGGCGCACGCAAGAAATAGCCTGATAATCAGTATATATAAGCACACCTTATACACCTATAAGAAATCATTAAGGAAAATCTATTGCAGATTAAAAAAATGCCCTTATATTTGCACTCGGAAACAGAAAGAAAACCAATAAAAAAAGATATAAAAATTATTAACACCTAAAACTATTAAGATTATGGCAAAGAAGTTCATTTGTTCAGTATGCGGATATATTCACGAGGGTAACGAGGCACCCGAGCAGTGCCCATTGTGCAAGGTTGGTGCAGACAAGTTCACCGAGATGGCAGAGGAGAATAAGGCACTTGAGTTCGTAACAGAGCACAAGATTGGCGACGGCAAGGTTGACAATGCTGAGATTCTCGAGGGCTTGAACAACCACTTCATGGGCGAGTGCACAGAGGTAGGTATGTACTTGGCAATGAGCCGTCAGGCAGACCGCGAGGGCTACCCCGAGATCGCTGAGGCTTTCAAGCGCTACGCATTCGAGGAGGCAGAGCATGCATCAAAGTTCGCTGAGCTCTTGGGCGACTGCGTATGGGATACAAAGACCAACCTCGAGAAGCGTATGAACGCTGAGAGCGGCGCTTGTGCAGACAAGATGCGTATCGCAGCACTTGCAAAGCAGAACAACTACGACGCTATCCACGACACAGTTCACGAGATGGCAAAGGATGAGGCTCGCCACGGTAAGGGCTTCGAGGGTCTCTACAACCGCTACTTCAAGTAATTTAGTTTAATAAGAGGTCATCGTGACCTCGCGACCAAAACCACCGATGGGCATCCATTGGTGGTTTTTTCGTGTCGAGACCAAACCCAACCCTTTCCGATATAAAATTGGGTCATAAAAAATGCTCATTATGGACTTATCTTTGAAAAAAAATTTATATCTTTGAACGTTGTATGCTCTGCATACAGGTTTAATGAGATAACAAAACGATACGGAGCTATGAATAACAAGTATCAACTACCCAAAGATGGTGGACTCATCAAGGAGTCGGCACCCAAAGATATTGTGCATCGTTATGAGCGCATGCCAACGCGCGTCTTCGAGAGCGAATACCATGGTGTTCAGTATGTTGCAGACGTAATCTGCCGCCTCGTACGTAACCACGTGGACAACGCCTCAGCACGCGACATCTATGAGGAGTTGCCACCCTTTGTGCTCGGCCTAACAACAGGACGCACCCCCCTAGGCCTCTACCGCGAGCTCGTAAAGCGCCACAAAGCGGGCGAGATTTCGTTCAAGAGCGTGGCGGTATATTCGCTCGACGAGTTCTACCCCATACGTCGCACCGAGCAGCAGAGCCGTAACTTCCGTATCCACGACGAGTTCCTCAAACATATTGACATACAGCCCGAGAATGTACATATCCCCGATGGCACAATTCCCGAGAGAGAGGTTTCGGAGTACTGCGCAAACCTCGACAAGTCTATCCGCAAGATAGACCTTATGATCATCGGCTTTGGTGAGAATGGCCAGGTAGGCTTCAACGAGCAAGGCTCGTACGCCAAGTCACACACACGCCTTGTGGAGCTATCACACAACTCGCGCAAGGTGCAGTCGCAGCAGTTCTACGGTCTGGAGAACACACCCAAGATGGCTATCACCATGGGTATTGGCACCATCATGCGTGCCGACCGCATCGTGCTTATGGCATGGGGTGAGGAGAAGGCGACAGCCGTGCAGCAGATTGTGGAGGGAGAGATTACTGACCGCGTACCCGCCACACACCTACAGCAGCACCCCAACATCGAGCTTGTCATCGACGAGAGCGCTGCCGAAAACCTCACACGCGTACAGACGCCATGGCTTGTAGGCCCCTGTGAGTGGACACCCAAGTTTGTGCGTAAGGCTGTGGTATGGCTCTGTGGCATTGTAAACAAGCCTATCCTTAAGCTTACATACAAGGACTACATCGAGAACTCTCTCGGTCAGCTCCTTGAGAAGTGCGGCACATACGACAAAATCAACATCCGCGTATTTAACGACTTGCAGCATACTATCACCGGTTGGCCAGGCGGTAAGCCCAATGCTGACGACTCGACACGCCCCGCTCCATCGCTTCCATACCCCAAGCGAGCGCTCATCTTCTCGCCACACCCCGACGACGATGTTATCTCTATGGGTGGTACCTTCATCCGCCTTGTGGAGCAGGGTCACGACGTACACGTGGCATACCAGACATCGGGTAACGTAGCGGTGCACGACGACGTAGTATTGCAGAACGTTGACACAGCACGCGAGCTCGGTCTCGGCAACACCTACGAGGAGGTCAAGCAGACAATCGAGTCGAAGCGTCGCGGTAAGCCCGAGCCACGCAAGCTCCTCGACATCAAGGGTGCTATACGCCGTGCTGAGGCACGCGCTGCAGTGCGCTCATTCGGCCTCAATCCCGATACCAACGCACACTTCCTCAACCTACCATTCTACGAGACTGGAGGTATCAAAAAGGGCGAACTTACATCGAAGGATATAGACATCATAGTGAAACTATTGCGCGAGATACGTCCCCACCAGATCTATGCTGCGGGCGACCTTGCCGACCCACATGGCACACACCGCACATGTATGGAGGCCATTCTCGAGGCATTGGAGATTACGCACGACGACGATTGGCGCAAAGATTGCCACTTGTGGCTATACCGCGGTGCATGGATGGAGTGGAACCTCGGACTTGTAGATATGGCAGTGCCCCTATCTCCCGACGAGATGCTCAAGAAGCGTCACGCCATCTACCGCCACCTCTCGCAGAAGGATATCGTCCCTTTCCCCGGCAGCGACACCCGCGAGTTCTGGCAGCGTGCTGAGGCGCGTACGCAGAATACCGCACAGCTATACGATAAACTAGGTATGGCTGAGTACCAGGCAATCGAGGTATTCGTAAAGATGTTTTAGGCGAATATACAACTTCACAACCCCGCATTGAACACTGTTTATTAGAGATAAAGAGATTTATTAATTACGAATAAAATTTTACCCAATAATAGAAATTATGAGAGTTATCATCAAAGATAGATCAAGCGAGGTTGCCGAGTGGACTGCCGCGTATATCGTAAGCGAGATTAAGGCCAAGGCGGCAAAGACAGATGCACCCTTCGTACTCGGTCTTCCCACAGGTTCTACACCCCTCGAGACATACCGCGAGCTTATCCGCCTGCATAAGGCGGGCGAGGTATCGTTCAAGAACGTCATCACATTCAACATGGATGAGTATGTGGGCCTCGAGGAGTCACACCCCGAGAGCTACCACTCTTTCATGTGGACAAACTTCTTCTCGCACATCGACATCAACCCCGAGAATGTGCATATCCTCAACGGCAATGCCCCCGACCTTAAGGCCGAGTGCGAGGCATACGAGGCAGCTATCGTGGCAGCGGGGGGTATTGATCTCTTCATGGGTGGCGTAGGCGAGGATGGCCATATCGCCTTCAACGAGCCCTTCTCATCACTCCAGTCGCGCACACGCATCAAGACCCTAACACCCGATACCATCGCCGTGAACTCACGCTTCTTTGGTGGCGACATCTCGCTCGTACCAACACAGGCTCTCACCGTGGGTGTAGGCACTATTATGGATGCCCGCAAGGTGCTTATCCTTGCTACTGGCCGCAAGAAGGCCCGCGCATTGCGCCACGCCATCGAGGGTAGTTACAACCACCAGTGGACACTCTCTGCATTGCAGCTCCACCCCGCAGGCATTATCGTTGCGGACGACGCGGCTGTAGAGGAGCTTCGCGTGGCCACATACCGCTACTTCAAAGATATTGAGCGATAGTAAATATTGGAAATCAGCATATTACCATTAAAATGAAAGAGGTACTTAAATACTACAAAGACTTCCCAAAGGAGGGTATCGTATTTGTTGACATCATCCCCTTCTTGCAGAATAAGGCCATCTTCCGTGAGCTCACACACCGCGTAGCCGAGGCGTGCACCACAGCTACGATCATCGCACCCGAGGCACGTGGCTTCCTCTTCGCAGCACCCCTTCTTACCGAGGCGGCGCACGTAGAGAACATCGTTCCCGTACGCAAAAGCGGCAAGCTCCCCTTTGCCGAGGGAGACCTCCAGGAGGTGCTCATAGAGAAGGAGTATGGCTTCGACAAGCTCTACTACCGCCTTAGCGACATCGCCACAAGCCCCGCAACGGGTGATGTTATCGAGGTGAGCATCCTCGATGATGTGCTGGCTACAGGTGGCACAGCCGAGGGCCTCGCAGAGTCGCTCCAGAGCCAGCGCATCGTAAAGGATGGCAAGGAGTATGGCGTGAAAGTTAAGGAGTTTGTCTTTATCGTGGAGATTGAGGAGCTTGGTGGCAAGGCACGCTTGGAGAAGATTGCCCCTGTGCGCTCTATCACAGTAATTTAGTCTGATACACAACACTTTGTAGCGATGTCTGAGATACTTCGTCGTGAGATAAAGTATGTCGGCGGTGTGGGCGAGGTACGCGCACGCCTCCTCGAGCGTGAGGTGGGCGTACGCACCATTGGCGACCTACTCGCCCGCTATCCCTATCGCTACATCGACCGCACACGCACCTTCCGCATCTCGGAGATAGATGAGTCGATGGAGAGCACCTATGTGCGTATCCGCTGCCGCGTTGTGGGCAAGTCCTTCACGGGTGAGGGCGCCAAGCGTCGCTTTATGGTCGAGGTAACCGACCCCACGGGAAGTGCCGAACTGGTATGGTTTCAGGGCATCAAGTGGGTGGAGAAGCGCATAGAGCTCAACCGCGAGTATATGGTCTTTGGCCGTCCCTCAATATTCAAGGGGCGCCTGAGCCTCGTACACCCCGAGATAGAGACCATCGAGCAGGTGCTATCACGCAAGGAGGAGAGTAGCTTCCAGGGCATTTACTCAACTACGGAGAAGCTGTCTTCGGCGATACCGCTCAAGGCTATGCTCACCATCGTGCAGAACGCCTGGCACATCGTGGAGAGTGACCCCAAGGCATATAGCGACCCACTACCCCACGACCTACGCCAGCGCAATGGGCTAATATCGCTACGCGAGGCTATCTACAACATCCACTTTCCACAGTCTGCCGAGTTACTACGCCAAGCACGCTACCGCCTGAAGTATGACGAGCTATTGGGCGTGCAGCTCACGATACAGGCTCGCCGCACAGATAGGCAGCAGCGTGGCGGAGGCTTCATCTTTCCGCGTGTGGGTGAGGCGTTTAACACCTTCTTCAAGGAGAAACTGCCCTTTATGCTTACGGGGGCTCAGCAGCGCGTAATAAAGGAGATACGCGCCGACATGATTTCGGGCAAGCAGATGAACCGCCTACTGCAGGGTGATGTGGGCAGCGGCAAGACGATGGTGGCATTTATGTCGATGCTCCTTGCCGTGGACAACGGCTTCCAGGCCTGCATCATGGCACCCACGGAGATCCTCGCACGCCAGCACTACGCATCGATGATGCGCTTTGCTGAAGGGTTGCCCAATGTGCGTGTTGCAATCCTTACGGGTTCGTCAAAGACAAAGGAGCGCCGCACAGCCCTCGAGGGTATAGCCTCGGGCGAGGTAGATATTCTTGTCGGCACACATGCCCTCATTGAGGATGGCGTGCAGTTCGCGAACCTCGGATATGTGGTCATCGACGAGCAGCACCGCTTCGGCGTGGAGCAGCGCGCGAAGCTATGGACAAAGAACCAGCAGCCACCCCACATCCTTGTGATGACAGCGACACCCATACCACGCACCCTTGCAATGACGCTATATGGAGACTTGGAGGTATCGGTAATCGACGAGCTGCCCCCAGGCCGACAGCCCATACGCACATACCACTACTTCGACTCGCTGCGCCTAAAGATGTTTGGCTTCCTGCGCAACGAGATAGCCAAGGGCAGACAAGTCTATGTAGTATATCCTCTTATTAAGGAGTCGGAGAAGATGGACTACAAAGACCTTGAAGATGGCTACGAGTCGCTATCGCGCGACTTCCCACTGCCGAAATACCGCATTACGGTGTGCCACGGCAAGATGCGCCCCGAGGATAAGGATGCGGCGATGGCGCAGTTCAAGCGCGGCGAGGCAGACATCCTCATCGCTACATCGGTTATCGAGGTGGGCGTAGATGTACCCAACGCCACGGTGATGGTCATAGAGTCTGCCGAGCGCTTCGGACTATCGCAACTACACCAGTTGCGCGGTCGCGTAGGACGTGGTGGCGAACAGTCCTACTGCATACTCATGTCAGGCGAGAAGCTCTCGAAAGAGGGACGTGCACGCCTCGATGCTATGTGTGCTACGAACGATGGCTTCGAGCTCTCGGAACTCGACCTCAAGCTGCGCGGTGCGGGCGATATACACGGCACTCAGCAGAGTGGTGATGCCTTTGAGCTAAACATCGCAAACCTCGCTACCGACACCCAGATTATGGAGCTCACGCGCAATGATGCTATAGCAATACTCCGCAGCGACCCACAACTCGAGCAACCCGCAAATGCACAGCTCAGGGCACTGCGCGACAGGCACAACAAGCGCGAACGTATAGATTTTTCAGATATATCGTAATAGAAGATAGCTTTTTACGTTATCTTTGCAGGCAAATTAGAGAAATAAATAGAATATGGCACTTATAAGATGTAATAGTTGTGGTAATCTCGCCTCAAGCAAGACAGCAAACTGCCCCATCTGTGGCGCACCCACAGGCACCGTAGAGCAGAACACACAGCCCACCGCTGCAGAGCCCGCGGTGGAGACCAACGCTGCACCCAAGGTGGAGGCTAAGGCTGAGCCTGAGAGCGCACCACGTACTTTGAACGATATATTGCGCGAGCGTAGCGCACAGACAACACTCGGCGACTCATACCTCGACCAGAAGAGCGAGGAGAGCCCCGCAAAGGAGGAGACCATTGTGGTTGTACCTCCCGTGTCTAACAGCAAGGAGGAGACAGCAGTACCTGCTGGTGGCAACAACGGCGGTAATAGCGGCTACGATGGCTACAACGACAATGTAATCGACGACTACGAGGCGGAGATATCACGCCACAAGCGCACATCTAACGGCTTTATGCTTTGCGCTATAATAGCTGTTGTATTGCTCATCCCCACGGCATATTTCAGCATCACCCTCGGCATGCAGAAGAAGACCATCGAGGAGAACCTCGAGATTGTGGAGTCGGCACGTCGCATCTTCGAGGATGAGAACACCATCCTCCAGCGCAACGCCGAGGACCTCGTAACAGAGCTTGAAGGCTTGAAGGACCAGAACGACACAATGATGCTTAAGTATCAGGAGGCCGTGGTTATGCTCGAGCAGTTGCAGAGGGAGAAGACATACAACTACGAGCAGCTTGCAAAGTATAAGAAGGAGGTGGCAACATTGCGCGAGGTGATGAAGGGCTACTTGCGCCAGATCGACTCGCTCAACACTATAAATAGCAACCTTCAGGCGCAGAATATTCAGTATAAGAAGGAGATTAACACTGCGCAGCTACGTGCAGATGTTGCTGAGGAGAAGGCCGATGAGCTCAACACCAAGGTGCGTATCGGCTCTGTTATCCAGGCAAGTGGCATACGCATGATGGCACTCAATGCTAAGTCTAATGAGGTTAAGCGCATGAGACTCGCTAAGCGCCTTAAGGTGGACTTCGACCTCACAGCTAACGAGCTTGCCGAGCCCGGTGAGAAGAGTGTCTATTTGCGTATCATGGGTCCTGACGGCTATCTTTTAGCACCATCGGAGGTAATACTCTTTAACTTCGAGGGCGACGAGATGCGCGCTTCGGCAGTTCGTAAGGTGGACTATGAGAATGAATCTGTTCCCGTGAGCATCTTCTACGACGGCGAGACCTTCACTAACGGCACATACACCGTAGAGATATATGTCGATGGCAGATTGAGCGGCTCTAAGGAGATATACTTCGACAAGTAATAGACTGCAATATAGTTAATTAAGGCTCGCAGATGCGGGCCTTTTTTGTTTGTAGGAGGTTAGGAAGTTTAGGGGAATTAGGGAATTTAGAGATAGTATATAGAACCAATGTCATTAATCACCTTAAATTCCTTAAGCTCCTTCATTTCCTTAATGTTACACTCTACCCTTGCCCCACTACCCAATTTCTTGTCAGAGTGGTGCAGATGTGGCGCTGACATGAAAATAGCCAGGATGGGACATACTATGATGTATTTCCCATTCTGGCTATTGATTGAAGCGTCGCAGATGCGCCGCTATCACAAGAAATTATGCCTTGTTGTCAGAACCAAGCACCTCCTTAATCTTGTGGATGTAGAGTTTCTTCATGTTGTCACGTGCAGGACCAAGGTACTTACGTGGATCGAACTCAGCGGGCTTGTTAGCAAATACCTCACGAACTGCTGCTGTCATAGCGAGACGAGAGTCAGAGTCGATGTTGATCTTGCAAACTGCGCTCTTAGCTGCCTTGCGAAGCTGCTCCTCAGGAATACCTACAGCTGCCTTGAGGGCACCACCGAACTTGTTGATTGTGTCAACCTCGTCCTGGGGAACTGAAGATGAGCCATGGAGAACGATGGGGAAGCCAGGAAGCTGCTCCTCGATAGCCGCGAGTACGTCGAATGCGAGAGGAGGAGGAACAAGGCGACCAGTCTGTGGGTCGAGTGTGCACTGCTCGGGAGTGAACTTGAAGGCACCGTGTGAAGTACCGATAGAGATTGCGAGTGAGTCGCAACCAGTCTTTGTCACGAAGTCAACAACCTCCTCAGGCTTAGTGTAGTGGCTCTCTGCTGCAGATACCTCATCCTCAACGCCTGCCAATACGCCAAGCTCACCCTCAACTGTTACGTCGAACTGGTGTGCGTACTCAACAACCTTCTTAGTGAGGGCAACGTTCTCCTCGTATGGGTGGTGTGTGCCGTCGATCATCACTGATGAGAAGCCCATGTCGATGCAGCTCTTGCAAGTCTCGAAGCTGTCGCCGTGGTCGAGGTGAAGAACGATCTGAGGGTTCTCCCAGCCAAGCTCCTTAGCGTACTCTACAGCACCCTCAGCCATGTAGCGGAGAAGGGTCTGGTTAGCGTACTGACGAGCGCCCTTAGATACCTGGAGGATAACGGGAGACTTTGTCTCTGCCGATGCCATGATGATAGCCTGGAGCTGCTCCATGTTGTTGAAGTTGAATGCGGGAATTGCGTAACCGCCATCAACAGCCTTCTTGAACATCTCACGTGTGTTCACGAGGCCTAGATCCTTGTAACTAATCATATTACAGATGTTTTATGTTGTTAGAAAATATTTCGTTCGATACTGAAGGTATGCAAATACAACGCAAAGGTACAAAATTTTTCAATACAATATAATAAAAAAAATTAAAAAAAGCATAAATATAGTGCATAAATTATCGTGCGACATAAAGACAAATTCGATAATTTTTTGTATATTTGTCCGATAATATACCCATGTGCACCGATTTGAGCAAGCTTTGTCACTGTGGATCAACGGGTTACGTGGATAATTATAGGTAAGAGGAATACTCTCGCTAACAAGAGAAGCCAATAAATAAAACGAAGATATATGATTAACAAAATCAACGAGCTATTAGCTGAGATCGAGGCATTTGCACCGCAGACTGCGGCCGACGTAGAGGCATTCCGCATTAAGATACTTGGCAAGAAGGGTGTACTCGGTGCACTCATGGAGGAGTTCAAGGCTGTTCCCGCAGAGCAGAAGCGCGAGTTGGGTCAGCGCATCAACCAGGTCAAAAACCTTGCTACAGAGCGCATCAACACCCTCAAAGAGGAGTTTGGCAATGCTGCGGCACTCAAGGCGTCAAAGATCGACGATATGACACGCCCTGGCTCATCGGAGCAGGTAGGTTCTCGCCACCCTATCTCAATCGTTAAGAACGAGATCGTAGGTATCTTCTCACGCCTCGGTTACACCGTAGCTGATGGCCCAGAGATTGAGGACGACTGGCACGTATTCTCGGCGCTCAACTTCCCACCCGAGCACCCCGCACGCGACATGCAGGATACATTCTTCATCGAGAGCAATCCCGATGTAGTGCTCCGTACACACACATCATCTATCCAGGTGCGCACTATGGAGCGTCAGAAGCCCCCTATCCGCGTTATCTGCCCTGGCCGCGTGTTCCGTAACGAGGCTATCTCATATCGTGCACACTGTATCTTCCATCAGATTGAGGGTCTCTACATCGACCGTAACGTGTCGTTTGCCGACATGAAGCAGTCGTTGCTCTACTTCGCTAAGGAGCTCTTCGGCGAGCAGGCACAGATTCGTATGCGTCCCTCATACTTCCCCTTCACCGAGCCTTCGGCAGAGGTTGATGTATCATGCTCAATCTGCGGCGGTAAGGGCTGCGGCGTATGTAAGGGTACGGGCTGGCTCGAGATTATGGGCTGCGGCATGGTAGATCCCAACGTGTTGGAGGCAAACAATATCGATCCTAAGGAGTTCTCTGGCTTCGCATTTGGTATGGGTATTGAGCGTATCGCAATGCTTAAGTATGGCGTGGGCGACTTGCGTCTATACTTCGAAAACGACGTACGCTTCCTCAACCAGTTCGAGAGCGCACTGTAATAACCAAACAGAGTAAAACCATTGGGTAACAGGGCGTTAAGACATCCGCTTAATGCCCTGTGCTCGTTAAATATGAGGGCTGTAGGCTACATAACAACACTTATTATGCTGTTGGCATCGATGATGCTGACCCCCGAGGTGTGTAGCGCACAGAGGCAGCGTCAGCTCGAGCGCTCGACACTCCCCGACAGCCTATCGCTAAGCTATTGCCACACCGAGGCCGTGAAGCGCCTAACGATAGATGGCGACACGGCACGCGCCAAGGAGTTGTGGCTCAACATCATCGCCGAGGATAGCACATACGCTCCTGCACTATACAACCTCTCACAACTCGAGAATGGCACACTCACGGCGCTGGAGTATGCACGTCGCGCCTTTGCGGCAGATACGACAAATAGGTGGTATGTTCAGAGCTACGCCGCAAACCTAATATCAACACGCAAATACTCGCAGGCAATACCTATCTATCGTCGTCTGATGCGCCTGGCACCTAGGGACATCGAGGCATACCATGCCCTGGCGGTGCTCTACGGATATAACGGCATGCCATACACCGCTATCAACATCCTTGACAGCGCGGAGATACGCACAGGCTACAACCCCTATCTCGGAGAGATGAAGCTACAGCTGCTGCTCGACACACGCCAGTACGACAGGGCTATGGAGGCGGGCAAGAGGGGCGTATTGGAGCAGCCCTACGACGCCCGTGCGCGCATTAACCTTGCCGAGGCATACGAGAGAGGCGGTCGCGACTCTATGGCGCGTGTAACGCTCGAGGAGGCGTTGCAAATAGACAGCACAAACATCGAGGCACTGACGGCACTATCGCTCTACCACGAACGCAAAGGCGACAACCGCCGCATGCTCGACTACGAGGAACGCATAATCCTCAAAAGCGATATGCCCCTCGAACACAAGCTTAAGCGTATAGAGCTACTCACATCGGACAGAGTATTCTACGGCCAAAACTACATAAAGCTCGGCAGCATAATACAGCGCCTCGCCATAGCCTATCCCAACAACCGCGAGGTGGCAGATTGCTATGCTGGACATATGATAGCCTTGGGCGAGTTGGAGAGTGCCTACGACTATCTCACGCGCCACCTGCATGACGAGGGCACAACACCACAACACTACATCGACCTGCTGCAGTTGGCATCATACCTCGGACATGACGACATAGTTATGGAGCTGTTGATAGAGGCAATAGAGCTCTACCCTACCAGCCTCGACATCATATCATACATGGGCTTCTACCTCCTCAGTCGCGACTCATACGAGAACGCCATAGAGACATTTAAGGAGGGTTTCAAGGTGTGCGACAACGACACGGGCCGCAGCGAGATATTGGGTTACATAGGCGATATATACCACGAGATGGGCAAGGATGGCAAAGCCTTCAAATATTATCGCAAGGCGCTCAAGTACGACGGCGACAATGCCATGGTGCTCAACAACTACGCCTACTTCCTTTCGCTTAAGGACAAGAGTCTCGACAAGGCCCTTGCCATGAGCACGCGCGCCACAGAGCTCGAACCCAACAACGCTACATATGTTGATACCCACGCATGGGTACTCCACCGCTTAGGACGCAACGAGGAGGCCAAGAGCGTGATGAGCACGGCACTATCGCTCAGCGCACAACGCGACGACTCACTCCTTGCGCACTACGGTGACATACTCTGGGCCTTGGGCGAGGAGTTCATGGCCGACACCTACTGGAAAAAGGCCGTATCGCAGGGCTACGACAAGGAGGCAATGGATGAGCACATCGCAGAGATAAAGTCCAAGAGCGAGGCTAAAAAGAGCAAAAAGAGATAAACTACACCACCATGATAGCACGAATAGCAAAGATACTACTCCTGATACTACTCACCACTACCCCACTCGCAGCATCGGCACAGAAGAGCAGCAAGTCGGTCGAGGATCAGCGCAAGCGCGTGGAGCAATACAAGAAGAGCCTCGACAATGCCAAGCGCGAGGTGAACAACCTCAAAAAGGAGAAGGCGGGAGCACGCGAGCAAGTAAAAGCCATCGAGAAGCAGGTAAAGATGCGCGAGGAGTATATCGGCGAAGTGGAGGCCGAGCACGACCTTGTAAAGGCTGAAATAGCTGCTACAGAGGCTGTTATAGACTCGCTTGATGCGACACTCGCACACAACCGCAAGATATACGCCGAGGCTGTGCGCATAGCCTACCGCAACCATAAACAGAACAGCGGCCAATACTACATATACTCCTCGCGTAACATCACCGAGGCGGCACGCCGCATGGCCGAGATGCAGCATATAGCAGATAGCCGCAAGGAGTTGGCCGACTCCATAGCGAGTCAGAGCACACGCCTCGAGGAGCAGCGCCTAGTGCTCACGGCACGCAGCAACGAGCTCGACTCTGTAACCATGGCACTCGATAAGGAGCGCCGCGAGCTGGAGGATGATAGGGTAGAGGCACAACGCTCCTACAACAAGCTCTCGAAGCGCGAGAAGGAGGCTATAAACGAGCAGCGCAAGCAGGAGAAGCTCCACGAGAAGGCCGTGGCAGAGCTTCAGAAGCTCATCAAGAACAACACCGTGGGTTCATCATTCTCTAAGTCAACACGCGGCCTAAACCTCCCCGTGGCGGGTGGTACGCTCACCGAGGAGGGCTATGGCGCAACAATCACGGGTAAGGCTGGCGACAGCGTGCATACCATGCACGAGGGCAGGGTAGAGGAGATTGTACGCATGGAGCGCACAAACCACTACACCGTATATCTAAGCTATGGTGCTCATCTTGTGACATTTACAAACCTCAGCTCGGTATGCGTAAAGAAGGGTGACGTATTGAAAAAGGACCAGAAGATAGGCACCATAGGCCGCGGCATAAACGCCAAGGGTCAGGAGTACTACTACATCAGAATTGCTGTGTATGAGCGCAACTCACAAAAGCAGCTCTTCGTATCCAACTTCTTCAAGAAATAATAGTTTTATACTATGATACATTTTTACAAGCAAGACTGCAACTACTTACCTGTCAACCGATTAGCACTCCGCAAGTGGATAACCGAGGTTATCCGCCGCGAGGGATACAAGGCGGGCGAAATAAACTACATATTCTGCTCGTCGGACTACCACCGACAGATGAACCGCGACTTCCTCGGCCACGACTACTACACCGATGTCATCACCTTCGAGGACCGCGACAGTAGGGTAGAGGAGGGCATCGTTGCAGGCGAGGTATATATCGATGTTGCGACCGTGGAGGATAACGCCGACATCTATGGCGCACTACCCTTCAACGAGATGCGTCGCATCATCGTGCATGGCGCGCTACACCTCTGCGGACATAAGGACAAGAGCCCCTGGGCAGAGAAGGAGATGCGTCGTCTCGAAAACCGATACCTCAAACTACTACGCGAGGAGATTCTATGAGGCTGAGTTACGACATAGTTGTCATCGGCGCGGGCCATGCGGGTTGTGAGGCGGCATCTGCTGCGGCACGCCTCGGCTCACGCACACTGCTCATCACTATCGACATGGAGAAGATTGCTGCCATGTCGTGCAACCCTGCCGTGGGCGGTGTGGCTAAAGGTCAGATAGTGAGAGAGATAGATGCTCTGGGTGGCATGATGGCGAGGATTACCGACAAGAGTGCCATTCAGTTCCGCATGCTCAACCGCTCCAAGGGCGCTGCCATGTGGAGCCCACGCGCGCAGTGCGACAAGGCGGAGTTTTCACGCCTCTGGCGCCGCACGCTCGAGAACACGCCTAATCTCTATTTGTGGCAGGATTCCGTGACGGAGATACTCTTAGACCATTCGGGCGATAAAACGCGCGTAAGGGGCGTAAAAACGCGAATGGGCGTGGAGATTGAGGCAAGTAGGGTGGTGCTCACCGCGGGAACATTCCTCGGTGGCGTTATGCACTGTGGCGCAGCACAGGCGGCAGGTGGCCGCGCAGGCGACCAGGCTGCATACGGCATCACGGAGCAACTCGCAGCACTCGGCTTCGAGACTGGTCGCATGAAGACGGGCACGCCCGCACGCCTCGATGCGCGCACCATCAACTTCGAGGCCCTGGAGCAGCAGGAGGGAGATACAGAACCATCCAAATTCTCGTACGACCCTGATACAGAGGCGGTTAAGCACCAACTACCATGCTTTATGGTCTATACATCGAAGGAGGTACACGACATCCTGCGCACAGGTTTCGACCGCTCGCCACTCTTCAACGGCACCATCTCGGGCATAGGCCCACGCTACTGCCCAAGCATCGAGGACAAGCTCCGCACCTTCGCTGATAAGGAGCAGCACCAGCTATTCCTCGAGCCCGAGGGTCGCAATACCAACGAGTACTACCTCAATGGCTTCTCATCGTCGCTACCATACGAGGTGCAGCTCGAGGCACTACGCACAATCAAGGGCCTCAAAGATGTGCATGTATATCGCCCAGGCTACGCCATCGAGTATGACTACTTTCCACCCACGCAGCTCAAGCATACGCTCGAGACCAAGCTCATTGAGGGCCTCTACTTTGCGGGTCAGGTGAACGGAACTACGGGATATGAGGAGGCGGCAGCACAAGGTCTCATGGCGGGAATCAATGCACACCGCTCTACAAAGGGAGAGGCGGGCATCGTGCTTAAGCGCGACGAGGCATACATCGGAGTGCTGATTGACGACCTCGTTACTAAGGGTGTTGATGAGCCATACCGCATGTTTACCTCACGTGCCGAGTATCGCATCTTACTACGACAGGATAATGCCGATGTGCGACTCACACCGTTGGGTCACGAAATTGGCCTTGTTGGCGAGGAGAAATATGATAATTTGCTCAAAAAAAATAGCGCTGTAGAATTGCTTATTTCGATGCTACGCAAGACATCGGTCAAAATAGGCGAAATTGACAGCTATTTAATTTCGCTCGGTGAGGAGCCTTTGACGCAGGGAAAAAAGCTTTACGACATCGTTTTGCGTAGTAATGTGACGATGAAATCGCTGATGAAGGCTGTGCCAAGGTTGAAGAAATTCATCGAGACGAACGACTTTTCGGCAGAGGTTATCGAGCAGGCGGAGATACAAATTAAGTATCGCGGATATATTGAAAGAGAAAAATACTACGCAGACAAGATGCACCGATTGGAAGATATTACCATTCCTGAGGGCTTCGACTACAACGCTATGCAGTCTCTGACTATCGAGGCGCGCCAGAAATTGAGCAGAATTAGACCCACAACCATCGGTCATGCCTCGCGTATTCCAGGAGTCTCGCCAGCAGATATTAATGTATTATTGGTAAAATTTGGCAGATAACGAGAGGGTAGCGCAGCAAAAAGCGAGACATATATATTAAAAGTGTTCCACGTGGAACACTTTTTTTATGGACTTATATTGAATATGGACAGGTAAAAGATTCATTAGCACCACAACCCAATTTCTTGTCAGAAGGGGTTAGGCTTGGCCTATCGCAAAAGAAGATCCCCACGGGATAGTACAAGTAGTACAGCCCGTGGGGTCTTACTTTTAGGGATGGGTCAAGAACGACCCCTTATCACAAGAAATTCACAAGGAATTACTCAACGAGAACATTCCAATTGTGAGTATCCTCTACGCGGCCATACTGGATGCCCTGGAGGTGATCGTACATCTTCTTACATGTCTCACCAACCTTCATACCGTAGTCGTATGTAACATTGTTGTCGAGATCGTAGAGAGCACCGATAGGAGAGATAACGGCTGCAGTACCGCAAGCACCTGCCTCCTCGAATGTAGCGAGCTCCTCAACGGGGATGTCGCGCTCCTCAACTGTCAAACCAAGATCCTTAGCAATCTCACGAAGAGTCATGTTAGTGATTGAAGGAAGGATTGAAGATGACTTAGGAGTTACATAAGTGTTGTTCTTGATACCGAAGAAGTTTGCAGCACCGAACTCCTCAACCTTTGAGTGAGTTGCAGCGTCGAGGTAAAGAACATTAGAGAAGCCCTTACGGTGAGCCTCCTCGAGTGACCAGATTGAAGAAGCGTAGTTACCACCAACCTTTACATCACCTGTTCCACGTGGAGCAGCACGGTCCTGATCACGCATGATGAGAGCCTTGATAGCTGCCATACCGCCCTTGAAGTAAGGACCTACAGGAGCACAGAAGATGATGAGGTCAGCCTCGTCAACAGCGCGAACACCGAGACAAGTCTTAGTACCGAGAAGGGTAGGACGCAAGTAGAGCGAAGCACCTGTCTCGTAGGGAGGAACGAAGTCGAGGTTGCGCTTAACACACTCAACACAACCCTCAACGAACTGCTCAACAGTAGGAGCGGGCAAGCAGAGGCGGTTAGCTGAGTTGATCATACGCTGTGCGTTCTTGTCGGGACGGAACAAACGAACCTTGCCATCAACGCCACGGAAAGCCTTAAGACCCTCGAAGATCTCCAAACCGTAGTGCAAACAAGCAGCCGACATGTGCATCTTGATGTACTCATCGTCAGTTACCTCCATCTTGCTCCACTGACCGTTAGCGTAGTGGTAGCGTACATTGAAAGCGGTCTTGTAGTAGGCAAAACCAAGCTCTCCCCATTTAATGTTTTCCATAGTAAAAAGTTAAGTTTAGTTGGTTATATTTTATTTTAGGCCGTCTCAAAATCTAAGGCTAACCCATTAACAATCAACACATTATATTATCCAATCATCGCACCAGACATGGTCTTATCCTCGGGCTGAACAAGCACAAGGCGACCGAGCGCATCCTCTGCCATAAGGATCATACCGCGCGACTCAATGCCCTTAATCTCGCGGGGTGCTAGGTTGGCCAATACGAGCACCTGGCGACCTACGAGCTGCTCGGGAGTGTAGTACTCCGCGATGCCCGAAACGATGGTACGCTTGTCGATGCCGGTGTCGATGGTGAGCTTCAAGAGCTTCTTTGTCTTTGCCACCTTCTCGGCCTCAAGGATTGTAGATACACGGATATCCATCTTCTGGAAGTCGTCGAAGGTAACCTCTGCCTTCTGCTCCGTTACATTCTGCGCTGCCTCTGCTGCGAGCTTTGCCTTGCGCGATGCCTCGAGCTTGTCGAGCTGCGCCTGGATAACGTCATCCTCAATCTTCTCGAAGAGGAGCTGTGCCTCACCGATGGTGTGGCCTGCAGCGAGGAGCTCCATAGAGCCGAGCTGCTCCCAGCCGAACTTATCCACAGCGAGCATCTTGAGCATCTTCTCCGCCGAGAATGGCATGAATGGCTCGATGGCGATAGCTGTATTTGCTGTAATCTGAAGCGCAATGTTGAGAATGGTCTTCACACGCTCGGGATCTGTCTTAACGACCTTCCAAGGCTCTGTGTCGGCGAGATACTTGTTACCGATACGCGAGTATGCCATAGCATCCTTCAACGCCTCACGGAAGTGGTAGTGCTCGATATTGCGCTCCAACGACGCCTTAATCTTCTGCAGCTCCTCGATTGTAGCCTCATCATATTCTGTGAGCGCGCCACGCTCGGGAATTACGCCGTCGTAGTACTTCTTGGTGAGCACCAATGCGCGGTTAACAAAGTTACCCAACACCGCCACAAGCTCAGAGTTGTTGCGTGCCTGGAAGTCCTTCCATGTGAAGTCGTTATCCTTGGTCTCGGGGGCGTTAGCGCACAATACGTAACGCAATACATCCTCCTTGCCGGGGAACTCATCGAGATACTCGTGGAGCCATACAGCCCAGTTCTGCGATGTAGATATCTTATCGCCCTCGAGGTTCAAGAACTCGTTTGCTGGCACATTCTCTGGCAAGATGTAGTCGCCATGAGCCTTAAGCATTGAGGGGAATACGATGCAGTGGAATACGATGTTATCCTTACCGATGAAGTGCACCATCTTCGTATCCTCGCTCTTCCAGTACTTCTCCCAGTCGGGTGTGAGGTCCTTCGTAGCCGAGATGTAGCCAATGGGGGCGTCAAACCATACATAGAGCACCTTGCCGTCAGCACCCTCCACGGGCACAGGAATACCCCAGTCGAGGTCTCGGCTTACGGCACGTGGCTGGAGGCCGAGGTCGAGCCAGCTCTTACACTGACCATATACGTTAGACTTCCACTCCTTGTGACCCTCCAATATCCACTCACGCAAGAAGCCCTCATACTTATCCAAAGGCAAGTACCAGTGCTTTGTTTCGCGCTTTACGGGCACAGCACCCGATACGGCACTCTTGGGATTGATTAACTCGTCGGGAGAGAGCGTAGAGCCACACTTCTCACACTGGTCACCATACGCCTTCTCGTTCTGGCAGCGGGGACATGTACCCACGATGTAGCGGTCGGCGAGGAATGTCTTTGCCTCCTCGTCGTAGAACTGTTCCGATGTCTGCTCGATGAACTTACCCTCGTCGTATAGCTTACGGAAGAACTCCGAAGCTGTTACGCGGTGTGTGGGTGATGATGTGCGCGAGTAGATGTCGAACGACATGCCGAGGCGGCGGAACGACTTCTCAATAATCTCGTGGTAGCGGTCCACAACCTGCTGGGGGGTAATACCCTCCTTCTTAGCCTTGATTGTGATGGGCACACCGTGCTCATCGCTACCGCACACTGAGATTACATCGTGACCCTTCAAGCGAAGGTAACGTGTATAGATATCCGAGGGCACATATACACCTGCCAAGTGGCCGATGTGTACGGGGCCATTGGCATAGGGAAGTGCCGAGGTTATAAGATAACGCTTGTACTCTTTGCTCATTTTATAGCTTTGTTTCTTTGTCTAAATCGTTGAGGCTTGGCGAGTAAGCACACTCTATGCTACGCACCAGCGCATATTACGAAACAAAGGTAATAAAAATAATGTAAAGGTGCACTCTTTTCTGCGAGTTTTTTACTACGATTTTCGCCTACCGAGCGCACGAGGAGCTGCTCACGATATCGACCACGAGCATCTCGCTGTGTGTGCCAATGCGGAATGGCGGACCCCAGAGCGAGAGGCCCGTCATGACATAGGCGTGCGTATCGCCCCACTTGCGGTAGCCGTGACTCTGCTCAAATAGGTGGTCTGTGAGTATGTTTAGAGGAAAGACCTGACCACGGTGAGTGTGTCCCGAGAGATGGAGGTCAATACTATTTTTCTGGCTTTCTGCAATGGCATTGGGCTGATGGTCGAGAACTATTCTAAAGCAACCCTTATCACTTCCCGCAAGCAACGAGTCGAGGCTCTGACGACGCAAGTTTTGTCTATCGTCACGACAGACTATCTCCACTCCGTTCAAGGGGCTTACTACACTATCCGATAGCAGTTGTATAGGCGTAGTTTTTAGGTAGTTGCGACACTCCTCAATGCCACTTATATACTCATGATTTCCCGCCGCCATGTAGATGCCATAGCGCGCCTCAACGCGCTCAAACTCGCAACACATATCGGCCTTCTTAACGGGCAAAATGGAGTTATCTATGAGGTCGCCAACAATGACCACCATATCAGGATTTTTGCTATTTATCATATCGACATAGCGAGCTAAATCCTTTCGCGTAGTACCATTTCCGAGATGCACATCGCTTACGGCCACAAGGCGCAGACTACCACCCTCGATAGGCTTCTCCGTCTCGATAGTGATATGCTCCACACGCGGGTTACGATAGTTGATATATCCCGCCACAAGTACCGCCAGCGTGATACTCAACGCATACCACACACCATGGTGGAACGAGGGCCATATCCAATGCGCCAAGTCGGCAACAAGAAGTGCCATCACCATATATAACGTAAAGAGCAACCACGACGTACCTACAACATGGAGCGTGCGGTGCAAAAACTCTGGCAGGGCGATATTGCGCAGACCGAACGAAACGAACATACCGCATGCGGCAAGCCAATAGAGCACACCAAACGCCACGCGCAACCACAAGGGCATGAGGCCCATCGCCTGCGTTAGCCTAACGAAGATATAGAAATTGGCACCCACATAGAGTGCCAATATTCCTAATAGCATGAGTATCATATATATACTACATTAAGGTCTCACAATGCCACGACGCTCGGCCTCCTCCTCCATAAGGCGGTAGGCAGCATCATAGTCGTTGGGGATTACGCCATCGAGGATAGCGTTCTTTATCACCTCCTTAATCTCGCCTACAACACTCGAGGGTGGCAGCTGATAGGTCTTCATGATGATGTCGCCCGTGATGGGTGGCTGGAAGTTACGCACCCTATCTCTCTCCTCCAGGTCGCGCATCTTCTCGCGCACGAGCTCGAAGTTTTTGAGGTATTGGCGCACCTTGCTATCTATGCCCGAGGTGATGTCGGCCTCGCAGAGCAACATCAGGCTCTCCACATCGTCACCCGCCTCGAAGAGCAAGCGGCGCACAGCAGAGTCGGTAACCAAATCCTCCGAGAGCACAATAGGTCGCATGTGGAGGAACACCATCTTCTGCACAAAGCGCATAGGCTCATTCAGCGGCAGACGCAAGCGGCGGAAGAGCTGCGGTATCATCTTCGAGCCTACAGCCTCGTGCTGGTGGAAGGTCCAACCCATGCGGGGGTCGTAGGCCTTAGTTGCTGGCTTACCAATATCGTGCAAAAGAGCTGCCCAGCGTAACCATAGGTCGTCGGTACGCTTTGCGACATTGTCGAGCACCTTCATCGTGTGCTCGAAGTTATCTTTGTGGGCATGCTTGCCTCGACGCTCCACACCCGCCATGCGGTCGAGCTCCGGAAGCACATACTTCAACAATCCCGAAGTTCGCATCAACGTGAGGCCTATTGAGGGTACTGACGATGCGATTATCTTGTTGAGTTCTACGGCGATACGCTCCTTGGTTATGATGTTTATGCGCTCCGCCTGACGCGTAATGCCATCGAAGGTCTCATCGTCGATATCGAAGCCCAACTGCGAAGCAAATCTCACTGCACGCATCATGCGCAAGGGGTCATCCGAGAAGGTCTTATCGGGCTCACATGGGGTGCGGATGATGCAATCTTCGAGGTCCTCCATACCACCAAAGGGGTCCACCAACTCACCAAATCTGTCGCCATTGATACACCACGCCATGGCGTTGATAGTGAAATCTCTGCGACGCTGGTCGTCCTCCAATGTGCCGGGCTCGACGATGGGGTTGCGCGACTCGCGGCGGTAGCTCTCCTTGCGGGCACCTACAAACTCCACCTCCACATCACGCCAGCGCACCATGGCTGTGCCATATGTTTTATAGACCGCAACCTTAGCGCCTCCAAGCTCCTTTGCCAGTGCCTCAGCGACATCTACGCCGCTACCCACGACCACAACGTCGATATCCGACGAGGGGCGATGCAGGTAGTAGTCGCGGACATAGCCTCCCACGGCATAGGCTTCCAAGCCCATGCGGTCAACAATACGCGATATCTGCTTAAATATAGGGTTACTTAATGGCATACACTCCCTGCTTACTCTCTCTCGCCACTCTTGGCACGGCTAATGCAACGCTGATAGATGCCAACGGTATTCTCCAAGCCCCAGTAGAGGGCGTCGCTGATAAGAGCATGGCCGATAGATACCTCATCAACCCATGGAATACGCTCGATGAAGTACTGCAAATTCTCGGTGTTGAGGTCGTGACCAGCATTCAGACCAAGACCCACACGGCGTGCCTCCTCCGCAGCTGCAACATAGGGAGCGATGGCAGCCTCACGGTCTGCAGCATAGCCCGCAGCGTATGCCTCGGTGTAGAGCTCAACGCGGTCAGCGCCACACTCCTTAGCCGCTGTAACCATCTCTACCACGGGGTCAACAAAGATTGAAACGCGGATACCCTTGCGGTGGAAACGCTCGGCCATAGCAGTCAAAAACTCACGGTTGCGAATTGTATCCCAGCCTGCTGACGATGTGATGGCATCCTCGGCATCGGGAACGAGAGTCACCTGCGCGGGGCATACCTCCTCGACAAGCTCGCAGAAGCTCTCGATGGGGTTACCCTCGACATTCAACTCCGTAGCGATATTGGCCTTCAACTCGCGCACATCCGAGTAGCGGATATGGCGCGCATCGGGACGAGGGTGTACGGTGATGCCATCGGCACCGAAGCGCTCAATGTCGAGCGCAACCTTCAACAAATTGGGCATATTGCCGCCACGCGAGTTGCGCACAACGGCAATCTTATTAATATTTACACTAAGCTTTGTCATAATTCTCTATCTTTATTGCAATAAATTGGGGCACAAGTGTTGTAACCTCAAATCGATTTATTATCTTTGCGATAGCAAAGTTACGATTTTTTTTAGTTCCGAGCAATGAACATTATACTTTTTTCTCGTAAGCAGGTAAAACATAACGCCGAGCAGCTGCGCACAATACTCCACGAAATCGAGCGCTACGCCATGGATTATGTTGTTAATGAGGACCTTGCAGCAGCCATAGAGAGCCTTACCGACATACGCATTGAGGCATCGCATCTTTTTAGTGGAAAGCCACAAGCGACGGGCGATGATGTGATGATTACCTATGGCGGCGACGGCACACTCCTCGAGGGTGTGGCGCTGCTGCCCGCAGAGAACATCCCCGTTGTGGGCATCAACTGCGGACGCCTCGGCTACCTGACTGCCGACGACGGACAGGGCATCGAAGAGCTCTTCAGCGCCATTGCCGAGCGTCGCCTACGCTACGAGGAGCGACTAATGCTCACAACAGAGGGCATGCCTCAGGAGTGCTTCGCCCTCAACGAGATCTGCATACACCGCTATGGTGCCTCTATGATTTCGGTGGAGACGCTTATCAACGACAACTATGTGGCGACCTATCATGGCGACGGCCTTGTTGTAGCAACACCCACAGGCTCAACAGCATACTCACTGAGTACTGGAGGTCCTATTGTCGATCCCATGTGTCGCTGCTTCGTACTCTCACCCATTGCTCCACACAACCTAACGATGCGCCCCGTGGTTATCCAAGATAGCAGTATTGTGACACTACGCATAAGCTCACGCGGCGGCGAGGCACACCTCTCTGCCGACAACATCACATACAGTCTCAATGATGGTGCCGAGATTAAGGTACGTTTAGCATCCAAAAGGGTCATTCTCGCCATGCCACACAATAATACGTTCTACGACACGTTAAGAGAAAAGATGATGTGGGGCGTGGATAAACGTTAGTTTTAGAGACCTTTATACGCCCATATTTACTGTAGCATAAACAATTAATTATCTGCATGTTAGCATGTCATACGCGCTCGTGCGTGAAAATTATTGTGGATAATCTGTTGCAAATTGTGAATTTTATTGCTTAAATTTGCGAGATAATATGAGCGAAAAGAGATCTATACCAAAGCATGTGGCCATCATCATGGATGGTAATGGTCGCTGGGCGACACAGCGAGGCATGGAGCGCCAAGAGGGTCACATCGCCGGTGCTGAGGCGGTGAGTGCCGTTGTGCGTGCTGCTGCTAGGGCTGGTGTCGGCTACGTCACACTATACACCTTCTCTACTGAGAACTGGGGTCGTCCCGAAGCGGAGATTAACGCCATCATGGAGCTCTTCTGCTACATGGTAGCAAGCCGTGCCAAGGAGCTCGCAAAGGAGGGTGTAAGAGTCAAGATCATGGGTGAACGCTCACGCTTTTCGGAGAAGGTACTCTCAAAGATAGAGGACATCGAGCAGAGCACTGCAAAGGGTGAGAGGTTGAACCTCATTTTGGCATTCAACTACTCGTCGCGCCGCGAGATGCTCCTCGCAACACAGTCTATTGCACGTCGTGTTGCTGCGGGCGAGATTAAGGTTGAGGATATTGACGAGGCTATGTTCTCCTCTTCGCTTATGACTGCCGATGTTCCCGATCCCGACCTCATCATCCGCACAAGTGGCGAGTATCGCTTGAGTAACTTCCTACTCTGGCAGGCTTCATACTCGGAGCTATACTTCCCCGAGGTGCTATGGCCCGACTTCGGTGAGGAGGATTTTAACCGTGCCCTTGAGATGTATGCTGGCCGCGAGCGCCGCTACGGATTGGTCACAGACAAAGAAGAGAGATAATAGATGAGACTATTCAAGATATGTTTGATCGCCCTTGTGGCAGTGTTCTTGACAACATTTGTTGCCGAGGCGCAGCAGCGCAGTACACGCTACACTCTTGGCGATATTTCGAATAACGAGATTGCCGACTCGGTAGATTTCGACCTCAACGCCCCAGTGCTTACCGAGGGCGATGGCAAGTTATACCACATTCGCAAGATCAACCTCCACGGCGTGAAGTACCTCAACCACGACATCCTTAAGTCGTCGGCAGGATTGCAGGAGGGCGACTCGGTATATCTGCCCAGCAAGTTTATCTCTAACGCCATGGTACGCCTCTGGGCGCCCCGCTACTTCTCCGACATTCAGATTGGCGCAACAATCGAGGGCGACTCTCTCGACCTTGAGGTCTTCCTCAAGGAACGAGCACGCATCCTCAACTGGACTATCACAGGCGTTTCGAAGTCTAAAGCTAAGGACTTACAGGAGGAGGTTCTCAAGCTACGTCGCAATACCGAGCTCTCGGACTATGTAATCGACAAAAATGTTAAGCTCATCAAGGAGCACTACGCCGAGAAGGGCTTCCTCACTTGTGAGGTAGATGTACGCATCACGAACGACTCGATATATGAGCAGTGTGTAAACGTAAACTTTGATATCGACCGTGGCCCTAAGGTGCGTGTCGGTGTGATCAATTTTGAGGGTAACGACAACTTCGAGGATAAGCGCCTACGCCGCACATTCAAGAAGACACACCAGAAGAGCATTCTCTTCTTCCAGAACCGCAAGCTCATCGAGGAGGACTACGAGGCAGATAAGGAGCTTCTCTTGGACTTCTACAACTCGCGAGGCTACCGCAATGCCACAATCCTTAGCGACTCTATCTACTACATCGACGACGAAACCCTCGGCGTGGACATTAAGGTGTCGGAGGGTAACAAATACTATATCCGCAACATCAATTGGGTAGGTAACTCGGTATATACCACCGAGCAGCTCGAGTCTATGTTTGGTGTGCAGCCTGGCGACGCCTACGACAAGAAGTCTATGCACAAGCGCCTCGGTATCGGCAAGGAGATGAACCCCGAGGAGATGTCTATTTCGTCACTCTACAACAACAATGGCTACCTCATGTCGCAGATTGAGCCTGCAGAGATCATCGTGGGTCCCGACTCTCTCGACCTTGAGATACGTATCTTCGAGGGTAAGCCCTTCACCATTAACGAGGTGGGCATCTCGGGTAACGTGCGCGTCAACGACGAGGTTATACGCCGTGAGCTCTATGTGCGCCCTGGCGACCTCTACAACCGCGCCCTACTCATGCAGACAATGCGTACGCTTATGGGCATGGGACACTTCGATGAGCAGGCTATCATCCCCGATATTCAACCCGTGAGTGACGAGCTCGTTGACGTAAACTGGCCTCTCCAGGAGAAGGCTTCAGACCAGTTCAACATCGCTGGTGGTTGGGGCTCTGGAACATTTGTGGGTAGCGTGGGTATCACCCTCAACAACCTCTCAATGCGTAACTTCTTTAAGAAGGGTGCATGGAGACCCTACCCCTCGGGCCAGAACCAGCGTCTCTCAATCTCGGGTCAGACAAACGGTACATACTACAAAGCCTTGTCGTTGAGCTTTACCGACCCATGGTTGGGTGGTCGCAGACCTAACTCTTTCACCGTGTCGGGTTATATCTCTGAGCAGAACAACGCATACTACGTATGGCAGAATGCTACGATGTACTATCGCTCTATGGGTCTTGCCATAGGTCTCGGTAAGCGCTTGCAGTGGCCCGATCCATACTTTACGTTCTATGGCGAATTGGGCTATCAGCGCTATGGTCTTAAGGGCTGGACAAGCTTCATCATGAGCGAGGGTAACTCTAACACCCTCTCGCTTAAGCTCGTCTTGCAACGCTCATCTGTTGACTCACCATTCTTCTCGCGCTCGGGTTCGGAGTTCACAGCGTCGGTACAGGCGACACCTCCATTCTCAGCATGGGATGGTAAGGACTACTCGGACCCCAACATGTCGGATCAGGACCGCTACCGCTGGATTGAGTACCACAAGTGGTTGCTCAAGGCACGCTGGTACTTCCCCCTCACACAGAATCAGAACCTCGTGCTTATGCTCGGCGCAGAGATGGGTTACTTGGGACACTATAATAAGAATAAGGTGTCACCCTTCGAGCGCTTCGAGATTGGTGGTGACGGCATGACAGGTTATAACATCTACGGTGTGGATATTATCTCTATGCGTGGTTACGAGGATGGCGCTCTCGACCCATCGAGCTACTACTCTGTGGCATACAACAAATACACCATGGAGTTGCGCTACCCCATTATCATGAAGCCACAGTCCTCTATTTATGTGCTCGGCTTCTTGGAGGGTGGTAATGGCTTCAACTCGTGGAAGGAGTTCTCGCCATTTAAGATTAAGCGCTCGGCTGGTGTCGGCGTACGTCTCTACCTCCCCATCGTGGGTATGCTCGGCATCGACTGGGGTTGGGGCTTCGACCCAGCATATGGCAAGACAAAGCGCAGTGGCTCACAGTTCCACTTCGTCATGGGTCAGCAATTCTAACCCGGCTTGGCAATATATTTGAGAATATTGAGTTATATTTATAGAACGAACCTTAAAAACTATAGAGTATGAAAAAGATGATTATCGCGCTTATGGCGGTTGTGATGAGTGTAGGCGTGGCTTCGGCGCAGAACTATATGGTCATAGATAGCGAGAAGGTTTTCAAGTCTGTCGCTGAATATAACGAGGCGTTGGAGGATATTGAGCAGCTCGCTACGCAGTATCAGGAGGCTGTCGATAATAAGTTCGCAGAGGTAGAGAACCTATATAATAGCTATATGCAGCAGCGCTCGTCGCTCTCAATTAGCGCACAGCAGCAGTACGAGCAGCTCATCTTGCAGAAGGAGGCTGAGGCTACCGAGTATCAGGAGTCGCTCTTTGGCACCGACGGCACACTCATGAACAAGCGCTTGGAGCTTATTCAGCCCATCCAGGAGCGTGTGTTCAGCGTCATCGAGAGCTTCTCTAAGCAGTATGGCTACGACCTCGTTATCGACATCTCGGCAAACCCCACCATCCTCTACTACTCAACAAAGGTGGACTTTACCGACCGCATCATCGAGGCATTGAAGAAGTAACCCAACGAAGTAAATATTTAGAAACGTAACACATATTTTGAGATGAAGAAATTAATGAAATTGGCGTTGGTCGCAGTCCTCGCACTCTCGGCCACAACAGTATTTGGTCAGAAGTTTGGTCGTGTTGATTTGGCAGCTATCGTGCCCAACATGCCCGAGTATAAGGAGGCTATCACAAACCTCGAGGCTTATGGCATGGACTTGCAGAACCAGCTCGAGCAGATTCAGGTGGAGTTCAACACTCGCCTTGCAGACTACGAGAAGAATGCAGCTACAATGACTGACTCTATCCGTCAGCTCAAGGAGCAGGAGCTCGGTCAGCTCCAGCAGCGCTACCAGGACTTCCAGCAGATTGCACAGCAGGATATGCAGCGCAAGGAGGCAGAGATTATGAATCCTATCTACGAGAAGGCTAACGAGGCAGTAAAGAAGGTTGCTACAGAGGATGGCTATATGGCTATCTTCAGCACAGCGGGCGATCAGGCTGCATCTGCAGGCTTGGCATACTTCGATCCCGCAGCGCTCACCGACATTACTTCAGAGGTTAAGAAAGCGCTCAACATCGAGTAATAATTTCATGTGATAGTGGCGCATTAGCGGCACATCCGTCAAATCCCCGAATGGGTAGTACATGTCGTACATCCCATCCGGGGCTTTTTCATATTTGTGCCACAAAATAGAAGTGCTACCCCGCTGTGAGGTAGCACTTCTACATTATAGATATAGCGATTAGTACTCTGCCAAGATAATAGCTGATACAGGGGCTACGACTACCTTACCAGAGCTTGCGTCGTACACGCCCATACCCTTAGCATGCACAAACTCGCCATCCGAGATCCACTTATATGTACCTGCGGGTATCTCAAACTCCACACCCTCGCGTGAGCCATTCATCAATACCACGATGCGCTTTGCCGAGTCGATGCCCTCCAAGTTGTCGAGCACGAAGCCTACAGCTGCCTCGTTCCCATTCTCGATAAACGACAAGTGCTTGCGTACTGCCTCGGCTGTACCCAACGAGAAGGCGGGGTGTTCCTTACGCATTGCAATAAGGCCCTTGCAGTACTCCACCAAGTCGCCGTACTGGCTCTTAAGTGCCCAGTCGATAGCGTTATACTCATCGGGCATGTTATATGTATTCTTCTCGCCACGCTTCGAGCGGTACATCTCCTCGCCGCAGAAGATGAAGGGCACACCCTGTGAGGTGAATACACCGAAATGTGCGAGCTTAGCCATTTTGATGCGCTCCTCCTCGGTAGCTTCGGGCGATAGGTGCTCAAGGCGGTCGCGGAGGTTGTGGTCGTCGTGACATGTAACGTAGCTGATATGCTGACGTGGGTCGGCACACCATGCTGCCTCAGAGTGGTTAACCTCAGGGTGCTCAACGCCACCTACAATACCAAACTTCAACGCCTCCTTGTTTCCTTCAACGCCATGGATAAAGCCACCCTGCGAGAGGTCGAGAGTGCCACGCAAGGCGTTACGTATATCGTCAGAGAAGGCTGCAACGCCAGGCATCTGGTATGTGTAGCGCTTGAAGGCGAGTTTGCTCTCGTCGTAGAGAGGTGCACTTGCTGCCCAGCCCTCGCCATAGAGCAAGATGTCGGGGTTTAGAGCCTCAAGACGCTCACGGATGAGGTTCATGGTCTCGATGTCGTGAATTGCCATAAGGTCGAAGCGGAAGCCGTCGATATGGTACTCCTTAACCCAATACTCCAAAGACTCGACCATATACTTACGCATCATAGGCTTCTCACTCGCTGTCTCGTTACCACAGCCCGAGCCATCAGCAAACGAACCATCCTCACGCATGCGGTAGAAGTAGCCAGGAACGGTGAGCTCGAAGCCACAATTCTCGGTAGATGTAGTGTGGTTATATACAACGTCGAGCACTACGCACAAGCCAGCATCGTGCATAGCCTTAACCAATGTCTTAAGCTCGCGGATGCGTGCCTCGGGGTCTGCGGGATTTGTAGAGTATGTACCCTCGGGAGCGTTGTAGTTCTTGGGCTCGTAGCCCCAGTTATACTGATTCGTAGGGTGAGACTCGTCGATAGAGCCGAAGTCGGCAGTGGGCAAGAGGTGGATGTGCGTTACACCCATCTCGCGGAGGTGGTCGATGCCTGTAGCAAGACCCTCGTGTGAGCGTGTGCCGTGCTCCACCATGGCGATATACTTACCAGGATTGCTGCTACCTGCGCTCTCGTGTGCTGTCATATCACGGTAGTGCATCTCGTAGATAACAATCTCTGTTGGGTCCACCTCGGGTCTTACATCCTCACTCCAACCCACAGGATTTGTATCGCGCATGTCGATGATAGCACCACGGTTACCATTCACGTCGAGTGCACGAGCGAAGATACCTGCGGTCTCCTTAAGCGTAACGCCATCTACGGTAACCTGAAAGGCATAGTACAAACCCTTTTTGTCTCCCTCAACATCAGCATTCCAGAGACCCTTATCACCCTTCTGCATAGCTACCTCCTCGACAAGCGTATCACCGTTATATAGACGCACTACTGCACTCTCAGCCGTGGGTGCCCAGAGCTCGAATGATGTCTTCTCGGGGGTATAGCACATCTCCTCGATAGGTGTTGTGGGGATGTTGTCATCCTTCTCTTTGTTTGCCTCATTGTCGCATGCAACAAACGTAACCATAGCTGCTACAGCCACGCCTGTAAGTAGTTGTTTGATGTGTCGCATATATGAAAATTTTGGTTGTTTTGACATGATGGGGTTTAGCAAAGTTAGTAAAAATAATTGAATTATATTTAGTATCGCCTTTTTTATAAAATATTATCGTTTTTTTGCGTCTAAGCAGATTGTTTTATGTATATTTGTACTATGAAACAGACGCTAATACACAACATTATACATTTTATGCGTAGCACCAATCATAGAGTGTTACTATTGTTGTGTGTCGTTATGTCGTTGAGCCTTGCCGTAGGTTGTGATATAAAAGAGGAGGAGGTAAATGATATAGAGCGTGCTGAGAGCCTCCTCAGAGATAAACCCGAAGAGGCTCTCGCTATAATGGAGAGTATTGACCGCAGTACTATCCACGAAAATAGTGAACTTGCATACTACGCACTCATATATAGTGAGGCATGCTACTACAACCGTAAGCTTATATCGAGCGATTCGCTGACATCTATATCTGTCAATTACTATAAGAATCGTAATAATCACGACCGCCGCGCGCGTGCCTACTTCCAGCATGGCATGGTCATGAACATAAGCAAGCAGTACCCCGAGGCCATTGTAGCGCTTACCGAATCGTTGGAGTCTATAAACAACTATGGTAACGTCCACCTTGAGGGTGTTGTGCACCGCACCATGGGCGATGTATATCGTGCACGTTACTGCTATACAAATAGCTATCAGGAGTATTGTCTTGCCTACGACTGCTTCAGAATTTTGCAGTTGTCATATCATACCTACTACACTAAGTATAATATGGGCCAGGCTGCAGCAAAGATGCGCAACTATGACGAGGCAGAGAGTCTATTTATCGAGGTGCGCGACTACTCCATCGAGAATAACGATATGGACCTACTCTGTACTGTGCTACATGAGTTGTGTGACATATATCTCCAGCAAGAGGACTACGTTAAATGTAGCGAGGTAGTAGCACTATTTGAGGAGTATGACTGTGTCTTGTGGTTCGTCTCACGCTACTATGCTGTTAGGGCTATTGTAAGCAGTGAATTGGGAGACAATAAGCTTGCACAAGAGTATATAGGCATCGCCGAGGCACAGATATATCGCGACGAGGCTATTATCGAGGAGGCATGGTATCGTATATATAAGAATATGGGGGAGATGGATATGGCTCTATATTGGTTGGAGCTTACCAATAAGCGTCTTGATGAGTCACTTATGATGGCTTCTGACCAGCCCGTATTGAACTACCAGATAGACCTGCTGCAAAATACCCTAAGTGAGGAGGAGAAAGAGTTGAAGATTACTCGCCAGCGCAATGTCGCAGTCTATGTAACAACCGCCATATTATTGTCACTCCTATTGGGTATCTTGCGCGGCTTCTCAGCAAAGAAGAATAGGGATATACAGCGATATATCGAGACTATCCACGAGTTGCAGATTACCACACACAACTCTTCGGACTCACTCTCCGAGGCCGTTGATCAGCTATATAACGACCGCCTCAACGACCTTAACCGTCTGTGCGAAACCTACTATGAGCATAGCGATACATCGCGCCATGCCACAAAGGTCTTCGACCAGGTGCGCGAAACTATCGAGTCGATTAAGAGAGACGACGCTCGTATCGAGGAACTGGAGAAACTTGTTAACAAGTGTCGTGGTAACCTTATGCAGAAATTATATGAGCAGTGCCCCAAGCTTAATTCTAAGGAGCAGCGAGTAGTGTTATATAGCTATGCTGGCTTTTCATCACGCGCTATATGTGTCTTCATGGAGACAAATCCTGTGGCACTTTCGAAGATGAAATACCGCATCAAACTCAAAATTAAGGAGAGCGAAGCAAAAGATGCCGATCTTCTAATCTCATCTATCGGTGACCATTAACCATTGAAAATCAACACTTTAAGCGTTGGTGTAGAAAATACACCGTCTATCGTCGTAACTCATTGATTATCAGGCCCGCGAAAATTTTGTAAAAAATTATTTTGTAACTCATTGATTTTCAGTATAGTAAAAATAGGGTTGCGAAATCTTTTTCGGCTTAAAATTTGGTCACCGCCCATCATTGATATATATTTGCATTGTGAAAAGAGGTCAACAATCTGCGCTGCAACACCGCAGTTTAGGGCTTTCAAGTAATATTAAAAATATATTCTTTTTTTAAGAGGTATTACTTGGAAGATTTGATTGGTTAATCTCTAATTCACATCGTTCTTCAAATTGCAATATCGACCTTTATAGGTCATGTACAATATTGGTTAATGAATATTTTAATGTGTCCGGCGCTACGCACGACTATTACTATGAGATGGGTAATATGTCGTGCGTAGCCGTTTTTTTAAGGGTTATTAGTAATTAATATTTCTAAACATCGCTACCTAATTTCTTGTTAAAACTAGTGAGGTGTGATAGTGACATAAAAAAGCCCCGAATGGGTGGTACTTGGCATACGTCCCATTCGGGCTTTTGATTGAAGCACCGCAGATTGCGGCTTTTTATAAGAAATTAACTAAAGCTTTGCATTTCGATTAGGTGTGCGTAAATACCTCTCTTTTCGAGGAGCTCATGATGTGTGCCCTGCTCGGCTATGCGACCCTGGTCAATAACATAGATGCAGTCAGCATTATAAATGGTGCTGAGGCGGTGGGCGATAACTATTGATGTACGACCCATAAGAAGGTTTGTAAGAGCCTCCTGTACTAGTTTCTCGCTCTCAGTGTCGAGGGCAGATGTTGCCTCATCGAGGATGAGAATCTCGGGGTTCTTAAGCACAGCGCGCGCGATACTTAGACGCTGGCGCTGACCACCCGAAAGCTTAGTGCCACGGTCACCGATATTCGTATCATAACCCTCCGATGCCTCAGAGATGAAGCCGTGAGCATTTGCCACCTTACAAGCCTCAACAACCTCATCGTGTGTTGCTGTGGGGCGACCCATAAGAATGTTACCCTCGATAGAGTCGTTGAAGAGGACTGTCTCCTGCGACACGATGCTCATCTTGCTGCGTAGAGACTCCTGTGTGTAATCTTTTATTGACTTACCATCGAAGAGTATATCGCCAGAATTAACGTCATAGAAGCGTGGTATAAGCTCACTAAGTGTAGATTTACCACCGCCTGATGGACCTACAAGAGCGATGGTCTGACCCTTCTTAATTTTGATGCTTACGTCGTTGATAACCTCACGCTCGCCATCGTAAGAGAAGTGCACGTTACGCAACTCTATAGACTCCTTAAGACCCTCAAATTGCTCTGCATCCTCCTTATCCTTAACCTCCGACTCGGCATCGATGATGGTAAAGATACGTTCTCCCGCTGCAACACCCTGGTTGATATTTGCAAACTGATCGATAAATGAGCGTAGGGGGCGTGTAATCTGCGAGAAGGCAGCGATAAAGGCGATAAAGCCTGCACCATTTATTGAGCCACCCTCAACAAGTGTTCCACCAAAGATAAGGATAATAGCAACAGCTGTAATACCCAAGAACTCACTCATGGGGGATGCCAATTGCTGACGCTTAGCCATGCTAATAACAAGCTCCGAGAAGTGCTTATTTATAGCCTTGAACTTATTGATAATGAACTGAGTGGCGTTATAACCCTTGACAATCTTCATACCCGAGAGTGACTCATCGAGCACAGAGACCATATCTGCCATACGCTCCTGACTACGCTTTGCAGGGTGGCGTAACTTCTTCACTATGCGGCCAATGATGATACCTACGATAGGTAGGAAGACGATGGCAAAGAGTGACAACTCCCACGAAATGAATATCATAAGTGTGAGATAGCCAACAATAAGGAAGGGGTCGCGGAAGGCTACCTGTAAGGTGTTGGTGATACAGTACTGCACAACCATAACATCCTGAGTAATCTTCGACATGATATCTCCCTTGCGCTGATCGCTGAAGAAGCCGACGTTCATCTCCAAAACGCGTGAGTACATCTCGTCGCGCATACGCTGTATAGTATTTACTCTTAGGCGCTCAACAGTCATTGCCGAAGCATAACGGAAGAGGTTACTAAAGAGGTTCATACATACGGTAACTACGCCCAAGAGAATGAGGAAACGTACTCTATCTATTGCACCAGCACCAAAGAAGATGCCATATAAGTAGCATAGTATATTAGAGAAACCCTCCTGGTTGAACTCTATAACTGGAAGGGTAGTGATGGCAACCATAGCCTCCTGACTCTCGCCACTATTAAACATAGTAGTCAAGATAGGGATGATCATCGCGTAGTTGAATGTGTTGAAAAGTGCATGCAACGCCGCGAAGAAGAAGTATGGTACGGTATATCGACTCAAGGGCTTAGCAAAGTTCAAGAGTCTCAAATATGTCTTAAACATTTCGTTACAGGTTACTTAGTTATTATATTTAAGTTGTATAACAAGAACTAATTTTAGGCGCACGTAGTTCGAAAGAGCGGAGTTTACTCAAGTGTAAATGAGCATCTTGAGAACAAGTGCAACGCCAAAGTAGTCTTGTTAGACGACTTACAACTTACCCTCCTTTGCGTACTCCTTAATAGACTTCTCAAAGTGCTTGATGGTATCTGCCATATTCATAAACGACTTACCACCCGCAGCATTCTTGTGTCCACCGCCATTGAAGTAGCGCTGAGCAAAGATGTTGACATCTATATCGCCTCGCGAGCGCAACGACACACGAATAAAGTCGGTATGCTCGGTAAACATCGCCGACACCTTCATCTTCTTAATCTGCAAGGGGTAGTTAACAAAGCCCTCGCTATCGCCCTGCTGGAACCAGAAGCGACGCATCTCATCCTCCGTGAGCGACATGTGTGTTACTGTGCCGTTGTGGAAGATTTTCATCTTGCGATTTATGACATAGCCAAACAAGCGGGCACGACCCTCGGTGAAGGAGTTATATACATTATTATGAATTTCGGGGATGGAGATACCCTTTGCTGCAAGCACCGACACCATGCGGAAGACATCGGGCGTAACACTCGAGAATGCAAAGTTACCAGAGTCGGTCATCATGCCGACAAAGATGTTTATCGCCATATCCTTCGATATGCTCTCGGCGCCAAACATTGCTTCTACGAGGAGTGCCACCATATAGCATGTGCTCGAAGCCTCGGGATATGATATCATAAGGTCAAAGTCCTCCACGGGGTTGAGGTGGTGGTCAATCAATATGCGCTTAGCGTGCTGATTCTCCTCGAGCAGATCACTGAGACCATCGAGGCGTGACATGGTGTGGAAGTCGAGACAGAAGATAAGGTCGGCACGACGCACAGCATCTGCAGCACGACCCTCCGTATCATTCTTGTATATCACCATATCGCCACAGCCGGGCATGAAGTCGAGGTAGTAGGGGAACTTGTTAGGTAGAATACATGTCACTTCGTGACCATGACGCTTGAGCACCTCTGCCCACGCAAGTGATGAACCTATGGCATCACCATCGGGATTTGTATGCGAGAGTATAACCACGCGCTGTGGCTGCTCTATATAATCACGAAGCTGTTCTATCTTATTTCTAGCTATCTGCATAACCGTTACAGTTATATGTTAATTTCGCAAATATAAGAAAAATTAGTGTAATATACTAACATAGAATAGAAAATAAGGTGATACGACCACTTTTAACAACATTCAAACAAAGAGTCTCAACAGCCTCTATTATTTAGATTATATTCTTTTTTTGAAATTTCCGATTACGTATGGATTTTTAAGATTTGTTTTTGATGGGGATGTTATCAACATTTATTTTATATTTTTTTATACATATATATAAATAATTAAAAACAAATAATAATAAAGGGTGTTGATTGTGTCAATAACTTTTAGATTCGGTTTTTATCAACATTTCACATTATGTATTGTTACTTATTTTAGTTTTTGTTTTTTTATTAATTCATTAATATTTAATATAATATAAAATAATACTAATCAAAATAAACACTATTAACAATCATCTATTAACATATAAACACATAGTAAATATTAACATTTGGTATAGAAATACGTCGATAAGTAGGTTGAAAAGATAGGGTATAATTTTTTGTCTTTTTATTTGGAAAAAGAGAGCGGCCGTATATACAACGACCGCTCTCAATTCTGCAAATCTTTTTATTGAAATTTTGCCAACAATTATCCACACACTTGTTAACACTCCGTTGGAAGCTTTTCAACAACCTTAGCGGCAATCTCAGCATAGTACTTCTCGACACGTGGATCAAAGCCTCCAGCGGGGCGACCCTCGTCACTACCCTCCATAATAGACTGGATGATGGGTATCTGACCCAACAAATCGACACCCGCTCCCTCAGCATACTGCTTAGCGCCACCCTTACCAAAGAGGTAGTACTTATTATCAGGCAACTCCTCGGGTGTAAACCATGCCATATTCTCAACAACACCCAACACGGGGACATTAACCTGTGGGTGGCGGAACATCTCGACTCCACGTACCACATCCGCAACGGCTACCTGTTGTGGTGTAGAGACGATAACAGCGCCCGATATTTTGAGCTCATTGATAATAGATAGGTGTATATCACCAGTTCCTGGAGGAAGGTCTATCAAGAGATAGTCCAACTTACCCCAGCGTGTCTGGTGAATAAGCTGGTGTAGGGCATTTGTAGCCATGCCACCACGCCACATCAAGGCATCGGTAGGCTTAATAAAGAAGCCGATACTCATAACCTTAATACCCAACGACTGCGCGGGGATGATAAAGTCGTGACCCTCCTCATCGCGCTCAGCATCAGGAATATAATGCTCTACGCCAAACATCTTATTCTGCGAAGGACCATATATATCCGCATCGAGGATACCTACGTTACAACCTCGCTGGCGTAGTGCTACAGCGAGGTTAGCCGTAACAGTAGATTTTCCTACACCACCCTTACCTGATGCCACAGCAACGATACGGCATATATCCGTAGTTGTTGAAACATTATCCTGGCGACGTGGTTTGGGTGCCGCCTCACGTATGATTACCATAGCCTCATTCTCGGGGAATGTAGCCTTCATAAGCTCCTCAACCTGGCGCTTAATCTTCTGCGCAAAGGGATCACGTGCCTTCTGGAAACGTAGGGTGATAGCCACAGAGCCATCCTCACCCCTATCTGCACGATCTACAAAGCCGCTATCGACGATGTTAACGTTGGTTTCGGGATGTATGATGCTTCGAAGTAGTTGTTCTAACTGTTCGTTCATATATAATGTTAATTAAAATTCAAGCTGCATATCACCTGGCACGATAGTCTGGATGCCGCCATTAGTGATAAGCATGGGGTTGTCAATAATGAAGTTACGAATCTCCTCAAAGTAGATGCTATTATTGTTGATACCCATGTTTATTGTTGCTGAAGCACCCATCTCCTCCAACCACTGCTCGAAGGGTGTGAGAGGTGCGTTAAACTCATAGAGAGCATACTTCTTAGAGATGCCAGCAAGCTCTGTAGCCTTAGCAACAGCCTCGGTGAAGCCTCCAATCTCATCTACCAAGCCAATCTCTACGGCGTTGCTACCACTCCATACTCTACCCTCGGCAATCTTCAACACATCGTCGATAGGAAGGTTACGACCCTCAGCAACGTGTGAGGTGAATGTGGTATATACGCGGTCAACGCCTACGCTGATAGAGTTACGCTGCTCGTTGGTGAGTGAGCGTAGTATAGAGATCTGACCAGCAGAGGGTGATGTAGCAGCAGTATCAGATGTAACACCGAGCTTATTTTTGAGTGTATCCTCAATGTTGTAGAGTACACCAAATACGCCGATAGAGCCTGTGAGGGTGAGTTTATCTGCGAAGATGTAGTCCGCAGGAGCAGAGATGTAGTAACCACCACTTGCTGCCATGTCACCCATAGAGATAACTACGGGCTTTGCCTCCTGTAAGAGTACCATCTCGCGCCATGCAATCTCCGAAGCCAATGCTGAGCCACCAGGAGAGTTAACACGTACAACAACAGCCTTAGTATTCTTGTCTAAGCGCGCCTGGCGCAACTCCTCAGCAAGGCGTGAGCCAAAGACATAACCATCAGAATACATCTTGCCATCTACAATCTGACCCTCAGCATAAATGATAGCTACGAGAGGCTTCTCTATATCCTCGACAGTACCTATGTTACCTACAGATACGCGCTTGGGTGACTTATTTATGTATGTAACATATTTGCGGAGCGAGATCTTGTTGTGAAGTTTGAAATCATTACGCTTAACGCCATACTCACTGAAGAGCTCGAACAACTCATCCTCGTATGCTATCCTATCAACCATACCACGTGAGAGAGCATCCTCAGGGGTGTTAATCTCGAGATTTGAAGCATAGCGCTTAAGATCCTCAGTGCTAAGGTTGCGGCTTACAGCGATGTCGTTTACGATGTCATTCCACATTGACTCTGCTAATACCTCCATCTGTAGGCGGTTCTCGGGAGACATATTTGTGCGGAAGAAGGGCTCTACGGCGCTCTTAAACTTGCAGTCTGTGGGGCGGAAGATCTCGGCCTTGATGTCGAGCTTATCCATGAGACCCTTATAAAATAGTGTTGTGAAGCCTACACCACGCCAGTCGAGCGAACCCTCTGGATTGATAAGGACCTCGTCAGCAACAGTAGCAAGGTAATACTCACTCTGAGTATATGTGTCGTCGTATGCTACTACAAACTTACCAGACTCCTTGAAGCGCTCCAACGCAGAACGCAACTCCTCAATGTTGGCAGCCGAGATAGTACCGAGACCATCACAGTAAATGCATACACCCTTGATGCGACCATCCTGTGCAGCATTCTCGATGGCTGTGAGGGCCTGGAGTAGTGTCACGGGCTCTGAGAATGTCATCGTTGAAGTATCAAGAACACCGAGTGGTGATGCTGGGGGTGCGTCAGTTACATCCTCGGCAATGTTAATGTATAACACACTCTGGCTAGGTACATCCTCTGTCTCGACATTTATAGAGAGGAGAATGTTAAAGAAAAGAGATATTACAGCACCCACGACCAATGCAGATGCCACAACAAATGCGAGGAGCGATGCTCCAAATGTTTTCCAGAAGCTCATAGGTAAAAAGTTTTTGTAATGCACAAAGATAACAAATTTTTCCTAAGATTAGTTATACTTATGTTTAATAATTAATAGGTCTCCGTCTTCATTTTCGTGTACCGCTAACTTCTGGTTAGAGGGGTGTGGTAATATTTTATCACAAAAGAACCCACCCAGGGATAGTACTTTAAGGTACAGCCCTGGGTGGGTTACTTTTAGTGTTGGAGCGTTAATACGCCGCCGTCACAAGAATATATTACCAGATAATAACGCGCTCCTCAATAGGCATATACATCGCGTCACCCTCCTTAACGTCGAATGCGTCATACCATGACTGGATGTTACGCAATGTAGCGTTTACGCGGTTACGGCCGAGTGAGTGTACATCGTTCTTTGTGAGGTTCTCCTTCTCTTTATCGGTGATGTTCTGTGCCCAGAGGGTAGCATAACCGATGTAGAAGCGCTGCTCGCCAGTGAAGCCGTCGATGTCAGCAGGACGACCCTCAGCCCATGCGTAGTCAGTAAGACCTGTGAATGCAAGGCGGAGGCCACCCTGGTCAGCGATGTTCTCGCCGAGTGAGAACTTACCATCAGCATAGAGGCCGGGGAGGATCTCTATAGCGTTGAACTGGTCAACGAGAACCTGAGTCTTCTTCTCGAATGCTGCGCGGTCCTCAGCAGTCCACCAATCCTTCATATTACCATCCTTATCGAACTGTGAGCCCTGGTCGTCGAAGCCGTGAGTCATCTCGTGTGCGATAACCACGCCAATAGCGCCATAGTTTACAGCATCGTCAGCATTGGGGTTGTAGAAAGGAGGCTGGAGAATAGCTGCGGGGAAGCAGATCTCGTTTGTTGTAGGCATGTAGTATGCGTTAACAGTCTGAGGAGACATCAACCACTTCTCGCGGTCAACGGGCTTACCCACCTGGCTCATCTCGTCAGCTGTGTACCAACGGTTAGCCTCAACAACATTTGCCCAGTAGCTCTTTGCAGGATCTACAGTGAGTGTAGAGTAGTCCTTCCACTTGTTGGGGTAGCCAATCTTCACAGTGAATGCTGCGAGCTTCTCCTGTGCCTTAGCCTTAGTATCCTGGCCCATCCAGTCGAGAGCCTCGATGTGCTTAGAGAATGCCTTCTGGATGTTTGCTACCATCTCCTCAACGCGAGCCTTCTCGCTCTCGGGGAAGTACTTAGCAACATACATCTGACCTACGGCCTCAGACAAGATTGAGTTAGGCACGCTCATAGCACGCTTCCAGCGAGGACGAATCTCCTCGGTACCAGACATCTCCTTGCCGAAGAACTCGAATGATGCCACTGCGAAGTCCTCGCTCAAGTATGACGCTGCAGAGCTGATGTAGTGTGCAGCAACATATGCGCGAAGCTCCTCGAGTGATGCAGACTTCAATGTAGCGAGTGTGTTAGCGAATGATGAGGGCTGGCTTACAACGATCTTCTCGATCTTACGTACGCCCATAGCGCGGAAGTAAGCATCCCAATCAACACCCTTATACTTAGCCTTGAAAGCCTCGTAAGTGTAGGGGTTGTAACCCTTTACGATGTCGCGGCACTCTACGTTTGTCCAGTGCTTAGCAGCAAGGCGGTCCTCAATAGCCATTACATTATCTACAAGCTTCTCAATATCGCCCTCAACACCTGCAAGAGCGAAAATCTTTGAGAGGTATGTGCGGTAGCCAGCCTTGAGCTGAGCGTTCTCTGCCTCGGTGTAGTAGTCACGGTTACCCATGCCAAGACCACCCTGCTCCATGTAGAGGATTGTCATGTTGCTATCCTCGAGGTCAGCTGCGGGGTATGAGTAGAAGAATGCACCTACACCATCGATGTGGAGGTTGGCAATCTTTGAGATAAGCTCCTCGCGGCTGTTGATAGAGAGGATGTAGTTCAACGCCTGGCGGATAGGCTCGGCACCCTCAGCGTTGAGGCGCTCCTCGTCGAGACCCATCTTATAGAGGTCAGAGATCTTCTGCTCTACGCTACCGAACTCAGCCTCAGTCTTTGTCATCTCGTTGAAGAGGTCGTTGATGCGGATCTCGTTGTTCTCGCGGAGAACATCGAAAGAACCGTAACGTGAATACTCAGGCTTGAGGGGGTTCTTCTCCTGCCAGCCACCAGTAGCCCACTGGTAGAAGTCATCGTTGCGAACGATAGACTCGTCGAAGTTAGTCTTGTCGATAGCGGGAATACCCTCCTGCTTCTCGCTCTGGTTAGTTGCACATGCTGTCATAAGAAGCGCAGATGCAAGGATAAATGTTAATTTTTTCATCTATTATAAATTTAATTAGTAATCTAAGTTACCGAGAACCAATTTCTTGTTAGAAGGGGTTAGATACAACGCTCGGCGAATTTCGAAGCGATGGGCTGTACTAAGGCGTACTGCCCATTGCTGCGATAATTCGTTAGCGCCAGTAGATGACCACCTATCACAAGAAATTACTTGCGGATAGCAGCTACGCCTGGGAGCTCCTTGCCCTCCATGTACTCGAGCAAAGCACCACCACCTGTTGAAACATACGATACCTTATCTGCCAAACCGAACTTGTTTACGCAAGCTACAGAGTCGCCACCACCGATGAGTGAGTATGCGCCATTCTTCTCTGTTGCCTCAGCGATAGCCTCAGCCACAGCGCGAGAACCTGTAGAGAACTTGTTAATCTCGAATACGCCAACGGGACCATTCCAGAGGATAGTCTTGCAACCAAGGATGTGATCGCGGAACTTTGCCTTACCGCCAGTAGCGATATCGACACCCTCCCACTCGTCGGGGATGTTGTTTGCAGGAGCCTCCTGAGTGTTAGCGTTCTCAGAGAAGTCGTCACAGATAAGTGCATCGGGAGAGCGGAGAATCTGAATGCCACGCTCCTCGGCCTTCTTCAAAATCTCGAGTGCTACAGGGAACATATCGGGCTCGCAGATTGATTTACCCTCCTTGCCGCCCTCAGCACCTGCGAAGGTGTAGGTCATACCGCCACCGATGATGATAGAGTCAACCTTCTCCATGAGCTTCTCGATGATGGTAATCTTTGTAGATACCTTTGAGCCACCGATGATAGCGCAGAAGGGACGCTCGGGGTTCTCCATAACGCCGTCGATAGCCTTGAGCTCGTTCTCCATTACGTAGCCGAACATCTTGTCCTGGGGGAAGTAGTCTGCGATGAGCGCTGTTGAGGCGTGTGCACGGTGTGCTGTACCGAAGGCGTCGTTGATGTAGCAGTCAGCGTATGAAGCGAGCTTCTTAACGAACTCCTTCTGTGACTCCTTAACGGCTTTCTTAGCCTCTTTCTTCTCCTCCTCTGAAGCATCCTCAGCCAAGCCGCGGGGCTTACCCTCCTCCTCAGCATAGAAGCGCAAGTTCTCGAGAAGCATTACCTCGCCGGGCTTGAGGTTTGCAGCCATCTCTGCAGCACGCTCACCCATGCAGTCGCCTGCGAACATAACTTTCACGCCGAGACGCTCCTCGATAGCATAGATAATCTGCTCCAAAGAGTACTTTGCATCGGGGTTCTTCTTAGGACGACCGAGGTGTGACATCAAGATTACTGAGCCACCGCCAGCCAAAACCTTCTTAATGGTTGGGATTGCAGCACGAATACGAGTGTCGTCAGTCACTTTGCCCTCTGCGTTGAGGGGCACGTTGAAATCTACGCGGATAATAGCACGCTTACCAGCGAAGTTGTAATTGTCGATAGCGAACATAACTATATGGTTTTAGTGAATAATCAGTTGTCGGCACAAAGTTACGATTTTTTTCATATCAATCATACACAATACCTATATATTATTAACAGATTTTACGCTCTTTTTATCTATGCTCCTATGCAAAAAGCGCAACAAAAACTATTTTTCACGAAAAAAGCTCACTTTATCCTACACGATTGCAAAAGTTTTGCTACCTTTGTATGATGTATTTACTTTATGCTCGAAGGGGCATTACCGAAACGCAGAAAATATAACATAAACTATAAAAAAATAAAACCTGAATTATGGAGAATAACAAGCTTCAGCGCGCAGCTGATAACATCCGTATCTTAGCTGCTTCGATGGTAGAAAAGGCAAAGTCTGGTCACCCCGGTGGTGCTATGGGCGGTGCTGACTTTATCAATGTGCTCTACACAGAGTTCTTGCGCTACGACCCCGACAACATGGCGTACCCCCACCGTGATCGTATGTTCCTCGATCCCGGTCACATGTCGCCTATGCTCTATGCTGTGCTCTCGTTGGCTGGCAACTACACAACTGAGGATTTGCAGTCTTTGCGTCAGTGGGGTAGCGTAACACCTGGTCACCCCGAGGTTGACGTATTGCGTGGTGTTGAGAACACATCTGGTCCCCTTGGTCAGGGTCACGCTATGGCTCTCGGTGCTGCTATCGCTGAGCGTTTCATGGTAGCTCGCTTCGGTGAGTGGATGGCACACAAGACCTATGCCTTCATCTCTGACGGTGCTGTTCAAGAGGAGATCTCACAGGGTGTAGGTCGTATCGCTGGTCACCTCGGCTTGGCTAACCTCATCATGTACTACGACTCTAACAACATCCAGCTCTCAACAAAGTGCGACGAGGTTGACACCGAGGACATCGAGATGAAGTATAAGGCTTGGAACTGGAACGTAATCACTGTAAATGGCCAGTCTATCGACGAGATTCGTGCCGCTTTGAAGGCTGCAAATGCCGAGACTGAGCGTCCTACACTCATCATCGGTAAGACCATCATGGGCTACGGCGCACGCAAGGCCGATGGTTCAAGCTTCGAGAATATGGTATCTACACACGGTCAGCCACTTACAGCTGCTGGTGCCGACATCGCTGCTACAATCAAGAACCTCGGTGGTAACCCCGACGAGCCATTCGCAGTATTCGAGGAGTCGAAGGAGGTTTACGCACAGCGCAAGGAGGAGTTGCGTGCTTGGGCAAAGCAGATGCAGGCTACTGAGGCTGCATGGCGCAATGAGAACCCTGCACTTGCTGAGAAGATGGATAACTTCTACTCTGGCAAGCTCCCCGAGATCGACTACTCAGCAATCAACATCAAGCCCGACGATGCAACACGTTCAGCATCTTCTGCTATGCTCGGCTACTTCGCAGAGCATGTTGAGAACATGGTTGTATCTTCTGCCGACCTCTCTAACTCTGATAAGACAGACGGCTTCTTGAAGAAGACTAAGGCATTTACTAAGGGTGACTTCAGTGGTAACTTCTTCCAGGCAGGTGTTGCAGAGCTCACTATGGCATGCGTGATGAACGGTATGGCCCTCCACGGCGGTATCATCCCCGCATGCGGTACTTTCTTCGTATTCTCTGACTATATGAAGCCCGCGGTGCGTCTCTCTGCTCTTATGGAGAAGAAGGTCATCTACATCTGGACACACGACTCATTCCGCGTAGGTGAGGATGGTCCTACCCACGAGCCCGTTGAGCACGAGATGCAGATTCGCCTTATGGAGCACATGCACAACCACTCTGGCGAGCGCTCAATGCTCGTACTCCGCCCCGCAGATGCTGAGGAGACTGTTGCAGCATGGAAGATGGCTTTGGAGGAGAAGCGCCCCGTGGCACTCATCCTTTCACGCCAGAACATCAAGTCGTTGCCCGCAATCAATGGTCTCTCACGCCGCGAGGAGGCTATGAAGGCAACCCAGGGTGGCTACGTTGTAATGGAGGCACCTAACGCAAAGGTAACGCTCGTAGCTACTGGTTCTGAGGTCTCTACATTGGTTGATGGCGCAGAGCTTTTGGCAGCTGAAGGCATCGCAACACGCGTTGTATCTATCCCATCTGAGGGCTTGTTCCGCGACCAGTCGAAGGAGTACCAGGCAGAGGTTTTGGGTAACTTGCCACGCTACGGTATGACATCAGGTTTGTCAGTAAACCTTCGTGGCCTTGTAGGCGAGGAGGGCTTCATCCACGGCTTCGACCACTTTGGTTACTCAGCACCTTTCAAGGTACTTGACGAGAAGTTTGGTTACAACGGTAAGACTGTAGCCGAGGAGGTTAAGAATTTCTTGCGATAAGCCGCAATCTGCGGAGTCAAACTCAACTCCCCAAATGGGAAATACGCAAAGTATGTCCCATCTGGGGAGTTTTCATTTGTCGCCACATCTCACAGCTTCTAACAAGAAATTTATTGCGATAAAGGGTCATTCTTGACCTCTCAATCCAAAGAGCGAATGGGAAATACGCTTAGTATGTCCCATCCGCTCTTTCTCTTTATCGAGGCCAAGCCTTACCCCTTCTGGCAAGAAATTGGGGTATGCTATCCCTGGAACTCATCGAACTCAAAAGCCCCCATTAATTAAAAACAATATACCCCCTCCACACAAGTGGAAAGGGTATATTCTATTGAGTTGTGCACCAACGCCTACAAGTTGCCGAGCTTCTTGTTTGTCTCGCGGATAATGCGTATTGTCGATTCATCCTCCACGAAAATCGAGTTGAGGCCCTGCTGCTCCTGCGCGGGGTCACCCGTATAGTCGTCGCCCTTTGCCCAGTACTCGTGGTCCTCGACATTTGTCTGGGCGTAGCCACCCCAGCTCCAGAAGTTACAACCTGCAAATACATCCTTATTCTCGCGCGCTGTGACGATAAGGTCAAACACAAATGTGTAGTACATATCACGGCAGGTTACGGGGCTACCCTTATGGAAATCCATGTTGTCGCGGGGCATGCCAAACTCCTCAACCACAACGGGTTTGCCAATCTTACGACCAAGCTCGAGGTGCATGTTTATATACTCCTCAGTATTCACGCACGACTGCTTCAAATCCTCGCGCATAGCATCGCCGCGCATCCACTTCCAGTTGTAGGGCCATACGTGGCAGTTGACATACGAAATCTCGTCGATAGCGTGGATACGCTCGCACAAGGTCATGTCCCACTCGCAGCCATAGAAACCCTCAGAACCTGTCGAAATCATGTGGTTGGGATCGAGCGAGCGGATAAGCTTTGCGCTTGTCTCAATCCACTCGGCGAAGGCCTCCTGGTTGTTCTGCTCCTTGCTGCTGAAGGCGCGTGGCTCGTTCGAAATCTGCCATGAGAAGATTGCGGGGTCGTCGATATACTTGATGCCTGTATAGCGATTTGTGCGCGATACGATGAAGCGTACATGGTCATAAAATATCTGCTTTGCGCGTGCGTTGCGTACGAACTCGCCAGCGAATGTATTATATGAGAACCAGCCATCTACGCGGGGCACAAGCACTGGCTCGTTGTTTGCCCACGCAACATACTGTGTGTATCCACCGCTCCACTCCCAAGCGTTGTTGAAGTAGAGCACCGCGGTCATCTCGCGCTTGCCGAGCTCCATCATTAAGTAGTCGAGGCCTGCCAATACGTCGTCGTTGTATTTGCCGGGCTCGGGCTGTAGGTTGGGCTCAATCTTGCCGAGGAGGCCATTCTCGCCCTCGCCACCTACCAAGATGCGGAGGTTGTCGATGCCGTTGGCCTTCATAAAGTCGAGCTCGCGGCATAGGCGCGCGCGGTCGCCACCCTCACCCTCCGAGCCGAGGATTGCGCCATACCAGAAGTTTGTACCTACAAAGTAGTAGGGCTCGCCATTACGGATAAACTGGCCGTTCTCCACGGTGATAAATTTGTCTTTTGCATCGGCATCAGCGCTACCCTTTGGGGCGCAACCAACAGCCAATATTATAGCCGCAACAATCGCGGCAAAACACACCTGCTGAAATCTCTTCATCGTATAAAAATTTTCGTAGTAATAATCGTTTACAAAAGTAGGTAATTTTTTTGAAAAATTACTGCTTTTTACATTTGTAAAATTAGCGGATGTTGTGTACTTTTGTAGGGTGAAATTGCGTCAATATCCCCGTGTCGCAATATGTTGAACGATAAATCGTTGGGTATAAGGCGTTTACCATGCTATACTGGGTTGAAATATCGACATGTATAGAGGGTGATTTAATGCGTAAACGCAGACTCAAAGTTTAGAAAAATGAAGCGTATAATACTATCCGGAGGTGGTACCGGTGGACACATATATCCCGCAGTTGCTGTTGCGGAGGCCTTAAAGCGTAAATTTGGTGACGACGTAGAGCTACTTTTCGTAGGCGCTGAGGGCAAGATGGAGATGGAGAAGGTACCCGCTTTGGGATACAACATTAAGGGTCTCCCCGTGGCGGGCTTGCAGCGTAAGCTCTCACTCAAAAACCTCGCTTTACCCTTCAAGGTTGCGGCGAGTGTGCGCCGTGCTAAGGGCATCATCCGTGAGTTCAAGGCCGACATCGTCGTGGGCTTTGGTGGCTACGCCTCAGCTCCCGTGCTTTGGGCGGCACAGCGCCTCGGCGTTCCAACCCTTATTCAGGAGCAGAACTCATACGCGGGCCTTACGAACAAGCTGCTCTCGAAGCGTGCTAAGCGCATCTGTGTGTCGTATGACAAGATGGAGCGCTTCTTCCCTGCCGACCGCATCGTGATGACGGGTAACCCCTTGCGTGGTCGCTTTACAGCAGATGGCGCAAACCGTGGTGAGGCATTGGCATACTACGGCTTCAACGACGCGATGCCCGTGGTGTTGGTTGTGGGTGGCTCGCTTGGCACACGCACCCTCAACGAGATGATGAAGGCGTGGATACTCTCGCTCAATGGTGAGGCCCCCGTGCAGGTTATATGGCAGACAGGAAAGTTCTACGAGCGCGAGATGCAGGAGTTTCTAGCGGCGCACCCCACGAAGAATATCTGGCAGGGCGCCTTTATCGACCGTATGGACTATGCCTATGCCGCAGCAGATGTGGTACTCTCGCGTAGTGGTGCTTGTACTGTGTCGGAGTTGTGCCTCGTGGCGAAGCCCACAATCTTTGTACCCTCGCCCAATGTGTCGGAGGACCACCAGACGAAGAACGCCATGGCACTTGTTGAGAAGGGTGCTGCGGAGATTGTCAAAGATAGCGAGGCTGTGGAGCGCGGCATGAAGGAGGCTGTGGCACTCGCCATGGACCGCGACCGCCTTGAGAGCCTCTCGGCAAATATTGCAAACCTCGCCATCGTGGACTCTGCAGACCGCGTGGTGGCGGAGATAGAGAAGATTTTAACGAAGTAGGAGCATGGAGCGTAACTATACGAAGATATACTTCCTCGGTATTGGCGGCATCGGCATGAGTGCCCTTGCGCGCTACTACATGCACGAGGGCTACCGCGTGGCGGGCTACGACCGCACTGCAACACCCCTTACGCGTGCCCTCGAGGCTGAGGGTGCCGAGGTGCACTACGAGGATGACATCGAACTTATCCCCGAGGATATGCGCTCGGCACAGGATACGCTCGTTATCCTCACCCCCGCAATTCCTGCCGACCACATGGAGTGGGCATGGCTACGCGAGAAGGGCTTCCACATCGAGAAGCGCTCGCAGATTCTCGGACATATCTCCGAGGGTAAGCTCTGCATGGCTGTGGCGGGCACACACGGCAAGACCACTACCTCGACACTCGCCGCATGGCTCAACCACGCTGCAGCGAAGGAGGGTAGCGCCATCTTGGGTGGCGTATCGCGCAACTTCAACTCCAATCTCTCGCTCGGCGAGGGTAAGCGCTTGGTTGTTGAGGCCGACGAGTACGACCGCTCATTCTTGCGCCTGCACCCCAATGTCGCAGTCATCACGGCGGCAGATGCCGACCACCTCGACATCTACGGCACTGCCGAGGCGGTGACCGAGGCATTCGAGGAGTTCGCATCGCAGATTAAGCAGGGCGGAGCACTCATCCTTAAGCAGGGCGTAGAGCTCAAGTTCGACACCACATCGCGCTCGTTGTACCGCTACTCGTGTGACAATGGCGGCGACTTCCATGCCGAAAACATCTCGTTAATTGAGGACGGTCATTATCGCTATGACATTGTCTTGCCAGATGGTCGCATCGAGGGCTGCACGCTCGGCATCTTGGGCAAGGTACACATCGAGAACTCGGTGGCTGCGGTGGCAATGTTGTGGTGTGCCGCAAAGATTGAGGGCAAGGAGTTCGACAAGGAGGCTGTAAAGGCGGCTCTCAGGAGCTTCGAGGGTGTTAAGCGCCGCATGGAGGTGTATATCAACACCCCCAAGCTCGTATATATCGACGACTATGCTCACCACCCCGAGGAGCTACGCGCTACGATAGAGTCGTTGCGTGGCATCTTCCCTGGTCGAAAGTTGTTGGCTATCTTCCAACCACATCTCTACACCCGCACACGTGACTTCGCAGCGGAATTCTCGGAGGTGTTGTCGTTGTGTGACGAGGTTATCATGGTGCCCATCTACCCAGCGCGTGAGTTACCTATCGAGGGTGTATGCTCCGAGATGATTGGTCGCGAGCTAAAGGTAGAGTGGCAGCTTGTGGAGCGTGAGGATGTTGCCGAGCGACTTCGCACTATGAATACCGACGTTGTTGTGACATTTGGCGCGGGTAACATCGACGCCGTATGCGAGGATATTTACAAAACACTTCAAAGCAAACTGTAGGATGCAGAAGGGTTGGGCACATAAGATCTTGGGTTATGTGGGCTATGGCGTACTGTTCGTAGTCTTCATAGTTGTCGTCGTATGTGCCGAGGTGCTCAAGCGTGAGCATCGCGCTTCGCAGCCTATCACCAATATCAAGGTGGAGATTACGGAGGGTGCAAATAGCCCCTTGGCAGATGAGGAGAGCATAGAGCGCTGGGTGAGGGATGCTCAGCTTCTGGAGCCTAACACTACGCTCGAGAAGTTGGACATCGCAGCCATCGAGCGCCGAGCAACAGAGCACAATGCTGTGGCCGAGGCAAATGCCTATGCCGACTACAACGGTAACGCTATGCTCGAGGTGACGTTGCGTGAGCCCATCGCGCGCCTACGTGCCGATGGCTACGACCTCTACATTACGGAGGATGGTTACTTGCTACCCACGGTTGCAGATCGCACAGCGGCAGTGCCTGTGATTACGGGAAACTATAAGCCCCTCTTCCGTCCTGGATATTCGGGCTATGCGAAGAGCGTTGTTGTGGACTCCATCGCCTCGCTCGATAGGGTTATCAAGGAGTTGGAAGATGCCAAGTTGCCAATCTATCGTCAGCTTGAGGAGAACGACAAAAGGCTACGTGAGGCACTCAGCGAGGGCGTGCGCAAGGGCATATTTATGTCGGATAGCGAGTACGAATTGTTGCATAATGCTCTTGAGGCGCGCAAGGTTGTGGCACGCGAGCAGCACACAGCAACAAAGCGCAAGCTCGAGGCAGAGGTAGCATTACTTGCAGCACAGCAGGATGAGGCGCGCCTAAAGCAGGGTAGTGTTAAGTTGGCGGGTGAGGACTTCGACTCGCTTCTCGGCTTCTTGAAGCGCATTGACAATAGTAACTTTTGGCATGCGGAGGTTGTTCAGATACTACTTTCGGGAGGTGGTGATAGGCGCATGGAGTTGCGCTTTGTGCCACGCTCTGGAAGCTTTGTCGTGGACCTCGGTGCGCCAAGTGACTATGACACAAAGCTCGTAAACCTATATCGCTTCTACAACAAGGGCCTCGATAATGTAGGTTGGGACAAATACCGCAGCATAAGCCTTCGCTACGAGGGACAGGTTGTATGCCGCTAACACACACAATGGAAATATAGATAAAAACAATATAGAGACATGAAAGAGAGACAGATTGTAGCCATTGACGTGGGCTCATCAAATGTAGTTATCGCCGTAGGTGCGATTGAGGATGACGGCCGCGTAAACATTCAGGGCATTGTATCGGAGCCTATCGAGGGTATCGATGCTGGCCGCGTAGAGAATAGCGAGACAGCGGGTCGTGCTGTAAAGGCGGCTAAGGATCGCATCGAGCAGGAGCTAAACATCAAGATTACGGAGGCATACGCAGGCCTCTCGGGAGACTTCGTGCGCTGCGTGCAGGTTACAGACTATGTCTATGTGCAGGATGACGGCAGCAACCAGATCACCGAGCGCGACATCGAGGACCTTGACCGTCGCATGCGTAGCGTGAAGTTGCCCGATGACCGCGAGGAGATCCTCTCGATGGAGGCTGTGCGCTACACCATTGATGATAAGGTTGTAGATGTTCCAGTTGGTGCATATGGACATGTGCTCTCGGCAACATATAACTTCATCCTCTCGGACCGCTCTATGCGCGACCGCCTTAACCAGTGCCTTATGAAGCAGGGCATCAAGGTTAAGGAGTTCGTCCCTAACGCCCTTATCTCACACCTCGCTGTGGCAACAGATGAGGATATTGAGGAGGGTGCAGTAGTTGTAGATCTCGGTGGTGGTGTAACAGATGTGTCGGTGCTTATGCGTAGCAAGGTGCGCCACATCGCATCTATTCCTATCGGTGCAGATGCTATCAACAATGACATCCGCGCTTATGGCATCCCTGCAAACTATGTCGAGAACCTTAAGCGTCGCTATGGCTCGGCTATCACCGACATGGCTACCGACGATAAAATTGTCTTCCCCGTACGTCGTGGTGTGCCCAAGAGCATCCTTCGTCGTAATCTCGCTACTATTATAGAGGCACGCCTCAAGGAGATTGCCGAGTGGGTACGTCGTGAGATTAAGGAGGCAGGCTGCGGCACAAAGTTCTCGCCCATTCTCCTTATCACAGGTGGTGGCGCCGAGATGCAGAATATCGAGACACTCTTCGCGCGTGAGCTCGGCATCGACGAGGTGCGTGCGGTATATCCCGAGTATGGCTTTACGGAGAACATGACAGATATTATCACAACATCGGCATACGCAACTGTAGCATCACTCTTGCTCTTTGGTGCCGAGCGTGGTGTATGCTCTGTAGCTGGTGGTGTGCGTGTTGCAGCTCCCGTAGAGCCCGAGGTGAAGCCTCAGCGTCCTACAATCCGTGTTGCAGCGCCTAAGGTTGAGCAGCCAAAGGTTGTGGAGCCCGAACCCAAGCCTGAGGTTGTGGTTGAGCCCGATTCAGAGCCCGAGGTAGAGGTTGCGAAGCCTAAGCCTGAGGATGACATCTTTGATGCTGGCGACAACAACGGCGGTAAGAAGAAGAGATCAAGCTGGTGGAAGCGCCTCGAAGAGGGTATGGGTAAGTTGGGCAACTCGTTTGTAGGTAAGGACGAGGAGTCCGAGTTTTAACTAACGATATTGAGATAAGTAATATGGACAATATGATGACAAACATGGCCGACGATTTGGTTACAGCTATCGCCGGTGACAATATATCGAACATCGAGCTCGACTCTGAGTCGAACATCATGGTGATTGGTGTTGGTGGTGCGGGAGGTAATGCCGTAAACCACATGCACAAGATGGGTATTACGGGTGTAAACTTCGTTGTGTGTAACACCGATGCCAAGGCTTTGAACAACTGCGATGTCAAGAACAAGGTGCAGATGGGTCCCGGTCTTGGTGCAGGTAACGACCCTAAGCGTGGTAAGGAGCTCGCGACAGAGAGCGAGGAGCAGCTTCGCAGCTTGCTCGAGACGTCGGGTGTGAACATGCTCTTTATCGCAGCAGGTATGGGTGGTGGTACAGGTACTGGTGCTTCACCCGTTATCGCAAAGCTCGCACACGAGCTCGGCATCCTCACTGTGGCGGTTGTAACCATGCCTTTCCGCATGGAGGGTCCTGGTCGCTACAACAGCGCCGTGGAGGGTGTGAACGAGCTTAACCAGTGGGTGGACTCAATCCTCGTTATCGATAACGAGCGCTTGCGTATGCTCTATGGTAAGTTGCCACTCAAGGAGGCCTTCGGCAAGGCAGATGATGTCTTGGGCATGGCTACAAAGGGTATCGCAGAGCTTATCACCGTTGAGGTGGCTCTCGTGCGTGTCGATTTCGCCGATGTTAACCGCGTTATGCGTGGTAGCGGTCGTACACACATGTCTATGGTTAAGGCTACGGGCGAGAACCGTGCCTTGGAGGTTGCTGAGGGTGCGCTCACATCATCGCTCCTTGACGACAACAACATCAACGGCGCAAAAGAGATTCTTCTTAGCTTCGCGGTTAAGGATATCGACTCGCTTACACAGGATGACATCACCATCGCTATGGAGTATATCCAGAAGCATGCGAGCTACAAGGACGAGGATGGCAATGTCCATGCTGCCGACATCATCTGGGGTGCAAGCCAGAAGCCCTCGTTGGCAGACGACGAGTTGGAGTTGGTAGTTGTTGCTACACGCTTTACAGATGGCACAAAGCTAAATATCGAGACTACATATACAGATCCCGACCCCTTCACCGTACAGCCTAAGGTTGTTGAGGAGCCCAAGGTTGAGGAGGCAAAGAAGCCTCTCCGCGACCTTACTCCCCGTGAGAATGTCACTATCACACCCCAGCAGGATAAGTATCGTCAGGTAGGCCTACAGAAGCGTGAGCCAGCCTACGTACGTCTCCGCTCGCAGTTCGAGGTAGAGAGCGACTCGCAGCAGAAGGTGAACTATCAGCAGCAGAACGTAGCTCGCGAGGAGCGCGCAGCTGAGGAGGGTAACGGCATGCTTTTCCAATAAGTAACACACGGTCGAAATGTTTAACATTCTGACAACTGCTGACACACTGCTACGTGGTGCAGACTCCGTTGTTGTTAACACGCCACAATTGGGCGATGCTGCGACGACGGGTGTCAAAGATGTAGCTGCCATAGCCCTAAACAGCAATATAGACCTCGGTAATGTGGTGTTGTACGCCATCATTGCTTTGGTGCTTATTGTCTGCTCAGCAATGGCATCGGGTTCGGAGGTGGCATTCTTCTCGCTCACACATAGCGATATTGACGAGCTAGAGTCGAAGAATACAGTTGCCTCACGTCGTGTACTCGACCTACTCTCGAATCCCGACAGATTGTTGGCAACAATACTTGTGACCAATAACATGGTCAACATCTGTCTCGTTATCATGGCGACACTGCTCGTTAACGAGATATTCCTCTTTGACGGCATCTGGGAGTTTATTTTTAACACTATCGTCATCACCTTTGTACTCTTGCTCTTTGGCGAGATTCTGCCCAAGGTGGTGTCGCAGGCTAAGCCTATCAAGACCTCGCAGATGCTATCGGGTCCGCTTAAGTTCTTGCGCTGGGCGTTATATCCTTTAGCCTTTATCCTCATACGCACCTCGAGCCGTGTGAGCCGCTTTGCTACGAAGAATGCCGAGATCTCTATCGAGGAGCTTGCCGATGCTGTCGATCTCACGGAGACGGGCTCGGCGGAGCAGCAGAAGATGCTCTCGGGTATCGTTAGTTTTGGTCAGACCGAGGTGGTTGAGATTATGCACTCGCGTGTCGATATTACAGGTTTGGAGTTCGACGCCGACTACGACGATGTGCGCAAGGTTATTGTCGAGACAGGCTACTCGCGTATTCCAGTCTATGGCGACGACCTCGACGATGTGCGCGGCATACTCTATGTCAAGGACCTTCTCCCATATATCGCCGAGGCAAAGAGCTTCGAGTGGCAGAAGCTCCTAAGAAAGCCCTACTTCGTGCCTGAGCACATGATGATTGACGACCTGTTGAAGGAGTTCCAGAAGAATAAAATTCATATCGCCATCGTTGTAGATGAGTATGGCGCGACGCAGGGTCTTATCTCGTTGGAGGATATCCTCGAGGAGGTAGTGGGCGAGATTACGGATGAGAGCGACGAGGATGAGGATAAGCTCTACGAGAAGATTGGCGAAAGGAGCTACATCTTCGATGCTAAGATTCATATTGGTGAGTTCTTGCGCGTCATAGGCTTTGACGAGGATAGTTTCCAGGATGTCGAGGGACATGCCGAGACGCTTGCAGGACTTATGATGGAGCTTAAGCGCGACTTGCCACGTCGTGGTGATGAGCTCGAGGCACATGGTGTGAAGTTCTTCATCGCAACGATGGATGGCCGCCGTGTTGATAAGATTAAGGTTGACATAAATGGTTAAACTTATTGTCGAGGCTATACCTCCCGTCTATCTCTGTTGCGATGCGCTAATCACGGCGAGTGATGTGGCATCGGCATCGCGCTTTCAGAACGACAGACGTCGCCGAGAGCACCTCGCATGGCGCCGTGTCGTACGCAACGAGCTAGGGTGTGGCGTGGTCATCGACTACAACGAGGTGGGAGCACCCGTGGTTGACATTCCCAATACATATATCAGCGTGGCACATGGTGGCGAGAGAGTTGCTGTGGCCATAGCCGATGAGCCCGTGGGTGTTGACATCGAGGCCCTCGAGCGCAACTATGCAAGAGTAAAATCGCGCTTTATGAGCCCCGCGGAGGAGGCGCTATCAGAGATGGAGGAGTGGCCCGCAGTGGTGTGGACTGCCAAGGAGGCGATATACAAGCTCTATGGCAAGCGCGAGGTGGACCTAACCGTAGATATACGCATCACGGCCTTCGATGCCGAGCGTATGCTCCTTATGGCCGAGGTGCGCGAAAGGAGCGGAATCGTGGTCAAAATAGAGATAATAGAGCACGACGCGGTGGTAGCAACCGCTACGCAAAGTTAAAAAAAAGATAACTTTGTGGCTCAATAAGATTTTTAGTAAATGTCATCAGTACAAAATAATACCGTTTCGCTCGGTACCGACTCGCTCGGCAAGCTCCTGGCGCGATATGCCATTCCGGCAATCATCGCCATGGCGTCGTCGTCGCTATACCACATCATCGATAGTATCTTTATCGGTCATGGTGTGGGTGGCTACGCAATCTCGGGTATGGCAATCACGCTCCCCATCATGAACATTGCTGCAGCCTTTGGTGCTATGGTGGGTGTGGGTGCTGCAGCCCGCATATCTATACGCTTGGGTGAGGGAAATAAGCGCGCCGCGGAGCATATCCTTGGAAATGCCGTGTTGCTAAACATCGTGCTCGGCGTATCTATCATGCTCATCTTCCTGCTCTTCCTCGACCCCATCCTCATATTCTTCTCGGGTGGCAAGGCTGGCGAGGAGACGCTGCAGTATGCCCGCGAGTTTATGCGCGTCATAATGTTCGGTAACATCATCACGCACCTATATCTCGGTCTTAACGAGCAGCTGCGTGCCTCGGGCTACCCCCGCAAGGCGATGTTCATTATGATACTCTCGATGGTGATATGTACGATTCTGAACCCCTTGTTCATCTTCGGCTTCGGCTGGGGTGTGCAGGGCTCGGCTATCGCTACGGTCATTGCGCAGACCATCTGCCTGCTCATACAGATACACCACTACACCTCGAAGAAGAGCTTCCTGCGTTTCAAGCGTGAGAGCTTCCGCTTCAAGCGTAGCATCGTCTTCAACATCATATCTATCGGCATGGCGCCCTTCATCCTCAATGTGTGTGCCTCGTTCGTTACGCGCTTTATGAACACGGCGCTGCTACTCTATGGCGGCACGGGTGCCGACGATGTGATACACACCGCAGCGATTGAGGGAGGCGTGGGTGATGTCTATGTAGGTGCCTACGGCATCATGAACCGCGTGATACTGCTCTTTATCATGGTTGCCAATGGCTTCAATCAGGGTATGCAGCCTATCGTGGGCTACAACTACGGTGCAAAGCAGTATGGCCGTGTGCTTAAGACGTTGAAATATACAATCATCTGTGCTACGTGCGTCACAACCTTTGCCTTTGCTATCGGCATGCTCTTCCCGGAGTATGTCGCAGCGCTCTTCGTCGAGGGTGGTAACAGTGCGGCGGATAAGGCTATGATAAAGGTTGTGGAGCAGGGCTTGAGCATCGCGATGATTATGTTCCCATTTGTGGGTTTCCAGATTGTTGCGGGCGGTTTCTTCCAGTATATCGGTCGTGCCCCCATGGCTATGCTCCTCTCGGCAACACGCCAGTTGTTGTTCCTGTTGCCCTTGTTGCTCATTCTCTCGCCCGAGTTTGGTGCTGTGGGTGCATGGATGTCGATGCCCATTGCCGATGGCGCCTCGGTGCTTGTTGCGGCAACACTGCTCTTTATTCAGGTGCGCAAGCTCAAGCGCATGGAGCGAGAGATGCTCTTCCAGCGATAGATATTATACCTATATATAATATAGAGGCTGAATAAAAAGTGTATTTTGTCGTTACGCTCGCCCTCAAAATGCTCATTTACGCCATAGTAAACTCCGCTTTTTCGGGCTTCGCAAGCCTAAAACTACATCTTTTTATTCAACCTCCGAAAGCAAAGGGGATGGCTAAATTACTCTTAGCCATCCCCTACTATTTTACCCCTAGCGTAATACTATCGCTCGGGCTTAATATCCTTAACGCGGAGCTGCTTGCTCACCGTGCCACGATAGTGGTTCTCGACAATCTGGTAGCATACCGAGATTGGCTTACCACCACGCACCCACTCGTAGTGTGTGGGCTGCTGGAAGGCGATAGCAGGAATTGTCGTATGTGGCTTCTGGCGCTGCATCAAGTCCATGCGCAGGTGGTCGCACTCGACGCCCACAAGCTTCGCATCACCGCGGTTGCTCGCTCCCGTAGTCATAAACACAGGCGCTGAGTTGCCTGGACCAAAGGGCTGGAAGCTATTCAAATGGCGCTGGAACTGATCCGTAATATCCGAGAACAACAACTCGCTATCGATGTCCACCTGTGGAACAAGGATGTTGGGGTCGATATTCTCCTCCACATAGTCGTTGAAGCGCTTGGTGAAGGCCGCAACATTCTCCTCCTTCATCGTAAGACCCGCAGCGTACATATGTCCGCCGAAGTTCTCCAACAAGTCGGAGCACGACTCCACAGCCTGGTATAGGTCGAAGCCCGCAACCGAGCGTGCCGAACCTGTAACGAAGCCGTTAGACTTTGTGAGCACAACCGTAGGACGATAGTAGGTCTCGATAAGGCGTGATGCCACGATACCCACAATGCCCTTCATCCACTTAGGATTGTAGATAACAGTACTCTTGAGCGCCTTAAGCTCGGGGTGAGACTCCACATAGTCGTGCGCCTCCTGCGTAACGTTGCGGTCGATAGACTTACGATCCTGGTTGAACGAGTCGATAACCTCGCCAAACTTCGCAGCCTCCTGCTCGTTACCCTCGATAAGAAGGCTCACGGCAGCATGACCACCCGAGGGTGCAGCATTCTCATCATCCTCATCCATACGCATACGTCCTGCGGCATTGATGCGAGGACCAATCTTGAAGACGATGTCGTCAATAGTGATATTGTGTCCCTCGAGGCCACAAATCTTGATGATGGACAACAATCCCTTCGACGGCGTAGAGTTGAGCTTACGCAATCCGTAGTATGCCAAAATGCGGTTTTCATCCACAAGAGGCACAATGTCTGAGGCGATGCTTACGACCAACAAATCCAACAATGGCTCGATCTGCGAGAATGGGATGTTGTTGCGTCGTGCATAGGCCTCGACAAGTTTAAAACCAACGCCACAACCACTCAACTCATCAAAAGGATAGTTGCAGTCGGTGCGTTTAGGATCCAATACAGCCACTGCCTGAGGAATCTCCTCGGCAGGTAGGTGGTGGTCGCAGATGATGAAATCTACGCCACGCTCTTTGGCATAGGCCACCTTTTCAACGGCTTTGATACCGCAATCCAAAGCTATGACAAGCGTAACACCCTTGCGTAGTGCGTGCTCGATGCTTCGGATTGATATGCCGTAACCATCGACATATCGGTCAGGAATGTAGAACAACAAATTCTTGTGTCCTATCTGGCTTAAGAACTTGTAGACCAGCGCCACGGCAGTGGTTCCGTCGACATCGTAGTCGCCGTAAATCATAACCTTTTCGCCAGCCTTCACTGCCTTCTCGATGCGCTCCACGGCCTTCTCCATATCCTTCATTAGGAATGGATCGTGCAAGTCGCGTAGCGATGGCGAGAAGAACTTCTTGGCCTTCTCCACGGTGTCTATGCCCCTCTGAACCAGTAGGTTGGTCAATACCGTCGGCATACCTAACGCTGCGGAGAGAGACTCCACCACCGCGCGATCGCCCTGCGGTTTGACAACCCATCTTTTCTCTATGGGCATAACTTCTATTTTTTATATTTAACATTTAAATTTTTCGTTAGGTAATTAATAAACTTGGGCTTAACCTCCTCCATTGTCACCTCACGGCCTGTCAATGTCGTGAGCGAGCATACGCCACGATCGGTAAATCCGCAGGGGTTGATCAAATGGAACCAGTTGAGGTCAGTTGCGACGTTCATTGCCAAGCCGTGCATGGTCACGCCGTGTGATGCACGTACGCCTATTGCGCAGAGCTTCTCCAGACGGTTGCCGGGGCGGGTGATCCACACACCCGATGCTCCCTCCGAGCGGTGCGCCTCGATGCCATACTCGGCTGCGAGGTCGATGATAGTCTGCTCGAGGGCTTCGATATAACGTCTTACGCCCAAACCTATTGCGTCGAGATCGACGATTGGGTAGCATACAAGCTGTCCTGGGCCATGGAAGGTGATGTCGCCGCCGCGGTCGATGTGATAGAACTCCGCGCCGAGGCTCTCAAGATACTCCGTAGAGCAGAGCATATTCTCGGCATGACCACTCTTTCCGAGGGTGTAAACCGCGGGGTGCTCAACGATGAGGATGGTGCCACGAGGCTCGCCCTCCTGGAACTCCTTGTTGAGCTTCTTTGCGCACAACGCATCGAAGAGCGAACGCTGCAAATCCCAGCACTCGCCATACGACATGGTCTGTAAATCTCTGATTTCTACTTCGTTTTGCATACCTTCTTCACAGCATCAAGTGCGGCATCAGCCAAATATGACGAGCGCACGAGGGGTGCGCTGGCACAATAGCTGAAGCCCATGTCGAGAGCTGCAAGTCGGTACTCTTCGAACTTCTCGGGAGTGATATACGCCTTAACGGGGTAGTGCTCCTTTGTAGGTCGAAGATACTGTCCGAGGGTGACGATGCTCACGCCCACACTGCGTAGGTCTCTGAGTGTTGTCAACACCTCCTCTTCGCTCTCGCCCAATCCGACCATAATACCGCTTTTTGCCACTGCTCCGCTATCGGCGATGTGCTTGAGTGTCGCCAACGATGTGCGATACTTAGCACGTGAACGTACCTCGGGAGTTAGTCGCTCAACGGTCTCGATATTGTGTCCCACGATGTCGGGACGCGATGCCAACACCACATCGAGTAGCTCGGGGCGGGCATCCATATCGGAAATAAGGAGCTCTATAGTTGCGTTAGGATTATCACGACGAATAGCCTCGACGGTGCGCGCCCAAATGCGTGCTCCATGATCTTCGAGGTCGTCTCGTGTTACAGATGTAACCACAACATGCTTCAGGCCCATGAGCTTTACGCTTTCGGCAACCTTGTCAGGCTCTGCCTCATCGGGGGGCAGAGGTCGTCCTGTCTGTGTCGCGCAGAAACGACAGTTGCGTGTGCAGATGTCGCCCAGAATCATGAAGGTGGCAGTACGACGGCTCCAGCACTCCGCCTTGTTGGGACACATTCCGCTGCTGCATATAGTATGCAAGCAACGCCCCTCGACGATTTGCTCTACCTCCGCACTATCCGCCGTACTTCTTAGGCTGATCTTTAGCCATTCGGGCTTACGCAGATGCTCGTATTTTTCACGAACCTTCGGCATTTTAAGTTCACTTTTTTCCAATTGATGCAAAAGTATAGAAAAAAAACAAAAATTGCAAAATTTTTCAACAAAATATTGTCACCTCTACGTAACAAAAAAAAGTACATCACCCCGACATGAAGGTGATGCACTCAAAAAATTTTACTTTTAGCCTCTCGCGCCGACTCTGTTACTTAGCCTGGATGCTGAGGGCGAAGCCACCGCCTGGTGCCATCGCAATATTTAGCACATCATCCTTTGTAACATCCTTGTGCTCAATGATATAGTCTGTTGGGTTGCTATTCCAACCAGCATTGTCGCCATCGCGATAGAGAGTTGCTCGGTAGGTGCGATTTGCATCGAGGAAGTCGAGCAAAATCTTCACCTCGCGGCGCTCGCCATCGGTGATACCGCCAACGTACCAATCGTCACTATACTTATCCTTGCGTGCGGTGACTACATAGTCGCCAATCTCGCCATCCAAGCACTTCGTTGTAGCCCAATCAACAGGAACATCGCGGATAAACTGCAAGGCGTCGTCGTGCTCGCGGTAGTTGCTTGGCAGGTCGGCAACCATCTGTATGGGGCTATAAAATACGACATACTGTGCAAGTTGGTGCGCGAGGGTTGAGTTCACATAATAGACATAGTCGAAGGCCTCGTTAACTGAGCCATCGGCCGTTGCTGCAGCCCTATTTATCGTGTTGTGGTAGCGGAGGTCAAAAATACCAGGCGTGAAGTCCATAGGTCCTGCCACATTGCGCGTGAAGGGCAAAGTGGGGTTGTGGTCGATGCAGTTGCCCGCATTCCATGCCTGCCACTCCTGGCCGCGCATGCCCTCTGCCGACATGAGGTTAGGGTAGGTGCGGCAGATACCCGTAGAGTGTATAGGCTCGTGGATGTCGATGCAGAGCTTATGCTTAGCACCCTCCACCACGGTGCGGTTGTAGTGATCCACCATCCAGCGGTCGTAGTGCTTATGGTCGGCGATAGAGCCCACATAGCCCGTCTTAACGCTGTTCACGCCGTGCTTAGCGTAGTAAGCGTAGGCATCGGCCATCTGCTCCTCGTAGTTCACAACATTGGCATATGTCTCGTGGTGGCCTATAAGCTCCACGCCACGCTCCTCGGCATAGCGACATAGCTCCTCGATGTCGAAGTCGGGATATGGCTGCGAGTAGTCGAAGCGCTCACCCCAGCCCCAGCCTTCGTTCCAGCCCTCAACGAGGACACCACCAAAGCCATTCTCGGCAGCAAAGTCGATATATTTTTTGACATTCTCGGTGGTTGCGCAGTGGGGGTACTTGCCATCCATATCCCAGATAGATACCTTGAGGTGCATCTCCCACCATACGCCGACATACTTCATGGGCTTAATCCACGATGTATCCTCCAACTTGCAGGGCTCGTTAAGGTTGAGCACCATTGATGACTCGACCAAAGTGCCCACTCTGTCGCCCACGATAACGGTGCGCCAAGGTGTTGAGAAGGGCAACTCCACGCTGCTCTTAACCTCCTTGTCTCCAGCGAGTTCTGTGGAGAACTTAAGCTCCTCGGCGTCAAACTCGAGCGCCATGCCTGGATACTCCCACAACGCCGCTTCGTGGATTGCCACATAGTTACCCGCGGGGCTCTTCATTGCCACGGGAGTCGCCACGCCACACTCCAAAATATCCTTCACACGGCCTGCCGACTGCTGCATAGTTGCGGGGTTAATCTCCGAGAGCTTGGTGTGCACATAATTAAACTCGGCATCGTCGTCGCTACCCGCCATCCAGTGTGCATCGAAGTCTGCCGCCATGCGGAACTCGGTCTCCTCGTCGAGAATGTCGCACGCGCCCTCGCCATTAAGTGTGTAGCGCAACGCCATGCCGTCGTCAAAAAGGCGGAAGGTGATATCGACACACTCCCCGTTGCCGTTCTCAAGCGTCACGACCATCTCGTTGAAGTGGTTTTCAATCTCGGCATACTGACCCCACACGGGCTCCCATGTCTCGCGGAAGGTGCTGTGCTTGATGTCTATGACGCGCAGGCCCTCGTCGAACTCGCCACGCGAGGTCTCGATGTTTAGTGCCGAGGGGCGGATAATCTCCTTGCCAGCAAATGCCAACGAATAGAGCGCCTCGCCCTCGCTGTTAACCTTGAAGTCGAGAGTCACACGGCCATCGGGCGAAGATAGCCTCTGCTTGCCAAACTCATCACTCGCACTACTGCAGCCCACCAACATCACAATGGCAGCCACGATGGTTGCAATCCTCTTCATATTATAAATAGTTTAATGTTATAAGTCGATATAGCATTGTAAGAGTATAATTCACAAATGTATAAAATTTATGTCAAAGGTGCAAAAAATTGTGTTGCGATTGTGCAACTATCCTCGGTTTAGGGTCTCCTCACGCTCCCATATGTGTGGTTTCGGAATATCTGCCCAAAACCTCGGTTTATCGGAATAATCCACCCAGAATATTTGCTCTACCTTTGCCGTCGAAATCAAACATATAAAAACTATATAGAACTATGAAAGAGCTAAAACCAAAGACAGCAAAAATTGAGAAAAGCGTAGTAGGCGCATACAAGAGGGTAGAGGAGACCGTAGTAGGCACCTACCAGAAGATTGAGGACTCGGTGGTTGGAACCTACCAGAAGATAGAGGATAAGTTCGTGGAGACATTCCTCGAGGAGAAAGAGAACAACGAGGATAAGTAGCAATGGGTAAGATAGTTGCAACATTTGCCGAGCCGCTGCACCACATATGCCTGACATATGGTCTGAAGCAGTCGTTTGATGCGATGCCCCACCTAAATAGGCGTGAAATAAGGCTGCGAGGCAAAAGCACCTACATAGAAAATATCGTTGCCCCACCACCACTGATGAGTCGAAGTGGCTGGAACACCAGGTGCATAAACATAGTCAGCGTATCCTACTGGAGGGAGTCGCTCGCCATAGCTTATAACGACGAGGCGTGCACCAAAGAGGATATTTATACCTTTGTCATCGCGCTAATCAAGGCCTACATGAGCTATCGCCACCCATATACCAAGATACGCATAGAGGGCAACAAGGTTGTAAGCGAGCGCGAAGGGGAGATCATAGCAACGATAGATTAGCAATATCGTCAGTCGCTACTTTAGTGACTGACGATATGCTTTTGGAGAGAGACCCTCAACGCGCTTGAAGTACTTGCCAAAGACCGACTGCGACGGGAAGTCGAGTTCGTCGCTAATCTGCTGCACGGACATCGTGGTAGAGGAGAGGCAGCTCTTGGCATAGAGCACCACATGTCGCTCTATCCACTCCAGCGCCGTCATTCCCGTATGTTGCTTCAGCAGCGTGGAGAGATATTTATTTGTAACACACAGTCTATCAGCATAGAAACCAATATCGCGCTGAGTTTTGAAGTTCTCCGACACCATCGCTATAAACCTTTCGCATAGCTCCTGCTGGGGTGTCATCGCCACATGCTCCGCCTGCTGACTGTGGATGTAGTAGCCCAAGCCGTAGTAGTATGCCGAGAAGAGGTGTTTTATTATCTCCTCACGATAGGGGTTTTCCTCCTGCTTCATCACGCTCGACACCTGATCGAAGCACGATAAGTAGGCCTTAAGCTCCTCGTTGGAGATGGCGTGAAATTGGTTATTTTTGAGAAACAAACGCTCCTGCAGGCTCACGGGGAGGTTCATCGAGTCGGTGAACTCCGAGCTTATAACCATGCCGAAGCCCTGGAACTCCGCAGCTACCTCTATCGACTCGACGACCTGGTCGGGGAGGAGTATTGCCATGGCGGGGGCTTGGAGCGAGTAGTGGCGGAAATCAACAATACAGGAGATGCTGCCCGCAGTGATTACTATCTGCGTGACCCTCTCAATCTTGTGCGGGAAGCGTATGCCCCTAAGTATCTCCTCGTTCTCGAGTAGCTCAATATCGCCCATTGTTGTCATTTTTTGCAAAGTTACATTTTTTGGAATAATAGCACAACAATATGGCCTATTTCCGCGAAAATCGGGATAATTGCGAGGAATATCTGCCCAAAAGTAAGTTCACACAAAAAGAAATCCGTTGCAGCATATCGCCGCAACGGATACTTATTACTATTGGACTGCCATCTTGCTAATCCAGGATAGCGTCGAGGCGCTCGTAGATGCTTGTGCGCAATGCGCGGAGCTCGTTGATTTTCGCTCTGTTCTTGCGGCGAACGAAGTTGCACGAGCCGACAAACTTATAGAACAAGCGGATGTAGTTCCATGCAAGGATGAACATAAACGGAAAGGCAACGCAGTAGCCCAAAGCCCACCAGCCATTGAGGAAGACCCACAACAAAACGATGGGGACAATCATACATATAGGCACAGAGACAAAGGCGCTCACAGCGACATTGAACGAGCTGACGAACATCTGGTCCTTAATCATCTTCTTGATAAATATCTTGGGGATGAGGAACATCAAGCCCGTTGGTATAATCGAGAGGATGAAGAGTGGCAAAAGCAACAACAAGCCCAAGCCACGGAGCATGGGAGCGAGGATGCCATGGCGGCGGCGGAAGAGCCAGTCGCGCACACCCAACTTCTTGATGCCGAGGGCGAACTCCGTAGTATCCTTATATATCTGCTCCATCTGCTCGGGATGCTCCGCCGTTGCGCGCTGGAGGCCGTCAACAAGCTGCTGGTCGGAGAGTAGTCGCGAGGGCAGGTAGTTGGGCTTGAAGCCGTGCTCGCGGGCATACTTCTTACCATAACCCGTCTCGCGGAGGAAGTCTATCTGGTCATAGTGCTCAAGGTCGCTAATGTGCAACATCATATCCTGAATGCGGCTGCGCACCAAGTTGTTAACCTCCACCATTGTCTCGCGTGCATTCTCCTTGTATCGCTCGTAGTAGGGCTTCAACGATATGGGCCTATCGAACTTGATAAGCATATCGGTACGGGCGTGGAAGTAGTTGGAGTAGTGGTTGCACGAGGGCAGAATCATCACATCCTGCTCGAAGTTCATCTTCTCTGCCGCCTCGAAGGCTATGCGCAAGTAGCCGAGCTTGAATGTTCCGAGCCAGCGCTTATCCTGGTGGTCAGCCTCGGGGTAGAGCATAAGGGTCTCGCCATCGGTGAGAGCCTGGCCTGCTGCATCCATTGTCGAGCGGTTCTTGTTGATAGCGCCAAAGCCCTCGTGGCTCATACGGTATGCGGGCAAGAGACCCATGGCGCGCAGTGCCTTGTTGAATATTGGGTTCTTAAAAACGTTGGCTCGGGCGATAAAGTTCATGCGTCGATCGGTGAGCTGTAGGCAGACGCATAAGGGGTCGTTAAGACAGTTTTGGTGGTTCGAAACCACGACGGTGGGAGTGCCATCTACGGGGACATTTTCAAGTCCGATGATATGTTCCTTGCGGAAGTAGAGGCCCGAGTTTACATATTGCAAATAGACGCGAAACGCCTTCAAAAAGAGTGAGTGATCACGAGGTGTTCTTTTCATAAATATCTTCTTCTGCAGTTAGTAGTCTCGCCAAAGGTAGAATATTTATTCCATTGTGCCACAAACTTTGACCTTTTTGCGATAAAAATAAGTCTAAATACTGATAAAAAAGGGTCATATATGCACAAAAAAAGTGCCCACCATTGGTGGACACTACGAATTTGTGTGGAGAGTAATTACTCAGCAACAACCTCAGCAGCAGCCTCAGCGCACTCGCCGCAGCACTCCTCAGTGCACTCCTTCTCGCAATCAGCGCACTCACCGCAGCACTCCTCAGCAGCAGCCTCAACTACCTCAGTGCACTCAGTGCAGCATGCCTGAGCCTCCTCAGCAGCAGCCTCCTCAGCAGCCTTCTGCTGACCACCACATGATACCAATGCTACAGCAGCGAACATAGCTGCAAATGCAAAAAACTTCTTCATAGTTTTAACTTTTTTAATTGTTAATAGTCTATTTTACCGCACAAATATACATATTTTTTTCTGAAAACAACTTTTTTAGGCGAAAGTTGTTCTTTTTTACGCACTTATTGTTCAGGTAAGCTGTCTGGTATTTCGCAATTTACTGAGCGCACATTGCCCAAATCGGCAAATTTTATAGTCTCGCGCTTGGGAAATAGCTCGGGGTATTCGTCGTCGAGTTGCAACATAAGGTGGCTCGCCTCCTCCAACGTCAAGCAGTCACCCACTGAGACCTTGAAATAGGGGCTCTCGTAAACCATATAAGCGTTGATATGGGGGTGGTTCTTTCTAAATGTATTGAGCACACTCTTGGCATTATCACCCGCATACTGGCTATTGTCCGAGAAGATAACCACGCGGTAGCCCTCGACCTCTTTACGGCGCGACTTAGCCTCGATATCAGAAACAGCACTATTCACCGACGCAGACTCTCTAACGCGCACCATAGCACCATCTGCAGTACGAGTAGAAAGTGTCGAGCGTTTGTTCTCAATGCGCTGTGCCTGAGCATCATTTACTCCAAAAATAACAAACACAAACGCCATAAACATTATACCAAATAGACCTCTCATAGTATATGATATTTACAATTTTATCTTCCTAAAAATCTCTCCAACTCTTGTAGTGTTGCAGTCGAAAACTCTGAGTCGCTGAGTAGCTCTTGAACAGCTACATCCTCAGCCACGAAGGTGCGCCTAAACATCCCTATACCACCCCTAATGCGGTAGTCGAGGGTTATGCTACTCTCCCTATCGAGCGAACGCCTAAGGATGCGAACAAAGGCAAAGCTGCTGCGAGACTTGAAGCGCAATGGAACAAGTATGGTTGAGGTGCGCTTACCCTTAACCACCACCTTGTCGCGAAGCGATATCGTAGCGAGCACCTCGCCCTTGTCGATAATATCGACCTCAGCATCGCTCACTACCAACCTATGACACGTGTCGTTATCGACCTCGATATAGAGGTTCATGCCCGAGGTTGAGAGGTGTGTAACGTCGGCCACGCGCACAAGCTTCACACCCTCGGCAATACGCTCCGATAGTGGCTTGCACGCCTCTGCCACAGCGCTACTTGCTGTGAGCATGGCGACAACGAGTAAAAGCCTACACAACCACTTCATACTCCTATAACGCAACTACTTGACTGCTTCGTATATGTGTGCCACGCCAAAGCTCTGCTTACGACGTTTTACATCCTTGAAACCCACGCTCTTGAGTATCTCGACAAAGCGCTCGGGTGCGGGAAACTCGTCGATAGACTCGGGCAAATAGACATATGCCTGCTTATCCTTCGAAATCATCGCACCGATGCCGGGAAGGATGCGGTGTGAGTACTGAGCATAGAACCAGCGGATAAGGCGATTCTTGGGCACTGAGAGCTCCAAAACCACAAACTTACCACCCTCGCGGAGTGTGCGGTGTATTTCGCTGAGGCCACGCTCCAAGTTCTCGAAGTTGCGCACGCCAAAGGCCACGGTGACGGCGTCGATAGAGCCACTCTCCACCATGGTAAGGTTCTCTGCATCGCCCTTTTCGAGCATTATGCGCTCCTCCAAGCCCTGCTTCTGCACCTTGCGGCGTGCCACGGCGAGCATCTCCTCCGAGAGGTCGATGCCGAGTATCTGTGTGCGATCTACGCGCTTTGCCATGGCTATGGCGAGGTCACCCGTGCCCGTTGCTATATCCATAATTTTTGAGGCCTTCGAACGGCGCACGATGCGCATAACCCTACGTCGCCAAATGCGGTCGAGGTTGAAGGATATGATGTGGTTGAGCTTGTCGTAGTTGGGGGCAATGTTATCGAACATCTCCTCCACCTGAGCCTTCTTGCTCTGCTCCTGGTTATATGGCTTCATACTTAAAATTTATTCATAACGCATTGTTTCCGAGGGTGATATACGCGCCGAAAACGCTGCGGGTAATAACATTACAATAAAGGTGATAACAATCGTTGCAACGACTGCCACAGCCCACCAACCCCAACATAGAGCAGCAGGTACGGCATCGAGCATGTAGTCCTCTGCCGGGAGTGGGATGATGTGGAAGTAGTGCTCGGCGATGGAAACGGCAAGGCCAATAATAGCGCCCCACACCACGCCACGAAGAACTATGAACATCGCGCGATAGACAAAGACCTTGATAATCGAGCCTCGACGCATGCCAAGGGCGCGCAACTCTCCAATCATGCGCTTACGCTCAAAGACGATGATAAGTAGCGCCGTAGTCATGTTGAGCAGTGCCACGATAATCATGATAACGACAATAACCACGGCGTTGACATCATGTGTAGCCAGCCAGCTAAAGACCTCTATAAAGATGTTATCTATGGCAAAGGCGTAGGTGTCGATGCCCTCCATGAGGTATATGTCGAAGCGGTGATCGTTATAGCTTGATGCCATGGCCTGGCGGTCGGCACCATCCTCAAGCCACACCTCATAGCCTGTAACGAGGTTGTTGTCTCCCTCGTAGAGGCGTGCCACGTTGCGTATGTCGGTGATTATATAGGCGTTATCGAGGGCATCAACGCCCGTGCGATATATGCCCGAAATAGCAAATCTATCACGTAGCGCCGAGCCGTTGGCGTCGATAAATACCATCTCCACGCGATTGCCAATATCGACATCCATTTTGCGTGCTATGCTCTCGCTAACGAGAATATCCTTCGAGCGGGGCTCGCCCGTTAGGCGTGGTAGCTCACCGCGCACAAGGCTCTCGCGGTAGAAGTCTAAGTTGTAGAGCGAGTCGATACCCTTTAGGAGCACTCCCACTATGTTTTCGTCACTCTTGATAACACCCTCCTTACTGCGATAAACCGAGTAACGCTCCACGCACTCATCCTCCAAGAGGCTCTCTATGGCGTCGCAACGCTCAATAGCACGACTAGATACCACACCACGGCTCTCGGGGGCTGTAATCACAACATCGCTCACCGAACCCGAGATCTTTGCGTTAAGCTCCTCCTTGAAGCCCACGACAACCGAAAGGGTCACTATGACCACGGCGAGGCTCACGGCTGTTGCTATGGTCGCCACGCGCTCCATAACCCCCGCCTTGTTGCCATCACGACGGCTCGATAGTCGTCGTGCTATGTAGAACTCAGTTCGCATGAATATCTTTACACAGTATATCAATTTGCAAATATAAGAAAAAAAATGGAAAAAGACAAAAGCGGGATGCTGAGGTGCGCTATGCTTGATGGTGTGCGAGCTTATGCTCGCTAGGTGGCACGCTACGCTTATTTTAGGGGTTTAGAAGGGGGTATGAAGGCTCTAAGAAGTATCTCCATTTTGACCTTTTCCCAACCTTTTCGCCCCTTTGTCTGTAACAATAGCAAACTTGTTAACATTTGATTGTTAATAAGCGGTAATAACTTATAATAATTTGTATATATAAAATCATTGTTGTTAAGTTAAAAATATCTAAATTTGTGCTTCGATAAATCATTCGCTATGGCAAAGCAGTACAACAAATATTCGAAAAATAATCAGGAGGCGTTCGAGAAGCTCACAGGCATTGAAGGCACGTTGCCTCCCCAGGCTATAGAACTTGAGCAGGCTGTATTGGGTGCCTTGATGCTCGAACGCGACGCTATCATCGACGTGCAGGAGTATGTCAAGGCTGAGACCTTCTACCTCGAGGAGCACAGGATAATCTTCAAGGCTATCCAGGCGCTATCGTTCGACATGAAGGCTATCGACCTCTACACCGTTACGGAGCGACTTAAGGCTCAGAAGGAGTTGCAGAAGGTGGGTGGTGCGCCATACCTCGCCGAGCTTACACAGAAGGTGGCATCGGCAGCCCACATCGAGTTCCACGCCAAGATTATCGCGCAGAAGTATGTGCAGCGCGAGCTTATACGCTCGGCAACCGAGATTGAGCGCCGCTCATACGACGACGAGGTCGATGTTACGGAGCTTATTGGCTTTGCCGAGCAGGAGATTTTCCGTGTATCGGAGGGTAACGTTAAGCGCTCTGTGCAGGCCGCTTCCGACATCTTGCGCAAGGCGTTGCAGCAGATTGAGGAGGCCTCAAAAACCGCAGGCGAGTACAATGGTGTGCGTTCGGGCTTTACCGACATCGATGCCGTAACGCTCGGCTGGCAGCCCTCAGACCTCATCATCATCGCGGCGCGACCCTCAATGGGTAAGACCGCCTTCGTGCTTACCATGGCGCGCAACATGTGCGTTGAGCTAAAGACCCCCGTGGCCTTCTTCTCACTTGAGATGTCGTCGGTGCAGCTTATGAACCGACTTATCGTTGCTGAGACACAGCTCAACTCTAAGGATTTGCGTACGGGTAACCTAACCCCCGCGCAGTGGACACACCTCGAGTCGCAGACTGTGGAGTTGGGTCGCTCCCCCCTATATATCGATGATACACCTGCGCTCTCGGTCTATGAGTTCCGCTCAAAGGCCCGCCGCCTAAAAACGCAATACGATATCCAGCTCATTATCATAGACTATTTGCAACTTATGACCGCCTCGACACCCGAGACGCGAGGCAACCGTGAGCAGGAGGTGTCGCTTATCTCGCGTACGCTCAAGGCTATCGCCAAGGAGCTCAATGTGCCCATCATCGCACTTTCGCAGTTGAGCCGTAACGTGGAGAACCGCGGAGGCTCGAAGCGCCCCCAGCTATCCGACCTCCGAGAGTCTGGTGCCATCGAGCAGGATGCCGATGTTGTAGCCTTCATCCACCGTCCCGAGTACTACGGCCTCACAACGGATGAGAACAATATGCCTACGGCGGGTATGGCCGAGATTATCATCGCTAAGCACCGTAACGGTGAGGTTACGGATGTCCCCTTGCGCTTTATTAAGGAGCAGGCGAAGTTCGCCGATGCCGACTCTTCGGTTACTGCTGCTGTTGTGGCTCAGGGTTCTAGCTATGGCCGTGAGGAGAGCTACGAGGACTTCTCGTCGAGTGGTAATAGCATGCCTCCGATGGGTATTGCACCTATGGGCATGGCGGGAGGTGTACCCAACGAGTTTGACCTCGGTGCACCATCCATGGGCCTCGGAGCACCAAAGACATCGGACGACGCTCCATTTTAGTTAATGGGTAAGTTATTACGCTGATATACAAATGTTTGTAAGGGTACATACGGGTGCTATTTCGGGCATTGAGGCTGTTGCTGTGACTGCCGAGGTTAATGTTGCCTCAGGAGGCATAGGACTATTCATTGTTGGTCTGCCCGATAACACCATTAAGGAGAGCCAGGAGCGCATACAAGCCGCCTTCGAGAATTCGGGCTATAAGCTCCAGGCGAAGAAGACCGTCGTTAACCTCGCTCCTGCCGACCTACGCAAGGAGGGCTCGCAGTATGACCTACCTATCGCTATTGGCATCCTCACAGCTACCGAGCAGATAAATACCGATATGTTGGCCGATTCAATGTTTATCGGTGAGCTATCTCTAAATGGCAAGATACGCCCCGTAAAGGGTGTGTTGCCCATTGTTGCCATGGCCCGCGATATGGGTCTTAAGCGCATCTTTATGCCTGAGGAAAATGTGTCGGAGGGTGCTGTGGTTGAAGGTGTTGAGACCATTGGTGTGGGCTCTCTGTTGGAGATATGCGAGATACTCTCGGGCCGCATGCCCTATACCCCTGCTGAGCATACATTGAGCGAGGAGGAGGCAGCCGCGCAGAGCGAGTATGCCGAGGACTTCTCGGATGTCAAGGGTCAGGTCTATGTCAAGCGTGCATTGGAGATTGCTGCGGCGGGAGGCCACAATGTCATCATGGTGGGTGCCCCTGGTTCGGGTAAGACGATGCTTGCGCGCCGCATGCCGAGCATCATGCCACCCATGACCTTGGAGGAGGCGCTCGAGACCACAAAGGTACACTCCGTGGCGGGTAAGATAGGTGCCCACCGTGGCCTTATCTACACGCGTCCCTTCCGTGCTCCACACCACCTCACATCGCAGGTGGCACTCATAGGTGGCGGTCAGTCGCCCCAGCCAGGCGAGGTGTCGCTGGCGCATAATGGCGTCTTGTTCCTCGACGAGATGCCCGAGTTTGGCCGCAATGTGTTGGAGGTGTTGCGCCAGCCCCTCGAAGATAGGCACATCTCTATTTCGCGCGCCAAGTACTCTGTCGATTACCCCGCGAACTTCACACTTATAGCATCTATGAATCCCTGCCCCTGCGGCTACTACAACCACCCCACGAAGGAGTGTACCTGTTCTGCTGCAGCCGTGCACCGCTATATGGCACATATCTCGGGCCCGCTGATGGATCGTATTGATATACATATCGAGGTTACTCCCGTCTCTATCAGCGAGATGTCCGATGCTACGCCCGCGGAATCGAGTGCTACAATTCGTGAGCGTGTCATCAAGGCTCGCGAGGTGCAGTTGCGTAGATTTGAGGGCTTGGATATACACTCCAACGCCATGATGAACAGCGCTATGCTGCGTAAGTTTGCACCGCTTGATAGAACCTGCTCGGAGCTTTTGGAGCGTGCCATGAGCCACCTTAACCTCTCGGCGCGTGCCTACGACCGCATCATAAAGGTTGCGCGTACCATTGCCGATCTTGAGGGTGTAGAGAATATCGCGCCACAGCATATCTCTGAGGCTATAGGCTACCGCTCACTCGATAGGGAGAACTGGGGTAGATAACACACAAAAGTCTATATATACCTATTTATAATATAGTGGGGCAGCTCCTTTTGGGGTGGCCCCATTATTGTATTTGCGTGTTGTGATTGCAAAATAACCATATATCTCTACTTGAAGTGTAGTCGTATTTGCGATATGGTTTTTTGCGAGACGACGTAGCCAAATCCCATATTTCTCTTGTTGAGGCGCTTTCATGACCCCTGCCGTAACAGCGAAAAATAACCTATTTGTTAAAAAACGTTGCTTTTTATTTTGCGGTTTGAAAAAAAGTATTTAATTTTATAATCCGTAAAGGCACTTAAGACCCATTTATCGGTGAAAAAACTACCAATTTAAGGGGCTTGAGGGCCGACCAAAAAACCTAAAAAACCTAAAAAAACCTAATACTATGAAAAACTATTCAGCAAAAGAGATTAAGAACATCGTTCTTATTGGTGCGCCTGGCGCCGGTAAAACTACCCTTGCAGAGGCAATGGCTTTCGAGGGTAAGGTAATTGACCGCAGGGGTAGCATCGAGAATAACAACACTATCTCGGATAACACAGATATCGAGCACGAGTACAAGCGCTCGATCTATTCTACAACCCTCTTCACAGAGTTCATGAACCGCAAGCTCAACATCATCGACTGCCCCGGTTCAGACGACTTCTGTGGCTCGCTCTTCTCAGCATTTAAGGTTGGTGACGTGGGCGTTATGGTCCTCAACGCACAGAATGGTTGGGAGGTAGGCTCAGAGCTTCAGTCTCGCTATGCTCGCATCCTTAACAAGCCACTTATCGGCGTTGTTAACCAGCTCGACGGCGATAAGGCTAACTATGAGGCTACTCTCGAGGGTATCCGCGCTAACTCTTCTGTTAAGCCCGTTATCGTTCAGTATCCCGTAAACCAGGGCGCTGGCTTCGACTCATTCATCGACGTATTGATGATGAAGCTCTACAAGTTCGTGGACGAGAACGGTAAGCGTGAGGAGTATGACATTCCCGAGAACGAGTTGGAGCGCGCACAGGCTTTGAACCAGGAGCTTGCTGAGGCTGCTGCAGTTTATGATGACGCACTTATGGAGCTCTACTTCGAGAAGGGTTCACTCACACAGGACGATATTCGTGCAGGTTTGAAGCTCGGCGTATCTAAGCGTGACATCATGCCTATCTTCTGTGCTTCAGGTAAGCGCGACATCGGTACTAAGCGTCTCATGGAGTTCATCATCAACGTAGGTCCTGGCCCATTGAAGGCTCCCGCATTCCTCTCAACTGAGGGTGAGGAGATCTTGGCTAACGACGACGAGCCAGCTGTAGTATTCGTATTCAAGAGCCAGCTCGAGCAGCATATCGGTGAGATCACTTACTTCCGCGTAGTTCGTGGTAAGGTGACTGAGGGTATGGAGCTTGTAAACTCTCGCACAGGCAACAAGGAGAAGCTCTCACAGCTCTTCGCAGTTGCTGGTAAGAACCGCATCAAGGTTACTGAGCTCTCAGCAGGTGACATCGGTTGCACTGTTAAGCTTAAGGGTACACGTACAAACGATACATTGGCAGCTCCCGCAGCTCCCGTTGCTGTTGAGCCTATCGTATTCCCCGAGCCTCGCTACCGCGCAGCAGTTAAGGCTAAGGAGCAGAACGACGAGGAGAAGCTCGGTAAGCTTTTGAACGACGCTAAGTTCGAGGATCCTACAATCCTTGTAGAGTACTCTAAGGAGCTTAAGCAGACTATCATCCAGGGTCAGGGTGAGCATCACTTGAACATCCTCAAGCAGCGTCTTTCGGCTGAGAACAAGATGGAGGTTGAGTACTTCGCACCTAAGATCCCATATCGCGAGACTATCACTAAGGTGGCACAGGCAGACTACCGCCACAAGAAGCAGTCTGGTGGTTCTGGTCAGTTTGGTGAGGTTCACATGGTTATCGAGCCTTACTACGAGGGTATGCCCGAGCCTACTAAGTACAAGGTTAACGGTCAGGAGATTGCTGTCAGCCTCAAGGGTAAGGAGGAGTACGATCTTCCATGGGGTGGTAAGTTGCAGTTCTACAACTCAGTTGTAGGTGGTGCAATCGACACACGCTTCATGCCTGCTATCTTGAAGGGTATCATGGAGAAGATGGATGAGGGTCCATTGACAGGTTCTTACGCACGTGACATCCGCGTAGTTGTTTACTATGGTAAGATGCACCCAGTAGATTCAAACGAGCTCTCATTTAAGCTTGCTGGCCGTAACGCATTCAAGGATGCCTTCCGCAACGCAGGTCCAAAGATTATGGAGCCTATCTACAACGTTGAGGTCCTCACTCCTAGCGAGTACATGGGTGCAGTTATGAGCGATCTTCAGAACCGCCGTGCTATGATCATGGGTATGGAGTCAGATAAGGGCTTCGACCGCCTCAACGCACGCGTGCCTCTTGCAGAGTTATACCGCTACTCAACATCATTGTCATCACTCACTTCAGGTGCTGCTACATACACAATGCAGTTTGCATCATACGAGCAGGTTCCTGCCGACGTACAGGATAAGCTCTTGAAGGCATACACAGACACCGACGAAGAGTAATTTGGTGTGATAAGGGGTCATCTGCGACCTCTCAATCAATAGCCAGAATGGGAAATACGCTTAGTATGTCCCATCCTGGCTATTTTCATGTCGAGGCCACATCTAACCCCTTCTGACACCAAATTGTATTTCTTGTGATAGTGGCGCATTAGCGGCACATCCCTAAAAGTAAGCCACCTAAACTATTTATCCTCCTTTCTCCTATTTTTGCACTCTCGACCCCAAAAAAGTAGGCCTTTTATTTCAAAAAATAAGAATTGTTTTGTATCTTTGTAGTTGATTGTAGCTATGTGCTTAATTTTCGAATAATCTTTTAACACAATAACTAAAACTTTACGACCATGTACGGAAAATTTCAGCAGTATTTGCAGAATGAGTTGGCAGAGATTAAGGCTGCCGGTTTGTACAAGACTGAGCGTATCATTGAGTCTCCACAGCGTGCCGAGATCGATGTAGCTAACCGCCCCGTTTTGAACTTCTGCGCTAACAACTACCTCGGCCTTTCTGACAACCAGCGTCTCGTAGATGCTGCAAAGAAGGCTCTTGACGAGCGTGGCTTCGGTATGTCATCAGTACGTTTCATCTGCGGCTGCCAGGATATCCACAAGCAGTTGGAGAAGGCTATCGCTGACTACTTCGGCACTGAGGACACTATCCTCTACGCTGCTTGCTTCGACGCTAATGGCGGTGTATTCGAGCCATTGTTCACAGCTGAGGATGCTATCATCTCTGACGCCCTCAACCACGCATCTATCATCGACGGTGTACGCCTCTGTAAGGCACAGCGCTATCGTTATGCTAACGCTGACATGGCAGAACTTGAGGAGTGCTTGAAGCAGGCTCAGGCACAGCGCTTCCGCATCATCGTTACTGACGGTGTATTCTCTATGGATGGTAACGCTGCTCCCCTCGACAAGATTTGCGAGCTCGCAGAGAAGTACGACGCTCTCGTGATGGTTGACGAGTGCCACTCTGCAGGTGTTCTTGGTAAGACTGGTCGCGGTATCACTGAGCTCTACGACCTCCGTGGTAAGGTGGATATTCTTACAGGTACTCTCGGTAAGGCATTTGGTGGTGCTGTAGGTGGCTTCACAACAGGCCGTAAGGAGATCATCGACATGCTCCGTCAGCGTTCACGTCCTTACCTCTTCTCTAACTCTTTGCCACCCGCAGTAGTAGGTGCTTCTATCGAGATGTTCAAGATGCTCGAGGAGAGCGATGCACTTCACGATAAGCTCGTTGCAAACGTTGAGCACTTCCGCACTAAGATGGTTGCTGCTGGCTTCGACATCAAGCCTACAGTATCTGCTATCTGCGCAGTTATGCTCTACGATGCTAAGCTCTCACAGGACTTCGCAGCAGAGCTCCAGCAGGAGGGTGTATTCGTAACAGGTTTCTACTACCCCGTAGTTCCAAAGGGCCAGGCTCGTATCCGCGTTCAGGTTTCTGCAGGTCACACAACAGAGCAGCTCGACCGTTGCGTTGAGGCTTTTGTTAAGGTTGGTAAGAAACTCGGCGTCCTCAAGTAATTTTTCGTGATAAGGGGTCATTCTCGGCCCATCACTAAAGTAAACCGCCCAGGGCTGTACATCATAGTACTATCCCTGGGCGATTTCTTTTGCGATAGACCAAGCCTAACCCCTTCTGACGAAAAATTGGTAAACCGCTGATGTAGGTTGGTCATCGCTACATCTGCACCACTCTGACACGAAATTCGGTGGCTGGTGATTAGGGAATTTAAGGAATCTAGGGAATATAGTGAGAGTGTTGGCAGAATATATTACTTCCTCCCTATATTCCTTAATCTCCTTAAATTCTATGACCTCTCTTTCCTCATAAAATCACCCTCTCTTTTGCTCTATTCAAAAATATATATTATTTTTGTGGGATAAGATTCAAGAGAGTTATAACAACAAAACTATAATACAATGTCGGTAATTAGACTAACAAAAGAGTTTACCTTCGAGGCGGCGCATATGTTGGAGGGCTACGATGGCCTTTGTCGCGAGATTCACGGCCACTCATATCGTCTCTTTGTGACAATCAAGGGCGAGCCACAGAGCGATCCCGACTCTCCAAAGATGGGCATGGTGATGGACTTCGGCCTCTTGAAGCGCATCGTAAACGAACAGATTGTAAATCGTCTCGACCACGCCTTCATGATGCGTAACACCCCCATGGCGGAGGAGGTATGCCAGAACCTAGGCTACAATTTCTCGCGTGTGGTACTCACCGACTACCAGCCTACGTGCGAGAATATGCTTGCCGACTTTGCGGAGCGCCTATTGGGTGCGCTACCCGAGGAGATTGAGCTATACTCGTTGCGCCTTCACGAGACTGCCACATCATATGCTGAGTGGTACGCCTCGGACAACTTCTAAACACGCTTAAACACCCGCACAAAGATGAGCAGACGCCTATTTCTGATAGATGCCTATGCGCTGATATACAAATACTACTACGCCTTTATGGGACGTCCCATGCGTAGTCGTGACGGCATGAACACCTCGGTGGTCTTCGGCTTCACGAAGTTCTTGCGCGACCTCCTGAAGCGCGAGAAGCCCGACCTCATAGGTGTGGCTTTCGACCCTCCTGGGGGTAGCTTCCGCCGCGAGATGTTCCCCGAGTACAAGGCCAACCGCCCACCTACGCCCGAGGATATCAAGCTCTCGGTGCCCTATGTGAAGCGTCTGTTGGAGGCTATGTGCATACCCATCCTCGAGGTGCAGGGCTTCGAGGCGGATGATGTTATCGGCACACTCGCAAAGCGTGGCGCAGAGGCGGGCTACGATGTCTTCATGGTGACACCCGACAAGGACTATGGTCAGCTTGTTGATGATAAGTGCGTGATTTACAACCAGAAGGGCGACGATATCATACACACCGACCGCGCTGCCATTGAGGCGAAGTATGGCTTTAGCGACCCCATATTGGTGCGCGATGTATTGGCGCTATGGGGCGATGCTTCGGACAACATTCCAGGTGTCCCGGGCATCGGCGAGAAGGGCGCTGCGAAGCTCGTAAGGGAGTGGGGTACAGCGGAGAATATCCTTGCAAATGCCGATAAGATAGGTGGCAAAACGGGTAAGAATATCGCCGAGTGGGGTGATAAGCTGTTGCTTGCTAAGGAGTTGACAACCATACGCTTGGATGCGCCCATAGAGTTTGACGAGGCGGCGCTCACGATATGCTGCCCCAACTACACGGAGCTAAAGGCGTTGTATGTCGAGCTAAACTTCACCTCGTTCCTCCGCGACTTGGAGAATGTAGCCCCCGCGGAGCCCGTGACGGCTGCTCCTAAGCAGGAGCCACAGACACAGCTCCAGGAGGTGGCGCGTGCCAAGGCCGAGGCCAAGCGCCGTGCTGCGTTGGAGGGTCAGGGCGACCTTTTTGCGATGTTCGATGCCCCTGCGGCAGCTCCCGTAGAGCCCGTTGCCGAGGCTGAGACGGTGGCTGAAGTTGAGGGCTTCGCAACTGCGGCAACTACGAAACACGACTACCGTATCATCAACAATGCCAATGAGTTACGTGAGTTGGTGGCTCACCTCTCGACTTTCACAGAGTTCTGCTTCGACACCGAGACTACGGGCGTTGACCCCAACACCTGCCGCATCGTGGGCATGTCGTTTGCCGCCGAGCCATTCAAGGCCTGGTACTTGCCTTTTGGCGATGCAAACCGTGCGGAGTATATAAAAATATTGCGCCCATTGTTTGAGAATGAGGCGATTGCGAAGATTGGCCAGAACATTAAGTTTGACCTTATGGTGCTTGCGAAGTTGGGCATTGCGGTGCGTGGCAAGAGGCTCGACACCATGCTTATGCACTACCTACTCGACTCTGAGTCGCGCCACAACATGGACTTCCTCGCAGAGCGCTACCTCAACTATTCGCCCATCTCTATCGATACGCTTATAGGCAAGGGTGCGAAGCAGTTGACGATGGATATGGTTGGTGTAGAGCGTGTTGCGGAGTATGCTGCCGAGGATGCCGATGTCACTTTGCGCCTTAAGCATGTTCTCTACCCCGAGGTGGAGAAGATGGCTATGCTCGACCTATATCACAACATCGAGGCCCCGATGATAGATGTGCTTGCCGCTATGGAGATGGCGGGCGTGACGGTAGATTGCGAGGCCTTGGCGCGTTATGCTGTGGAGTTGCGCGAGATGTTGCAGCGCCTTGAGAGCGAGGTGCGTGAGATGGCGGGAGAGCCCGCGCTCAACATCAACTCATCGCGTCAGCTTGGCGAGGTGCTTTTTGGCAAGTTGCGCATCACCGACAAACCCAAGATGACCAAGACCAAGCAGTTCTCAACCGAAGAGGAGTACTTGCAGGGCTTTGCGCACGACTTCCCCATCGTGAGCAAGATATTGGAGTACCGTGGCGTGAAGAAGTTGCTTTCGACTTATGTTGAGGCATTGCCCGAGTTGGTAAATAAAGAGACTGGTAAAATACATACATCATATAATCAGGCTGTTACGGCAACGGGTCGCTTGTCTTCGACAAACCCCAATTTGCAAAATATCCCCGTGCGCGATGCCTTGGGTAAGCCCATCCGTGCTGCCTTCGTGGCATCCGATGCCGAGCATACGCTGGTTGCTGCCGACTACTCGCAGATTGAATTGCGATTGATGGCGCACCTTAGTGGCGACGAGGCACTTATCGAGGCCTTCAAGCAGGGCGAGGATATTCACGCTGCGACAGCCGCACGCCTCTACGGTAAGGGCGTTGCGGAGGTGACAAGCGATGAGCGTCGTAGTGCCAAGACTGCGAACTTCGGTATCATCTACGGCATCTCGGCATTTGGCCTTGCACAACGCCTCGACATCTCAAACCGCGATGCCAAGGAACTTATAACCAACTACTTCGAGACCTATCCAGGTGTTAAGCGATATATGGATGATGCAGTGGCGAAGGCTACGACTGATGGCTATGTCGAGACGATGTTTGGTCGTAGGCGCATGCTCCACGACATCACATCATCGAATCGCACGGTGCGTGGTCTTGCTGAGCGTAACGCCATAAATGCCCCTATTCAGGGCTCGGCAGCCGACATAATGAAGCTCGCCATGGTGGAGATATATCGCCGCTTCGAGGCCGAGGGCATACGCTCGAAGATGATTATGCAGGTACACGATGAGGTTGTCGTCGATACGCTCAACGAGGAGCTCGAGAGCGTGAAGCGCATAGTTAAGGAGGCGATGGAGAGCGTAGCCTCGCTTAGCGTACCCCTTATCGCCGAGGTGAATAGCGCGGAAAACTGGCTCGATGCCCACTAATAGCGGTCGTTTTACCCTGCGTTTTGGTTGATTCACCCCACAATTTATGGCGCTTTGCGGGATTTTTGCACTGTTCATAAATAAAATTTATTACCTTTGTAATAAAGAGAGGCTCAGATACGTTGGGTTTATGAGCTGATAAACACTGAAATAACAAATAAAATATAGAGTCATGAAAAGGTCACTTATAATATTGCCGATTGTTGCGATGGCATTCGCACTCTCGGGATGTACGGCGATGTTCAACTCGGCGGCATACGGAACAAGCGATCTCTATAGGACAAATAATCGTGCAGAGGTTGCTGTGCAGCTTAGGGCTGAGGCCGAGGCGGAGCGTCTCGAGGCAGAGGCACGCCAGGCACAGTGGGAGGCACGCTTAGCGGAGGCTAACGCTGCTCAGGCAGAGGCGCAGTACTATGCTACGATAAATAACCAGCCATCCTATACAAATATTGTGGCTAACGACTATCAGAGTGCATATGCTCGCCGTCTATACGGCTTTCAGTCGCCAACCTACAACATGCCATCGAGCTACTACGATTTGCTAAGCAATAGCTCGATATACTATGCTACGGCTTACGATCCATCGTTCTACAACGTTATGGTTTCTGGTAACCAGGTGTGGGTAGAGCCTAAGTATATCACCTCGATGTTTGGTTCGTGGGGTGCTACAAACATAACATTTGGTCTCTACGCTTCGCCATGGACCTACGGCTGGAGCTATCGTGTAGATCCATTCTACTACTCTATGTGGGGCTATCCTCACTACTCGTGGTACGACTGGAACTGGAATATATGTTACAATCCATACTATTACGATTGGTATTGGTATGGTTGCTACGATCCCTACTACTATCACCACCACCATCACCACCACTACCATCCAGGTCATCACCATACGCCTCCGCCACCTGCGCACCGCCCAGGTCACAACCACGGACACAAGCCCGATAGCAACCGTCCAGACTATCGTCCCGGTGGCATAGCAGGCTCGGGTGCATCATCTGGACCAGGTAACTTGAATGGTAACCGCGTGAGCACGGGCAACCGCTACACATCGCCAACAAGCAACCGCAACTATGGCTCGTCGGGCAACCGCGTGAATGTGCGCCCCAACAATGGTGGCTCAACATCGCAGGGCTTCAACGGCACAAGCGTGAACAACAACACATCGACCAACAACAGAAATAATGGTTATGTGGTTTCGGATACACGCATCGAGAGTGGCAATGCGTCGAACTTGAATAGTGGCGTTGGCAGCAGCAAGAATAACAATAGCAACTTCCGCCCAGGCACTATAAACAATGGTACCTCAACGCGCAACAACGGAACAACCACTGGCACTTCGACCAACATCCAGAGCAATAAGACCACTGGTAGCTCGTCGAGTGGCAACAGCAACTTCCGTCAGGGCTCATCAAGCAGCTCAACACGCGGCACGCAGACAAGTGGTGGCACGGTGACTACCACAACAAACCGAGGCACCTCGACAAGTTCTGGTTCAAGCTACCGCAGCAACTCTTCGGGTAGTCGCACAGGCTCATCAAGCTCAAGCTACCGCAGTGGCTCAAGCTCATCATCGAGTCGTAGCAGTTCGTCGTCATCCTCATCGTCGAACTACCGCAGTAGCTCAAGCTCTTCATCGAGCCGTAGCTCAAGTTATTCGGGCTCATCATCGAGCAGCCGCTCAAGCTCGTCAAGCTCTTCGGGTTCGTCAGGTTCATTCCGTAGCGGCTCGTCGAGTGGTAGCAGTCGCAGATAGCATCCTTCAGGGAGTATGTCTTAGCAGTGTGGCATACTCCTTGTCGTAATACTCCTAAAAACGCTTTTAATAGTTTGATTATGAGACGTCTTTACATACTCACCATGGTGGTTGCAGTGTCACTCTTCGCTGCACCACGCCTCTCGGCACAGGACTTCGGAGGTACTACCTTCAACAACGACATAGTTACATGGAGCGACCTCCAGAACCTATCCTTCACGTCGCACAACTATGGCACGGCGCGTAGCATGGGTATGGGTAACGCCTTCACGGCCCTCGGTGCAGACCTCACATCCGCTTCGCTTAACCCCGCGGGTATAGGTATGTATGTCGAGAGCGACTTTAGCTTCTCGCCCATGATGCAGTTCTCGAAGTCTAAGACCGCGAATAGCGACCCCTTCTATGTTGGTGTTCCAAAGCGCCAGCAGGAGTTTAAGGACCACTCTGAGCGCTTCGGCATGTCGAGCATAGGTGGTGTCTTCTCGGTTTATCGTGGTACGGGTGCACTGACAAACCTCAACTTGGGTGTTGTCTATAACCGCATCGCCGACTTTAACTACAACACCATGAGTGCCTCAATCGCAAATCCCGCGGTAAGTTCCATGGCAAACTTCCTCTGCACGCTATCAAATGTCGATGGCTTGCAGACAAACGCCGATGGCACTATGCCCTTTGGTAACGACCCATACTTCTGGGGTGCTACACTCGCGTATAAGAATGGCCTTACGAATAAGGATGACCAGGGCTGGTATATCGACCGCATCGCAGAGTATGCCGAGATTGACCAGTACTCTGCAACCGAGGTGCGTGGCTCGTTGGGTGAGTACGACTTCACCATGGGTATGAACTTCGCAGATATCGTCTATGTAGGTGCTACGCTCGGCATTCAGAGCCTTAGCTACAAGCGCAGTGTATTCTATGGCGAAAACTACTTCTATCCCAATGACGACTACCCCTCAGGCGAGGATATGCCCTATCAGCTCGAGTATATGAACTATGAGCAGCGCACACGCCTCTCGGGTACGGGTATCAACTTCAAGATTGGTGTTACGGTACGCCCCGTGAAGTGGTGGAGAGTTGGTATCGCATACCACACCCCAACCTTTATGAATACCTCGTTGAGATATAGCGCCGATATGTGGTCGGCAACATATAGTGCGGGCAATAACCCCGATAACTACAATCTCAATAATCAGGGTTATACCTACTTTGATGTTAGTACACCTGTTTGGGAAGATGCTGGCGAGAACTCATGGAACTACACCTCGCCATCGCGCCTCTTGCTCGGTACAGCCTTTACGCTGGGTCGTAGGGTAATCCTCTCGGCAGACTATGAGCGCAGCTGGTACCAGTCTGTTAAGTTGAAGGATTCACCTATCTATGGCCTCGACTATACCGACATCACAAAGATGGTGTTCCAGGGTAGTAATACCGTGCGCGTGGGTGCTGAGGCATATTTGTTGCCCTTCTTGGCGGTGCGTGCGGGATATATCTATAGCGGTAACACACTTCGCAAGGGCTATGAGAGTATCATCGCGGGCCACACCATCCCCACACGCCAGGAGTATGTCACTGCGGGCCTTGGTATAAAGTTCTCTCGCACGGTTTACCTCGACCTCGCTTACCAGTATGGCACTACGAAGTACACCGCGCACCAGACCTTCTACTATACCGATCCTGAGGTAGCTGAATTTGACTTCGGTAGCCCTGTCTTTGAGGATAAGGTTGCGCGCCACATCGCGGTTGCAACCCTCGGCTTCCGCTTCTAATGGAACACTTATAAATAATAATAGGGACAGCCACAGGTGGTTGTCCCTATTATGTTTTTTGTTGATAAGTACTATATCTGCTTGCGCATGCGGGCAACGGGGATGTCGAGCATCTCGCGATACTTAGCAACCGTGCGGCGCGCTATGCGGTAGCCCTTATCGTTGAGGATGTCCATAAGGTTCTCGTCCGTAAGCGGGTGGCGCTTATCCTCATTGTCGATGCACTCCTGCAAGATGGTCTTAATCTCGTGGCTCGAGACCTCCTCGCCAGAGGTCGTCTGCATGCCCTCCGAGAATAGCGATTTTAATAATATGATGCCGAAGGGGGTTTGTATGTACTTGCTATTCACCACGCGCGAGATGGTCGATACATCGAGCTCCGTGCGGTCGGCGATGTCCTTCAAAATCATCGGCTTAAGCTTGCTCTTATCGCCCTCCTGAAAGTATTCGCGCTGGAAGTCGAGGATGGTCTGCATGGTGCGCATAAGGGTGTCGTGGCGCTGCTTAATAGCCGAGATAAACCACTTTGCCGAGTCTATCTTTGACTTTACGAACTGCACAGCCTCCTTATCCTCAGCCTTGATAGTGCCGTCAGGTGCCACCATGTCGCGCATCATGTCGCGGTAGCGGCGCGAGATACGCACCTCGGGGATATTCGACGAGTTCATAGCGAGGCGCAGCTCACCATCCGTGGTGTCGAGCACGAAGTCGGGGGTGACATATGGCGTGGTGTCGATGCCGCCCTCAACATGGAGGTTGCCAGGCTTAGGCGAGAGCGTGCGGATATACTCTATAGCCTCGCGGAAGGCCTCCTCCGAGGTGCCGAGGCGTGCTATGAGCTTCTCGTAGTGCTTCTTGGCGAATGCCTCGAAGTGGTGGCTCACAATCTTGAACGCGAGGTGCTTAGCGCTGGTGTCAAGCGTCTGGCGGTGCATCTGCAGAAGTAGGCACTCCTGCAGGGTACGGGCCCCTATGCCTGCGGGCTCGAGCTCCTGAACGATACGCAGTATGCGCTCTATCTCCTCGACCGAGACATCCATGCTGCGCGTAAAGGCCAAGTCGTCCGAGAGCGAAACAAGGTCGCGGCGCAAGTAGCCATCGTCATCGAGGCTGCCAACGATATATGCCGCTATGATAAGCTCCTCCTCGCTAAGTGAGCGGAAGCGCAACTGCTCCATAAGCGTCTCGCCCAGCGAATGCGACTCGGTGATATATACGGGGCGCTGCTTGTCGTCCTTCGAGAAGTTGTTCACGCGCGCCTTGTATGCGGGGGTCTCGTCCTCCTTGCCGAGGTACTCCTCAACCGAAATCTTCTCGGGAGCGTCGTCGCTGTCGTTGTGTGCTTCAACATCCTCCTCGAGGACTATGTTCTCCTCGATTTCACGCTTGATGCGCTCCTCGAGTTGCATCGCGGGGAGCTCGAGTAGCTTAATCATCTGTATCTGCTGGGGCGAAATCTTCGTCTGCAGCTGTATGGTCTGTTGAAGTCTATTTGCCATGTCGTTTATAATATATCCTAATTAAAAAACGGTCGGCCTTGGGCCGGCCGTTTTATTAGGCATAACGCTTTAGAACTCTGCGTTCTTTGGTGTGCGGGGGAAGGGGATAACATCGCGAATGTTGCCCATGCCTGTCACGAAGAGAAGCAGACGCTCGAAGCCCAAACCGAAACCTGAGTGTGGTGCCGAACCCCAACGACGAGTGTCGAGATACCACCACAGCTCCTTGCGGCTCATGCCCAACTCATCTACTCTTGCACAAAGCTTGCCAAAGTCGGCCTCACGCTCCGAACCACCGATAATTTCGCCAATCTGGGGGAACAAAACGTCCATAGCGCGAACGGTCTTGCCGTCCTCGTTCTGCTTCATATAGAATGCCTTAATCTCCTTAGGATAGTTGATAAGGATTACAGGACGCTTGAAGTGCTCCTCAACGAGGTAGCGCTCGTGCTCTGACTGAAGGTCGCAGCCCCACTCGCAGGGGAACTCGAACTTCTTGCCCGAAGCCTTCAAAATCTCGATACCCTCAGTGTAGTCGAGGCGTACGAAGTCGTTGTCCAAAACGAACTGAAGACGCTCCAAGAGACCCTTGTCCCACATCTTGTTCATGAACTCAAGGTCCTCGCGGCAGTTCTCCATAGCGTAGCGGATGAGGTACTTGAGGAAGTCCTCAGCTAGGTCCATGTCGTCCTGCAACTCGTAGAACGCCATCTCGGGCTCGATCATCCAGAACTCTGCCAAGTGGCGAGGAGTGTTAGAGTTCTCGGCACGGAATGTAGGACCGAATGTGTAGATCTGGCCGAGTGCCAAAGCACCAAGCTCACCCTCGAGCTGACCAGATACAGTAAGGCTACAGTGCTTACCGAAGAAGTCCTGAGTGTAATCTACAGTGCCATCCTCATTGCGGGGAGGGTTCTGCATGTCGAGAGTCGATACGTTGAACATTGCACCAGCACCCTCGCAGTCTGAAGCTGTGATAAGTGGAGTGTGCAAGTAGTAGAAACCACGATCGTTGAAGTACTTGTGGATGGCGAACGCCATGGCGTGACGGATGCGAAGTACAGCACCAAAGGTGTTAGTACGGGGGCGTAAGTATGCGATGTCGCGCAAGAACTCCAATGAGTGACCCTTCTTCTGCAAGGGATAAGTATCAGGGTCGGCAGTGCCATATATCTCAATCTTTGACGCCTGGACCTCTACGCCCTGGCCCTGACCGAGTGATGCTACGAGGGTGCCATCCACGCGCAAGCAAGCACCTGTGGTTACGCCCTTGAGCTCTGCCTCGTCGATCTTTGCGAGATCTACAACGACCTGAATGTTGGCAACGCAAGAACCATCGTTAAGCGCGATGAATGCTACATTCTTGTTGCCACGCTTGGTTCTTACCCAACCCTTTACGGTAATCTCTCTGCCGTCGCCCTCCATCTTGAGGATCTCGGCGATACGTGTAAGTTTCATAAATCTTATATCGTTTTATATATTATTTCGCTTTCGAGTGACGTTCGTATAACGTCACATTAGGTCACAAAATTACTAATTTTTTTACAAACGATTGCACACTTATCGCTTTTTTGTATCTTTGTCATAAATTAGAACCATGAAAAAGAGCTTTTTGTACCCCATATTCGCCATTTTGGCGCTCTTTGTGTCGCTCGATATGGCATCGGCACAGGCTGTGATAAGCCGCACGGAGTTTATCTGCTATGACAAACGCACCGACGCCAAGAGCGACATCCGCACCAACAACGACAAATATATCGACCTGCGCCCCACGCTTCAGTTCGAGGGCGAGGGTAGTGTGTGTGCAGTCTATGAGCAGGAGATTGAGGTTCCCGCATCGTGGAACGACTACAACGCCTACCTCCACACCGAGAATGTGGGTGGCGACTACACAATCTTTGTCAATGGTGTGCAGATAACTTCGGCTATCGACCGATTTACCCCCACCGAGATATACATATCACCCTACCTCGTGCAGGGTAAGAATGTCGTTGCTATCGTCGTTGTCGATGAACCATACATGGAGGCTGTTGCTGAGGGTCTTACACAGCCCAAGCGTCAGCAGTTTGATAACTGCTACATCTTTGCACAGCGCCGCTTGGGTGTTTACGACTTCAATGTGCGCATGGTTCCCGACTCGTTGGAGCGCTTCGCGGAGCTTAAGCTCGATGTCTTGGTCGATAACTCATTCTCTTCGGACGAGGTTATCGAGGTGGGTTACGACATCTACGCCCCCGATGGCAAGCTTATGGAGTATAGCGTTAACGACCTCGCGCTCGAGAAGTTCACGCGCGACACCTTGAGCTTCAAGCCCTATATCTACCACTCAAATCCTAACCGCTGGAGCCCTGCAAATCCTAAGCTCTACGACCTTACGCTATATGTAAAGCGTAGCGGTATCCTCTGGGAGTATATCCCCTTGAAGGTGGGCTTTGCAGAGTATGGATACACCGAGGGTGGCGACATTACAGCATTTGGTAAGGCTTTGACACTCAAGAAGGAGACCTACAACGCTGCGGCAGATAGGGCTACAACGGAGCGCGAGATTAAGGCCTTGAAGCAGTGTGGCATAAACTGCCTCACTCCTGACTATCCCCAGCCCCGCTGGTTCTACGATATCTGCGACCGTGTGGGCGTCTATGTTATAGATTGCGCCGCTGTGGCATCGCCCTCGTGTGCCGATAATCGCGCCCTGGGTGGCACGCCCGCCAATGCTCCCGAGTTGGTGGATGAGTACCTGCGCCGTGTTGAGAGCATGTACCACCGCGCACAGAATCATGTCTCGATCATTGCCTTTTCGCTTGGCAAGAAGGCGGGCAATGGCTACAACCTCTACAAGGCCTATGAGCTCCTAAAGTCGAAGGGCGATAGCCGTGCGATTATATATGAGGATGCTGACGGCGAATGGAATACAGATGTGATTGAATAAAAAGTCTATTTTGTCGTTACGCTCGCCCTCAAAATGCTCATTTACATTTTAGTAAACTCCGCTTTTTCGGGCTTCGCAAGCCTAAAACTAGATCTTTTTCTTCAATCCCATAAATCAGTGTGGTGATTGCAAAATAAAAAAGAGCGAGGTTTTGTGCCTCGCTCTTTTTGTCTGTTGCCTACTCGTGGTGGTAGGGCTCATTCTTTAGAATTGTAAATGCTCTATAAAGCTGCTCGGTGAAGATGGCACGCACAATCTGGTGCGAGAAGGTCATCTTCGAGAGCGAGAGCTTGCTATTGGCGCGCTGATAGACAGCATCCGAGAAGCCATAGGGGCCACCAATAACAAATACCAAGCGCTTTGTGCCCGCCGACATGCGCTTCTGCAGTAGGTCGGCAAACTCTATGGAGCGCAACTCCAGGCCATGCTCATCCAGAAGCATGAGGTGGTCAGAATCGGTGACAAGGCGCAAAATGGCCTCGCCCTCCATGCGCTTCTGCTCCGCAGCCGAGAGGTTCTTCGTATTACGCACATCGGCAAGCGTCGTAATGGCAAACTTAACATAGTGGTTAAGGCGCTTGGTGTACATCGTAACCAGTGCCTCGACCTCCTTCATATCGGTTTTGCCGACAACAATCAACTCTATATTCATACCTGCGCAATTAGGCGTTGTGGCGTAGGTCAAAGAACTTGACAACCTTGCGGCTCATAGGGGGTGTCTGTATGCGTGAGATAAGCTCCACAGACTCGAACTGGATATCGGGAGCCACGCGCACCTTAGAGCGGAAGATATCCTTAATCTGCTTAACGAAGGCGTCGGAGTGGTTGTTGCTGCCGATGCGTATCTGAATCTGGTCTGTGCCCAACGAGTTGGTAAATACCTCGACGATGTAGTTCTCGACATCGGGGATGTTGTCGAGGATGTCGAAGAGGATGGGTGGATAGATTGTCGTACCCTTGAACTTAATCATCTGGTTCTTACGTCCGATAACCGAACTTAGGCGTGCGCTATTTCTGCCACACGAGCATGGCTCGCTAATGCGAATACATATATCGCCAGTCTTGAAGCGCAACAAGGGCATAGCCTCGACACCAAGTGTAGTGATGGTAACCTCACCGGGCTCGCCATCGGCTACGGGCTGGTTGTTCTCGTCGAGGAGCTCGACGATAATCAAGTCACCAGGGATATGGCCACCGCGGTGTGCCACACATTCGGTAAACGATGTCTGCATCTCGGTTGAGGCGTATGTTGAGAATAGCTCCAACGAGGGCCACTTCTCGTGAATCTTCGAGCCAAGCGTTGTAAGCTCACCATCGGGGGTGCGTAGTGCCTCGCCGATGCAGATTGCGCTCTTGAGGTTGGAGTTGTTGTGGTCGATGCCACTCTTCTCGGCAAACTCAATCATCTTCATAAGGAAAGAGGGCACAACGATACATGTTGTAGATTTAACACGCTTGATGGTATCCCACTGCAACTCGGGGATGCCGTTACCCACGCGCACGATGCCCGAGCCCAACTGGCGAGCACCGAGGAAGTAGGCCAAGCCCGCCATGAAGCGACGGTCGATGGTGGTCATAAGCTGTATTACATCCTCCTTGGTGCAGCCTGTCATGGTGAATGACGATGCCTCGTTGTAAGCAAGGCGCTGTAGGTCGTTCTCTGTGAGTGCGAATGTCACAGGCTCACCAAGTGTGCCAGAGGTTGTGACATAGTCGATAACCTCAACGGGGTCAACGCACAAGAAGTCGGCATTGTGCGACTGCAAATCCTGCTTCGATGTTGTGGGGAGCTGTGCGAGGTCCTCGATGCACTTTATCGCTGTGATGTCGATATTGTTGCTCTCGAACATGCGACGATAGAAGGTTGAGTGCTCCTGCAAATATGCAAGTGCCTCGCGTAGTCGTGCCTCCTGGAATGCCTTTATCTCCTCGTTAGTCTTGTAGTGAAGTGTTGTGTCCTTGATCATATGTGTGTTACTTTTTTATTTTTCGCTCTATTCTACCTCTCTCATGTACATGAGGTATCTCCAATTCTAAGGCACGACGCCAATAGGTCGTAGCCTTTGCCTTATCTCCCATTGCTGACATATAGTCACCCAGGAGTTCGTGGGTAAGGTAGAGGTTGGAGTTTATCGCCTCAAACTCTCTGAGTAGCTCACCATCCATGTGTTGGCGCTCCTTAGTGTGTTGGCGCAATATGTCGCATAGCTCCCTATAACGGGTTATGCGTGGGTAAATATCCCTCATAGCCACATCATCGGCTGCGATGGTTAGCTCCTCGAGGGCGTAGCTTGCCTTGTTGCCTAGTTCGCCGCTAAAGACCTTGCTGAGGTCGTAGCATACAAACTTGCCGAGCTGCCACGGTGCGGTAGATGTCCATAAGCGGAGCTTCGTGGGCTCGAAGATTACGGTGTGGAAGGCTATAAGTTGGTTTAGTGCCTTCTCGTTGCCGAGGCCTATATCGCTGTCGCCCTTGCCACGCGTGTCGCGCATGATGGCGATAGCGCTCTTTACATCTATAGGCGCGTGGTGCTCAACAAGCTCCTTTAGTCGCTCGTAGCGGTAGGGACTATCTGAGGTTGCTATGTTTTCGAGGTTGCGCTTCTGGCCTTTAAGCTCCTCGGATTGCGCATGGTTAGTGCATAGTATTTGGCTCTCCTCGCTGCTGTATATTGCCGTACACTTAGGAGTCTTTTCGATAATCGCAGCGCAGCCATCCTTTGCCGAGGCTACGAGCATAGACTCTGATACGAAACACTCGAACTCCTTGGCTATGGCATATGCCTCATCTATGGTCGAGGCGTGCTGCATGATGTGGCGAGCAAGTAGCGAGATGGGCATTGCCGAGGAGGTGGGTATATCACCCTTCAGGGCATTGAGCGTTATGCTTAGGCCATGCTCGTTCATGCCCGATACCACGCCCATCATTCCGGGCCACGACAGTGACACAAAGCGGTTGCCATCGGTGGGCTCTACAAAGAGGACGATTTTGTTCTTGGCAAAGTCGTCGCCCACGTAGAAGTCGAAGTTGCGCGCTACGATAAGCTCTCCCGTAGCGCTTCGTGTGCCCCATGCTGCGAAGCTTGTGCATCCTACAAGCATATACTCCTGCATGGCGTGGCCGATGTCGTGCGCAGCGTGGTAGTTGAGCTGTCGCACATAGTTTGAGCCATAGCGCGTATGCTCATCACTCGCCGAGAGCGACATGGCATATATCTCGTTGCGATACTCCTCGGGAATGTGGCGCGCCATATTACGATTGAAGAGTATAACGACCTTATGCAGAAACTCTACCCAGCGACGCGATGGGACAAGCTCATGTATGCGGTGGTTGAAGGTATCCTCCTGATGCTTAAGCAGGTCGCCACAGAGCACTCCGTAGGTTGCACCACGCTCTATGGCATCACCTTTAATGTGTGCCTCCCATAGTCCGAAGCGGTTTTGGCGTAGTGTAGCTTCGTTATGCTTGACTATTGCATCAAGGTCGATGTCCTCCTTTGGTTCGAGGAAGTCTGCGCGGAGATAGAGCACAACAACGATAGCGACAAATGTCACTACCAGAAGTAAAAGTGCCCCAAGCGTCCATGCGAGAATACTCCAAACCATCGCTCGATAGATTATGCGTTACCAATCTTCTTTGCCAGGTACTCCTCACCAAGAATCTCCGAGCAGGTAACAGCCGAAGAGATTGTTGCGCCAAGGCAACCGTGAATGTTGAGGCTCTGACCCGTAATCAAGAGGTTAGATATCTTTGTGCGTGCAAAGACGAGTGATGCCAAGGGATTGCGGCAATCCTTAACCAAGCCATAGGCGCTACCCTCGGGTGTTGAGGTGTAGTCACGGTAGGTGAGAGGAGATGCTGTGTGTATCATCTCGATATTACCCTTGAGGTTGGGATTAAACTGCGACACAAAGTCGATAACGGCGTTACCGAACTGCTCCTTGAATGCCTTGTACTCCTCGCCACGGCGACCAACGGTAGTATCTGCCCAGCGTGCACACTGCTTGAATGGCATGGGGACAAGCAGGCTGATAACATCGGTGTACTCGTTGCGCGAGTTGGGCTGCATGCACATCAATACGCCAGGGATGTTGACACCCTTGTACATGCCCTCCAAGCCCCACACATCGTCGATGTTGAAGTAGAAGTGGTTGTGGTTCTCATACTTCACGGTGTTGGGCTTCATAAGGAGGTATGTTGTGAAGATGCCGTAGGTGTTAGCCAACGAGTTCATACGTGTGAAGAAGGCCTTCTTGTAGATGGTGTTGTTCTCGAGCATCGAGAAGGTCGTAGAGGGGTGGATAGATGAGATGACCTTGTCACCATAGACTCTCTCGCCCGATGTCAACTCAACATACTCTGCTTTATCACCCTCGAGGTGAATCTTCGCCACGCGGGCGTTGAGGCGCACCTCGCCACCATTACGCTCAATCTGGCGCACCATGAGGTCGGCAAGCTGCTGCGAGCCATCCTCAAAGGCATATGCACCCTGGATATATGAGTGAGTGATAACGCCATACTCATACATCGAGGTGGTGAGTCTATCACCTGCATAGAGACCTGTATTACCGGCCATTACGTTACGCAAACGGTCATTAGCGATAGCCTTCTCGATCTCGCTATATGCCGAAACCGAGGTATAGTCCTTGCCTCCACGGTTGTAGAGCCTACCTCCGCGCAGCACCTCGGGGGCAATCATATCGCCGATGTTCTGCATCTTGCCAACGATAGCCTTTATGCCCTCTCTATCCTCGGGGAAGCGCGCGGCAAGTGTCTCGATGAAGCGCTCGTTACCTGCGGCGTGGCTATATACCTCGCCATCCATAAAGTGGAAATAGTCGAAGCCGTCGTCGCTAAGCTTGCGAAGGCGTAGGTCGTCGGCGATGCCGAAATATTTGAAATATTGGTGCATAATCTGGTCCTCACCCATGCTGCCGATGTAGTGCATGCCTGTGTCGAGGGTGCGGCCATGGCGCTTGAACGACTGCAAGCAACCTCCGATGATGCTATGCTGCTCGAGTACGCATACGCTTAGACCCTCCTTGCTGAGGATGATACCACTGGCAAGGCCTCCGATGCCTCCACCAATGATTATAACATCATACTTTTTCATTATCTCGTGTTTTTAATATATACAGCGTTTCAGAACTATATTTCCAATATTTGCTTACCTCAATATCCATGTTGTGCGACTCAGCAAACTCCCTCATCCACTCCTCGCTAACGAAGCATAGGTCGGTGGTCGTCTTGTTGAACTTGAGTAGCTTGGTGCTCCACAACTCGGTGAGCTCAATGAGGTTATGAGCCTTGCTATGTGAGGTGTTACCATCGCGAACAACGATGCAGCCACCCTCGTTGAGGCTCTCCATGGCGCGCTCCAAGACCTGCTTCTGTCGCTCCGAGTCGATGTAGTGTAGGCTATCGCTGAAGAGTATGTAGTCCGACTTGGGGAACTCGATTGTGCACATATCGCCACACATGAACTGCACGCTTGTGCGACGTCCGAGGAAGGAGTTGCGGGCAACCTCAATCTTACTCTCATCGTAGTCGATAGCATATATCGTGCGCTCGGGGGCGAGGATGCTCAGCATAAAGTCCATCTGTGCGTTACCCGCGCCTACATCGGTGATTGTGGCATCGCGGGGGATGAGCCTGTCGTAGGTTTCGTAGTAGCCATCCATGCGACACTTAATTCTCATGTACCACTCCATGATAGGACCCTTGTAGATGTAGTTGCGTATGAGCAACGACCTAAAGTAGGAGTTGTGTGTGCGGCTAAACTCGTCACACATAGCGCTATACTCCTTTGCGAAGTAGCGGCGCAAGGCCTTTGTCTGCTCCTGATATGTAGTGCCATAGGTGGTGTCGCCATGCTTGATGCGTGGCATGATGCGCGTAGCCATGATACCACCATTGATATAGAAGCCCTGGTTCTTTGCCGAGAGGTTTCCTGCGCCATAGATAACGATGGGTAGAATGTCAATCTCGAGGAGTTGTGCGAGGTAGAAGGCACCCTTGTGGAAGCGCTGGATAGAGCAGTCCGCAGAGCGTGTGCCCTCGGGGAATACGACAACAGAGTAGCCCTCCGAAACGCGCTCCTTGACCTTCTCGGCCAGTGCCTCATAGCCATCGGCAGCGTGGTGGAAGTCGGCATACTTAACAACCCATCCGAAGAAAGGCGAGTTCCATACCCAGCTATTTGTCACCATGACAACCTTGGGTGTTGTCGAGAGCAACAAGAGAATGTCGGCAAACGACTGGTGGTTAGCGATGATGACTGCAGGCTTCTCAAAACGCTCGTTCGCTGTGTTCTGGCGAATGGTCTTGATGCCAATTATTGTAGCAAGGAAGATGCGTGTAAAGAGGTATATGAACTTGTGGAATGCCAGCTTCTTCGTGCGACGCTTGATGGGGGTGATAATAAGCACGAGGGCATACAAATTCATCACGATGCATCCCACGAGGAAGTAGATGAAGGTGTATGCTGTGTTGAGTATCACACCGAGTGTGTAGGGTAGCTTGCCCTTCGCGGTGTGGTTTGTCACAAGCATACGGAAAAGCAGCGGCTGTATGGTGTAGGATACAAGCACCACGATGCTTAGGCCAAGCACCGAGATAAGGGCGATAGACTTGAGTGCGGGGTGCTCGGCGAATATCAAGACACCCATGCCTACAATAGCCGTAAAGGCGGAGAAGAATATCGCCGTCTTGTGTGCTCCAAGCACGCGCTTACCACTCTTGTACTCCTCCAGCAGGCCATCCATGATGAAGATACTGAAGTCGTCGCCAATACCAAATATGAAGGTGGCAAGGATGATGTTTACGATGTTGAACTTGATGTCGAAGAGCGCCATCATGCCCAAGATAAGCACCCAGCTAATCGCCATGGGTAGGAACGTAAGTAGCGTGAGCTCAATGCGGCCGTAAGATATGAACAACGCCACAAAGACAATCAGCGACGATACCAGCAGTATATAGTTAAAATCGTTGCTGGTAGCCTCGATCATCTTAGACGAGAAGTAGCTGCGGTCGATAATCGTTGTATTGGGGAGCTTGTCCACCTCGGCGTAGAGCGCATTTTTGCACTCTTCGGGAACTACGACACGGCACATAAGTGATGAAAACTCCTCGCTGTGTGACACCCACTCCGCAACGATGGGTATAGAGCCTATCTCCTCAGCGGTGTAGTTGCATGGGGTATAATCCCTGCTGATAAGCTCCTCGAAGCGAGCAAATGCCCCAGCCTTGAAGCCCTTAGCCACGGCTGCCTCCTCAAGTGTAGAGAGGGCCTCGGTGCGGTGCTCATCCCAGAAGGTCTCCCAGCGCGTTATGCGTCGCTCCTGCTCCTCGCGAGGAATGACGAAGTTGGCTACGGTGGCAACCTCGCTTACGATGCCCTCCGCGTGGCGCTCGTCAAGTAGCGCACCAAGCTTTGCATACTCCTCGGTTATGGCGCTAAGGCTCTCGCCTCCCGTAACGATATATACATCGTTGCTCTCGTCACCCAATATCTCCATCGAGCGGGCCTCACCCTTCGCGATATGCTCGGGGACATAGTTGATGTTCGACATATCCTCGTCGAACTCCACCTTGTCATAAAAGAAGAGCGCACCGATGCTAAGCAGAAGTATGGGTAATACAATCCACCTGTTACCCTCATAGCGATAGCCTACTGCGGCCTCAATCTTGCCGAGTAGCGGGCTACGCTTCGTAGAGTCGAAGCCGCGAAGGAAGTGGGGCAAGAAGACGAGGCTAAAGAGCGTAGTGCCGATAAGCGAGAATACGGCGAAGAGACCCATATCCTGAAGAAGGGGCGAAGAGGTGAAGATAAGCGCGGCAAAGGCACCTATCGTAGTGAAGCATCCGATGGTAAGTGGGCCAGTAAGCTCCTTGAGAATCTCCTTGGGCGAAGAGCAGCTGTTCAGATGCGAGACGATGTGTATCGAGTAGCTCAACGATATGCCCAACACCACGGTGCCAGCACCTATGGCGATGGTAGAGATTTCGCCCTGAATAGCCCACACGCAGGCCAGTGCAAAGAGAGCACCAAAGAGTGGGGGGATGATGATAAGGGGTATGGAGCGGCGGTTTCTGAACGAGAGAAAGATGACTAATAATATGACAATTAGCGCAATACCGCCCGTGATTGCAGAGTCTCTCTTAATTTGTCGTGCGTTATATACCGCAACGATGGGGCCTCCAATGACGTCGAGCGTCACGCCATCCTGCTCGGCGCACATCTCGGCACGCTCAAGGCCACTAACCAACTCATCGTTAAGTCCCGTGTCGCCCATGCCGTTAGCGGGCTGTATGAAGATGAGCATCGTCGTGAGGTCGGCCGTAAAGAGCCTACCCTCGTATATCTCATACTCCATGTCGGGTGCGAAGTTCTCGAACTCATGTAGTAGGGGTGTGCCAATATTTATGGGGTCCTGCATAACCACATCGCCCACAACCATTCCCGAGGGCGAGGTAAGCAGATTATATACGTTATCTATGGATGCCTCGATGCTCTCGTCGTTGAGGTTTGCCTCGAGGGCGGCATAGTCCTCCTCTGTAAGGAAGATTGGAAGGTTGTCATAGACGAAGTCGGTGCAGGCGCTTATGGTATCCTCATCAGCGTATGCCGTAACCGAGCTAATGAGCCCCGATTCCACCATAGGTGCAATCTCACTCTCGAAGCACTCGGCCGATGCAATCATAGCATCGGCGTCGGTGCCATTAATCATCACGACAATCTTATCCTTGACCGCGACATTTGCAAACGAGGCACTCTTCTTGTCGTTGTCGTTGCCGAAGAAGTTGGTGATATTCTCCTGGAACGACATCTGCGATGCCATCGCTGCGCAGAGGGCAACCATAGCAACGAGCACGACATAGAATGTTACTCTATGTCGCTCAAACCATTCGTATATGTAGATGAAGAGCCTACTCATGATTGTGTCTATATTTGCGCATAATAAAATATGCGATGATGAAGCCTATAATAGCGAGTATTGCTCCAAGTATCACACTGCCAATGACATACTGGTTGATACTCTGGAGTGCCGACTGGTGTGATACGTTCTCGAGCGTAGCGTAGTTCTCTATGCCGAGAACCTGGGCGCCAAACACCATGCTGACATATATAATCACGGGGATGAGTGGCGGAATGCTGATGCCCGTAAATGCTGCCGAAACAATCTTGTTTAGGCGTAGCAGCTGCGCCACCACAGCCGCAAGGATGGCCTGGTAGCCCCATACGGGTATGACGCTGCAAAAGACTCCCAGGGCGATGGCGCACGACATGCGTACGTTCGACTCCTTGCTATGGATGACATGCTTCGCCATGAACTTGCGAACGTTCTCTGGCGAGAGCTGCCTGAAGAAGCGCCAGGGGTAGTAGAATAGGAGTGCGTAGATTACCAGCACGGTGTTGAGGATGCTTATGCGCGTAAAGTCCTTGAAGGGACGGAAGTGCGAAACACGCTCCTCGACAGGGGGGTAATAGACCTTGATAGGTACATTCTCGACATTTACGCCACGCCATGCTGCACGCACGATAATCTCTACCTCAAACTCATAACGTCGAGTGATAAGGCGTATGTTGTGCAGAGGCTTAAGTGGGTAGAGTCTGTAGCCCGACTGTGTGTCAGAGAGGCGCTTACCTGTCTCGACCCTATACCAGAAGTTTGAGAACTTGTTGGCAAAGGTATTCTTTGAGGGCATGTTATCTGCCGCAAGGTTACGCGCACCAATAAGCAGGCTATTGGGCTCCTCCTCGATGCGGTCTATAAATACGGGGATGTCGTCTGCATAGTGCTGGCCGTCGGCATCGATGGTTATGGCATACTCGTAGCCCCACTCGTATGCACGCTTTAGTCCGAGCTTAAGTGCGTAGCCCTTACCCTTATTTTTTGCGTAATCTATGACCTTGATACCCTCGATAGATGCCAATACTTCGGCGGTGTTATCAGTGCATCCATCGTTCACGACGATGATATCCGAGGCATACTTCTTGACATCGGCGATGACCGTAGCGATAGTGCCGACATTGTTGTATGTCGGAATAATCACTGCGCACTTTAGGGCCTTCAGTCTCTCGCGGGGTGTAAGCTTTGCACTCTCCATTATCGTATCTCGGCGCGTAGTTTAAGCACTGTCTGCTGGTTGTCGCAACGCTCAACATTCACTCGGAGCTTCGCCTCGCTGAGCGTGATGTTGATGGCGATGCGCAGTCCCTCCTCGGGGATGAGTGCAGAGACATATTTGCAATCCTTGATAGATGCAAACGACACGGGGCGCGCGAGAATCTTGCTCAGGCACTCGCGGATGATGGTAAGGGTGCAAACGCCTGGCACAACGGGCTGCGAGGGGAAGTGACCCTCGTAGATGTGGTGCTCCTTCATGAGCGTCACAACGACGTTGTGTTCACCCTCGGCGGGTGATGTGATGCTATCAATGGTGTAAAAGTTACCCTCTAAACGCATAATGTTTATATCTTAAATAGCTGACCATCAATGGCCATGTTAAATTGCTTGTTCCTAAATGTGTACATCGTATAGTCGCCCGACTTCTCGACCATCTTGAGGCTGTCAAGCGACATATCCTTGCGGTTGAAGATAAGTTCCACCTCCGCAATCTTTGCTGCGCCCCTGCCACGTTCGGGCTTAAGCACCACGCGCCACTCCTTGTCGCTCTTGGTGACGGTTGGCGTAAATCCCTTCGCGATGCTTGCTATGTCGCCATTCATGCAGGCCGTAAGCATGGCGCTGAGCTGCTTAAGCATGGGGTTAGAATTTGCACTGCGCTTTGTGATATTTGCGCCACTCTTCATCTCGAACCACTCGGCCGAGAGCTTGATGTAGTCGCCATCGTCGAACGAGAGTAGTATGTTGTTAGGTGCCTGAAAGTGGAAGTCACCCTCCTTCTTCACAATATCTGCCAGCACAGCCACCTCGCGTGTCTGCGTCATCTCGGCATCAATAGATGTTATACCCACGCTCTTTGCCTTAAGCTCACGCTCGAACTCCTCGCTGAGGCTCTGTGCCGAGGCGCCGAAACCCACGAAAAGAGCCAGCAAAGTAAGTAAAACCTTAACCCTCATAGACCTGAATATTTAGTAACTCGTCGAGTGCCACAAACCTATATCCTTGCTGTGTGCACTCCGTGATTAACCTCTCGAGTAGCTCCTCTGCGCCATCACACCTGTCGTGTAGTAGGATGATAGCACCGGGGTGTATCTTCTTCATAACGCCCTTCACAACGCTCTCGCGTGTGGGCCTACTCATGGTGTCGTAAGAGCGTATGCTCCAGCCGATTACCTCTTGCCTTAGCTCCCTTGACGCCTTGCCTATGTTGGGCGTTGTGACACCAAACGGAGGCCTGAAGAGTCGTGGGCGTAATCCTGTAGCGCTATATATCGCCTCGCTACATTGCGTTATCTCATGCTCCACATTCGCTCTACTTCCAAGTGGAAACTTCGAGCTATGTGTGTAGGTGTGGTTGGCAACGATATGTCCCTCCTCCACCATGCGCGAAGCAAGTGCGGGGTGTTCCTCAACGTTCTTGCCTATAAGGAAGAATGTAGCGCGTATGTTGTGGCGCTTGAGCACATCTAGCACCTTTGACGTATTCTCCGCGTTGGGACCATCATCAAAGGTGAGTGTCACACACCTATCCTTGACCTCGCCCTTGCAGTGAGCCTTAACGTAGATATTACTTCCCACATCTGCCGAGGCCCACACCAAAAAGATGTTGGCAGCGACAAAGATTGCAAAGCAGACTAGAAGTATGATACCTAAGCAAGACATCTAACGACAATCACTGTGGGCGATGCACCAAAATACTCGTTATATATAACGACCTCGGGAGTGCCCTCTGCCACAAGCCTTACAGCCTCGGCGAAGCACATAGCCGAAGCCGTGGGAAAGAGCCCATGCTCCGCGTATCCATTATACATAACGCGCGCGTGCTGCGTTGTAGCATATTGCTCCACTACCTCCTCGCGTGAAAGGCTCTCCGCGGGGAATGCCAATGTCGTAACCTCGGCAATAGAGCGTTCGTTACGCTTAGCACCCACAATGGCGAACATTGCGCCCTCGCCACACGCCACCTTGCGGAAGGCGCCCATGCGCTCCATGATGCGGTGCTGTGAGGGTGTCTCCTCGTCGAAGGCACCGAGCAGCATATGCTCGCTGTCGCCATCCTCGGCACGCATCATAGCATCAAGCAGTGCATCCTCGAAGCTGTGGCTGCGGTTGACGTAGGTCACGTTGTAGCAGTGGTTATGACCCAAGAGTGCAATCTGACCGCCTACGGTGTTGAAGGTACTCTGGATGAAGGGTGTGGGGTTGAGCAGCTGCTCCTTATCTACTATTACGTTGCGCAAGAAGCGCTCGCTATCGGCGAGGCAGCCCCAGCCCGTAGCAGTGATGATGCCGTCGAGGCTTGCGATACCCTCAACGCCACCAAGTGTCTCCATAGCAGTCGTTACAGCACTCTTAATCACGCGGCTCATGCGGCGGCGTAGTCCCGCATCGGGGATAAGCACCTTTATATCGGTTGTTACATCGTGGTTAGTGACCACGCGCTCAATAAAGCACCTCATAGCCTAACGTGTAAATAGTATTGAACTGCAGTTGCCACCAAAACCAAAGGAGTTGCTAAGCACACACTTCACCTCGGCACCCTCCTCAAAGCGAGTGACGGGCGTAAGGTTGTATGCCGCGATGGGCTCGCTAAAGTTATGGTTGGCATATCTAAAGCCATGCTGTATGGCCAAGACCGAGAATACCGCCTCGATGCCTCCCGCCGCAGCGAGCGTATGTCCCGTAAAGCCCTTTGTCGAGCTAAAGGGTGGCACATTCTGGCCAAAGAGGCGAATGAAGGCTGCACTTTCGGATGCGTCATTATTGGGTGTTCCCGTTCCGTGGGCGTTGATGTAGTCCACCGCGCTGGGCTCGATACCCGCCATAGCAACGGCATCGGCCATAGCCATATAGGCGCCATTACCCTCTGCCGAAGATGCTGTCTGGTGGTGAGCATCGTTACGGTTGGCGTAGCCTCCTAAGTGGCAGATATAGTTCGTGGCATCCTCCTCGCGTTGTAGCACGATGTAGCCAGCACCCTCGCCAAGGTTTAGTCCTGCGCGCGTCTCGTCAAAGGGGCGGCAGGGCTTCTCATCGAGAATCATCAACGACTTGAAGCCGTTGAGCGTAAAGGCACTCAACGCATCGCTACCTCCCACAACCACCGTATCTACGATGTTGTGTTTGAGTAGTTTAGCTCCTGTAATCACGGCATTTGCTGCCGACGAGCAAGCAGTGCTGAGCGTTGTGGTGTAGCCCTTGATACCCGAGTAGTGTGCTATAGCGTCGGTGCTCGCTGCGCAGTCGTGCATCCTCACATCGCGCAACCTGCCCGCACGCTCATCCTCGATGAAGTCCTCGAAGAAGTGCTCCGTGAGGTCCATACCTCCAACCGATGTCGAAGATACAAGGCCTATGCGTGTGGGGTTGCTCATGTCGTTGCCCTCGAGTGCTTCGCGCACAGCGAGGATGCCCAAGAGAGCGGTACGCGACAGATGCTCGCGGGGTGGGATGCCGAGGAGATTGTGTAGCTCCTCGTTGCTCATGGCGAGCTCACCAACGGGGAGACGGTGGCTTGTTTTGAGGAGTGTAGGGTGTTGAGAGATACCACTCGCACCCTCGCGCAACGACGCAAGGTTGCGCTCGACACCCACGCCGAGTGCCGAGACTACACCTACACCTGTCACAACAATTGCCATACTCCTACTTGCGGTTCGCGCTGATATACTCGGCAAGTGTCTTTACAGAGTAGAATACGGGCTTTGCCTCGGCAGAGTTTGCGAGCTTAACGCCGTAGTACTTCTCCAAAATAAGGATGATCTCGAGTGCATCGATAGAGTCGAGACCGAGGCCCTCGCCAAATAATGGCGCCTCAGCGTCGATATCTGCGGGTGTGATCTCCTCCAAGTTAAGCTCCTCGATGAGGTGCTCCTTCAACTCCTGAATAAGCTGTTCCATAATGATTTACGCTTTTAATAGTTTTATATTTACTTTCCATTTTTCGTTAAGGTAGTCGCACCAGCCTGCGATAACCACGTCGGCATCGCCACGCTCGATGAGTGCGCGTGCGTACTCCTGCTCCACGCCACGATTCTCATTGTCGATGAAGAAGGTGTTGTCGCCCTGAATCTTGTGGCGGATGCACATCTCGCCCGCTGCAACATTTGCCAACGTATAGACAAAGGCCGCGGGGGATGCTCCCTCAGCGAGGTGCTGGTTGAGTATCTGCTGGTGTATAACATCGGCATCGAGCGATGCTGAGCGGTTTGTAAGCACAATGGCACGGCGCGTAGGCTCGACATCTGCCATGTTCTCAATGTCCAAGAGGCGCTCCACGGCAACGTACAACGCCTTACTCATGTCGCTCATCTTGTAGAACTTCATGTTGCTCTCGCCGAAGCTCTTGAACTCGCCACGGATAAACTCGGCAAAGGGCATATCCGACTGTGGTAGCTCATACTCGGCAACAACCTTTGCAACTCCCGTGCGCTCGGGGATGGCGCGTGTGCGTGGCTCCATGTCGAGAACGATAGCGGCATTGCAGCCACCAAAGCCCGAGGCGGTCTTCACGCAGCAACGACCCTCTATCTTCTGTGCCTCGGCTGAAAGAGTCAGCGTGTGAGGCGTGTCTGACGATGTAAAGCCCTTAGTGCCAAATATATATCCGCTTTTAAGCTCCTCGGCGCTGAGGATAGCCTCAACAACGCCCGAAGCACCGAGCGTATGACCGATATAGCCCTTGAGGCTATTGAGTGGCTTGACCGTAAGCTCTGCCCATGCTACAGCCTTGCTCTCCATCTCGTCGTTGTAGCGTGTAGCCGTGCCGTGGGTATTCACGAAGCCCACATCCTCCTTCGCTACGCCCGCCTCGCGCATGGCGTTTGCAATGGCGTAGTACAAGCCATCACCCGTACGCGAAGGGCCAGAGATATGGTTGGCATCGTTTGATATCGCACCACCTGCAAGGCGTACTTTGCCCTCGTCCGCAAGTGTCTCATCCGTAGTGAGGATAACGGCACCCGCAGCCTCGCCAAGTGTGAGGCCATCACGCTCGGCATCGTAGGGGCGACAGGGCTGTGCGCTGATAGACTTGAACGACGCGAAGCCCGCGGTGATAAACTCCGAGAGGGCGTCGCCACCAGCCACGATGACATGCTTCACTTTGCCCGACTGCAACAACTCGCGTGCTACGACAAAGGCCGAGACACCCGAGATGCAGGCGTTAGAGATGACAATGGGGCGGCGGGCAGCGTCATAGCGGCGTGCTATAGCCTCCGCAGATGTATATATATAGGTAGCCTCGGCGATGTTCTCGCAATCCTCGGCCAAGAGGTCGATATTACCTTTAGTGGTAGAGAGAACCAACTGCACATCCTCGCTGGCGAGCGACATAGCCGACTCTGCAAGAATGTTATCCAGCTGCTCGATAATCAGCGACTCGAAGCGTGAGTAGCCCTCAACGGTGGCAACCTTCGACCTTCCGGCATACATGCCGAAGCACTCCTCATACTTTAGTCCGCACACGCCACGACGCATAGCATCGAGCGTCTCGCGCTTATTGCCAAGGGCTGTACGCAACGATGATGCGCCAAGGTATATCTCTACTGCTTTGTTAGCCATCTTTTCTTCCACTCTTCAAAAAAGGTTGGGTTATTCAAACACATATTTCCGTCGCTATCCACGAATACCTGCACAGAGCTGCCACGTGCCACCAAGGCGCCATCGCACTCGCGGTGGATGATATACTCGAAGCAAAGCTTCGCAGCAGCAGTGTCGATGATGCGCGTCTCGATGATAGCGACATCGTTCACCGTGAGCGGCGCAACGTACTGCAACTGAAGATCGACGATGGGTGCGGTGTAGCCATAGGCATAGAAATCCAGGTATCCAATGCCGGGGTACTTACGACCGAAGGCCTCGCGGCCATCCTCGAAGTAGCGTACATACTCGCCATGCCACACAACCTGCATAGAGTCCACCTCGCTGAAGCGCACGGTGGTTTTTGTAGTGTTTGTGAGGGCAGGCGTAACGCTTCCTATCTTACGATTTCGCTTCATCCGTATCCAAGAATATCTTCATTTTGCATGTGGCAATCTCAACATCGTTAACCTTGCACACGGCGCGGATAAGCGTGATGTTGAATACCTCCTGTATGACTTCGATGGTTGTGTAGATAGTGTCACCTACCTTGGGGTGCTCCGAGATAGCAAAGTCGTTAACCGAGCCGATATAACCGATAGGTATGGGGCGGTTAAGAGTGTTGAAGATGTGTCCAACACGTGCGGCTGCCGACTGTGCGATATGCTCGATAAGGCCACACTCCGAGAGGGTGTCGTTATCTACAAATATATTCTCCTGCTGCACGGTAAGGCGTGTTTTTGACACGTTATCCTCGATGCCAAGAAACTCCTCAACCATGACGATGGGAGGTCGTTGTGGAATAAGATCAATGATATTAGCCATTTCTCTTCTTGCAAATCATAATTGAGTGACCGAGACCCAAGCCATCGACAATCTCCTCGACCTCGAGACCCGCGTTATTCACGCAGCGCTCCATGTCGTCAGAGTGGTACATCTTGCTGTTACCGTTGGCAAGAGCCGTGAAGTAGATGCTTGTGAGTGTCAAGCAGTAAGCCGCTGTCTCATACTTCTGGCGATCCCAGAATGTCTCCATGATATAGAGGCGTGAGTGCTCGTCCATAGACTCTGCGGCACGACGGCAGATGCTCGTCACCTCCTCCTCAGAGAAGCAGTCGAGGAACTGGCTCATCCAGATAACATCGAATGCGGGAGTGGGGAACTTAACGCTCTCGTCCAAAAGGTTGCAACCATAGCCGTGGATGCGGTCGGCACCCTCCTTGCCTGCTGTCTGCTGGCGCATCATCTCGAGCTGCTGGGGAAGGTCCATAATGGTAACCTCCACATCTTTGTTGTGGCCCACGCACTGCATAGCCCAACGACCTGTGTTACCACCTACGTCCAACAAACGCTTAACCTTACGCTCGCCGTCGAAGATAATCTTCAACGCCTGGGCGAAAGACTCGTCAGAGTAGAAGTGGTCGAAGCCAAACCAGCTCTTCTGCACCTCAGCAGGGAGGCTTGAGAGACCCTCATAGATGGTGGGCCACTCGCCAAAGACCTTCAAGCCTGAGGGCTTACCCTCCTTGAGTGCCTCCTCGAGGTGGAAGAGACCCAAGTAGTTGACATCGTGGTTGAAGTTCATGTTGGCACGCGCCATAGGGTCGTTAAGTAGGAACCATCCCGCCTTAGAGATAGTATATTTGTCATCCTTGGTCTTCACAGTACCAATCGAGAGCGATGCCTCGAGCAACACCTGTGCTGCGTAGTTCGAGAGGCCTGTATGCTCCACGATTTCGGCCTGTGTAACGCCATTGCGGTTGTTTGACAAGTACTCTAAAATGCCAAACTTAACCATCAGGCGAGAGACCTGAAATACCATGGGTGCAAAGGCAATCTCCTGTGCGAGACGCTGTGCCTCGAGAGCTGTCTGATGCTCCTTGCAATAGACCTTTTCAAGCGGTTGTGTGAGCTTCATATATATAAGTTTAAGGTATCTCCTACCAGATTAGTTGGCCACAACGTGACCATGTTGTTTCTAATTAATGTTCCAGAAATCGTAGAAGTTAAACCACTGGCGTGGATACTTCCTTACTATTCTATCCAACGATGCAGCATACTGTGCAACGAGCTGCTCGTGACTGGGACGTCCCTCAAACTTCGCCTCCTCAAAGATGAAGCGATAGGTGCGTCTCTTCTCGCGCATAGCGTAGTAGAAGATGACGGGAACGCGACACTTCGCAGCAATCTTAAAGGGACCTGAGGGTAGCAGCGCCTCGCCACCAAGAACCTCCGCGCGCATAGTATGCTCGCGGTTGACAAACCTGTCGCCATTGAAGCATATATACTCGCCATTGTTGAGTGCCACCTTCATCTCGAGCATGGCAGCTATGGCATCCTGGTTCACGGCGATGATTTTGAAGTCGTCCTCGCGGCTGGTGTTATTCTCTAAAACCTCCTTTATGCGCTGGTGCTCGGCATCGAACATCACGATGTTGATGCGCTTGCCGTAGGTGCCAAAGAATCCGGCACCCGACTCCCAGCAACCCACATGTGCACCAATCATAACCACGCCCTCGCCACTATTTAGAATTTCAAGGAAACGCTCATAGTTGTCGAACTCGTAGCGGTAGCGCTTAGTGAGGCCCGCCTGCATAGCCATCTTATCGACGAGCGTCTGGCCAAAGACAAAGTAGTGGCAATAGAGCTCCCACATAGAGGCAAGCGCGCCAAGTTTGCGCTTCTCTCTATTGTACGACCATATGGCACGCGTAGCCTTGGGGGCAAAGGGGATAAAGTAGATTACGATAAAGGCCAAGAAGCAATAAGCACAGCGAATCCCGAGAAGTCGAATGGTGTATGCAAAAAATTGATAACCAAACTTACCTCCTCGAGACTTGCCACTCCACTGCTTAGTTGGACTACTCGCCATTGATCTTACGGTTCAAGAGCTCGTAAAAGTCCTTAAATGTAACGATGCCTACGAAGTCAGGTCCTGTAAGTGTTACACCAAAGTGCTGCTCAACCAATACAACAACATCAACAAAGTCGAGGCTGTCAAGACCCAATGTATCCTTCAACGAGGCATCGGGAGTGATAGTTTCTGGATCGATCTCAAACTCCTCTGCAAGAACCACAGAGGCCTTCTCAATAATTTCTTCGATTGTCATAATGTTATGGGTTGTTATAAATATTTTTGAATTATCTGAACTTTCTTACTACTAGCGATGAGTTGGTACCACCAAAGCCGAAGGAGTTGCTCAAGAAGGTGTCAAACTCCATGTCGATACGCTTGGTGGGGATATTGATGTTTACCGATGCCTCGTCGGGCTCCTCGAAGTTGAGGTTCGCGGCGATGAAGTTGTTCTGCATCATAAGCATCGAGTAGATGATTTCACTCGCACCTGCCATCCACATCTCGTGACCTGTGAACGACTTTGTTGATGCCACGTAGGGCTTGTGCTCGCCAAATACCTCAGCGATAGCCTTAGCCTCGTTCAAGTCACCAACAGGAGTAGAGGTAGCGTGAGCATTGACATACTTGATGTCCGAAATGTCGATACCCGCATCGCGGATAGCCATCATCAACGAGCGCTTTGGACCATCGACATTGGGCACAGAGATATGGTCACCATTAGATGAGAAACCATAGCCGATAACCTCAGCGAGGATTGTAGCACCGCGCTTAACAGCCGACTCATAGCTCTCGAGAATGAGGCTCGCAGCACCACCACTGGGTACGAGGCCGTCGCGGTTCTTGTCGAAGGGGCGTGATGCCTTTGTGGGGTCATCCTCGCGTGACGAGAAGGCGTTGAGAGCGTCGAAGTTACCCATAGAGTACTTGTTGACCTCCTCGGCGCCACCACAGATGACACACTCCTGCAAGCCCTGCTTGATAAGCATATAGCCCAAGCCGATGGCGTGTGAGCCACTTGCGCAAGCACCCGACACGGTGAAGTTGATGCCACGAAGGTTGAAGATGGTCGATAGGTTCATCGTAATGGTAGAGTTCATGCTCTGGAAGATGTTTCCCGAGCCCACCAAGACGGTATTCTTCTTCTCGCGGATGACGTCTGTACCAGTAATTACAGCCTCGGCACTACTATCGTTACCATAGAGGATACCCACCTCGTTGTTAAGCAAAAACTCCTTGTCGATGCCCGCCTGTGCCAAGGCCTCGACAGTTGCTACATAGGCATACTGGCCATGCTCCGAGAGACAGAGACGCTGTCTGCGGTCGAGAGCGCCCTTAAGGTCGGGCTTCTGCAAGATGCCGCTGAGGGCTGACTGGTAGCCCATCTCCTTGCGCTCGGGAACGATGCCGATGCCAGACTTACCCTCGAAGAGTGACTTTACAACCTCCTCTTTATTCTTTCCGATGCAGGAATAGATACCCATTCCTGTGATTACAACTCTATTTGACATATCAAGTGTAGATTCCTCCGTTAATAGAAATTACTTCGCCTGTGATGTATGCTGCGGCATCCGATACCAAGAAGGCAACCAAGTCGGCAACCTCCTCGGGCTCGCCAAAGCGGCCTGCGGGAACGAGCTTCTTGAGCTCCGCCTCGTTGAGGTCTGATGTCATGTCGCTCTTGATGAAGCCTGGAGCTACGGCATTTACCGTTACGCGCTTTTTAGCTACCTCCTGAGCCAGAGCCTTAGTGGCGGCGATGAGGCCACCCTTAGCTGCGGAGTAGTTAACCTGGCCAGGCATGCCCTTGATGCCCGAGAGCGATGCCACATTTACGATGCGGCCCCACTTCTTAACGAGCATATCCTTGACGAGGGGCTGTGTGACATTGTAGAAGCCGTCGAGCGATGTTGAAAGCACGCTGCGCCACTCCTCCTCGGGCATCCACATCATAAGGTTATCCTTGCGGATACCGGCGTTGTTGACAACAACCGAGATGTAGTCGCTGGGGTGGTTAGCCTTCCACTCGGCGAGTGCTGCGGCAACAGCTGCGCAGTTGCTGACATCGAAGGGGAGCAACTCCGCCTTGCCACCATTTGCAGTGATGTCATCAAGCGTCTTCTGTGCTGCAGCTACGTTGGATGCGTAGTTGATGATAACGACAAAGCCCTGTGACGCTAATTTCAGAGCTATGGCGCGTCCAATGCCTCGGCTGGCACCCGTAACAAGGGCGTAGCGAGCTGGGGTGTTGGTGTTTAATTCGTTCATATCTGAAAATATTTTATCTCTTAAGCAACTCTATTACCGCAGCAATCTCCTTGTACTTGGGCGTGTCGATAACGAATGTGGGCACAACGGCGCGAATAGCGTCGTAGAGTGCGCGCGTCGCGGGTGCGAGTCGGTCGGCAATCTTGAGGCAATCGACAGCCTGAACAAGGGTGATCATGTGGATAGCCATAACCTGGTAGCTGTTCTCTATCACACGCTGACACAAGAGTGCCGAGTTAGTACCCATAGAGACGATGTCCTGGTTGTCGTTATTGTTGGGTATAGAGTGAACGTACATGGGGTTTGAGAGCGTCTGGCACTCCGCAGTTGTGCTTGTTGCGGTGAAGGCGGGTGCCTGCATGCCGTAGTTCAAACCAAGTACGCCAAGGTTTACGAATGGGGGAAGTATGCCGTTGATGCGGTCGTGGAGGAGGTAGTTCATCTGGCGCTCTGTGAGCATAGTGAGCTTAGTGATGGCAATCTTGAGCTTGTCCATCTCGTATGACACATAGTCGCCGTGGAAGTTACCACCGTGGATTACTGTCTGGTTCTTGGGATCAACGATGGGGTTGTCGTCCGCAGAGTTAATCTCGTTCAACAAGACACTCTCAGCACTTGCTACAGCATCCCACACGGGGCCCAAAATCTGGGGTATGCAGCGGAGTGAGTAGTAGGGCTGAACCTTATGCTCGAAGGTACTCTCCTCGCTACGACGATATAGCTCTGCCTCGCGGTTGAGGAGCATCTTGCTGCCCGATGCCAACTCGCGCATGGTCTCAGCGATAGCGTTCTGTCCCTTGTGGAGCTTGAGGCCGTTGAGCGTCTCGGACATGAAGTCGTCGTAAGAGGATGCGATCTCGTTCATAAGAACAGATGCCTTTGTTGACCAGTCCAAGAGGCGCTTTGCGTTGAAGAGGTTTACAAAGCCGATACCTGTCATCACAGCTGTACCATTGGTCACGGCCAAGCCCTCGCGGATAAACATCTTCAATGGCTCGATGCCCAACTCCTGCATCACCTCTGCGGTATTGCGGCGCTCGCCGTTGTAGAATACCTCACCCTCGCCAATAAGTGCAAGAGCGATGTGTGCCAATTGTACGAGGTCACCACTTGCACCCACGCTACCATGCTGTGGAATGACGGGGTAGATGCCGCGGTTGAGGAACTCGACCAAGAGCTCGCATGTCGCGATGTTGACACCCGAGTGCGCCTGCATGAAGGTCATCAGACGTGCCAACATAGCAGCGCGAACGCAGATTGTGGGGAGAGGCTCGCCAGCACCTGTTGAGTGGCTACGGATGATGTTATACTGAAGCTCGTTGAGGTGCTCGTCGTCAATACGCCACTGCGCCATAGGGCCGAAGCCGGTGTTGATGCCGTAGATTACCTTGTCCTTTGAGAAGGCCTCCAAGAAGTGGAAGCAGTCGATGATGTTACGGCGTGTAACATCGTTAATCTCTACATGGTCGCGTCCTTCAACTATTGACCTAACCTCATCTATTGATAGTCTATTGCTAACTGTTGCCATTGCTTGATGTGTTATCAACGCATGTTAAAATTGCTCATTTTGTCCATGTGGAAAAATACTCCACAGACGAACTGAAAATATCACGCAAATATAGTAAAAAAAGTTCAATTGGAGTGGCAGTTTTGTAAATATTTCGAGTGGTTCTACGCGTATGCTATGATGCGTGTGCGAAATACTTCTGAAAATCAGCTAATTACAGCGGTGGGCTGTTGAGTGATTTGCGCGGCGCAAATGCCATAACGTTTTAATTATTTGAAAGTTAGTGATAATAAAAAGTAGATTTATGGGATTGGCATGAGTTCTAGATTGGTATATAGGTGGTGTTGGCATGTGAAAAATAGTCCAATAATTGTGACATATTTTGAGGCTGTTAAATATTAAAATTGGTCAATTTTTCCATATGTAATACAAGTAAAAAAGACTACCCAACACGTGTGCTGGATAGTCTTTGTATCTCCAATTTTTTTTTGCTTGAAACGAGTGAATTTTTACAACTCGAAGCTGCTTTTTGTGGGAAACTTGCTCTTGAGGAATTCGATCATACGGCGGCGCTGTTCGTCCGTTGTGCTTGCGCCATCGTTCATGCAAAACATCAGCGGACTATACTTATTGAACTCTTTGTAGTAGTCCTTTAAGTGCAGTTTTATCCAGCGCGAGTCGGCAGCACCGCGACCTGTTAATAGTGCCTTAACAAAGGTGATGGGGTTGGTTGTACGGTTGTATCTGCTTACCTTGCGGAGCTTAGCTCCCTCAGCGGCAATAGAGTAGTAGCCAACGAAGCAGCGCTGCATGTCGTCGTTTGTTCTAAAGCGGCTATGTGTCGTTGCATCCCACTCCTCGGGCATCGAGGCTAAGGCCTTCTCGAAGAAGCTCTTACGGTAGGCGTCGAAGTTATGGTGTGGCTCATGGCAGATAAGCTTGCCCCAGCGCTCCTGTACGAGATTCTGCATGCGATAGACCGTCTTATAGTAGTTGCCACCCTTGTCGCGTGCATACTTGCGGTTGAAGCGCGCACCGCGCATGCGGACGATGGGCATGCCGTTGGCAAAGAAGAAGTCTCCGGGCTCGGTAGGGGCGCCAAAGAAGGTGTCGTCGTTGCCATATACGAAGTGCTCAGAGAGCTCAGGAATACGATGTATGCAGCTCTCGATAGCGAGTGATGAAAAGACGGGGAGTGCATCTGCGGGGAGTATCTCACTATGATCTACAACCTTGATTTTTGGGTGGTTGGTGTTGAGCCATGCGGGGATCTGGCCATCTGTTACGATATAGATGCGGTTGACCCATGGCGCATACATCTCCACCGAGCGAAGGGAGTACATAAGCTCGTTGTTCTCGACCCAGCGCGCATCGGAGAGGTGGTTGGGAGCTTTGCCCTCGTTGGGTAGCTCGGGCATATACCTCTGGCGTTTCTCGCGCCATGTGGGGTCGTTGCCGTCAACCCATGTATAGACAAGGTCAATAGGGAAATCTACGCTTTGCCTCTTCATAATCAGTCTGTTAAGTTTGGTCGTAGTAGGTTAGAATGGGTAGCCAACGCCGAAGTTGAGCGCCATGTTGTCCCACTTGAAGTTGTGTATCCATCGCTCACCCACGGGGCGGCCAGGGTTGTGTAGCTGCAAGCCGAGGTCGATACGCAGGATTACGAATGTGGCGTCAATGCGCAAGCCGAGACCCGTGTTGAAGCCCAGCTGCTTATAGAACTTGTTGAAGTGGAACACCTCCTCGGGGTTGCTATCCTCCGTGTCGCGCAGATACCACACATTACCTAGGTCGAGGAAGACCGCGCCCTGGAATATCCACCACACGGGGAAGCGGAACTCGGCATTTGCCTCGAGGCGCACATCACCCACTTGTGAGGGGTATGTGGTGTCGTTAATTTGAAGCCTATTTCCTGGACCGAGAGTACGGGGCACCCAGCCACGCATAGAGTTAGCGCCTCCGCAGTAGAACATGCGGTCGAAGGGTATAGAGCGGCCGTGTGAGTTACCGTATGTCACGCCCACGCCGCCATACAATCGTCCCGCAAGAACCATGTTATGTCCCAATTCGATGCGGCGGCTTGCGCTAAGCTCCGCGCGCACATACTGCGAGTAGCGAATACCAAAAATCTCATAGTAGTCTTTGCCCAGCGCATGGTGCGAGAAGAGGCTCTCGAGGCCATGTATAAGGTTGCCTGCAGTCTCGAGGTTGGCGCGCACAAAGGTAGAGTTGGGATCCATGTCTGAGCGCTGCGTATTGTAGGTATATGAGGCTGAAAGTCCAGCTGTTAGCTGAGATTCGAACGACGTACGCAAGTAGCGGTTGTCAATGTCGGCAAGAAAACTCTCATCGACGCTCTTAACATCAATCCAGTTGATGTCCAAGGGTCGGAAGATGAACGACGAGCGCTCGCCCTGCATCCAGCTATATGCCCAACGTGTGGTGAAGATATTGCGTCGATAGTATGGGCGGTCCTGATAGTCGAAGGCGAGCTCCAGGCGCGTGCGGGGCTGCGATACGTTCATGCCCGTCTTCATATAGAAGGGGGTGAGGAAGCGGGGGAACGAGAGGCCAGCTGTGATGCCAATCTCGTTTGCTGTACGCTTCTCCACGTCGCGCGCATACATGAACTCGAAGCCGAAGCGTGCCGAAATATCGAAGGCCTCGGCACCTCTAAATACGTTACGGTTGCTATATCCCAGCGTAGCACTTAGGCCATAGAAGGTAGATGTCGTTGAGGCTTCGACCTCGACCTTCATGCTCTGCTTAAGGGCGGGAGTGCCATAGATGTTACAATCGAGGAAGCGCTCACGCGTGTCGAGCAGCTCGGTTGTGCCATCGGCATTTACATTGAGGAATGTAGCATAGTGATCCTCGCCAGCTACGCGAGTAAAGTCAACCTTTGCGGTGCGGAAGAAGCCCAAAGACATAAGCTCCTTATAGGTGTGTGATACCTGCTTGGAGTTGTATATGTAGTTGGGGTACAGGGCTATAGTGTGGCGTAAAATTGAGTTGCGCAACTGTGGCTTGAGGTTTAGGTCGCGGATGATGTTCAGACCACCGCTGTAGGTGGTGTCGATGTTGGCGTCAGCCCTAAATCCCGTTGTCGAGCGAAGCATCGGGTCGTAGGTGGGATAGACGTTGATGTTGCGTATGCGGTATATGGCGTTATCCTCCCACTGTGGCTCGCCACGCTCGTTATAGCCCGTAAGCGTAGGGCGCACGATGAGTCTTACATCTGCACTATAGGGGTGGCCCAGCGTGTCCACCTCGTATGATATGTTATTAACCGTGAAGTCGAAGTAGCCGCGGTCGTTGAGGTATGCCGCGATGCGCTCACGCTCGGCATCGAGGAGTGTGATGTCGAGGATGTCGCCCTTTTTAAGAAGACAGCCGCTGCTGTCGGCGAGGATGACGCTGCGTAGCGAGCTATCGCGGAAGCGATATCGCAGGTTTTCGACGCGTGTAGGCTCGCCCTGACGTATGTTATAGGTTATCTCTGCGCGGCGGGCACGACGTGTGGTGTCGAGGTCGTAGGTCACCTCGGAGTGGAAGTAGCCCTTTGTGCGAAGGTAGGTCTCGAGGTTGGTGATTGACTTATCTGTGAGCTCCATGTCGAGTAATACGGGCTCCTCACCGATCTTACGCTTAAAGTTGTTCCACCAGTTATCCTTCTCAGGGTTGGCGTGTTCATATACCCAGACGTAGAAGTCGATGCCGAGGAAGCGCTTGTTGGGCGACTGGCGGACATATACGTCGATGCCATCCTTGTCCACCGTGATGCGCTCGTCGCGCGGTGTGGTCTCGTCCTCCTCGAACTTGACCTTTGAGAGTAGGTATTCGCCCTCGGGGAGGTTGCGCGTCACGTTACAGCCGATAACAAAAAGTGTTATCAGCATAAGCGATATATATGCAACTACTCTCCTATACATTGGGCTCTGTGTTACTTATTTAGGCTCTCTACAAACTTTGTCCACCTCTCGGCCTCGCCACTTGTGCTATGAATGTCGTAGGCGAATGTATCGTTATCGAAGCGTGCCTCACCCACCCACTCGAATGTGGCATTTCCCTCGAGCGTAGTGATGATGCCGTTGTCGTCGATGGTTGTTCGGCATGCCACCTTGCCTCCGTGATTGAACACCTCTATGCGCTCACCCCGCTTAACATAGCTAAGGAGCGTTGCAGCGGTAGATGATGCGGTCATCGCTGTACCACACGATAGTGTGATGCCTGCGCCACGCTCGTATGTTGCCACGAATATGCTCGTTGGGGATAACACCTTATAGAGCGATACGTTCACGCCATGTGGAAAGACCTCTTTGAGGCTTTTGACGCGCTCGCCGAGCTGCTCCAAGAGTGTCATGTCTATATCCTCTACTGCGGCTACGATGTGTGGATTACCCAAATTGAGTGCCGTAAATCGCAACCCGCCATCCAAAGTATCGATGACTCTGCCCACGAAGCGCTCGTCGCGGTTGAAGAAGGCGAAACTTGGGCTCCATGTAGCAATGGGGATATCGACAGAGAAAGTCTCGATGCCCTCGGCTACTGACTCGGCACGTCGTGCAGGGAAGGTACGCCCGCCTGAGGTGAGCACTCTGCTATCGAGATAGCCGCGCTCCTGGGCGAGGCGTGCTACACAGCGTATGCCGTTGCCACACATCTCGGCGTGGGTGCCGTCGGGGTTGAGCATATCCATGCCGTAGATGCCCTCGTTGTTGCGCACAACAAGCAGTACACCGTCGCTGCCTATGCCGTTGGTGCGGTCACACGCTATGCGTGCAAATGCTGACCAATCGATGACACTGGCGTTTTCAAGGCGGGTGGTGTCGATCATAATAAAGTCGTTACCCGAGCCGTGGCACTTAATTATCTCGAAGTTTGTCATATCACTTTTTTTGAACTATACATTCGGTCAAAGATACGAATAATTTTGGGCCATTCAAAATTATAGAGTGAGAAATGATATTTTTTGTCGCTAATGCTTGCTAATATCATCCATTTTTCGTAATATTGTACTTACATTTGTGACACAACATAATGTTAAGAGCCCTATGGTTGAGAAATTTATTATGGCGGGGGATACCCCTATGCACGTTGCTGACACAGAGCGCGGTGAGCGCTGTGTGGTGCTTCTACACGGCTACCTCGAGTCGATGATTGTGTGGGACGAGTTTGTCGATCTGCTCAAGGATAAGGTGCGCGTTGTGACCGTTGATCTGCCTGGTCATGGTATCTCAACAATCGTGGGTGAGGTGCACACAATGGAGTTCCTTGCCGACTGCGTGGCAAATACAATGTCGGCACTCGGCATCGAGCGCTACTCGGTTGTGGGTCACTCGATGGGTGGTTATGTCGCATTGGCGATGCTCGACAAATACAAAGATAACATCGAGAGCATCACGCTGTTGCACTCGACAACCTCGGCAGACAGCCAGGAGAAGTGCGACCGCCGTCGCCGTGAGATAGAGCTTATCAAGGCGGGAAAGAAGAATACCCTTGCGCGCCTTGTGCCACATGCGGGCTTCGCACCCGAGAATGCTAAGCGTCTGAAGGACTACATCGAGGATATTGCAGAGTTGATACTTCTTACGGAGGATGAGGGTGTTATGGCGATACTTGCTGGAATGATTGAGCGTACAAGCCGTGGTGAGCAGCTGCGTGATAGCGGCATCCCACACCTATTTATATTTGGTCGTCACGACTACTACATCCCCGTTGAGGTGGCTGAGGAGATGATAGCTGCCGACCCAGGTGCGAAGGTGTTGTGGCTCGAACACTCGGGACATATGGGCTTTTATGAGGAGCCCGAGCTCACGGCAAATGCGATATTAGAACTTGTGTGTAGATAGAAAATAAAAATAAGTGGTTATCCTCTTTGGGTAACCACTTATTGTTTGGGGAGTTATCTCGTTTAGAACATCACGCCGGCCTCGATATAGAAGGCGTTGCTACCACCCTTGAAGTTCGTGACACCTTGAGGTGATAGCCACTCGATGCCCTGTGTGGTGAAGCCCAAGCCGAGGTGGAACTTCGATACCGAAATACCTGCGCCAAACTTCATCATTACATTCCCCTTAACCTTACCGTAACCGTGGCGTGTGAAGTTTGAGATTGCTATCACATTTCCGCCTAAGCTCACAGAGATATATGGGGCAACAAGTTCCGAAACGGGGTAGTGTGCCTTGACGTTAGCGAAGATGGGGATACATAGTGCGTTCCATGTTTCAGGAAAGGCGTCGGTTGTAAGGTTTGTAAGTTTACACTCCTCATATGCATATTCTAATCCCACGCCTACACCCAACGATAGGTAGTTGCTAAGGCGTGCGCTAACGATAGCATCGATATAGGGGCGTGAGAAGTTGGTGTCGATTGCTCCAAAAACCTTTCGGTTGATCTTGCCACCACTAATATATCCTACATTAATCTCATATTGAGGTTTAATTGTTGAGCTAACTTCATCGCGGTTACGAAGCTCTGTGCCATAACCATCGGCAGGCATTGAGGCCATAACGGGTATTACTAATGCAACAATAGCTACGAGAGATAGTATAAACTTTTTCATAACGTATTCCTTATTAGTACTTAGTTCTATTTTGATGGGATAGATTCTGCCTTTACCTTGAAGAAGTTCATCGACGAGCCTGCATCGAGGATGCGGTAGTCGTAGATGTTACCCCAGCCCGCAGGTCTATCCTTAATCTCACAATCCTCATCTGTATCGTTCACAACATAGTCGCTAATCATTGAGTGCCAGCCGTTGATGCGGTCAATGGAGTGCTGATAGTAGAAGAGATTATTGGCAGGGTCGATAAGCTCGTTGAGCGCCTCGATATATATCTTGCGGTAGTCGTCATATTGCAAAATCTTGCCAATAAGGGGACTTTTATTGGTATCACCCCAATTCAGCGGGTCTTGACGGCCAGAGTCGCTCTGAACACCACAATAGTGTGACGTGCCGAGAGTGTTGTCGTAGTCGTAGGGGATAAAGAAGAATTTGTAGTTGTCCTTATCCGATGAGTTGAAGTAGATATAGTAGTTGTTGCTGTTGTTCCAGTAGTCGTCCCACATGCCCACAATAACATTTACAGCATAGGTGCGCAACAATAGGCGTACGTCACACACCGAGGCAATCCAGTCGTGGAAGTCCTGGCCCTGGCGCTCTGTTATGTTCTTTGTAAACTCGATAAGCTGTGACTTTGCAGTCTCGAAGTTCTCGGTGTTTGTCTTGAGTTCGTAGGTGTAGGCGTTGCTCGAGTCGTCATCCCAATGGATCCATGCGCTGTGTATGTCGTTATAGTTGAGCGTAGCGCCCCAGCCGCATTTCCAGAGGTTGTGCTTATGGTCGCCATAGAGGTCTTTACGCTTCTTGACATATTTGTCATCGATAGCCTCAATCATTTCATATACACCATAGTACGCAGGTTCAGAATCGCCCTCAACATGAATCCAAAGGCGGCAGTATGAGCTATATGGCGCTGCCCAAATGCCGAAGCGGCGGAAGAGATCGTAGCAGTACAACTCGCGGCAGTATGCGCGGTCATCCTTGTGCCACTTGAGGTGGAGCTTGCGCACGTTGTGCAGCTCGTGAGCATCATCCTTCTGGTACTTGCGTAGGTTGAGCATGAAGTGGCAGTGGTGCCAGTCGGTGTTGTCGGTCTGGTGCATCTCACCACCATTGCCCTCGGGACGGCGGCGCGAGGTGTTGCCACGAAGGCGTAGGCCAGCATCCTCAAAATAGTGTGTCTCACCCTTCGACGAAAACTCTGCGTCACAGTGTATGTATGCCGCAGTGTTGCTGTCGCGGTCATACTCCTTGAGAAGCTCATTCCACTGCTCCTCAGTTACTTCAATCCGTATCTCAGGTACAACATTCATGTCGAAGACCCAGTCAAGTTCGCCCGCTGCCCACGATGTATTGGGGTAGTCGCCATTTGACGGTGGCACGGGGTCGTCGTTGTCGTCCTCTTTATCATCCTCTTTATCATCCTCTTCTCCACCGTCGTTGTTGTCTCCGCCGTTCACGTTGTTCTCGGGGAAGACGGGTGCTCTATCCTCAACGCATGAGCCTCCCGCAACTGCGAGAAGTGCCAACATCACTATAGTTGATATGAGACGTTTCATTATAATACCTTTATATTATGTGCACGTTGTTTATGCAAAGTTACTCAAAGAATTGATATATTGGCATACTTATGCCCGAAAAGTTTTAGTATAATGCTCTAATACTCGGAGAGCTATGTTAGATTTTTACCCTCTGATTGTGTTGTGTGCTCCTCCAATATGCCTCCCATACCTATGGTGTTGAGCGAGGCAAGGAGTGTGGGGTAGTAGCTCTTTGATACGGGGATGCGCTTGATGCTCTCGTCGTCGAGCGTGACAAAGTGCATGCGGTGCTCCTCGCCCATAAAGCGTATCTTGCCCGTGTTAACGATATAAGAGCGGTGGCAACGTACCATGGTGCTACCTTCGAGACTCTTCTCTACGGTGCTGGTCTTGCAACGTAGCAGGTAGGAGAGAATCTTATCGTTATGCTTGTAGTGGACGTTGATGTAGTTGTCCTCCGACTCGAGATAGTATAGTGCGTTTATATCTATCGTAAGTCGCAGAGTGCCACCATTATCGTAAAACTGCACCATGCGCGGACTCTTGGGCTGAGCCTCGCCCTTTGGGAGCATCTCCGAGACACGACGCTCAACCTCTGCCTCGCTTAGGAGACGATTATACTCCTCGCCGAGACGCTTTATCTCATACTGCGCAGCATCGAGCTCCTCGCACTTTGCGCGATAGGCAGCATAGAACGATACCATGATATTGGGTATGGCGAGGATGGTTGATACGCAGAAAAGCGCGCGCGTACCTATGTCGGTAATCGTAATCCATGAGTGGTCAAAATAGCGGTATGTCACGAAGGTGTAGAGCAGGGTAATAGCAATAACCTCTCCTATTAACCAGCACAGATATTGTGCTCGTGTCATAACGTATCTGTCTTGAAGGCGGTACATCGTGTAGCGGCTGAGAATAAGGATAACGATGGCCGCTACGTAGAAGAGAAGCGTAAAGAGCATACTCACCATGTTTGTGGAACTGAACCACATGGCGCGTGAGAAGGGCTCATAGGGGATAAGAAATATCGCCGAGAAGAGAACTATCGAGGCTATTGTAACGGTAATATAGCGGCTTGATACGAGAAATTTTGGCACTTCGCTTCCTGTCATATCTATATATTTTGGCAACAAAGGTATTAAAAAATGGGGTTTTTGCAAAATTTTCACCACAAATCACGTGATTTTACCACAAAATAACACTTTTTGCCACAAATCGCGTGCGCATACGAACGTGCCGTCTATATTTGCGAGGTCGTTTTGCTCGGCATAAGGGAAAATGTTGTGTGATGATTGCTGAATGTTGATGGGCAAACTCACCTGTGGCGAGCGTGTAGAAGCGAATATATGTTAAACTAACACAATACTTCTGATGAAAATTATTGGAACAGGATCGGCGCATCCCAAGTGTGCAGTGACAAACGAGATGCTTGAGAAGTTTCTCGATACAAGTGATGAGTGGATCACTGAGCGCACTGGCATCAAAGAGCGATGCGTAATTTCTTCGGAGAAGCTGGAGGACCTCGCAGTGATTGCCGCAAACAAGGCACTCGAGGATGCAGGCCTCACGGCTGCCGACATTGATTTTATTATCTGTTCGAACGTAGTAAACGAATATGTTACTCCTGCGTTGAGCTGTATCATCCAGGGTAAGATTGGCGCAACATGTCCTACTGTAGATATCAACGCTGCTTGTGCGGGCTTTGTCTTTGCTATGGATATGGCCGAGGATAAGATTCAATGCAAGAAGGCTAAGAATATTCTTATCGTATGTGCTGAGGAGCCCTCACGCATGGTGAGCTGGCAGAACCGTAGTACATGTGTACTCTTTGGTGATGGTGCGGGTGCTGCAGTGGTTACCGAGGGTGACGAGCTCAAGGCTATCCGCCTCACAACATCATCGCTTACGGATGTGCTATACTACCAGCGTCGATTGGAGCCTACGCCCTACATCGACAAGGAGGAGAACTTCGAGCCTTTGGTGATGCGTGGCCGTGAGGTGTTCAAGCACGCCGTGACAAACTCTTGCCGCGACATCCGCAAGCTCCTCACTCAGACAGGTCTCGAGGCAAGCGACATCAAGTACTACGTTTTGCACCAGGCAAACCACCGCATCATCGAGTCTATTCGTGGCTTCCTTGGCGTGGAGGAGGAGAAGGTGCCTCACAACGTAGAGCGCTACGGTAACATCTCCTCTGCGGCGCTTCCCGCATTGCTCGACGAACTCAACCGTGGCGGCAAGTTGCAGAAGGGCGACAAGTTGGTATTCAGTGCTTTCGGTGCAGGCTTCACCACCGCAGCATGTGTTATTGAGTGGGCAAAGTAAAAATGTTAATTTCGGGTGCCGCAGGGCATCGCTAAATAAAGATTTAAGAAAATGGAACAGAGAGTAGTTATCACCGGTATCGGTGCAATTACCCCCGTGGGTAACCACGCAGAGGATACATGGAAGAACCTCGTGGAGGGCAACTGTGGTATCGACTTCATCAAGGGTTACGACGAGTACAACCTCCCCGTAAAGGTTGCAGGTCAGATCAAGAATTTCGACCAGTCGGAGTATGAGCTCAACGCAGGCCTCGCACGTCGTAGCGACAAGTTCTGTGTATATGCTATGGCTGCAGCATCTGACGCTATGAAGGATGCAGGCCTCGTGAGTGGCGAGAATATCGAGCCCGAGCGTCTCGGCGTTTACATCGGCTCAGGTATCGGTGGTATGGAAACATTCGTTAACCAGACACGCGTAATGTTGGAGGAGGGTGTAAACCGCATCTCTCCATTCTTCGTGCCTATGATGATCTCGAACATCGCATCTGGTAATGTGGCTATCTCACACAACGCGCAGGGTGTATGTCTTCCCGTTGTAACAGCTTGTGCTACAGGTACACACGCTGCAGGTGAGGCTTACCGCGCTATCAAGCACGGCTATGCTGACGCTATCATCACTGGTGGTGCTGAGGCATCTGTACACCCCCTCGCAATCGGTGGCTTCGCAAACAGCAAGGCCCTCTCACGCTCGGAGGATCCCCTCCAGGCATCACTCCCATTCTCAGCTGACCGTCACGGCTTCGTAATCGCTGAGGGTGCAGGTATGATGATCTTCGAGTCGTTGGAGAACGCATTGAAGCGTGGCGCAAAGATATACGCTGAGGTAGTAGGTTACGGTAACAGCTGCGACGCTCACCACTTCACCGCTCCACGTCCCGATGGTGTTCCCGCATCGCGCGCTATCAAGCAGGCTCTTGACGAGGCTAACTTCGACGCTGATAAGGATCTCCTCTACATCAACGCACACGGTACAGGTACGCCTCTTAACGATGCTGCCGAGACTAAGGCTATCAAGCTCGCAATGGGTGAGGAGAACGCTAAGAAGGCTAAGATCACATCTACAAAGTCTATCACTGGTCACATGCTCGGCGCTACAGGCGCTGTGGAGCTCATCGCATCGGCGTTGTCACTCCACCACGGCGTTGTAACACCTACAATCGGTCTTACTAACCCCGACCCCGAGTGCGACCTCGACTACACACCTCTCAAGGCTGTGGAGGCACCCATCACAGTGGCTATCTCTAACTCGCTCGGCTTCGGCGGTCACAACGCATGTGTAGCCCTCCGTAAGTGGGATGGTCAGTAATAAATTAAGATTATAAACCAAAGATATAGAATAACACTATGAAACTTTTGGAAGGTAAGGTAGCACTCGTAACAGGTGCTGGCCGTGGTATCGGTAAGGCTATCGCCGTACGTTTTGCCGAGGAGGGTGCTAACGTAGCATTCACTGACCTTATGGTAAACGAGGCTGTAGAGGAGACCGTAAAGGAACTCGAGGCTTTGGGTGTTAAGGCTAAGGCCTACGCATCTAACGCTGCAAACTTCGACGAGACACACGAGGTTGTAAAGCAGATTGTCGAGGACTTCGGTCGTATCGACGTGCTCGTGAACAACGCAGGTATCACCAAGGATGGTCTAATGATGCGTATGTCAGAGGCTCAGTGGGATGCTGTAATCAACGTAAACCTTAAGTCTGCATTCAACTTCATCCACGCCGTAACACCTATTATGGCTAAGCAGCGCGGTGGTTCTATCATCAACATGTCGTCTGTGGTGGGCGTAAGTGGCAACGCTGGCCAGTGCAACTACTCTGCATCTAAGGCAGGTATGATCGGCCTCGCTAAGTCTATCGCTAAGGAGATGGGTCCTCGTGGCATCCGTGCTAACTGCATCGCCCCCGGCTTCATCATTACCGAGATGACAAACCAGCTCTCACAGGAGATCAAGGACCAGTGGGCACAGCAGATTCCTATGCGCCGTGGTGGTACACCCGAGGATGTTGCTAACGTAGCATTGTTCCTTGCGTCAGACCTCTCATCATATGTAAGTGGTCAGACTATCCACTGTTGTGGTGCGATGAACTGCTAAATTTGTGGTGAAAAGCCGCAATCTGCGGCACCAAACTTAGAACCTCGAATGGGAAATACGACAAAGTATGTCCCATCCGAGGTTCTTTCATTTGGCGCTACATCTCACGACTTTTGACCACAAATTTCCTCAGAGTTCTAACCCCTTTTTGTCCACAAATTGCTTTCTTCGTTTCGTTTTCTCGCAAGTTCTTTGTATATTTGCATGATAAACATTTCGCAAATAACAAAAACAACACTATGAAATACGCTATTATCTCTACAGAGAAGGGTGATATGAAGGCTGAGCTCTACGCTAACGAGACTCCTATCACCGTTGATAACTTCGTGAAGCTCGCTGAGAGCCACTTCTACGATGCACTCACCTTCCACCGTGTAATCCCCGACTTCGTGATTCAGGGTGGCTGCCCATTGGGTACAGGTGCTGGTGGCCCAGGCTACACCATCCCCTGCGAGACACGCGCAGAGCGTCAGTACCACGACCGTGGCGTGCTCTCTATGGCACATCGTGGCCCCAACACTGGTGGCTCGCAGTTCTTTATTTGCCACAACCGTGAGAACACACAGCACCTCGACCGTGTGCACACATGCTTCGGTAAGGTGGTAGAGGGTGTAGATGTTATCGACGACATCCGTCCTGGCGACCTCATCCTCTCTATCACAATCGTTGAGGAGTAAAGCATAAAAAAGACGCATGACTATGCCCATGAATGACCTAAAACCCCTATTTGGCGACAGCATACAGGAACCTCTATACATCGCGGGACCCTGCAGTGCCGAGAGTCGTGAGCAGTTGCTTATGGCAGCACGTGGCGTTGCCGATGCTGGCGTTGCCATACTACGTGCTGGTGTGTGGAAACCACGCACCAAGCCAGGGTCGTTCGAGGGCATAGGCAGTGGCGCTCTCGACTGGATGGTCGAGGCGCGTGAGCAGTACGGACTGAAAATCGTCACTGAGGTTGCCACACCCGAGCACCTCGAGCTAGCCCTCAAAGCGGGCTTGGATGGCGTGTGGATTGGTGCGCGCACCACGACAAACCCCTTTGCGACGCAGCAGATAGCTGATGCGCTGAAGGGCGTGGACACCGCCGTAATCGTAAAGAACCCAGTAATCCCCGATGTGGACCTGTGGGTGGGGGCTATCGAGCGTATATATAATAGTGGTGTGCGCCGCCTTGCTGCCGTGCACCGCGGATTTGGTACGCACCAGACAACGCCCTATCGCAACGATCCACATTGGTCGGTGCCCATTGAGCTACACCGCCGCATTCCCGAGCTCACCATACTCTCCGACCCAAGCCATATTGGCGGTCGCCGCGACCTCGTGGCGCAGCTCTCGCAGCAGGCACTCGACCTCGGCTTCTCGGGTCTAATGATTGAGTGCCATCCCGCGCCAGATACGGCACTTAGTGATGCGGCACAGCAGATTACTCCCGACGCACTTGCTGAACTTTTGCATGGCTTGCAGCTGCGCCGTACGCCCGTGGGTCGTGATTCTATCAGCGAATACCGCCTGCATATCGACAGTTTGGATAGCCGCATCATAGAACTTTTGGCCGAGCGCATGGAGGTAGCACGCAATATCGGCGAGTATAAACTAAAGCACGGCATGGCCGTTGTGCAGCATGACCGCTATAATGAGATGCTTATGACTGTTGAGATGCGCGCAGATGCCATGGGGTTAACAAAGTCGTTTATCAACCAGATTTTCAGGACTATACACGAAGAATCTGTGCGTCAACAGATGCAGCTAAAGGAGGACGAAGCAAAGAATTTGTGAATTTTTTGAAAAAAAGTTGTAAAAAAAATTGCAGAATAAAAAAAATATAGTACCTTTGCACTCGCAATCCAGCAAAACGCGGAAATAGCTCAGTTGGTAGAGCACAACCTTGCCAAGGTTGGGGTCGCGAGTTCGAGTCTCGTTTTCCGCTCAAGATTAGGCAGTTGCGCGAGTGATTGTCTTTTTTTATGTCAGAGATGACAGTTCATATTTTACTGCGGAAATAGCTCAGTTGGTAGAGCACAACCTTGCCAAGGTTGGGGTCGCGAGTTCGAGTCTCGTTTTCCGCTCAACGCACGAAGGATAGCATAAAGCTATCCTTTTTTTTGTGCGTTTCGCGGAAGAGTCCGCGACCATATAGACAATCCCTCCAAACCTCCCTTTGATAAGGGAGGCTTTGCTTGGAGCGGAAAACGAGCCACGAAGCGACCCCAAAGTGCCCCCTATTAGGGGGTTAGGGGGTATAAATATAGTTCGCGAGAATTGCCCCACGAGCATCGTGGGCTCGAGTCTCGTTTTCCGCTCAACGCACGAAGGATAGCATAAAGCTATCCTTTTTTTGTGCGTTTCGCGGAAGAGTCCGCGACCATATAGACAATCCCTCCAAACCTCCCTTAAATTCAAGGGAGGCTTTTTGTTGAGGGAAACTATCTCTTGTCTATCTCCAATCCCACGATGGGTGGGCAGGGTCTTCTGCTATGAGTGCTTCGGAGAGGGAGAGCCCAAGAGCTTTGGCGACGCCTTCGCCATACGAAGGGTCGGCACGGTGGCAGTTGCGGATATGGCGCTGTTTGATAAAGAGTTCCGCATCGCCCATTGCGCGTGCAGTATTCTCACAAGTCGCTCGCTGATCCTCGGCAGACATCAGTCGCCACAGCTTGCCAGGCTGTGTGTAGTAGTCGCTATCCAACTCGCGTTCGTCGTAATTATATACCTCGCCCGCGACCGACAAAGGCGGCTCTTTGAGGTGCGGTTGGTCTTTCCACTCGCCATAGCTATTTGGCTCGTAGCCTATCGTGCGTCCAGCGTTATCATCGGTGCGCATCTTGCCATCGCGATGGTAAGAGTGGAACGGGCAACGAGGGCGATTTACGGGTATCTGGTGGTGGTTTACGCCCAAGCGGTAGCGTTGCGCATCGCCATACGAAAATAGGCGTCCCTGCAACATCTTATCGGGCGAGAAACCTATGCCGTCAATGATGTTCATCGGGTTAAATGCCGCCTGCTCGACCTCGGCAAAGAAGTTCTCGGGGTTACGGTTAAGTTCCAAGATACCCACATCGTGCAGCGGGAAATCGCCGTGATACCACACCTTTGTAAGGTCAAACGGATTGATATGATACTCCTTCGCCTGCTCCTCGGTCATCAGCTGCACCTGCATCTGCCAACGAGGAAAATCACCCCTCTCAATCGCCTCAAAAAGGTCGCGCTGATGCGACTCTCTATCCTTGGCAATCACAGCCTCCGCTTCCGCATCGGTCATATTCTTGATTCCCTGCAAGGTGCGTAGGTGGAACTTTACCCAAGTGCGTCGGTTGTTGGCGTCGATAAAGCTATATGTGTGACTACCAAAGCCGTGCATATGGCGGAATGAGGCGGGGATACCTCGTGGCGACATCGTAATAGTCACCTGATGCAGCGCCTCGGGCAGAAGTGTCCAGAAGTCCCAGTTGCTATTTGCTGAGCGCATACCCGTGCGAGGGTCGCGCTTGATGGCGTGGTTGAGGTCGGGGAATTTCAGTGGGTCGCGCAAGAAGAATACTGGGGTATTGTTACCAACCAAATCCCAGTTGCCCGTGTCAGTATAAAACTTCATCGCAAAGCCGCGAATATCGCGCTCGGCATCGGCAGCGCCACGCTCACCGGCCACGGTCGAGAAGCGCACAAAGCAGTCGGTCTTCTTGCCCACCTCCGAAAATATAGAGGCGCGCGTATAGGCCGTAATGTCGTGCGTAACGGTGAATGTGCCATAGGCTCCCGAGCCCTTGGCGTGCATACGTCTTTCGGGGATAACCTCGCGGTCAAAGTGGGCTAACTTCTCCACGAGCCACGGGTCTTGCATCGTCACAGGCCCACGAACGCCTGCGGTCTGCGTGTTCTGATTGTCGGCAATGGGGCGACCATTCTCCGCCGTCAAATGTTTTTTATCGTTCTGCTTCATATCGGAAATATTTGTAAGTCACACCTATATTCCGAAAATTGTGCCAAGAATTATTATCTTTGCAGAAGATAAGCCGATAAAATGGAGATAACCGAAAGAGTACATACAACTTCTCGTGAGCAGTGGCGAGATTGGCTCGTTGAAAACCACTCCACAAAGCGTGAGATATGGATTTCGACAACCAAGAGTCCTGACGGATTGCAGTACCTTGATGCCCTAGAGGAGGCGCTGTGTTTCGGCTGGATAGACTCCACCATTAAGGCTGGCGAGGGTGTTATGTGGCGTCGATTTTCGCCTCGACGCAAGCGTAGTCCGTGGACTGAGCTCAACAAGGAGCGATGCCGACGACTCGAACGATTGGGACTTATGACCGATGCCGGGCGTGCAGTGCTGCCTGATATGGACTTTCATATTGACGACGATGTTCTCGCAGCACTTCAAAGCGATGATGCCGTATGGCAGAACTTTCAAACTTTGCCTGCGCTTTATGTGCGAGTTCGCATCGATAATGTCCAAAATGTCCGCAAGCGAGATCATGAGGCTTTTCAACGCCGCCTTCAAAAGTTTATCGATAACACTCGCAACGGCATTATATATGGCGAGTGGCACGACGATGGACGATTACTTGCAGAGGAGTAGGTGTGTTATGGCATATACTAAAAAAGGAGGCTAACTGCCTCCTTTTTAGTGTTTTATATTGTAGTGCTATCGTTTTGTTGAAGCGCGGAGGCCCTCGATGACGCTATGGGTGAAGCCCGCGGCCTCCATGGCGTTCAAGCCCTTGATAGTCAGGCCACCAGGTGTTGTAACTCTGTCAATCTCAGCCTCGGGGTGGGCATCGCTTGCCTCGAGGACATCGACCGCACCGCGTAGTGTCTGCATCACGATATGCTTGGCATCGTTGGCGCGTATGCCGAGCTCAACGCCACCCTCCATTGCTGCGCGGATATAGCGGAAGGCGTATGCTATGCCGCACGAGGCGAGCGACGTTGCGGCGGGCATGGCGCTCTCATCAATAAGCATCGTCTTGCCAAGCTCGTCAAAGATGTAGAGAAGGTGATTGTCCCTCTCGGCAGTCGAGCGCGCTGAAGAGATAAAGGTCATGCTGCTCATGGTAGCAATGGCGGTGTTGGGGATGATGATGTATGTTGCGGGGAGCATGCCGTCGCCCTTGTCGAGCCACTCCGAGAGCTGTGCTATGCCCAAACCGCCAACCATTGATGCCACGGCCTGGCGCGAGTAGTCGAGGTGGGGTTTTAGTTCTTCGAGCACATCCACAACCTTCCAGGGCTTGACGGCGAGGATAATCATATCGGCAGCCTTGGCAGCGGTGCAGTTGTTCGTAGTTGTGTTTATCTTGGGGAACTCGCCTTTTAGCGCCTCGAGCTTGGGTGTCGAGGGGTTTGAGACGTATATGTCCGATGTTGAGATAAGCGTGCCCTTAGCCAATCCACGTGCCACAGCACCACCCATATTTCCTGCTCCGATTATAGCGATCTTCATGCGTTTTACGTTTTATACATTATTATTCTACAAAGATAATATGTTTTGGCGAATTAGATGCTGTATTGAAAAAATCATTAACTTTGTAGAGATTAACTATAGATCGATATGACACACGAGAGACTTTTATATATTGCCGAGCAGTTTGCCATCGAGGGAGAGGTGGTTGCAATCGAGGCGCTGGGCGAGGGTTTTATCAACGACACCTACATCGTTACTACGGCGGGAAGTGCACCAGACTATATCCTACAGCGCAAAAACCACGTTGTATTCCCCGATGTGCCAGGCATGATGCAGAACATTAAGGCCGTGACAGAGCATATCAAGGCAAAGGTGGCGGACCCCATGCGCGAGACGCTTACCGTAATACCCGCGAATGATGGTAAGCTCTACGCGAAGGATGGCGAGAACTACTGGGCCATGTGCCTCTACATCCCCGATACGGTGACCTACGACCGTGCGGACTCTTGCGAGTTGGCCTTTCAGGGTGGCGTAGGTATAGGTCGCTTCCAGGCGCTGCTTGCCGACTTCACAGAACCATTGAACGAGACAATCAAGGGCTTTCACAACATACGCTGGCGCTTCGAGCAGTGGGATAGGGTTATCGCTGCCGACCCCGTGGGGCGCGTAAAGGAGGTGCAGGAGGAAATAGCGTGGGTTGAGGCGCGACGCGAGGAGATGCTCGCCTTCTGGTCGAAGGTCGAGTCGGGAGAGCTCCCCATGCGCGTGACGCATAACGACACTAAAATCAGCAACATACTCTTCGATAAGGCTTCGGGCAGGGTGTTGTGTGCCATAGACCTCGATACTGTGATGAGCTCGACATCGCTCAACGACTTTGGCGATGCGATACGCTCCTACACAAACACGGGTGCCGAGGATGACAAGTGTCTCGACAATGTGGAGATGAGTATAGATATGTTCCGTGCCTATGTCGAGGGCTATCTCTCGGAGCAGCGCGCCACGATGACCGAGAGCGAGAAGGAGTGGCTTGCGTTTGCGGGCCGTTACATAACCTTCGAGCAGGTGTTACGCTTCCTTATGGACTATATCGACGGCGACAACTACTACAAAACGGCATACGCCGACCACAACCTTGTGCGTACACGTGCGCAATACAAGCTTTTACAGAGCATGGAGCGTCAGTATGACGAGATGTGTGCCATAGTGAGGAGTCTTGTGTAGTGCGCAAACTTTTGGTGCGAGGATGTGTATATCGTATTTTTTTGCTAAATTCGCATCATCAAAAATGAAGAGATTGCAATGATAACCTTTATCGTATGTCTTGCAGTGCTTGTTGCTGCATACTTTCTATATGGCGGGCTGCTTGGTCGCATCGCGAAGCTCGATAAGAGTGCCGATGTGCCCTCGAAGAGTATGTATGACGGTGTGGACTACATGCCGCTTCCTCGCTGGCGTATATTCCTCATACAGCTGCTAAACATTGCGGGCACAGGACCAATCTTCGGTGCTATACTTGGTGCTTGCTATGGTCCCGTGGCATTCCTCTGGATTACGCTCGGCGGTATCTTCATGGGTGCCATGCACGACTTCTTCGCTGGCGTTATCTCACTGCGCCACGGTGGTAAGAGCCTCCCCGAGACTATAGGCATATACCTCGGTGGTGGCATGCGCAAGTTCTCGCTTGTGGTGATACCCATTCTGATGGTCCTTGTTGGTGGCGTCTTTATCGTCACGCCCTCGGAGATTCTCGCCTCGATGACCAACATCCCATACCTCGCGTGGGTGGCCATAATCATCGTCTATTACTTTGTGGCTACGGTGATGCCCGTTGACAAGATTATTGGCAAGATATACCCTCTCTTTGGTGCTGCGCTTATCATTATGGCGTTGGCGATGTTGGGCGTGGTGCTCTTTGGAGGCTACGACATGCCCGAGCTTACGTCGCTCGAGAATATGCACTACAAAGCCGACAAATTACCCATCGTGCCTACGCTATTTATAAGCATCGCGTGTGGTGCTATCTCGGGCTTCCACGCTACGCAGTCGCCACTTATGGCGCGTTGCATGACCTCGGAGACACAGGCGCGCCCCATATTCTTCGGCGCTATGATTGCCGAGTCTATCATCGCACTTATCTGGGCAGCGGTGGCTATGGCATTCTTTGGTGGCGTTGAGGGACTTAACGGCTGGATGGCGGAGAATGGCGATAAGGCGGGACTTGCCGTGTCGACAATATCTGTTGCTACGCTCGGCGTTGCGGGTAGCATACTCGCACTGTTGGGTGTCGTAGCCGCGCCCATCACCTCGGGCGATACGGCCTTTCGTTCGGCACGCCTTATCGTTGCCGACATGCTCAAGTTCGACCAGCGCCCAATATGGAAGCGCCTCGTGGTGAGTGCGCCCCTCTTCGCTGTGGGTATAGGCATTGCATTCATCGATTTCGATGTCATCTGGCGCTACTTCGCATGGTCGAATCAGGCGCTCTCGGTACTTACGCTATGGATGATTACGGCGTGGCTTATGCGTCGCCGTAGTCGCTTTGTGCTCCTCGCGCTCATCCCCGCACTCATTATGACATACATCTGCGCATCGTTTGTCTTTGTGTCCGACCAGTTTGTGGGCATGGGTAGCGTAGATGCTGCATATATCTATGGTGGCGCCGTAACGGCAATCGTGGCAGGACTGCTTATTCTGAAGATTAGAAAAATTAATAGCAATGAGACCAATATTTAACCCCACCCCCGACCAGACCTTCGAGCTTGAGGGTCGTGGCGAGTATAACTTCGTCAAGCACAACGAGCATATCGACTCGCTTATCGCTGAGGGCCGCTATGCCGAGGCGTGCGAGGCGCGATACCAGGCCTTTCAGCTTCTGGCTGAGGCGCTACCCGAGGATGAGGCTATGCCCCTAAGGTGGGAGCATGCCAATAGCCGCGCGGCGATAGTTGTGTTGCATGGCTCGGCTATGGACCACTTCCGCATCGGTGACCTCGAGATGGCGATGGCGCAGTTGGAGATGCTCCTCGACTGCGACCCCGAGGACCACTTGGAGGGCATCAACCTCTTGGCGCTCTGCTACATAGCCATGGAGGAGTGGGAGGCATACGAAGATGTGGAGATAGACCTTACGGAGAAGTCTGCCGAGGCTGTCGTAGCACGCCTTTGGGCATCGTTTATGCGTGATGGTAAGGTGGATAAGGCATTGTGCTCGCTCCTTAAGTCGCGCCATGCGGCGTTCTATAAGGAACTTACCGCCGCGGAGCACCCCGACGATGAGGCCTTCCGCAAGGATATAGCATCGGAGCGTCCCTCGCAGCGTGCCGAGGCGCGAGAGTGGTGGCTGATGACAGAGCCCCTTTGGGCGGAGTTCCCCGAGTTTATCGAAGAGCTAAAGAGTAGTAATAAGTAAAAATAATAAAGGTATGTTTGAGAAAGAGAGATTGATTATAGAGGAGGCGTGGGAGCGTCGCGAGTTGTTGGCCGAGGATGCTACACGCGAGGCTATACGCCGTGTTGTCGAGGCGGTGGATAAGGGCGTTGTGCGCTGTGCCGAGCCTATCGACTTGGAGAATAGCAAGTGGCAGGTTAACGAGTGGGTGAAGAAGGCCATCATCATGTACTTCCCCATCCAGACCATGCGCACCATGCAGGCTGGCGAGTTGGAGTTCTACGATAAGATGGAGCTTAAGCGCGGCTACGAGGAGCTTGGCGTGCGTGTTGTGCCCCACGCTGTGGCACGCTATGGCGCATATATCGCACCCGGCGCCATCCTTATGCCCTCGTATGTAAATATAGGTGCGTATGTAGATAGCGGCACTATGGTTGACACATGGGCTACCGTGGGCTCATGCGCACAGATTGGTAAGAATGTGCACCTCAGCGGTGGCGTAGGCATCGGTGGCGTGTTGGAACCCGTGCAGGCATCGCCAGTTATTATCGAGGACAACTGCTTCATCGGCTCACGCTCTATCGTTGTTGAGGGTGCACATATCTGCCGCGAGGCGGTGCTCGGTTCTAATACCGTGATTACCGGCTCTACGCACATCATAGATGTCACTGGCGACGAGCCCGTGGAGTACAAAGGCTACGTACCACCTCGTTCGGTCGTTGTATCAGGTACCTATACTAAGAAGTTCCCCGCGGGAGAGTATGGCGTGCAGTGTGCGCTTATCATCGGTCGCCGCAAGGAGTCAACCGATAAGAAGACTTCGCTTAACGATGCGCTACGCGACTTCTCAATTTCGTAGTGAAGCCCTCTAACAAGGCTACTTTGGCGTTGCACTTATTCTCGAAATCCTCATTTACGCATCAGTAAACTGCGGTTTCTCGAATTTCGTGCGCCTAAAATTAGCTCTTGTTATATGACTTCGTGGTGTTGTGAACGAATAAAGGCTGCCTAAAAGGATAGGTATTTTAATTTTTAACTAATTGATTTTCAGTATTGGGTTTTACGAAAATTGCGAAATCCTACATAGAAGACTACATGACGGTCGTAATTAAGCCAAAAAACTACAAATGCAAAGGTATATAAAACTTTTGAAAGTAAAGCACTGAAATCAAGCATCTTCCAAAGATACATTGTGAATAAACTAAGGTGGCGTATGAGCGAACTACAATGTTCACTACATACGCCACTCAATTTATGCCTCAATAGGAATCTGAATTATCGACAACCATTGTTCTGGGTCTTCCTGATTCCATACTCCGTCAATGTAGG
>JAZQXV010000002.1:0-65917 GCA_045633045.1 Alistipes sp.
GCAATATTATATGTCGCACTTGTATTGGGTCCTATTTTAGACTACATAGAAGACTACACGCCAAAAATAAATTAGAGTTCAAACGATTTTACAAGCAAAGTCGTTTCACAATACAAAAGAATAATATCTTGTGTATAAACAGATTCGGCGGTAAAAATAATTCACCGCCGAAAAAGTGCAACCCGTTTCGGGCAGCCTTTACTATATCTTATGCGTGGGGTAGCTACTCCTTACGGTAGGTGTATTTGCCGTCGGTGAGCTCCTCAATCTCGAAGCACTCATAGACAATGGTGTAGCCACCGTAGGCAAAGTTGCTCTTGCCGTAAGTCTCCTCCTCATAGAGGAAGGCGAGGCGGTTGTCCTTCTGCCATGCCATAGTAGAGTATGCCGAGTTGAGCGTTGTAACCTGCTTCACGCCATCCCAGTCTGCTGCGAGATCGTATGTTGAGAAGTAGTCCTCCTGCGACTCGAGTTCCTTGTAATATATACCTACATTCTTGCGGTCGGGGCCCAAAGGCAATGACTGCAACAAGATGTGCATAGGCTCATTATCCTCAACACGTGTCACGGGCAACACCATAACCTCTCCATTTGTAGAGTTCTCCTTCGCCTCTACGCCATTGTTCGATGCACCAGAGAATACAGCCTTATCCCAAACACCTGTGCCTGCAGCCTCATCGGTGTAGATGAACATGTTGTAGTAGCGGCCATTGTTATAGCGCGAGCTAAGGAGAAGTGTGCCATCGGGCATCTCCTCGACCTTGGGCTCGTCGGCAGTGTTATACACCGCGGGGGTGTTGATGTTGCCGAGCACCTTCCAGCTGCCGCCGAAGTCGTCGGAGTAGAGCACATAATTCATGTGCTTGGCGCTTCTATCGCGCACAAGGACAGCGCAGTAGAGGCGGTAGTATGAGCCAATCTTTGTCATGCGGCTCTGCATGATACGACCCGAAGCCACAAACATAGAGCGCACGGGGCCATACGACGAGGCGTCGAACTGCGCATAGATAGACTCCGCAATATCCTCGGGAGCGCTCCACGTCTTGCCACCATCCTCGCTATAGAAGCGGGCGATGCACTGGTGGTTCTGGCGTGTGCCATTTTGGAACGATACGTTGCCAGCGCATGAGAGCATTAGCACGCGGTCGGACTCTCTATCTGCCACGATGCAGGGGTCGCCATAGCCTACGCTCATAAAGTCGGTAGCCTCCTTGCCCTTACCCTCGATAAGTGGCATCACATCTGTCCAGGTGTTACCATTGTCGTATGATAGGCGGTAGTGTAGGTCAATGCGGCCATAGTTCGTAACGCCGATGTCGGTGCCGCTATGACGGTAGTCGGCAACAGCTACCAAAGTGCCATCCTTGGTAACTGCGGTAGCGGGAATACGATATGGGATGTCACCCTGGGTGGGTGTGGGCATCTGGAATACCTCGAAGCGCTCAGCCTTAGGCTTCACGGGTTCGGGCTTAGGTGTGTTGGGCTCGTCGGGTGTGCATGCTACAGCAGCAGTGAGCGAGAGCGCAACGACAGCCGACAATATAGATGTGATGTATCTCCTCATAATTACTTGCGATAGGTGTAGTATGCGCCTGCCTGGCATGTAGGCATAAGCACGATGTCGTTGACGTTCATGTGTGCAGGGAGGTTGAGCATCCAGTGGATAGCCTCGGCGATGTCCTCGCCCTGTAACGCCTCAACGCCCTTATATACGCCCGCTGCACGCTCCTTGTCGCCATGGAAACGTACCTCAGAGAACTCTGTCTCGACCATACCGGGGCGCACCTCGCCAACCTTGATACCTGCGCTCAACAAGTCGGCACGCATAGCCTGTGATATGGCGTGTACGGCGTGCTTCGAAGCGCAATATACCGCACCATTCTCGTAGGGTTCAGTACCGGCGATAGAGCCGATGTTGATGATGTGGCCACCTTGGCCCGCCTCAACCATGGCGTGGCTGATGATCTTTGTTACGTAAAGGAGACCCTTAACGTTGGTGTCAATCATAGCATCCCAGTCGCGTGAGTCACCGCGGTCGATATGCTCCAAGCCCGCTGCGAGACCTGCGTTGTTTACCAATACATCAACACGACCAAGGGGTGTGAGGTGCTCGATGCACTCCGCCTCTGAGCGTACGTCGAAGTTTAGTGCCATACATGTTGCGCCCTTAGCCTCAATCTCTGCCTTGAGGGCCTCAAGGCGATCCATACGGCGGCCAGTGATGATAATCTCGGTGTCGGGAGCTGCCAACTTAAGGGCTGTAGCGCGACCAATACCTGAGGTTGCGCCTGTAACAAGAATTCGTTTCATGGTTATCTTAGTTTTAGTATTTTATATCGTCTCAATAGTCTCAATAAGTGCCGCCTCGTCATAGGCGCACTCAGCATATAGCTCCGCGGGCTTGCCGTGCTCGATAAATGCGTCGCCGATGCCGAGGTTTTTCACTCGGGGTGTGTAGCCCTGGCGCGATAAGTATGCCGCGATAGCCTCGCCAACGCCACCACGCACAGCACCATCCTCAATGGTTATAATCTTGCTGAAGCGGCTACCTATGGCGTTGAGCATCTCCTCATCGAGGGGCTTTACATAGCGTAGATCATAGACAGCGACGCTCTTTGTCGCGCGCTCAGCAGCGCGCAGTGCCACATTTGCCATCGTTCCCGTTGCGATGATGGCGATGTCGCTACCCGCCTTAAGCTCCTCTCCACGCATACCTGTGCTGATAAACTCCGTGTCGCGCCATTCTACGCCCTCGCCTAAACCGCGGGGATAGCGAATGACGGTGGGGGTGTCGGCCTTGCTTGCCGCGTACATCATCTGGCGGAGCTGCCACTCGTTGCGTGGTGCTGCGATGGTGAGGTTGGGTACACAGCTGAAGTATGCAATGTCGAAGGCGCCGTGGTGTGTTGCACCATCCTCACCTACGAGGCCTGCGCGGTCGAGACATAATACCACGGGGAGGTTCTGCAACGCCACATCGTGGATTACATTGTCGTAGGCGCGCTGCATAAATGATGAGTATATGTTGCAGAAGGGGCGGCTACCCGCTGCAGCAAGACCTGCAGAGAAGGTAACGGCATGACCCTCGGCGATGCCCACATCGAAGCAGCGCTCGGGTATCTCTTTCATCATTATGTTCATAGAGCAACCCGAGGGCATGGCGGGGGTGATACCCACGATGCGCTCGTCGAGGCGTGCAAGGTCGAGAAGTGTTTGGCCAAAGACATCCTGGTAGCGGTCGGCAGTGTATGCCGTCTTGGTGCGCTCGCCTGTTTCAAGGTTGAAACAACCTGGGGCATGCCATACCGAGGGATCCTGCTCGGCGGGGGCATAGCCCTTGCCCTTAGTTGTCTTGATATGCAGCAACTTAGGGCCTCCAATATCCTTGAGGCTCTTGAGTACGTCAATAAGGCGCTCGAGGTTGTGGCCATCGACAACGCCAAAGTAGCGGAAGTTGAGGCTCTCGAAGAGGTTGCTATTGCGGAGTATGCCATGCTTCACGGCATTTCCCGTACGGCGTGCCAACTTTAATACGGGGGGGACTGTAGCAAGTACCCTCCAGAGCGCACTCTTAAATTTGTTGTACCACTTTGATGTCGAGATGTGTAGTAGGTAGCGGTCCAATGCTCCTGATGGCTTGTCGATAGACATCTCGTTGTCGTTGAGGATAACTAGAATGTCTGTCTTGGGCGAAGCACCTGCATTATTTAGTCCCTCGAAGGCGAGGCCTCCCGTGAGTGCACCATCACCTATAACGGCTACGACATGGTTCTTCTCCTGCTGCAGTTCCATGGCCTTGGCGATGCCAAAGGCGGCAGATATGCTGACAGAAGAGTGTCCCGCACCAAAGTTGTCGTACTTGCTCTCGGCCATGCGTGGGAACCCACTTATGCCACCGAGCTTGCGGTTGGTGATAAAAGCATCGCGGCGTCCTGTGATAATCTTATGGGCGTATGCTTGGTGGCCGACATCCCACACGATACGGTCCTGAGGGGTGTTATAGACATAGTGAAGCGCAGTGGTTAGCTCCACTGTGCCGAGGCTTGAACCGAGGTGTCCAGGGTTTGTTGAGCAACACTCCAAAATATAGTGGCGCAGCTCCTCAACATATAGCCTTAGGTCGCTAATGCTGAGGTTGCGCAGCTGCTCGGGGGAGTCCACCCTATTTAGAAATTTATACTCTCGGGTATATGTCATATCGAACGTTACTTCAGTGTTGAAAGCCATACCTCTGGTATGGTATATTAATATTCAAGATACAAAAATAGTGTTTTTTTTCGATTATTCTACCCCATATTAACAAAAAGATGCACCATGGTGTAAGAAGTACTCTTTTTAGTAGCCGAAAAAATTGCTATTTTTAGAGAAAATATTTATCTTCGCGTTTGATTAGCACTATTTTTAATCTAAGCTAAAATTATGACTACTTCAAAATATAAGAGAATTCTTCTCAAACTCAGTGGTGAGTCGTTGCAGGGTAAACAGAATTATGGTCACGATGTAGAGGTGCTCAATGCATATGCAGAGCAGATTAAGACTATCCACGAGATGGGTGTCGAGATAGGCATCGTAATCGGTGGTGGCAACATCTTCCGTGGCATCCAGGGCGCAGGTCGTGGCTTCGATCGCGTGAAGGGCGACCAGATGGGTATGCTTGCAACAATCATCAACTCGTTGGCTCTGCAGTCGGCATTGGAGTCTGCAGGTGTGAAGTGCAAGGTACTCACCTCAATCCGCATGGAGCCTATCGGCGAGTACTACTCAAAGGCCAAGGCGTTGGAGTATCTCGAGGCGGGTTATGTAGTAATCATTGGTGGCGGCACATCAAACCCATATTTCTCTACCGATACAGCTTCGGCATTGCGCGGCATCGAGATTGAGGCCGATATCATGTTCAAGGGCACCCGTGTGGATGGTATCTACACTGCCGACCCAGAGAAGGATCCCACAGCTACGAAGTTCGATACAATCACCTTTGATGAGGTATTGGCACGCCGCTTGAAGGTTATGGATCAGACAGCCTTTACCCTCTGCAGAGAGAACCACTTGCCACTCATGGTGTTCGACATGGATACCCCAGGTAACCTCGAGAAGGTGGTGCGTGGCGAGAACATTGGCACCGTGGTTACAGAGTAGTTGCTGCATTGTTTTAACACTAAAAAAAGGATATTATGGCTAATACAAAACACAAGAAGCGTGGTTCATGGCTTACGCTATCTCTTTTGCTTGTTGTACTTATCGCGATTACAGCATATATCATTATAACACTGCCCGTAAATGAGGCACAGGCCGCTCAGGGGAGTGTGGCTGCTCTCGTAGAGGATGAGTCCGATGACTTGGCTAAGACAACACTTATCCACGCTGGTGATATGGCTCCCGACTTCACAGTCGAGATGCTTGACGGTGGTAAGGTGACACTCTCAGAGTTGCAGGGTAAGCCCACGTTGCTCATCTTCTGGGCTACATGGTGCCCTCCATGCCGTTTGGAGTTGTCTAAGCTTCAGGAGCATATTATCGACCGCTATGGCGACAAGATTAATGTTCTTCCCATCTCGCGTGGTGAGGAGCGTGCTAAGGTTGAGGGTTACATCTCGAAGATGGGCTACACCTTCGCTGTGGGCCTCGATGGCGACCAGAGCATCTATCGTCAGTATGCTACGAACTATATCCCTCGTTGCTTCGTTATCGACGCTAACGGCAAGGTGCTGTACTCGGGTGTAGGCTACGATGAGACAGTAGCTAAGGAGGTTGAGCAGAACATAGATAAGGCGCTCCGATAATTCAAGAATATTAAACAAATAAGATAAATATTATGGATACCAAGACTATTCTAAATGAAGCAACTGATCGCATGCAGCGTGCTGTAGATCACCTCGTTGAGGAGTTGTTGAACATCCGTGCCGGTAAGGCATCTGTAAACGTCCTCAATGGCGTATTCGTTGAGTACTATGGATCTCAGACTCCCGTATCGGGTGTTGCAAGCGTTACTGTCCCCGACGCTAAGACAATCCTTATTCAGCCATGGGATAAGAACATGATTCGCCCCATCGAGAAGGCTATCATCGACTCTAATATTGGCCTTACTCCCTCGAACAATGGTGAGCACATCCGTCTCTCTATTCCTCCTCTCACTGAGGACCGTCGTAAGGAGATCGTGAAGAAGGTTAAGGGCGAGGGCGAGACTGCGCGTATCAGCCTCCGTAATGCACGCCGCGACGCTGTCGAGGCATTCAAGAAGGCCCAGAAGGAGGGTATGTCTGAGGATGAACAGAAGGACGGCGAGGAGAAGGTACAGAAGCTTCTCGAGAAGTTCACAAAGATCCTCGATGTAGAACTTGAGAAGAAGGAGAAGGAGGTAATGACAGTGTAATTTTTGTTGCCTTCGACTTTAATATGGGTGCATCCGTTGGGTGCACCTTTTTTTATTTGGTGAGGATTATAGATATAACGTCAAAGACGTTCCTCTTTTCTTTTGGGGTGTCAAAAGAAAAGAGGGGCGTCTTCACAGATAGCCCCTCTTCGATTTAGTTAGGTTAATGAGAATTAGAGTCACTGAGCGAATTGGTGTGTCCATGAGAATTATTCGAGATGTGTGCTCAATGACCCCTGTTTGCATTGCAAAGATAGGCATAAAAACTCAATTGGCAAAATTATATGCGCGTTTTATGCGGGAAATTCAGCTATTTTATAGCAGAAAGGCAGTTTGTTCACATGAATATGCAATAAATATTTACCTTTTATGCTTAGAATGACGCTGCAAAGGCGAGTATTACCAGCGCTATATAGGCAATGGTAGAGACTATGGCATCGCTGCAAATGAAGAACGATGGGAGCATAACCGACGATATTACAACCGCAACGGTGAGTAGCGAATCGGATGCCGCTGGCATAAAGAGTAGGGCGCATGCAACAACGATGAATATAACGTGCATAGCGCGCCAAGTACCTCGTGCCACATGGCTATGTGTATCGCGCTGAGCATGGTTCATAATCGAGGCTACGGCCACCAGAAATAGTGCGTATGCCAAGAAGCATAGGCGAGGTATCGACATCGTGTCGATGGTGTGGTTGTTTAGCGGAGAGAGTGCGCTGCGCCACCATGCGAGAAGGCTCTCGGCGAAGCCCTCGCCACTAAGCCATGCGATGTAGAAGCAGGCGAATAGCGGTAGGAGCATGCCCACGGTGACGATGACAGCCTCGCGTAGGCGTTTGCGGGCGAGAATAAGAGCTGTGCCCATGGCTATGGGAACCACGATAAGTGTTGCTTCGACCGTTGCGAGGAGGCTCGCTGCGAGCATCGCGCCAAAGAGGTGGCGGGGTGACCTGCGAGGTCCAAAGCAGAAGAACATATTGCCCAGGGCAAGGGATGTGAAGAGTGCTATAAATGCCTCGCGCAGAGCGTGTTCGCCAACAATCATGGGGAGTGTCATCACGGCACAAAGCGCCATGGCGGCGATGGTGTCCGCGGGGTAGATATGAGTGCGAATTGTTGAGCGCGATAGCGAGAGCACGCTAATGGCATAGAGGATGATTGTGGCAGCCTTCTCGAGGAATGTGATGCCGAATGTTGCGCTAGAAATCATCGACATAAATGGCGAGTAGGGCATCGCCGTAGCCGACCCCTCGCCAACGCCTACAGCCACAAACACAATCATTGTGAGAGTGGTTAAAAGCAGGGTGAGAAACCCGTCGTAGAATTTATGTCGTGCAACATCTAAAATCATCTTCCGTTACGCGCAGAGCTTTTTAAGTATAAATCACCGACAAAGATAACCTAAAAATGAGAATATAAAGCCCTGGACTGAAAATATTATGCACTTTTCCCGTACTTAATTTCCGAATTAACATTTTTTTATTACCTTTGCGCGACTTTATACCTATATAAGTAAAGGAGGGTCACAAAAAGTGAGTCGATTAGAAAAACAAATAAACTAAAATAGAGTTATGAATATTACAAGAGAACAGCGTGATGGCGGCATTTCAATCTTGAAGGTCGTTGTTGGCGAGGCTGACTACGGTCAGGCAGTTGAGAAGCAGTTGCGCGACTACAAGCGCAAGGCTAACGTTCCCGGTTTCCGCCCCGGTATGGTACCCATGGGTATCGTTAAGAAGATGTATGGCAAGCACGTCGTTGCTGAGCAGTCATACCACCTTGCATCAAACTCAGTATTCGAGTACTTGCAGAAGGAGAACATCGACTACGTAGGTGATGTTATCCCTTCAGAGGAGCAGGGCGATTTCGATTTCGAGAACAACACAGAGTTTGAGTTCGTATTCGAGATCGGTGAGGCTCCAAAGATTGAGCTCGAGCTCTCAGCTAAGGATAAGGTTACTTACAGCAAGATCAAGGTTGACAAGAAGATGCACAACGAGTATCGTTCTAACTACTTGCGTCGCTACGGCCGTCTTATCGACGTTGACAAGGTAGAGAAGGATGAGGCTCTCAACGTAACTTTGGACAACGGCGACATGCGCATCGAGGAGGCTTACGTAGGCCTTATCTCTATGACTGACGAGGAGCGCAAGGAGTGGAAGGGCAAGAAGGTTGGTTACAAGACTACTGTAAACATCAACGAGCTCTACAAGAAGCCTGAGCAGCGTGCTGCAATCCTCTCAGTTAAGGAGGAGGAGCTCGAGAGCATCAAGCCCGAGTTCGAGTTGGAGATCACAAAGATCCGCCGCTTCGCAGATCCTGAGCTCAACGAGGAGTTCTTCAAGATGGCATTCCCCGCAGGTAATGTAAACAATGAGGAGGAGCTCGACAAGTTCATCGACGAGGAGATCGAGCGCGAACTTAAGCGTGAGTGCGACTTCATGTTCGCTAACCAGATGCGTAAGTTCATCATCGAGAAGGCTGGCCTTCAGATGCCCGAGGAGTTCTTGAAGCGTTGGTTGTATGTTATCAACGAGGGTAAGTTCTCACGCGAGGAGATCGAGAAGGACTTCCCCGCATTCATCAACATGTTCACTTGGAACTACTTGCAGAAGCACTTCATCACCGAGGGTGACATCAAGGTTACTCCCGAGGAGGCTAAGGCTGAGGCAATGTCTTTCGCACAGATGCAGTTCGCACAGTATGGCATGCCTTCTGCACCTGCAGATATGCTCGAGGGCTTCGCAAAGCAGATTATGGATAACAAGGAGCAGCTCCAGAAGATCTATGAGAAGCTTTTCGAGGAGAAGGTTGTTGAGTATCTCCGTGGCAAGATCAAGGTTGCCGAGAAGGCTATCTCGGCTGACGACTTTGCAAAGCTCGCTCAGGAGCTCGCATAACGCATTCCGATCCCGGAAATAGTGACATAAGGAGATAGTTCCCGGGCACATACCAGGCCTGGGAACTATTTTTGTAAAAGAGATTGAAGTATGAAAGAATTTGATAAGTTTGCCCGTCTGCACTGTGGCATCAACTCTATGACGTTGCATGACTTCCAGGCTCATGCACAGGGTTATGTCTCGCCCACAATCATCGAGGAGCGCCACCTCAATGTGGCTACGATGGATGTCTTCTCGCGCTTGATGATGGACCGCATCATCTTCCTCGGTGCCCCCATCTACGACGACGCTGCAAATATCATCCAGGCGCAGTTGCTCTTCCTCGAGTCTGTGGATGCTGATAAGGATATTCAGCTCTACATCAACTCTCCTGGTGGCTCGGTATCTGCGGGCTTGGGCATCTACGACACCATGCAGCTCATCTCGTGTGATGTGGCTACTATATGTACAGGCATGGCGGCATCTATGGGCGCCGTGTTGCTCACGGCGGGTGCTGCGGGCAAGCGCTCGGCATTGCCACACTCGCGAGTGATGATTCACCAGCCCCTTGGTGGCGTACAGGGTCAGGCTTCGGATATCGAGATTACGGCGCGCGAGATTGCAAAGACAAAGCGCGAGTTGTACGAGATTCTCGCATCGCACTCGGGTAAGCCCATCGAGAAGATTGAGGCAGATGCCGACCGCGACTACTGGCTCACAGCGGCTGAGGCTGCGGAGTATGGCCTCATCGACAAGGTGTTGAGCCGTAGATAAATGTTGAAACATAGATAGATGACACAGAAATCACGAAAAAATACGGAGCGTAGCGGCAACTGCTGCTCGTTCTGCGGAACACCCGCCGAAGAGGCTCCATTGATGTTCAATGGTGGCGATGGCGCTTGCATCTGCTCATCGTGCATCGAGCATGGCTACGAGTTGCTCGTCGAGCACAACATCGTTGAGGGTGGCAAGAAGAGGAGTCGTGGTGCTAAGGGCACGAAGTTCGCGCCACTCACAAAGAGCGACCTCTTGCGCCCCAACCAGATTAAGAGCTTCTTGGATGACTATGTAATCGGTCAGGATGCTGCGAAGCGTTATATGTCGGTGGCGGTGTACAACCACTACAAGAGATTGCTCTCGAAGGGCAAGACCGAGGATGTGGAGTTGGACAAGTCGAACATCGTGCTTGTAGGTCCTACGGGTACGGGTAAGACACTCATGGCGCGCACCATAGCGCGTCTGTTGCATGTTCCATTCTCGATTGTAGATGCTACGGCACTCACACAGGCAGGTTATGTGGGTGAGGATGTTGAGAGCATCCTCTCGCGCTTGTTGCAGGCCGCGGACTACGATGTTGAGGCTGCTGAGCGCGGCATAATCTTCATCGACGAGATCGACAAGATTGCGCGCAAGGGCGACAACCCCTCTATCACACGCGATGTGTCGGGAGAGGGTGTGCAGCAGGCTCTGCTCAAGATTCTCGAGGGTACGGTAGTAAATGTGCCTCCCCAGGGTGGCCGTAAGCACCCCGACCAGAAGTATATTCAGGTTGATACATCGAACATATTGTTCATCTGCGGTGGTGCGTTTGACGGCATCGAGAAGAAGATTGCTATGCGCTTGAATACCAATGCTATTGGCTATGGCGCGCAGAACAAGCAGCGCATCAACGAGAACAACATCATGAGCTACATTCAGCCTCAGGATTTGCGCTCGTTTGGCCTTATACCCGAGCTTATCGGCCGATTGCCCGTGCTCACATACATGGAACCTTTGGAGCGAGCTGCATTGCGTTCAATTCTTACTGAGCCCAAAAACTCTATCATCCGTCAGTACGAGACGTTGATGGCTCTCGACGACATAAAGTTGACATTTGCACCCGAGGTGCTCGACTACATCGTCGATAAGGCATTGGAGTTCAAGCTTGGTGCGCGTGGCTTGCGTTCTATTTGCGAGGCGGTGATGATGGACATCATGTTCGATATGCCCGAGGGCGAGAACAAGGAGTTTGTTGTGACCCTCGATTATGCCAAGTCGAAGATAGATAAAGCTGCTTAATAACTTTAAGCAATAAATAGGGTTGTGCTTTAGCACAATATCTCAATTTTTTGCGTAACTTTGTGGCGTGAATATAAATAATTAAAAGACATATAGTATGATTATCGAACTCAGTGAACAGGAACAGTTGCGCCGCCAGTCGCTTAAGGCGTTGCGCGAGTTGGGTATCAACCCATACCCCGCAGCTCGTTTCGAGGTAAACGCATCTGCCCAGGAGATTGCTCAGAACTTCGACGCAGAGAAGGGTAACTACCAGGAGGTATCTATCGCAGGCCGTATCATGAGCCGTCGTATCATGGGCTCGGCATCCTTCTTCGAACTTCAGGATTCGACAGGTCGCATCCAGGTATATATCCGTCGCGACGACATCTGCCCCGAGGGCGATCCTACACTCTACAACACCGTGTTCAAGAAGCTTCTTGATATTGGTGACTTTATTGGTGTTGAGGGCTTCGCTTTCCTTACAAATACTGGCGAGTTGTCAGTACACTGTAAGAAGTTTACAGTGCTCTCAAAGTCTGTACGTCCCCTTCCCGTTGTGAAGCAGAAGGATGGCCAGACATTCGATGCACTCACAGACCCCGAGGTGCGCTATCGTCAGCGTTACCTCGACCTCGTGGTTAACCCCCATGTCAAGGATACATTCATCAAGCGCGCTAAGATCATGCAGACAATGCGTGACTTCTTCAACGAGCGTGGCTATCTCGAGGTGGAGACACCTATCTTGCAGCCCATTCCTGGTGGTGCGGCAGCGCGTCCCTTCATCACACACCACAACGCTCTCGACATCGACTTCTACATGCGAATAGCTACGGAGTTGTACCTCAAGCGCCTCATCGTGGGTGGCTTCGATGGCGTATATGAGTTCGGCAAGAACTTCCGTAACGAGGGTATGGACCGCACGCACAACCCCGAGTTCACATGTATGGAGATATATGTGGCATACAAGGACTACATCTGGATGCAGGAGTTCACCGAGCAGATGTTGGAGCGCGTAGCGATGGCCGTAAATGGCACTACAGATGTTGTGCTCGAGGGTAAGACCATCTCGTTTAAGGCTCCATTCCGTCGTGTGACAATGACAGATGCTATCCGCGAGAAGACTGGCTACGACATCACAGGTCAGACAGAGGAGCAGTTGCGCGAGGCATGTAAGCGTCTCAACGTCGAGATCGACGAGACAATGGGTAAGGGCAAGCTTATCGATGCTATCTTCGGTCAGTACTGTGAGGGCGACCTCGTTCAGCCTACATTCGTAACAGACTATCCTATCGAGATGTCGCCATTGTGTAAGCGTCACCGCGACAACAACGACCTTACAGAGCGCTTCGAACTCTTCGTAAATGGTAAGGAGTTGTGTAACGCATACTCGGAGCTCAACGATCCTATCGACCAGCTCGAGCGCTTCGAGGAGCAGATGCGCCTCTCGGAGAAGGGCGATGACGAGGCTATGGTTATCGATATGGACTTCGTACGCGCATTGGAGTATGGTATGCCATCTTGCTCAGGTATGGGTATCGGCATCGACCGTCTCACAATGTTCATGACAGGTGAGACATCTATCCAGGATGTATTGTTCTTCCCCACTATGCGCCCCGAGAAGAAGGTGGTGGCTGATGCCGAGGAGGTATATACCGAGGCTGGCATCCCCGCAGAGTGGGTTGCTGTGGTGCAGAAGATGGGTTATATCACCCTCGAGGCGTTCAAGAACACCGCATCTACTGGCGGCATGAAACTCTTCAACGACCTCTGTGGCTTCAACAAGAAGAACAAGCTCGGTCTCGCAACTGCAGAGATTAAGGCTTGGATTGAGGCACAGGCACAGTAGTTTGATATAGAATTAAAAAACGAATATAGTTATGAGAAAGAAGATTGTTGCGGGTAACTGGAAGATGAATACCTTGCCCGCGGAGGGTGTAGAGTTGGCAAAGGGCGTAGCAGCTGGTCGTAAGGATGTTTGCGACTGCGTGACACTTATCGTATGTCCCCCATTCACACACCTCCACAGCGTTATCGAGACTTTGAAGGGCTCAAACATTGCTGTTGGCGCTCAGGACTGCGCAACAGAGGTTAAGGGTGCTTACACTGGTGAGGTATCTGCAGAGATGATCGCAGCACTCGGTTGCGAGTATGTTATCCTTGGTCACTCGGAGCGCCGTCAGTACTATGGCGAGACATCTGAGACATTGAACAAGAAGATGGCACGCGCTTACGAGAACAACCTTAAGCCCATCTACTGCGTAGGTGAGAACCTCGAGGAGCGTGAGGCAGGTCGTCACTTTGAGGTGTGCAAGCAGCAGATTGAGGAGGTAGTATTCAACCTCACTGAGGAGCAGTTCGCACAGCTTGTTATCGCATACGAGCCTGTTTGGGCTATCGGTACTGGTAAGACTGCTACTGCTGAGCAGGCTGAGGAGATCCACGCATACATCCGCGAGGTGTTGCGCTCGAAGTTCGGCGCTGCAGCTGAGGAGTGCGCTATCCTCTATGGTGGCTCATGCAAGCCCTCTAACGCTGGCGAGATCTTCTCAAAGGAGAATGTTGACGGCGGTCTTATCGGTGGTGCTGCGCTTAAGGCAGAGGACTTCCTCGGCATCGGCAAGGCATTCTAAGAAAGCCGTATAGCAAGGTTATTTGGCGTCTGGTGCCTAAAAATAACCCTTGTTAAACAATTTTTATATGGATAGGGAGTGAGTGGTCACTCCCTATCTTTTTTATTATCTGCAAGTTAGTGTTGTGATATAGAATAAACCTTATAGTAGTATAAAAATATTTAGTTTGCACTTATAATATTTTTGCCTTATTTTTGCAACAGAAAACAACAACAATGTATAACCAATAAAGACTAAGATATTATGGCAACTAAATTTTATAAGTGTAACAGATGTGGTAATGTAGTAGAGAAGGTGGTAGATTCACGAGTACCCGTGGTATGCTGTGGCGAGAAGATGGAGGAGCTTATCCCCAACACCGTTGATGCAAGTGGAGAGAAGCATGTTCCTGTGGTGACAGACCTCGGCGATGGTCGCATCAAGGTTGAGGTGGGAAGCGTACACCACCCAATGGAGGAGGCACACCACATCGCATTCATCTACGTGGAGACTGAGCGCGGTGGTATTCGCGTAAACCTCAAGGATGAGCCTGTGGCAGTGGTGTACGTCGGCGATGAGAAGGTAAAGGCGGTCTATGAGTACTGCAATCTCCATGGTCTCTGGAAGGTGGAGTTGTAGGAGTTACGACATAATAATATATAGGTAAGAGTTCGGCATTGCGCCGAACTCTTTTTGCTATTGTGGCGAAACTTTCTAACTTTGCATAAAATTACACGCCGTATGCTACACCGCTTTGCATCAAATATCGAGGGCATAGAGCTACCGAGGCTCTTTACCTACCCCTTCCACTATACGCCACACCCCTTGTGTAGGGTTGCGGCAGAGGAGGTGCAGGCATATATAACCTCGCGCGAGGAGTGGCATGAGGAGCTGTCGAAGGGTAAGATGTTCGGTGTCCTGGTTGTTGAGGTCGAGGGTGAGTTGGGCTTCTTGGCTGCCTTCTCGGGTAACCTCGCGGGAAGTAATAGTCACACGTACTTCGTCCCTGCGGTCTATGATATGTTGCGCCCAGGGGAGTTCTTTAGGTGTGGCGAGGCGGAGATCTCGGCAATAAACCTCCATATAAAATCCCTTGAGGCGAGTGAGGAGTACCTCGCTGCAAAGTGTGGCCTTGCTGAGGCCGAGCGCGAGTGTGAGGCGACGCTTAAGGCTATAAAGGTGCGCCTTAAGGAGGGTAAGGAGTTGCGTAGCAGGCAGCGTGCCGAGGGTGTGTGCGATGAGGAGGCGCTCATTCTTGCTTCGCAGCGCGAGAATGCCGAGGCACAGCGCCTAAAGCGTGCGGCGAAGGAGCGCGTGGAGCTTGCAGCTGCACACCTCGCAACATTGCAGATGGAGATTGATGAGCTTAAGCAGGAGCGTCAGCAGCGCTCTGCGGAGCTTCAGACAATGATATTCAAGGAGTTTAGGATGCTTAATGCTGAGGGTGCGGAGCGCGACCTCTGCGACCTCTTTGCTCCCACGGCACAGCAAGTGCCACCCGCGGGTGCTGGAGAGTGCGCAGCGCCCAAGTTGTTGCAGTATGCCTACCGCTGTGGTATGCGCCCTGTGGCTATGGCGGAGTTCTGGTGGGGAGCCTCGCCTAAGGGTGAGGTGCGCCAGCATGGCCTCTTCTACCCCGCGTGCAATGGTAAGTGCAAGCCTATTCTTGAGCATATGCTCGTGGGTCTTCAGGTGGAGCCCAACCCGCTGATGGAGATTGCGCCTCCCGAGCCAAAGGTCGTGTGGGAGGATGGCGATATTGTGGTTATAGATAAGCCGAGTGGCATGCTCTCGGTGAGGGGTAAGTCGGGTGTGCGCTCTGCCCAGGAGTGGGCCGAGGAGCGATACCCCGAGGCGATGATTGTGCACCGTCTCGACCAGTCAACATCGGGTATCCTTGTTATCGCAAAGCATAAGGTGGCGCACGAGGCGCTGCAAAAACAGTTTATCTCGTGCACGGTCAAGAAGAGCTATATTGCACTGCTTGAGGGTGTTGTGGCTGAAAAGAGGGGCGAAATACGCCTACCACTGAAGCTCGATTATGAGAACCGCCCCCGCCAGATGGTTGCTGAGGATGGTCGCGCAGCGCATACTATATATGAGGTCGAGGGTTACGCTGACGGCTGCACACGCATACGCTTCTATCCCGTTACGGGTCGCACGCACCAACTGCGTGTCCATGCTGCTCATGCCGAGGGCTTGAATACCCCTATCGTTGGTGACGACATATATGGCACAAGTGCCGAGCGCCTGATGCTCCACGCCGAGACCATAGAGTTCGAGCACCCCACTACAGGCGAGCCTATCTCGTTAATCAGCAAGGCGGAGTTTTAGAGTACAATAGCAAATTAGGCTGTCCGATTGGGCAGCCTAATTTTTGTTTATGTAACTACTCTCTAACGTAGTGGGGCATCTCGGCGGGGATCTCCAATGAGAACTCAACAAGACCCGCTACATCGCCCGACTCGTACCAAGGGGTCTGGTAGATGAGTTTGCGGATGCCGCGCTTCTCGATGGTGTAGGCGTTATTCTCGCCATTGGTGATAAGGCGCTGGATAATCTGGCGTGAACGCTCAGAGTGGCAAGGAATCATAGACTTGTTACGCACGTCGCCATTAACCTCTATAGAGCGTTTGTTCTGGTAGAGGACTACGCCGTCGAGGTCGCAGACAGTGATAGCGCAGGTCTTGAGGTTGTCGCCCCAGGGGCAACGGATGTCATCAAAATTCATAGTCGTATTAGGTTAGTTTATTCTATATACATTTCTTACTCCCTTGATGCGGCGCAGTGAGTGCAACAACATATCGACAATGCTGCTGCTGGGTACCTCGACAGTGAGCTGTGCCGTAGCCATGCCATCGCCCTTGGGGTTGTAGTTGATGCCGCGCACCGAGAGCTTGAGCTCCTTGGTCGCCGTATCCATAATTATCGTTGCGAGGCCTGGGACATCGGCAGCCGTTATAGCAACCGTCACGCGGAAAGCACCCACGGCATCATCTCTCCAGCGCGCCTCAATAACGCGGTAGGGGTAGCGCTCACGCATACGGCGGGCGTTGGGGCAGTCGCTGCGGTGGATGGTGATGCCCGAGTTGATGGTCACAAAACCGAAGATGTCGTCGCCCTTGATGGGGTTGCAGCAGCGGCCCATCTTGTACTCGATGTTGTTGATGCGCTCGTCGATAACAAGAGCATCGGTACGGCGTGGGGCATCGGTTTCGCGCTCCTCCCTAAGGCGCGCCTTGCGCTCCTCGACCTCGGCAGCAGCCTGGCGGCGTGCCTCATCTGCCTCGCCAGATAGCCAGCGTGTGAGTATCTCCTTAACTGCCGCGATGTCAACCTTCTGGTCGGCGATAAGCGTGTAGAGCTCTATGCCGCGGCGCACCTTATAGTATTTGCACAGGTAGGCAACAGCCTCATCTATAGCGATGTCGAGCTTCCAGTTTTTGAGCTTACGCTCCAACTCCTCGCGGCCAAGGCGGGCATGCTTCTGCTGCTCCTCGCGCAGGTAGGCGCGGATGCGGGTGCGTGCCTTCTGTGTGACGCATATCGAGAGCCAGTCGGCCTTGGGGGTCTGGTCCTTGCGCGTTAGCACCTCACAGATGTCGCCATTGTGTAGCTGCTCCTTGATAGGCACAACGCGACCTCCCACCTTGCCACCCACGCATATTGCGCCGAGCGAGGTGTGTATGTCGAAGGCGAAGTCGAGGACCGTAGCACCCTCGGGGAGCTTGCGTATATCGCCCGAAGGGGTGAAGACGAATATCTCGCCCGACGAGGGCTTAGCATCGAAGCGGCGGGCGATAGACTCCGATGTGGTATCCTCGAGTAGCGTGCGTAGCCTCTGCAACCACTCCTCGGCGCCCATGCCACCCTGCTTGACACCCTTATAGCGCCAGTGCGCTGCGATACCGCGCTCTGCGACCTCGTCCATGCGCTCGGTGCGTATCTGCACCTCCACCCAGCGGCCATCCTCTGTAACGACTGTGGTGTGCAACGACTCGTAGCCATTCGATTTGGGGATAGATATCCAGTCGCGCATACGCTCGGGGTTGGGGGTGTAGAGGTCGGTGACATGCGAGAATACGGTCCAGCAGAGGCGCTTCTCGCTCTCGCGTGGGCAATCTATAATGATGCGGAGTGCGAAGATGTCATAGACACCGTCGAAGCCAACCTTCTGCTTGCGCATCTTCTGGAAGATTGAAAAGACAGACTTGGTGCGGCTCTTGATGTGGTACTTGATGCCATCGCGGTCCAAAAGTGCACGCACGGGGGTTAGGAAGCGCTCGATGAATGCCATGCGCTCCGCCTCGCTCTCCTTGAGTTCGTGAACGATATGGTTATATGTCTCCGTCTCCAGATATTTCAATGATAGGTCTTCAAGTTCGCTCTTGATGCTATACAAGCCGAGCTTATGCGCAATCTGGGCATATAGGTTGAGGCTCTCCCAGCTCTTGGTGCGGCGCTTCTTCTCGGGAAATAGGTCGAGCGAGCGCATAACCTCGAGGCGGTCGGCGAGCTTGATGAGTATCACACGGGGGTCCTCGGAGTAGGATACGATCATGTCGCGGAAGTCAGAGGCCTGCTCCTTTGAGGCCTTGAGCTTGATGTCCGAAATCTTGCACAGCGCAAGGGCGATGCCGAGCACCTCCTCGCCATAGTCGCGGCGTATGGTTGCGCTGTACTCCTCCAGACGCTCGGAGTGGTGCTGCGTAGCGATGCGCACAACGTCGTGCACAACAGCAGCAATGGTGGAGTTACGTCCCAGGCCAATCTCCTCGACAACGATGCGTGCCACGGCGACACCATGGTCAAGCATGGGGTTGTTGTCGTAGCGGCGTGCGCTAAAGCCCTCGAGGGCCTCGGCAGCGAAGCAGAGGGCACTATCGACCATCTCGGCACTATTAGCCGAAAAGGTCTTAGCAACAAGGTCTCGGAAGTCGGAATATCTATCTAATACACTGCTATTCATAGTGTTGTAGTTTTATTCGTTAGGTTTGCGTACCACCACAAGGTCGTCGTTGCCTACGGCATGGCGTCTGCGCTCCTCGGGGCTGAGTAGGTCGCTAACGGCGATGCGCTCTACCACAAATCCAGCCTCAGCGAGGCGTTGGTCGTAGTCGCAGCCATATATGCGGCGGTGGTCGTACTGGCCAAAGAGGCGTGTGCGCTCCTTGGCATCGGTGATGGTGTCGTCCTCGAAGGTCGTAGCACGCGACCTATCCTCCGGCACAAGCATTATGCCCCAGCCACCAGGCTTCAGTATGCGGTACAACTCCCTAAGGGCCAGCCTGTCATTGACGACATGCTCCAAAAGGTGGTTGCAGATGACCACATCTATAGAACGTGCCTCGAAGGGGATATGTTGCACGTCGAAGTGCATATCGGCCAATGGTGACTCCAAATCAGCAGTCGTGTAACGCTCTTTATGCTCCTTGTAGTGGCGCTTGAAGTGGCGCATGAGCGATACCTCGGGGGCTATATGTAGTATGTGGGGGTGTGAGTCAAAGAGGTCGCTATGTCGCTCCAACCACAGCCATATCAGGCGGTGGCGCTCCAACGACAGGCAGCGCGGACAAAGGGCATCTTCGCGCGAGGTGACGTAGCCGTAGGGTAGGAATTTACGGCGGCGAACACCACAAATGGGACACTCCCTGCCACGGCCGAGATAACCCAAACCCATGACAGGAACAGCCCACCCCGCCATGCGCTGCAGCCAGCTGCGCGGGATGTGGTTCAATGCCCAACGTATAGCACCCTTAAGCATAGCGTTAGAGTGTTGGGGCGGTTATTTTATTGAGTTCCTCGCGTGTGAGGGCGAGCTGGCGACGGCACTCCTCCACAAGCTCGTTAGCACGCTTAACTGTGGAGGCGAGCTCGTTAATCTCGACCTTGCCACTGCGCAGATTCTCCAATATCTGCTCTAGCTCCTTGACTGCTTCAGCGTAGCTGATTGTTATTTTCTTTGCCATATATTTATTACTGTTTTTTCGGTGTTATGCTCTTTATCTCTGCGCCTACCACGCCATCGAGAAGTTCTATATCAACACTATCGCCTATTCGAGTGTTGGCGATGCTCCTAATTGCGCCATCCTGGTTACGTGCTACGGCGAAGCCGAGGCGTAGGATATTGTCGATGGAGTAGCTTTCGAGTGCGTGCTCCACCTCGTTGAGCCTCTGTTGCTCGGTAGAGAGTATTAACTCAATACGGTTGTGTATATTGTTGTTAATGAGCTCAATACGGTTCAGTGAGTCGTTGATATAGCCCGTTGTAAGGCGCTCTATATCTGTGCCGAGCGAGTAGATACGCATCGCCTCGTTTTGGAGCCTACTCTCAACAAGATAGGCGATGTCGGTGGCGAAGTTTTCGACCAATGTCATCTCGTAGTCTGCCATCTCGACAAGCTTCGTAGCTACGGCCGTAGGCGTCTTAAGCGAGGTGTGGGCGACCATATCGACAACAGAGACATCCTTATCGTGGCCTATGCCCGAGAAGATGGGCAAGGGGAACTGTGCAACATACGAGGCGATGAGGTATGAGTCGAATAGGGCGAGGTCGCTTGTTGAGCCACCACCACGGATAATAGCTACAACATCGAACTCATCCTCCCTTTCGGCAATAGCTGTGAGTGCCGCAACGATGCTCTCCTCGGCAGCATCGCCCTGCATAAGGCTGCGGAAGAGTGTGGTCTCGAAGCGATATGAGTTACGGCAAATCTCGTTCATAAAGTCTTGATAACCAGCTGCTGTGTCGCTCGAAACAATGGCTATGCGCAGCGTGGGACGGGGAAGATCTAATTCGCGGTTCATATCCCACACACCATCCTGTTGTAGGCGTGCTATGGTCTCGCGGCGGCGGCGCTCTACCTCGCCAAGCGTATAGCGTGGGTCGAGGTCGATAATTTGCAGTGAGAAGCCATATATCTCGTGATAGCTAACAACGACACGCACCAAAACGCGAAGTCCTGCACGGAGTGTAGCGCCCGTAGCTGCCTCGAACATCGAGGCCATTGGCAAGTATGCCGACTTCCAAATCACGGCACGCGCCTCAGCACGTGGAGCACCATCTGTAGCACCCTTCTCAACGAGGTTGAGGTAGCAGTGGCCCGAGCGGTTGACCTTAAGCTCAGAGATCTCGGCACTAATCCACAGAGGGTCGCTAAAGCGACTCTCCAGCGTGGCGCGCACCATGCGCTGTAGGTCGAGGAGCGTGAGGTTCTGCTCGGATGTCGGTGTAAGGCGCTCCATATCGCTGACAATTAACGTATTATGACGTATGGGTCTTTGGGTAACTCCTTGCCTAAGGGAAGTTGTATATTCACGAGCTGTAGGCTCTCTATGGCCTTGCCGTCGCGTATGGCTGGTTGCCAGCGTGGGGCGGCTGCTATGGCCTTTGTCACGCGCTTAAGGAATTGGCGCGAGGTGGTGTCGAGCACATCGACAACCTCTGCCGTGCCCTCAGTGGTGATGCGTAGGCGTAGTGAGGCACGCTCTGCGGGTATGCTCTCATCCCACTTAATCTGCTTAGCGAGGTAGGCGGTAAAGTTATTCACACCCTCGGCGCTAAATGTTGCGGGGGTGTCAAACTTTAGGCGTACGATGATGACACCCTCCGAGGCGGCAAGGCCCCACACAGCGATGGTCTCCTCGTCGGCTGGTAGCACGTCGATAGACTCTATATCGTCGTGCGGGATGCCCTCGATACTCTCCACAACCTTGCCATTAACGACATAGAGGGGTTGCTGCGCCCAGAGTGTTGAGGCACAGAAGATGGCAATGAGTGTGATTAGTGTACGCATGTTTAGAGCTTGAATTTGTATGATATGCCAAATATGTGGCGGAACTCATTCTCCTGGAGGTAGCTCTTCAAGTCGCCCTTATTGCCCTTGTAGTCGATGTTGTAGCCGCGGTCGTAGTCGAAGTAGTAGTAGAAATCGAGGCGGTGGTTACGTGTTATGCGGAGCTTGGCACCTATACCCGCACGATAGCGTGTGATGTAGTTGTCGTAAGCAAAGACTTCTGTTTTATAGTTATTTACGACTTTAGGGGCGTTGAGTGTGTTCTGCAGCTCGAAGAGAGCGTAGGGTGTCCACCTTGTGTGGCGGATGCTATACTCAGCCATAAGGCGTGAGCGGAGGATAACCTCGTTCTGAGGCTTCTCGAAGAGGTTTACAGAGTCGGTGCGGAAGGTGGTCTGCACACGCTCGCGGAGTGATAGCTCTACGCGACCAATCTTCACGCTACCTGTAAGGTTCACGTTGAGGCGGTGGCGTGGCTTATCCCATGCCTTCTTGTCGCTCTCGTAGCCGTTGATAAGGATGTACTCTGCTCCGAGACTGAAGTATTTGCATACCTCATACTCCGCACCAAACGAGGTGTGGAAGCAATCGACAGAGCCGAGATCGTTATTCAAGCGTAGTTGTAGGCCCGCCTCCAAGGATAGGTCGTCGATGGGCTCCCATTCGAATGAGCCCTCCACGCGACCGCGGAAGTCGTTGGTGTTGACAACGCCAGGTGCGGGAACATCCTGCGCAAAGGCCGTTGTGGCGAGTGCTACAAATACAGAGAGTATTGTTAGTATTGCCTTTTTCATAGCGATGTTGTTACTTATTAAATGCGTTTTTCTCGTTGAGCTTCATCGTCTCATCCGACGTGGGGCACTCACCCTTTGCGGGGGTATAAAAGACCTTAAGGAAGGCTGCATCGCGCAAGAAATCGACGTTGCCCACCTCCACACGGTTTACCTTATGGCCGAGGCGTTGCTCCAAGTCGGCAATAAGTTCGCCACGGCGCTCGGGACGTATAAGCTCTATGCGCTCGTAGCATACGAGTTTCGACACCTCGCGCTTGCGGCCTATGCCATACTCGATTACGGCAAGCAGGGCGATGAGCAGGAGGTTGGCCAATATAAGCTGGTCGTTGATGGCGTTGATGCCATTGATGACAGCCGTAGCTATCGAGACAAAGAGGTAGGTCATCTCGCGGATGGGCACCATCTCGGTGCGGTAGCGCATGATGCCGAATATCATAAAGAGACCCAAGCCCACGGTGATGTCGAGGCTCACGCTGCCCATGAAGTAGAGCAAGAAGAATACTACAGCCGAGAAGAGCATGAAAGTTACGCTAAAGCCTTTATTGCGGCTCTTTGGGTAGTAGAATAGCCATACGATAGCTGCGCACACAACCATGTTGAAGATAAACTGCAACGATAGGTGCATGGCGGGTGAGAGGTCGAGCGTAGAGAGATCTACCATGCTATGCTGTGCGCTCTCAAGAGCATTCAACTCGTCATCTAACTTTCTTGGTGGAGTCTCTAACTTCAATATATTCATAGTATTACGTTTTTTTAGCAGTGCTATATGTTGTTGCCAAGACGCTTGGCGATATTGCGTAGTTTCTCTTTGAAGCGGTTGTGCTTTATGCCCTCTACCGTGAGTGTTGTGCCGAGGCAGTACTTGCTAACTTTGAGTGGCTGGATGCGCATGTCGCGCATGATGCTCTTTAGCTCCGAGAGGGTGTTGCCATCCTGCTTGAGTTCGACAATCGCCATGCCTGGTATCGAGGCAGTTGTGTGGCTACGTACATCCTCATAGCTCAGTGCGAGGTCTATCGTCAGGCGCTCCGTGAGGCGTGGGTTTACTAGGGTGATGCGCATAAAGCGCGTCGAAAGGGCAGGCGCGATAGCCTCGTGGGCATAACGACCATTCTCTCTATAAAACTCCATGGCGGCAGCGTTAGCTGCGAAGGTGTAAAAGTCGTTGTGCGCTATCTCTGTGCGGCGCTTCTTGGTGCGGCCACGGTTGTTCTTGTTCTTAATCTCAAGGTACGTGAGCCCCGTCTCGACGTATGTGCGGGTGCGCACCTTCTGGCGTGTGAGTTGGCGGTTGTGGTGTGCAACGTACATATCGCGACACTCGGTGTCGTAGTAGAGGGTATCGTAGCGACAAGCACGCACGTCGTTTATGACCTGCACGCGGTAGCCACACTCTGCCATGCGTTCTAGGAGTGTGAGCACCTCGCTCTCTGAGACTACATACTTCGTGTCTATGCGGTTCATGAGCTTCACACCACGCATCTCTTCGAGCATGATAGTGGCCATGTGCTGCCACAAGGGTAGGTTGTTAAGACTCTCGTATGTCAGTTCTCGGTCCTGCATCGCTACTCGAATTTATACTCAAATTGACGGTATGAGTTGAGCTTGCCGTCGGCATTGTAATTCATGCGGCGGGTGCAGATGCCATTGGCGTCGTACTCAAAGGTGCGAATCTTATCTACGCGGTTGCGCTCATTGTAGACAATCTCCTTAATGAGCTGCCCCTTGGTGTTGTACTCAAAGGTGGAGCGCCATGCCAGGCGTGTGCCAAAGTCGCTATACTCGGCCTCCTCGATGAGCTGTCCCTGGGCGTTATAGACCTCTGCGTGGTCTATCCACTTCTTCTTGCCGTCAGGTGTGGTCTTCCACTCGTTCACCGTGAGCTCCTTGCCCTTCTCGCGTGCCATGGCGGCGCGCTCAGGACTCTGAGCTATGACCACAGTAGTCACAAGCAGCAACGCAATGGTGCTAATAAAATATCTGAGTTTCATTCTATTATGGCTCCTTGGTGATAAACAAAACGACCAAACTCGTTGAGGGTCTGGTCGATATGCTGGGTTGTCCCAAAATGCTTTGTCAACCTTTCCCTGTGGGCTACAACTCGCTCTCCTTCAAACGCTCGGCGTTCTCGGCTACGATGAGCTGGTCGATGACATCCTGAATGTCGCCGTCCATAAATGCTGAGAGGTTGTAGATGGTGTAGTTGATACGGTGGTCGGTGATACGTCCCTGAGGATAGTTGTAGGTACGAATCTTTGCGGAACGGTCACCTGTAGATACCATGGTCTTACGCTTCGATGCAATCTCATCGAGGTACTTAGAGTACTCGAGGTTAAATACTCGGGTACGCAACTCCTCAAAGGCCTTGTCGAAGTTCTTGAGCTGAGACTTCTGATCCTGGCACTGCACGACGATACCTGTGGGGATGTGGGTGAGGCGAATAGCAGAGTAGGTGGTGTTAACTGACTGACCACCAGGGCCTGATGCACAGAAGATATCCTTACGGATGTCGTTCATCGAGATCTCAATATCGAACTCCTCAGCCTCGGGCAATACAGCTACAGATGCTGCAGAGGTGTGTACTCGACCCTGTGTCTCGGTCTGGGGAACACGCTGCACGCGGTGTACACCCGACTCGTACTTCAATGTACCATATACGCTCTGGCCTGTAACCTTGAGCACAACCTCCTTGTAGCCACCCGCTGCGCCGTCAGACGATGAGGTGATCTCATAGCGCCAGCCCTTAGACTCGATGTACTTTGTGTACATGCGGAGAAGGTCGCCAGCGAAGATTGCTGCCTCGTCACCACCGGTACCGCCACGAATCTCGACGATGGCGTTCTTGTCATCCTGGGGATCCTTGGGAATGAGAAGGAGTTTGATGTCCTCCTCCATCTTCTCGATTGCGGGCTCGAGGGTTGCAATCTCCTCGCGCGCGATCTCGCGGAACTCCTCGTCTTTCTCGTTTGCGAGCACATCCTTAGCCTCTGCAAGGTTTGCAAGCGCTGTGCGGAAACGATCTGATGTCTCGACGATGGGTTCGAGCTCCTTGTACTCCTTTGTGAGCTGCACAAACTGCTTTACGTCGGCAATCACCTCGGGGTCGGTGAGCTTCTGGCCAATCTCCTCGTACTTGAGCTTCAAACCGTCAAGGCGAATCAATATTGAATTATCTGCCATATTCTACTTGTTTTGTTTGGTGGGGCTGCTTCTCCCCCTATGTTAATATTTTTCGTGCGCAAATATAACGAAAATTTTTTATTCTTCGTGCATTCTCTCGCCACTTTACACTCGGCAAAATTTCATGGCTCGTGAAACGGTAATCTATTGATGGTTAAAAAGTTTGATTTCTTTCTAAAATTTTTAGTAAAAATATTTAACAAAAACTCTTGACAAGGGCTTTTTGATGTTGTATATTTGCACTGTCAAACGAGTCGTAATAACTCGCGTGCTGTCGGTATTAGACGTGTCTATTGCTGTGTAATGATAATTATTAACATCTGTAATGCGTAGATATATAAGTGTTTAATAGTAATTATCGACAGTTTTTAACCATGGTTGAACATAGTTGTTAACAATGTGTAATATGTTACTGCGGTATCACACATAGGGGATGTTAGCTCCAAATTATAAAAATTAAAATATTTAATTATGAAATTTGTTTCAATGCCAAAAAATGGTTCATCATGGCGAGGCCGATTGCCATATAGTTTTAGCATCGAAAGCGATGAACCACAAGATGTGACAGTGGAAATTTTGAACTATGTCACGGGTGATCTCCTAGGTACGATGAGACTCTATGGTGTGGTGGATGGGGAGGTTGATATTGCACCATATGTTCGCCCTCATGTCTCAATGAAACTTGTCGAGACAACAGAACTGGCAAAGTTGTTCGTGTCACCCTCGTCGATAAGTGTAATTGTGCGTATTGATGGCATCGACTCTGAGGTGAGAGTCTTTTTCCGTTCGGAATTTGACAATTCGGTAATTGGCCCGATAAGTAGCAAGGCTGAGACCTCGATTGTCCTACAAGGAGAGGCTATACGTATTACGTTATTTGCCAAGATGAGAATTGATGTTACGCTAATATTTTCTGGTAGGACGACCAGTACACATAGATATGATACACTCTCGCATGGTATGCCAGTAGAACTTGTTGTCCAAACTAAATCTGTATCGGAGTTCGAAGAGTTAAGCATCAATGTACGTTGTGATGCGAAGAATTTATTTGTGTTTAATTACACGATAATGCAGCGTACTGGTGCTCCTCAGCGTGTTGTGTGGTATAACAAAAATGGCGGTGTTGAGAGCTATCTCTTTGACCATGCAAAGCGCTTGAGTTATGAAGTCAAGAGGGAGAATGGATGTCTGTGTGATGAGGGGTGTATGAGCCTCGATGGGCGTGTGAGGTATCGACTGTGTTCGGGTTATGAATTGCAGACTGAGATGGAGCGCGTAGCTCAGTTAATGCTGTCGCCAATTGTCTGCCGAGAGAGTGATGGTATGTGTCGAGAGGTGGAGCTAGATAGTCGTGAAATAGCCTTCGATAGTAAGGGTATGTTGCGCTCTATGACCTTGGATTTGAGCGAGAAATGGGAAGGAGGTGAACTATTATGGTAGTGTTGCGAATTGATGGTGTGGAGGCGCCCTTGCGTAGCGAGAGTGTTAAACTGCCTGGGCATAGTGCCAAGATGTATGAGTCGGTGCAAAAGTGGCGAGAGAATAGGGAACTTAGACTCGATGTTGTGGCTACGCCCGCCATGATGAGTCTTTTCGGTCATGCCGAGGATATGCACCGCACCGAGGAGTTTAACTGCAGTCGCCATGTTGGAGAGGTCTTGGCAGATGGCGTGGTTGTCTTTGAGGGTGATGCAACGCTTCTGGGTGTGGAGCGCAGAGGAGGTGAGATTTACTACCGTATCTTACTTAGTACGAAGAGGCATGACTGGGCGCATAATGCAGCACATACGCGCCTGAAGAATAGCGATGTGGAGGCCTTGGTCTATATGACACAGTATGGTATTGAGGATACGTGGGAGGGCGATAAGGCTGTGCGCATGTTGCCACTGCGCTATGATAGCTATCCAGAGCCGGAGAATACGGCAGAGTATGCGACACATAGGCTCTTGATGCCCCACGAGTATCACCCCTTTATCTCGGTTGTAGATGTCGTGCGCAGCATTGCCCAAAAGGCTGGATATACGTTGAGTAGTCGCTTCTTCGACACGGATGTCGCTAAGCGCCTGATGATGAGTGGAGCCTATCGCAATGTAGATACCGCGCTGCTACAATCGACAATGGGTTTCAAGGCCTTTAGAAGTTGTTCGACAACCGCAAGTGCGGGAGATGATGGACGTGTCAATGTGTGGGAGCCAATCTTCGCATCAAACATCGGTGTGCTTGTCGATACGGTAACTCCGAATACGCTCGATGAGGAGGGTAAGCCTATAAGCGAGGCCTATAGCAATGGCGGGTGTTTCACCTTCGAGGGTGCGCGCCCCGTGTTTACCCCCAAGCGCGATATAAACGTGGCCTTCGATATGCACCTGAGCTACACCACCGACTATCAGATTATCTCGTCGAGGAGGCTGCGAGGCTTTACACAGCTGCACCTCGCTAATAACTGCGATGTTGTGGTTACGTTGTCCAATCCCTTTACGGATATGCGCAATAATATCAATCCACGCATAGAGTACAAACTATTCATCTTTGATTATGACCCTGAGTGTAGCTATATGCTCGATGGTGTTGGCACAATCTCCGAAAAGGTTAGTACTGTGCACTTTAGTAGTGGATATGGTACCACGACAAAGTTGAGAGTTAAGAGCCCTGGAAGTAGTACATATGCCGAGTATCAGGGTGATTGGGCACTCTACGAGGGGTATGTTGCGGAGACGGGTACACGCAGAGTCGAGATAGATGTGCGTACGCCATACGAGAAGTTGACCCCCTCCTCTCCCAAGCGCTTCAACGATATCATCATTGGTGGCGCTATTCCGGGTCAGCAGATGACACTCCATGCGGGGTGTAGTGTGACACCAGTGTTTGGCGGTGTCGCGGGCTATGGCGAGGAGTTGTCATTTGCTGACGTCGCGAATATTGACATCTCGCAGGCCGACCTGCTTGAGGCTGTGGCGCACCTCTTTAATCTCCGTATCTATAGCCATGCCCCCACCAAGACCCTCTACATCGAGCCATACGACGACTTCTATGGCGAGAGTGTTGTCGATTGGCGAGGTCGCCAAGTGGGGGATGGTGAGGTGGTTATGGAACAGATAGTAGATGGCTTTGAGGGGTATATCTTGGGCTATCAACCCGCCGATGGTGCAGCTGCAACATATACTCAAGGCGAGGAGCGCGAGTTGGGAACTTGGGACTGTCATGTTGAGAACTATGCCGCGAAGCGTAGCACAAAAAGCCTTCTCAACCCCCTTTTTCATCCCACTGCCTCCTTCGCCGGTGCCTACTCCTCGGCGCCCTCAGCCATGGTGCTCACGGTGGGTGACCGCGACATTATGAGCGACGTGGCAGCCATCGAGCCACGCATAGTCCTATACCACGGCATCGTGCCACTCCCCGAGGGTGAGTATTGGCCCTCGCCAAGCTCTCGTGCGAACTATCCCCTCGCGGCATTCCACTCAAAGGATATGAATGCTACGCTCGCCTTCGACGATAGAGAGGGGTGCAGGGGCTTGCACCGCTACTACGACACGCAACTCACCGAGACCTCCACGCGCCAGATGCTCGAGTGCGATATACACCTCTCGCCCGCGGAATATGCCTCGCTCTTCGACCCTAATAGCTCTGTCACGCTACGCTCAGACTTCCGCCTCGAGGCGTGCGGCCAGAGTTCGCTCTTTAGGCTCGAGCACATTGAGTACTACAACACAGCTACACATATCGCGCGTTGCATCTTTGCACGCCGCATGGTGGACTAACTAACCTATTAAAAACTAACCTACAATGAATCGTAAGCATAACACATATACCCCCTCTCGTTCACGCGCTTCTCGTCGATATGAACGCCTCATTGGCACACTACTAGGACATGATATGATCGACTATCATAAGCTCGAGAAGAGGGTTATGTATCGCCGTGTAGCCCAACTCTCGGGGCGGTACAGGGGTAGGTGCTATGCTATGCAACTCGTGGCGACGGAGTTTGGGTGCTCCTATGAGAAGGTCCGCCGCGCGATTTATGAAATCGAAAAACAACAATCAAACCTTACAACTATGAACTCAACAATTAAAATCAACAACGAGGCAGAGGTCGCAACTATCGACATCGAGGGTACGATTGGCCTCTCGGAGTCGTGGCAGTTCGACAATCACGAGAGCCGCGTTGCTACCTATGAGCGGTTCAAGGAGTGTGTGGCGCGCATCGCCGACCTGCGCAACGCCAATATCCGTGTGAATATACGCTCGACGGGTGGCGATGTCAACGATGCCATGCTTATCTACGAGGCGCTGCGTGCTACGGGTGCTCATGTCACCACCTGCTGCTATGGCTATACCGCCTCTGCTGCCACCATCGTGGCACAGGCGGCAAGCGAGGGGTGTCGCCTTATCGCCCCTACATCGCTCTATCTCATCCATAACTCGCTCTGCTCGGTAGAGGGTAATGCCGAGGAGCTCCAGGCCGAGATTGAGCTGTTGCGCCAGACAGATGAGCGTATCGCGGAGATATATGCTCGCCACTCGGGTAGTAGCATAGAGGAGATAGCGACGCTGATGTCTGAGAATGGTGGCCGTGGACGCTGGCTCTCCCCCGCAGAGGTTGTCGAGATGGGTCTTGCTGATGCTATCGAGGGCAATGAGATGGTGGAAAGTGCGCCTGCCGAGCATAACCACGACTCCAAGATGGGTGTCAAGGCACTGTTGCGCGCCTTGGGCATCGGTCGAGATGATGCTCCCGATGTGTGCGACGACATCAACTACATCCCTCACGATGCTGTGCCAGGAGTCTCTACCATCGCCTTTGGTGAGGGGCAGGCGAAGGTGTCGCGCACCAAGCTTAAGGAGGTTGAGGATCCCGACCTACGTGAGGCTCCGCGCGATGAGCGTAAGCGTGCCTACGACAGCGATGCCAAGGCCATGCGCTCCAGATAAACTATTTAAAAATCCATGATTCAAAGATTCACCGCTAACATCAGTTGTTAGCACAATAACCAACTAACTAAAACCTTACTACTATGGGACTTATTGAAAATCCAAAGACCTACACTGGTCGTGATCTCGAGACAATCTTTTTCCGCCCAATGTTTGCTGGCGAGAGTGCTGAGCAGCTTGGTATCCACACACTCTACAATATGCCTATGCCCACCACGGTGCAGATGTGGAGCCCCCGTGCCGACATTCTCAAGGAGTACTCTTCGGGCTGGGATGGTGGTGACTCGGCACTTCGCAAGCAGAAGCGCATCGAGATGTATAGGGTAAAGGCCGAGGTGGGCTTCTCTGCTTCGGATTACTTCCAGCAGGTCTATGAGCTTATTGCGGGTCGTGCCGATGTCAATATGGAAGACCTTACAGGCACGGAGCTCGAGCAGGCCGAGACCGAGATGTTCCGCCGCGCTATAGCTGAGAGTGTACGTGTTACGATGTGGATGGGTGATACGCGCGCCACGACTTACAACAAGTTTAACGGCTTCTTGACCATTGCGGCGAAATATGCCGAGCAGTCTTCAAAGGTGTCTGTTGTGGATTGTGGCGATGTAGTGCCTGATGCCGACAATGTTGTCGATGTGTTGCGCCGTATGTGGCTCGCTGCACCTCCTGTGCTCAAGGCTCTTAAGGCTGAGGGCAACCTCGCTTTCTTCCTCACTACTGACCTCTACGATGCCTATGAGCACTACCTCGACCAGTTTGGTGCTGACGGCACATACACCGACATTATTTCGGGTCGTCGCGAGTTGTCCTACCACGGCATCAAGCTCGTAGATATGGGTGTGTCACAGTTTATGCCTCACAGCAGTACGGGTGCCTCTACCTTCTGTATGCTCACCGACCGTCGAAACCTTGTCTTGGCGGTGAATACGGCCGACTACCCCGGCTCGGAGGTGCGCATGTGGTACAACCCTGACGAGATGGAGAATCGCCAGCGTGCTGTATTTATGGTGGGCTGCGAGATCATGGACGAGGAGCTTCTTGTCTATGCCGACTTTGCTAGCAACTAAAGTTTGAGGCGTATGTCTGAGAATGTAAAATGCTGGCGTGTAGCTGCTACACGCAACCGTGCCGAGCCCCTTTTGGGTCTCGGTACGGCACCCGCAGCAGTGTCGGAAAAGGTGTGGCAGTGGGGTGGTGATAACATGTTGCCATATGCCCTTTCGCTTATTGCGCGTAACTCTGTGGCACACCGCCGTATCATCAACGACAAGGCCGACTATATCGCTGGTAAGGGCGTAGCCTATGATGAGGACGTCGCAGTTGTTAAGTCGTTGGTAAATAGGGCTAATGGCTCGGGTGAGACCCTGCGTAGCATCATCTCGCGTTTGGCCCTCGACGAGGCGATGTTTGGCAATGCCTTTATGGAGGTCGTCACCGATGCCCAGAGGTCGTTCCTATCGTTCTACCATATCGATGCCTCCACGTGCCGCTTGGCTTGCGACTCGGAGCATGTCGTTATGCACCATGACTGGTCGAAGTTCCGCAGCTCGGAGGCTACGACGTTGCCCCTATACCCCAACTTTGAGGAGCAGAGCGATGGCACACTGCGCGCCGTTGTGCACTACAAAGATTATGAACCTATGTTCTCGCACTATGGCGTTGCTCCCTACGTTGCGGGCTTGGATGCCGCAGCGATACTCTACAAGACAGATCGCTGGAATGTGTCGCGCATAGACAACTCCTTCCAGCTCTCGGGTGTCATGATGCTTGATGGTGCTGTGGGTAACGAGGAGGAGGCCGACCGCATGGTGCGCATGGCTGAGGAGAAGTTTTCGGGTAACCCCGGTCAGGTGCTCTTTGTGCTTCGCGAGTCGGGCGATGGCGATAATTCACGCTTTATACCCATAGACTCGAGTGCCGATGGCGACTGGGTGAAGCTCCACGATCAGGCTGAGAGTGACCTCGTTGTGGCGCACTCGTGGTTTCGTTCGCTGAGTGGCCTAGACTACTCTTCGGGCTTCTCTTCCGAGCGTATATTGCATGAGTATGAGGTGGCGTTAAACACTGTTATCCTCTCGGAGCAGGAGCAGCTATTAGAGCCTATGCGCCATGTAATTAGCGAGTTGTTTGGTGTCGATGCCTCGTCGTTGGCCATCATCAACACACCTCCAACTCACACTAAGCCCAGCTATATGAGGGTGTGGGAGGCGCGCAAGGCTGATGGCCTCGACTACGATGAGAGTGACCCCGCGCAGCAACTCTTCCTTGCCGAGTTGTCGCGCGCTAACAATAAAACCTAATGCTATGAATACACTTGTTACTGCGGAGAGGGTCCACGCTTTGGCCTTCTCCTCCGAGGAGCCATATAGTGCTTCGGCAATTACTGAGGCCGACATCGCTGAGGCGGAGAGCCGCCACCTACTGCCCATCCTCGGCGAGGAGCTATACAATGCCCTTGATTCATATAGCGCACTCAGGACCGAGTATGTCGAGCCTATGGTTGCCGCTTGGGTACGTTACATTGTCGAGCCCCACCTTGCCACGCGCTGCTGTGCCTGCTATGCCGAGGGTCGCGTAACCGAGGCTGTGAACGACTATACGAAGCGCGTTATGCGTGCGCTAAAGGAGAAGGCTCTGGCTCTCACGCGCCGACTTTCGGATCATCTCAACTCGCATAGTGCTGACTATGCGGAGTATAATCCTAAAACTAATCCATTAAATCATTGTTTTATCTATGGAAATATTGTTCAAGTATATTAGCGGTACTATCGCGGCACTTTTGGGCATGCTCTGCCCCATAACCCCACTTATCGCCTCGGCGATGCTCTTTATCTCTATCGACTTTATCACTGGCATCCTCGCCTCGCGTGCCGAGGCTAAGCGTGCGGGCGAGAGTTGGCACTTGGAGAGCCGCAAGGCGTGGCGCACGGTGGCGAAGGCGGGATTTGTGGCGCTCGCCATCGTGATGATGTGGATTATAGACTTCACTATCCTCGGCTTTATGCACCTAAACCTCGCCAATATCTTCACGGGCTTTGTCTGTGGTGTGGAGCTATGGTCTTTTGTTGAGAATGCTGCGCGCATAAGTGGCGCTCCGCTCTTTGAGTGGATTAGTCGCTGGTTTAAGCGCCGCATCGGAAAGGAGGTGGGCGGTGAGTAGAGGCCTTCGCAACAACAACCCTGGTAATATCCGTCGCTCGAAGGTATGCTATAAGGGCGAGGTGCGCCTCAGTCGCGACCCCGAATTTAAGGAGTTTGAGACTATGGCATACGGCTATCGTGCTATGTTTGTGCTGTTGGATACCTATCGCAGTCGCTACGGACTGAACACCATACGCCAGATGCTCAACCGCTATGCTCCACCCACGGAGAATTTTACGGAGGGCTATGTGCGCTTTGTGTCTGACTATTCGGGTGTTATGCCTGATGATGTTATTGACACTCGCGCCAAGATGGATATGATACCCATCGTTTCGGCGATGTCGAAGATCGAGAATGGCGTGGCTGCAAACATCGCGGATGTCGAGCGTGGCTGGGCGCTTTTTATGGGAGAAAACTAACTCTATTTGGGGGCTGTGTAGCATTATGCCGAGCAGCCCCCTCTCTTTATCCAAAATTTTTGCTATCTTTGCCCTAATTAATATAAATGTTGTATGAGACGTTTTGCAATCCTTATAGTCGCTTTAATTAGCTGTGTCACACTCTCGGCACAGTATAGCAATATTACTCCTGCGCCTGTTCGTGTTCAAGGTGGCGTATGTGTTGATGGCGTGTGTGGCGTTCCCACTCCGTTTGACGCAACACAGACCTTCAAACTATATATCAAGGGTGCTGATGAGGTTGATGTGGCGCGTTTGGAGGAGGCTGTTAGCGCCGCAGGCATTGACTATAAGCGAGTAAAGTGTTCCGCCAAGAGTGGTTTTATCATCATTGATATCTTCCCCGAAAGCATGGACTATGACGAGGGTTATGTGATATGGACGGCGCCTGAAGGTGTTTGTATCACGGCTAAGACTGCGGCGGGTGCATACTATGCTTTGCAGTCTATCCGTCAGATGGTAGAGGCGGGTGACTGGCAAACAGGACTTGTTGTCGATTACCCACGCTTCGAGTATCGTGGTGTGTTGATAGATATTTCGCGTCACTTCCGCTCGGTAGATTTTCTTAAGCGTCAGATAGATATGATGGCGCGCTTGAAGATGAACCGTCTGCACTTGCACCTTACGGATGCTGCGGGATGGCGACTCGAGATAGAGAGCTACCCACGCCTTACGAGCTACGCCGCATGGCGCACGCCCCACGACTGGAAGGGTTGGTGGTATGGCGATAGGCAGTTTGTCGATGAGGGCACGGAGGGTGCTTCGGGAGGCTACCTCACAAAGGAGGAGGCTCGCGAGTTGGTTGCCTATGCTGCCGACCGCTACATAACCATCATCCCCGAGATAGAGATGCCTGGCCACTCCGACGAGGTCTTGGCGGCATATCCCGAGTTGAAGTGTACGCACGCTCCAGAGTGTCAGGGCGACCTCTGCATCGGTAAGGAGGCGACCTTCGAGATGATGCAGGCGATACTCGACGAGGTTATCGAGATATTCCCCTCGGAGTATATCCATATCGGTGGCGACGAGGCGGGCAAGGGTGACTGGAAGCTATGCGAGGATTGCCAGCGCCGTATGCGCGAGGAGGGCTTGGAGAGTGTTGATGAGTTGCAGAGCTATATGATACACCGCATGGAGGAGTATCTCAATGCGCGTGGCCGCCAGATTATCGGTTGGGATGAGATTTTGGAGGGTGGTCTTGCTCCCAACGCTACGGTTATGTCGTGGCGTGGCGAGGAGGGTGGCCTTATGGCTGCCGAGGCGGGACATAAGGTCGTTATGTCGCCCCATGGCTACTGCTATATTGACGCGCCACAGGATGCCCCCTACTCACAGCCCGAGAGCATCGGTGGTTACCTCCCCTTGGAGAAGGTCTATTCTTACGACCCCGCACCTACAACGATGTCGAAGGATGTGAGCAAGTATATCCTTGGTGTTCAGGCTAATCTGTGGGCCGAGTTTATTGTCGAGGACTCGCACTACGAGCATATGTTGTGGCCCCGCGCTATCGCTATTGCAGAGATTGGTTGGTCATGGCCATTCAACAAGGATTTTGCGGACTTCCGCCGTCGTGCTGTTGATATTGTTGACCGCATGATTGAGGAGGGCTACACTCCCTTTGACCTTAAGAATGAGATTGGCAACCGCCCCGAGTCGAAGGAGGATGTCGAGCACTTGGCATTGGGTAAGAGTGTCACCTACCTCGAACCCTCGCGCTACTACGCTCCGAAGTATGCTGCGGCGTGGGATGCAACGCTTACGGATGGCAAGCGTGGCACGTGGACCTATGCCGATGAGCGCTGGCAGGGCTTCTTGGGTCGTGGTGGCGTGGATGTAATCATCGACATGGAGGAGGTCGTGGAGATTCAGAGCATTAGCGCCGACTTTATGCAGATATGTGGTCCCGGCGTCTTTATGCCATGCCTGGTTGAGATTGCCATATCCGAAGATGGTGAGACATATACAAAGATTGCAGATATAGAGCACGAAGTAGTGGTGGATGAGTTACCCTCGTTCAAGTCGTTTGGCTGGGAGGGTAGTGCCAAGGCGCGCTACATACGCTATAAGGCACACCGCAGCCGCTACTCGGGCTTCCTGTTTGTAGATGAGATAGTTGTGCGATAGACTATGAACGATAGCAAGGAGCATATCGAGGCCATGACCCCCGAGGAGGTCCTCAAAAAGTGGTGGGGTTATGAGGCCTTTCGACCCAAGCAGCGCGAGATTATAGATGCGGTGCTTGCGGGTCGTGATACCCTTGCACTTATGCCCACGGGTGGTGGTAAGTCGCTGACCTACCAGGTGCCCGCGATTATGAGCGAGGGCATCGCGATTGTCGTAACGCCACTCATCGCCCTGATGAAGGATCAGGTGGATAGGCTCCGCAAGTTGGGCATCCCCGCCGTCGCTGTGCACTCGGGCATGGATTCGCGCAAGATAGAGATTGCGCTCGACAACTGTACCTATGGCGATGTTAAGCTCCTCTATATCGCCCCTGAGCGCCTAGCTACGGAGGCCTTCCGTGTGCGTCTGCGCAGCATGAACGTTAGCATCATTGCGGTGGATGAGGCGCACTGTATCTCGCAGTGGGGCTACGACTTCCGACCCTCATATCTGCGTATCACCGAGCTGCGAGAGTATCAGCCAAAGGCTACGGTATTGGCGCTTACTGCCTCGGCAACTGACATCGTATCGACCGATATAATGCACCACCTCGGGTTCAAGACCCCCAATATCATACGTACAAGTTTCGCTCGCCCCAACCTCTCCTATGTCGTTCGTAATGTGGAGGATAAGTTAGAACATACGCTACGCATTGTACGCAATGTCGAGGGCTCGGGCATCATCTATGTTCGCACACGTGAGGGGTGTGAGCAGTTGTGCGAGCAGCTGCGTGCCGAGGGCGAGAGCGCGAACTTCTACCATGCGGGACTACCCTCGTTCGAGCGCTCGCTGCGTCAGGATGACTGGGTTCTGGGCAAGGTGCGCATCATGGTTGCCACAAATGCTTTTGGTATGGGTATCGATAAGGCTGATGTGCGCTTTGTGGTGCACTACGCCATGTGCGACTCGCTCGAAGCATACTACCAGGAGGCGGGACGCGCAGGCCGTGACGGCGTGCGTAGCTATGCCGTGTTGCTCACCTCGAATGATGACAGTGACCGCATCGTGCGCCTTTTTAATGCTGAGTTCCCCCCGCTTGCCGAGATTAAGCGTACATACGAACTCGTTATGAACCACCTGCAAATCGCCAACGGCGATGGTGAGGGTGGCTCGTTCCCATTCAACATATACGAATTTTGTCACAATGCCCACCTCTCGGTAAATGCCGTGGTGGGTGCACTTAAAATATTGGAGCAGAATAACTTGCTTACACTTGTTGATGAGCAGGATAATCCTGCGAAGTTGATGTTTACGTGTAGCCGTGACTCGCTCTACAAACTCAATGCCGGAGGCAACGAAATGGACCTTGTGCTACGCTCCATACTGCGCCTATACAATGGAGTTTTCACCCACTTCCGCTCAATAGATGAGTTGCAGATTGCGGCATTTTCGGGTCTTAGTGTTGAGCGTGTCCACGAGATGCTGCGCATGCTTTGGCGCATGCACATAATCCGCTATATCCCCGCGTCGCGCACCCCGATGATATACCTCGACTCGGAGCGCCTCCCCACCTCCGACCTATTCATCGCCCCCGAGACCTACCGCCATCGCTACGACATGACCGTGGCGCGCTTCGACGGCATGCTCAAATACTCCACCGCGGAGGATGAGTGCCGTAGCGTTATAATCCAAAAATACTTTGGCGATAAGGAGGCTACGCCCTGTGGTGTGTGCGATGTCTGCCTGCGTGCTAAGCGCATGGAGAGGGGTGACGATGACTGCGAACGCAGGGTCGTGGAAGTACTCTCGTGTCGCGAAATGGATATTAAAACCTTGGTTACGGAGCTTGGTACGGAGGGTGAGCGGGTGGTCGAAATTGTGGATAAATTGGTGCGTGAGGGTAAAATTTTGCTTTCCGAGCGAGGCAAACTAAAAATTATTAAGTAACTTTGCGCGTTAATTTTACAAATTAAACCCAGCAAATGGCATTCTTGGAGACTATAGATAACGATACGGTGGCGGCACTTCCTGCTGCGCACTTCTCTGGTCGTATAGTCGTGGTCGATAAGGATAGCGCGATAGGTGCGGCGTGCGAGGACCTGCGTCGATACAAGATGATAGGCTTCGACACCGAGACGCGCCCCTCGTTCCGTGCTGGTGTGAGCTACAAGGTTTCACTTTTGCAGCTCTCCACTCCCGATACGTGTTACCTCTTCCGTCTCTCGCGCATACGCCTTGATAATCGCATTTTGAAGGTGTTGGGCTCGCACGAGATTATCAAAGTTGGCGCCGACATCATGGGTGACATACGCTCGTTGCACGCCCTGCGTGACTTCAAGGCCGATGGCTTTGTGGATTTGCAACACGAGGCGATACGTTGGGGTATCCAAGAGAAGAGCCTACGTAAGCTATCGGCAATAGTCTTGGGTGAGCGTGTGTCGAAGGCGCAGCGCTTGAGTAACTGGGATGCCGAGCAGCTAACACAACAGCAGCAGGAGTATGCTGCAACCGATGCGTGGGTATGTCCCCGCATCTTGAACCACCTCATGGCGACGGAACCAAAGAGTGAACCACCACACATCATCGCGTGTCGTGGTGTTGTGGAGACGCTCAATGCCCCCACAAAGCGCCCACGCAAGCGCCACCACCGCCATAGAGAGACTGCAGAGAATAAAAACTAAGAGATATGAGCAAGAATAAGACATTAAGCATCGTACACCTACGCCGTGGTAAGGAGGAGTCGTTGGAGCGCCGCCACCCATGGGTATTCTCTGGCGCCATAGAGCGCATCAGCGAGGGCATAGCACCCCTCCAGGAGGGTGACATCGTGGATGTAGTAACCAAGGCGGGAGAGTTCATCGCGCGTGGCCACTACCAGATTGGCTCCATCGCCGTGCGTGTGCTCTCGTTCGAGCGCGAGGAGATAGACAGCGCATGGTGGCACAAGCGTATCGCATCGGCACGCAGCCTTCGCGAGGCGTTGGGCATTGCGCATAATAGCGAGACAACATGCTACCGTCTTGTGCATGGCGAGGGCGACTTGTTGCCTGGTCTTGTGGTAGATATCTATGAGCGCACCGCCGTTGTGCAGTGCCACTCCGTGGGTATGTACCTCTCGCGCATGGAGATTGCCGAGGCTATCCGCGCGGTCTATGGCGATGAGATTGAGGCTATCTACGACAAGAGCTCGCAGACGCTTCCCTTCAAGGCCGACCTCGGTGCTATCGACGGCTATTTGTGGGGCAGGGCCTCGGAGCGCGACAATGTGGTGTTGGAGAATGGCCTAAAGTTCAAGGTCAACTGGGAGGAGGGTCAGAAGACTGGCTTCTTCATCGACCAGCGCGAGAACCGCGACCTTGTGCGCCAATATTCGCGTGGCCGCAAGGTGCTTAATACCTTCTGCTATACTGGTGGCTTCTCGGTTGCAGCGCTCGCTGGTGGCGCACGTGAGGTTGTGAGCATCGACCTCTCGGAGCGTGCCGTGAAGCTTGCGGATGAGAACGTACGCCTCAACTTTGGCGACGACGCGCCACATGAGGCTATCGCTTGCAACGCTGTGGAGTACCTCAAGGATATTGACGATAGCTACGACCTTATCATCCTCGATCCTCCAGCATTTGCCAAGCACCACAAAGTTTTGGGTAATGCGCTTCAGGGCTATAAGAAGATTAATGCTCGCGCTATGGAGAAGATACGCCCTGGTGGCATCCTCTTCACCTTCTCATGCTCGCAGGCCGTAAGCCGTGACCTCTTCCGCACCACAATCTTCACCTCGGCAGCCATTGCCAAGCGTAAGGTGCGCATCATAGGTCAGCTCACACAGCCCGCCGACCACCCAATCAACATCTACCACCCCGAGGGCGAATATTTGAAGGGCTTGGTAGTATATGTAGAGTAGGCGGTTAACACACTTTAGGACAAAACAAAACCTAGTATATGAAGAGATTATTTATCATGCTTTTTGCTGCCGTAGCCGTTGTGGGTTGTGCAGAGAAGAGTCAGAACAAGATTGTCATCAGCGACCAGTATCCTGATGATGTTGCCTTCGACATGAGCTATGAGTTGGCTATTAAGGCTGTCGAGGCGGAGAGTTACGAGGACTTTAAGCGTGCTCGTGTGGAGCTTGAGAGATACGAGGAGGCATTCCGCGACCAGATTGGTGGCGAGGCATATCTCCTTTACCTCGAGGAGTGTAATGCAATTTTGGGTGAGTTGTAAAACATGAAGCGTATGAAGACTAAGACAAAGAACAATCTTATTGTAGTGGGCATTGGCGTGCTTTTCCTTGCAGGTATTTTCGCAATATCATACCTCCACGAACCTAAACTTCATCTCACAACTCCCGAGCAGGATGCTCAGAAGCTAAACCAGATGGCTGAGGTTATCCGCACCGAGGCGGACTTGCGTGAGCTCGAGAAGCTTGCTTACGAGTATGAACTGGCATATCGCCATAGCTATAATGGCGCTAAGGCAATGCACTTCAAGAGCCTCTACGAGCCTATATTGGTAAAGGCAGGTGACCGTCGTGATGCTATTCGTGCCGAGGAGGATCGCCTTGCTGCGGCGCAGAGCGAGTTCAAAAAGCGCCTCGATGATATAGATTTTGCATGGCGCATGGCGCTCGGCAGCGACGAGGAGGTACTCCATATGATTAAGAATAACGAGGCCTCTGTTATCTCGTACGAGGATGAGATCGCAGCCCTTCAGGCTCGCAAGGTGCAGCTCGCTGAGGATGCTTGGAATGGCCCCAGCGGTTCGCTCGACCAGAAGTGTCTCGATGAGATTGGCGTGGTTGAGAAGCAGATTGCAAAGCTCAAGACGCTTATTGAGAAGCAGAATCACAATATCGAGCAGATTAAACTCGCATATCGCTTGCAGCGTGGCGCAGAGTTCACAGCACCCGTAGAGGAGCCTGTTGAGACCGAGTGTATCTGCGTTGAGTAGTACTCTAAGTCATTGTCGTTTGCAATGCTAATACGAATTGCGCGATATATTGCATTTGTGGCTTTGGCTCTACTCGCCTCGTGTGGCGGCACTGCGGAGCATAAGCCTGCCGAGGAGAGTGATGTAGCGGAGTGTGAGGAGGTGGTTGTGAATTACGACTCGCTGCTCAGGGTTATGGATGCGCGCTACAATGCTCTCTGTGAAGAGCGAAAGGTGGCCCTCGAAGAGCGCGATACGGAGCGTCGTAGGGCACTTCTTGAGGCAAACGATAGAGCCTGCATGGAGTTTCAGGACTCGTTGGAGTGGCTGATGCAGGTGCAGCGATAAAGAATAAGTGGTTGTCCGAAAAGGGCAACCACTTATTTTTTGTCTATATCTTCGGTTACTCGGGAACCTCTGTCTCCTCCATTGTGAAGGGGATAACCTCCTCGGGTTCGGACTCCGTAGCGCCCTCTTTGACCATCTCTGCCGCGGCGCTACATATGGGGCATATATTCTCTGAAACCACCTCTTCGCTCTTGGGCTCTACGACGATGAATATGTACTTCAAAATAAAGAGAGCCGCGAGGATATACATCGTAATAGAAATCTTCTTAAACTTGCCGCAACACATGTTTAGCAATACGTAGCATATCATGCCCATGAGGATGCCATCGGAGATAGAGTACGATAGTGGCATAAGGATGATGCATACGAATGCGGGTATAGACTCGGTGTAGTCGCTGAAGTCGATGTTGCGGATAGGCTCGAGCATCAACAATCCCACGATGATAAGCACGGGAGCGGTTGCTGCAGCGGGGATAGAGAGGAAGAGTGGCGAGAAGAAGAGTGCCACAACGAAGCAGCAGCCCACGACAAAGGCCGTAAGGCCTGTGCGACCACCTTGTGCAACACCCGCAGCACTCTCAACGTATGTCGTGGTGGTAGATGTACCAAGCATTGCTCCCACGGTAGTGGCGATGGAGTCTGCCATAAATGCCTGGTTTAGGCGCTCGATGCGACCATCTTTGTCAACCATGCCTGCGCGCTGGCACACGCCAATAAGTGTGCCTACGGTGTCGAACATATCTATAAACAGGAAGGTAAATACAACCACCAACATATCAAGTGTGAAGATGTTGTCCCACTGGAACTTGCAGAATATAGGCTCGATAGATGATGGCGTAGATGTCACGCCCTGGAACTCTGTGATGCCCATAGGGATGCCGATGACCATGGTGATAAGCACACCGAAGAGCATCGCACCATGCACCTTCTTAATATATAGGAAGCCTGTGATGAGCAAGCCGATGATGCCGAGTAGCGCAGAACCGCTTGTTACATCACCCAGCGTTACGAGTGTAGCCTCGTTACTTGCGATGATGCCTGCCGACTGCAAGCCGATAAAGGCGATAAAGAGGCCGATGCCAGCACCTATGGCGTAGCGTAGATTTGCGGGTATGCAGTTGACAATCGCCTCGCGTACATTGGTGAGTGTCAGGATTATAAATAGGATACCCTCCAAGAATACTGCCGTGAGGGCAAATGGCCAGTCGTAGCCCATGCCGAGACATACGGTATAGACGAAGAAGGCGTTTAGACCCATGCCAGGTGCGAGTCCGAAAGGTAGCTTACCATATATCGCCATAGCCACGCAACCGACAATCGCTGCGAGGGCTGTAGAGGTGAATACTGCTCCCTCGGGCATGTTCAACTCCTTGAAGATGTTGGGGTTAACGGCGAGGATATATGACATGGTAAGAAATATGGTGATACCCGCCATAATCTCGGTGCGAAGGCTGTGCTGCTGCGAGTCAAAGCCAAAAAGTCTCTTGAGCATAACGCTGTTTCTAGTTGGGTTATAATAGTTTGATGCCCCAAAGGTAGTAATTATTTGGAACTAAACAAAAATGGAGATGCCCAGCGGACATCCCCATAATCTCAAACGAGGCCAAATTTTACTCCTCAACCTCAGTCTCAACCTCAGCCACTGCATCGTGGTGATGGTCATGGTCGTGCTCGTCGTCGTGTGTCACGATTACGCCATACTCATTGGGGTTGGAGAGCAACTCGCCATTATACTCGCCAGTGAGCGTGCGTAGGAAGGCTACGATAGCCTCGGTCTCGTCCGCCTCAAGCTCAATATCACACTGGTAGAGTGCCATGTCGCGCACGGCCTCATCCATAGTTAGGCGTGTGCCATCGTGGTAGTAGGGCCATGTGAGCTCGATGTTGCGCAAGCCAGGCACCTTAAAGCGGTGGCGGTCACGCTCCTCCTGAGTCTGCTTATAGCGACCATTATCCTCCTCGGTGAGCTCCATGCCGCGAGCATCGAAGTAGTGGTTACGCAAGCCCATAAGTTCGTAAGATAGACCACCGAGGTTGGGGCCTACGTGGCATGTTGCGCAGTTATACTCCTTGAAGAGCTCATAACCCTTTAGCTCCTCAGCTGTGATAGCCTTTTTATCGCCAAGCAACCACTTGTCGAAGCGCGAGTTGGGCGTTGTGAGCGTGCGCTCAAACTCCTCGATAGCATCTGTAATTGTAGCCTCGGTGATGCCCTCGCCAGGGTAGAGTGCTCTAAATTTAGCTACATATCCGCCATCAGCTGCGAGCTTTGCGATAATCTCGTCGAAAGATGTTGAGGCCATCTCAACGGGGTTGAGTGGGGGACCTGCAGCCTGCTCTGCGAGGGTTGCTGCGCGACCATCCCAGAACTGCACAAAATTATAGACTGCGTTATAGACCGTAGGTGCGTTTACGCCACCCAAGCGATCCTCGACGCCGTGAGAGTACTGATGGTTATCCACGCCACCAGTGTCAAGGCCGTGGCACGATGCACACGATACGGTATTGTCCACCGAGAGGCGCGTGTCGTGGTAGAGAGCGAAGCCGAGCTCGGCCTTTGCCTGGTTGATGTCTGTGGGAGGCACAATGGGGCGTACGGGCTCACCAGCGCGCTCACCCACGAGACCATCGTTGTAGTAGGCTGTGCGATAGGCTGTTGCCCAGTCGGTTACGATGTCGCCCTTGGCATCGGTGGACTGGCTTCCCCAGTGCATGAGGTAGTACTTCGCTGCGGGCATACGACCATCTGCTATCACCTTCTCGACCTTTGCTACATCCACGGGATTGGGTGTCTCGCCGCTCTTCAGGGCATTTACGAGGGGCTCGATGTCGAAGGCGCGGTAGCCCTCCTCGATGTCCTTCTTCACCATGTCACCAGCGAGGGGCATATCGGCATAGAATGGCAACTCGGCATTTGCGCTGTGGCAGTCGATACAACCACCCTTGTCCAAAATCTCCGCTACGCGAGCCTCGGGTGCGAGCTCCTCAGCAGGGGGGCGTACGGTTACTCGATAGACGACGAACGCTACCACAACGATAGCGAGCAACGCTATGAGAAAAAGCTGACTCTTTTTTAGGTTTTTCATAGGCTTTTTATTATGTTGTTAGTATAATGTGCAACTATGGGTTATTGGTTGTAGGTGTGAACGCTCTCCTGTGCTGAGGGTAGGTAGTTTACACCCCACCAACACATCTGCAACGCAAGGAAGGCTACAACTATTATAATATAGTATATTCGTTTTTGCGATTTCGAGGTGTATGTTGAGGGGCGCAATGCGAGATGTATTGCAACGAGGTATAGACCCCATGTCACCGCTGCCCACGCCTCCTTGGCATCCCAGCTCCAGTATGCACCCCACGCATCCTTTGCCCAGATAGCTCCCGTGAGCATGCCAATGGTTACAAAGGCTGTACCTCCATAAATTAGGCGCTCTATCGCCTCATCAAACTTGTCACTGTGTGTGGCGAGTGCTCCGATGGCGAGTATCGTAGCGCAGCCCAACAGCGCGTACGAGAACATATACACTGAGACGTGTGGCACAAACCATATGCTCTGCAGTGCGGGCATGAGCGTCTGGTCGTGTATCTCGGGTTTGAGGATGTTAATGACCATGAATACGGTGGCAAGGAGCGTCGAGAAGGAGAGTATCCAACGGAAGCCCCAGCGCATATATGTAAATAGTCCCGCCACGAGCATAAAGAGTGAATACCACAAGCGTGTCTCGCCCATGGTACGTAGCGGTGGGCGCTCGAGTGTCATCCATAGCGAGGCCATGAAGAGCACAAATAGGGCTATGGCTGTGGCGCTACATGCAATGGCTATGCTACTCCTCTCGCGCTTGCTGAGTGCAAAGATGGCAGAAGAGAGCGATAGTACAAATACTGCGGCCGCTACCCATATAAATATGTTCCAACCTAACTCCATGCTACTTAATCTGTCTGTTTACATTGTGGCGTGGTCCTCGCACAAAGAGCATCACCGCACCTGCAAGCAGCATTACTATGCCCGTAAGCGATGCCCATTGCCACGGCTCGCGTACTATCTCTACGATGCAGTATGCCTCCTCGGAGTTGATGCCTACGAGGTATATCTTTTCGCTAAATGTTCTGTTGTATGGGTGGTTTACTCTAAGTGTAACATCCTTATTATCAATCTTTACTACCGCCTCAAAGTGCGTAGGCATACCACTGTCGTTGTACTCGGCATCGAACTGTTGAAGTTGCATCGTGTAGTCGAGATTTGTCATTGTGCCGTCGAGGTGGTAGGCGTGTGTTATCGGCTTGTTAGCCGTTATCATTGAGCGTAGCTGCACACGGTCAGGAGAGCCCCAAAATCCTGCTCCGATGGCAACTATAAGTCCTACGTGCAGGAGCGTAAAGCGCCAGCGTATCCCCTTTGGTGTGCGCCATCCGCGCAGGGTGATAAGTAGTAGATGTGAGAGCGTGAAGAGCGTCGCTACGACTACCAACCATGATGTGCTATTGGGGTTGCTCTGTAGGCCGAGATAGAGACCCGTAGCCACCATCGAACCCAGCGATAGCCATGTCGCACGTATCGAGAGTAGTGATTTTGCAAGGGCGGATGTCTCGCGATTTTTATAAATAATATATAATACTACGACCCATAGCGTGAGGGCTATAATATTTAGTGGAAAGGCGAATATTTCGATGGGAAAACTACCCACGAGCCACTGCAATAGTAGTGCGGTTGCCACTATCGCAGCAACGACAACACTCTCTATAACAATAACTTTTCTCTCTTTAATACCCATCTCACTAAAATATTTGCTTCAAAGATAGGAATTTATTTTTAATAGCGTACTTTTTTCGATAAAAAAATAATAATTATAGCAAAAAACATTTACTAAAAGAGGTGTGTAATTTGAGCTAAAAAGAGTTCAATTTGGAGATAAGATCTTTTTTTGTTACTTTTGCCCTATAAATGTAGTTTATAGGATGCCGCTTGTAAGTATCATAATCCCCATCTATAACGCCGAGACCTACATCTCGCGATGTGTAGATAGCATACTTGCGCAAACATTTGCCGATTTCGAGCTACTTCTCGTTAACGATGGTAGTCGTGATGGTAGCCTCGAAGTTTGCCGTCAATATGCCGCTAATGATAGTCGTGTGAGGGTGCTGGATAAACCCAATGGAGGTGTTAGTTCTGCACGCAACCTCGGTTTGGAGAGTGCTACGGCGGAGTGGGTGATGTTTGCTGATGCCGATGATTGGATTGAGCCCAATACTTTGGAGTTGGCAGTGCCCTATGTCGGGGAGGTTGATATTGTGCGTATGGCATGGGTGGCACACTTGCCAGAGGGTGTTGTCAAGAATAAGCCTGTTAGAAATGCTACAACACCAAAGGAGTTGTTGAGGCATCTCATCTGTCGTAAGGGCAAACTCGCAATATGGGGCGCGCTAATTCGTCGTGACCTATTCATCAATAACGATATTCGCTTCGATACGTCATACTGCTATGCGGAGGATTGGCTTGCGCATTTGAGGATTGTATGTCGCTGTAAGGGTGTAAAGAGCCTGCCTAATGCCTATGTTTACCACTACGACATGACAAACATGGCGAGTTGCATAAACAACATGTCCATCGAGAAGCGTGCCTGCAATGTGCGTCTCTGCCACGATATAAAGCCTGACCTTGGTGGGCAATTCTCGAAGGAGTTACGCGATACGCTGCTCAAAATCTACCACGAGCTTATTGCGGAGTACGGCATGGAGGCCACGTATGACTATCTTTTGACGATACGCTCGCAGGTGGATTTTTTCACGATGTGGGATGTCGTAGTAGCCGATTTTGGTTGGCGTAAGAAGCGCGAGTTGCTCAAGTTCATGCGATATGCCCACAAGCGAGGATTCTGATAGGATACAATTTACCCAAATATAATTTATTAAACAATTTGCTTATGAAGAGACTTTTACTTTTGATGCTTGGCCTGGCAGTGGGTTATATCGCCTCGGCTCAGGTGGTCGTCACAGGTATGGTCGTTGATGAGAACGACCAGCCTCTTATCGGTGCTACAGTCGTAGTTCCCGAGACAACACAGGGCACATCTACCGATGCGGGTGGTAACTTCCACTTCTCGGTGCGCGGTGCCGATGCTATTCAGGTTAGCTACCTGAACTACAAGACCCAGACTATCGCCCTCACAGCGAAGACTGGTCGCGAGGACCTTGGTACTATCAAGATGGAGGCTGAGGCTATCGCCATGGAGGATGTGGTCATCACACAGTCTGTGGCTGTGCAGCGCCGTACCCCCGTTGCTGTATCTACTGTCTCAGCAGGTGAGATCGAGTTCAAGCTCGGTGGTCAAGAGTTCCCCGAGATTTTGAAGTCAACGCCTGGTGTATATGTAACCAAGGATGGTGGTGGCTATGGCGACTCTAAGATTAACATGCGTGGTTTTAAGTCGGCTAACATCGCCGTTATGATTAACGGTGTTCCCGTTAACGACATGGAGTGGGGTGGTGTCTACTGGTCAAACTGGGCTGGTCTTTCAGACGTAACACGCTCTATGCAGACACAGCGCGGTATGGGTGCGTCGAAGATTTCGTCGCCCTCGGTTGGTGGTACCATCAACATCGTTACTAACACCATCGACGCAAAGCGTGGTGGTAGCGTATCATACGGCGTGGGTAACGACGGTGCTAACACAATGTCAGTGAGCCTCTCTACAGGCCTTATGGAGAATGGCTGGGCTGCCAGCTTGTTGCTCGCAAAGCGCTGGGGCGATGGCTACATCCAGGGCACAGGCTACGAGGGTTACAACTGGTTTGTTAATGTTTCGAAGCGTATCAACTCTAACCACCAGCTCTCGTTGACAGCCTTTGGTGCTCCCCAGAAGCACAACCAGCGTAAGCCACTCTACGCAGGTCTCTCAATCGAGGAGTGGGACAAGGTTGCTAAGTGGACTGGCGAGAAGGACAAATATCGCTACAACGCTGTCTATGGTTTCGATAATAATGGCAAGGAGCGCTCGTCAATGACTAACGAGTATCACAAGCCCCAGATTTCGTTGAACCACCAGTGGCAGATCGACCGCAAGTCGTCACTCTCTACTGCACTTTACATGTCTATCGGTCGTGGCTCGGGCTACTCTGGTCAGGGTCGTACCTCTGCTGACCGCGCAATGTGGAACGGCTCGTCTAACGGTAAGCTCTTGACTAACTTCCGTAAGTCAGACGGTACATTCGACTATGGTGCAATCCAGGATATGAATGCTGCAAGCCTCGATGGTTCGCGCATGGTAATGTCAAAGTCGTTGAACAACCATATGTGGTATGGCTTGCTCTCGACATATACCAACGAGTTGCTCCCAGGCTTGGAGCTCTCGGCAGGTGTCGATGTGCGCTACTACGTGGGTGAGCACACCAACGAGATTATCGACCTCTACGACGGTGCATACTTCATCGATGATGCTGACCGTAAGAATGTTAAGGTTGAGAACAACATCGCTGCTGCAGACCCCAACTGGAAGTATGAGAAGCTCTCTGTGGGCGACATCGTATATCGTGACTACGACGGCCATGTTCACCAGGAGGGCGTCTTCGCTCAGTTGGAGTACTCAAAAAATAAGCTCAGCGCCTTCGTGTCGGGTTCGGTATCGAACACTGGCTACTGGCGTGTTGACCGCTTCTACTACGACGAGGCACACCAGCGCTCTGAGACCATCAACTTCACAGGCTTCACCGCAAAGGCGGGTGTAAACTGGAACGTATCGAAGGCTTCGAACCTCTTCCTTAACATCGGTTACATCTCGCGTGCTCCATTCTTCTCTGGTGGCGCATTCTTGCAGTCAACAACAAGCCACATGACCAACCCCGATGCCGTTAACGAGAAGGTATTCTCGGTTGAGGGTGGCTATGGTCTGCGCACCGAGCAGTTCGCCATGAACATCAACGCATACTACACTTTGTGGATGGATAAGTCGGATGTTCGTTCGAAGCTCATGTCTAACGGCGACTACGCTCGCGTTAACCTCACAGGTATCGACGCACGCCACGCAGGTATCGAGCTCGACCTCCGCTACAAGCCCGCCCGCTGGGTAAACATCACAGGTATGCTCTCTTGGGGTGACTGGATTTGGTCAAGCAACGCACGCGGTTACTACTACGACTCACAGGGTCAGCCTATGACAGCTAAGATGGACGGTACTATTGCATCTGGCATCATGGCTGAGGACCACGCATGGATTGAGCTTGAGCAGAAGGGTGTTCACGTTGCAGGCTCGGCACAGACTACTGCTGCCGTAGGTGCAGACTTCTTCCCCTTCAAGGGCATGCGCCTCAGTGCAAACTTCAACCTCTACGCTAACAACTATGCCGACTTCTACCTCGGCTCTACAGCTGTAGCAAACACCGTTACTACGGTTAACGACCCATGGAAGATTCCCGTAGGCCACCAGGTTGACCTCTCGGCAAGCTACTCATTCAAGATTGGCAAGGTTAACGCTACAATCTACGGTAATGTTAACAACCTCTACGACTACAACTATGTTATGGATGCACAGTGTGCTACCGACTCTAAGGGCTGGCAGGACTGCTACGCTGTTATGTACTCATTCGGTCGCACATACACTGTTCGTCTCAAGGTTAACTTCTAATAAGCTGCAACTACTATGAATAAGAATATTTTTAGCAAGATTGCTTTGATGGCAGGTGTGGCTCTTATGGGCGTTGGCTGCCAGACTGACTATTTCAACGAGACATATCTCCCTGGTTACGAGAACGGTGGCGCTATCACCGACGCTAAGAACTTCGAGCTTGTGCTCTCGGCTGATGACTACGCTGCAATCGCAAAGAACAACGCGAATAAGGCTATCGCTGAGGAGGCGGGCGAGGAGGCTACTGCGGCTCTCGCTGCTATCGGCAAGAATAAGTACTTTGCTACTCAGGATGAGGCTGCGGCCTACATTCCTGCATGGCTCTCGGCAAGCTATCCTACCTACGATGATGGCTCTATGGCCCTCATCACCTACACCATGGCTCTCGATGTCCCCGAGGATGTGCAGCTTATGAACGCTGCTACGGAGTACACCCTTACTGAGGATGACTACAAAACCATCTGGGGCTCGGAGGAGGACTACGCTACGGCGCTCACTCCCAAGACCGTGAACAAGCTCAAGAGCGTTATCCCCGTTGCTGACGATGCTCGCGCGGGTGAGTATGTTGTGGTTACCTACAACTACTCTAACGAGGAGCCCGCAACCGAGGAGCCTGAGACTCCCGAGACTCCCGACCAGCCCGAGGCGCCTGCCTACACTTCAGTGCTCGGCACAGCCGTCTTGGATGATGTTGTTGAGGTTAAGGGTTACATCTCTGCAGTCTCAACTCAGGGTCCTATCCTTACCGATAACACAGGCTCAATCCTCCTCTACAAGTACACCGATTTGGCTATTGGTGACGAGGTTACTGTAAATGGTACTATTCTCGCTTACAACTGTGGCTACCAGTTTGACTACTCAAAGGGTGGCGTTACTGTTGAGAAGACCGGTACAACTACTGTTACCTACCCCGAGCCATTGAACATCACTGGCGAGTATGCCGATGAGCTTCTTACTACTCGTGTTGAGAATGAGATGTGCTACTTTGCTAAGATGACAGGTGTTTTGTCTATTTCTACTAGCAACGATGGCACTAAGACCTACTATAACTTCAATATCAATGGTGCTGAGACAGCCGTAGGTAGCCTCTACAACCCATCAGAGGAGATTAAGGCTCAGCTCGTTGATGGCGTGGAGTACACTCTCTATGGCTACTTTACCTCTATCTCTAAGACTGGTGGCGCTCCCAAGTACATTAACCTTATCGTTGTTAGCGTTAACGACGCTCCCGCAATTGAGGGCGGCGCTACAAATAGCTATACCTCAGTGCTCGGCGCAGCTGCTTTGAATGATGTTGTTGAGGTTAAGGGTTATATCTCTGCAGTCTCAACTCAGGGTCCTATCCTTACAGATAACACTGGCTCAATCATCGTCTATAAGGCTGCAGACCTCGGCCTCGCAGTTGGCGATGAGGTTACTGTAAACGGTCCTATCCTCGCCTACAACAACGGCTTCCAGTTCGACTACTCAAAGGGCGATGTTAGCGTTGAGAAGACAGGCGAAACAACCGTAGCGTACCCCGCAGAGGTGTTGGATATCACTGGTGCTTATGCCGACGAGTTGCTCACAGCGCGCGTCGAGAATGAGTACGCTTACTACGCGAAGATGGCTGGTACTGTTGCAGTTAGCGGCAACTACTACAACTTCAACCTCCCAGGTGCTGAGACCGCAGTGGGTAGCATCTATGGTGCTACTGACGAGGTTAAGTCATGGCTTGAGGATGGCATGGAGTGCACACTCTACGGCTACTTCTTCTCAATCTCAAAGACTGGTGACCCCAAGGTTGCAAAGTACATCAACATCATCGTTACCTCTGTAGAGCCCGCTACTGCATCTATCTCTACTCTTGCCCTCAAGGTTAAGAGCGAGAAGCAGTATGCTTACTTTAAGTTCAATGGCTCGGGCTACGAGGCAGCGGATGTTGTTGCTATTCAGCCTGCTGACTACACTGCTATGGGTCAGAACTATGGTAACTTCACCAACCCCGCACAGGATGACTTCTTGCCCCTCTTCCTCGGCCAGAAGTACCCCTATGCACAGGTAGATGATAAGGTCTATGTGGGCTATCGCTGCTACGCTGGTGGCGCTACATCTTGCAAGGTTGACGAGTACATCTTCAACGGCACATGGACAAAGACCGCTTACTTCGCCGAGAAGCAGGATCAGTTCCGCAAGGCAGAGGGCGTATGGAATGTAGATCGTACCCTCGAGCTCGACTATACAAATACCTCAAGCGCTGATACTAAGGCCTTCTATCAGTACTGCGTGAACTGGGTTTACGACTTCAAGGATGTGCCTATGGGTGCTCCCGCGCGTGACAATGCTGGCGAGATTCTCTCTACCGACATCGTGACCATCAACGGCGAGAAGCCCGCAGGTAACTACTGGGTATCTAACTATGGTAACAACGAGTTCTACACAGGTTCTTCGGCATACTATGGCAACGTAGATTGGCGTCCATCAGCTGTTAAGGGCGGCTTCGCTGCTGCAGGCATGGGCGACCTCACCGACGACGAGATTCTTGCAAAGCTCAAGGAGAACACCGCAGAGGTCTATGCTGAGGTCCTCAGCTATATGTACCCTGAGATGACCCCCGACCAGTATAAGAAGGTTGTTATCAAGGTTTACTGCTACGGTCCTAACAAGAACTACTCGTTCACATTCGATGTAGTTGAGGCCGGTAAGTTTGCCTATGTCGCAGGCTCCCTCACAGAACTGTAATCTCGCGTGATAGTGGCGTGTTAGCGTCACATCCCTAAAAGCCGACCTCCCAAGGCTGTACGCTTTAGTACTATCCTTGGGAGGTCTCTTTTGTGATGCACCACTACCACACTACTCTGATGCGAAATTGTGTTTCAGTGCCATAGTTGGTTGTATCACATTTTCTATATCCCTCTCTCTATTTTCCTCCCGTTCACCCCTAATTTATGGCGGTTCGCCCGATTTTCTTTGAAAATGTGCGGTTGTTTGCCGAAAAATCACTATCTTGCGCACAAATAAAATAGATAAATGTATCTCGGTGGCTGTTTTGATGAGGTTTAGATTGATGTAAGATATTGAATGTTAACGAGATAGTCGCAGAGATTTAGGATAGGAATAATATTAACTTAAAACTTCATTATTGAATTATGAAAAAGCTATTGTTTTTGATGCTCGCCGTAATGGTTGGTGTTGGTGCTTCAGCACAGTCGTTGCCCGATGTAAAGATTGAGAACCAGGAGGGTAAGGTTATCTCAACCAAGTCACTCGCTGATGGCACTCCTATGATTATCTCATTCTGGTCAACAACATGTAAACCCTGCATCATGGAGCTTAACGCAATCAACGACAACCTCTACGACTGGTTGGAGGAGGTTGACATGAAGGTTGTAGCAATCTCTGTTGATGACGCTCGTACAGTTAGCCGTGCACGTGCTATGACTAAGGGTCAGGGTTGGGACGACTATGTATGTCTCTACGACAAGAACCAGGACTTCAAGCGTGCTATGAACGTGAGCCTCACACCCCACACCTTCATTGTTGATGGCAAGGGTAACATCATCTACTCACACTCTGGCTACACACCTGGTAGCGAGCAGGAGTTGTTCGAGAAGATTAAGGCTTTGAAATAATAACGCATAACTAACTTTGGGAGAGGGAGCTACGTAACTGTGGCTCCCCTTATGCCCGAAAAATAGACTATAAAAGATGAAGAAATTTCTACTTTTACTTGGCGTGGCTGTGGCCACTGTTTTTGCTGTAGAGGAGGCCTCTGCACAGATTAAGGCTGGCGAGGGTCAGGTATCTATTGCTTTGGAGAGCAACAACTCATACTACGCTCCCGACAAGAAACTCGAGGATATTGGTCTTGTGGTTCCAGAGAGGCGTACACGTGGCGATTTCGGCTCTAACGACTACCTTAAGGTTGACTACAACATCGGTCGTTTCTCTGCTGGTGTCCAGGTTGATGGCTACCTCCCCGCAATGTATGGCTACGATTTCTACGACTACTCACAGCGTGACTCGAAGCTCAATATGTTCCTCACAAAGTATGTTCAGTGGGAGGATGCTAACTGGGGTGTTCGCCTCGGTGATATTTATGACCAGTTTGGTAGCGGTCTTATCTTCCGTGCATTCGAGGATCGTGCATTGGCGTTCAACAACTCGTTGGCTGGTGGTCGCGCCCACTACAACTACAACAACATGGTAAATGTTAAGGTTGTAGCTGGTATGCCTCGCCTCTACGATATGCGCTCAAAGACAGCTATTTGGGGTGCGGACCTTTCGCTCTCATTCTCTGAGATGTTGGGTTGGTACGATGGTTTGGTATCTTTGGAGGCAAGTTATGTTGGTCGTCACCAGGATGTTGCAGAGCGATATCTCGATCAGGGTGTTGAGGGTAATGTCCTTAACATGGTGTCAGGTCGCTTCAATGTTGAGGCTAAGGGTTTCTCTTTCCGCTTTGAGACAGTATCTAAACTCAATAAGGATATCTACAACCCTATGTCTCAAGCTGCTAATGGCAATGCAACAACTATTGATCTTGGTTACACTAAGGGTCGTTTCTCTGCTTCGGCATCATTCCGTCGTCAGGAGAATATGACAACATTTATCGAGTACCGTCCTATGGGTATCGGTGGTGGTAACACAATGAACTATGTACCTTTGCTCACACGTCAGCACACTTACTCTCTTGCAAACCTTAACCCCTACCGTGGTTCAAGCGTTCATACAGGTGGTGAGGTAGGTGGTCAGATTGACCTCTACTACTCATTGCGTAATCCTAAGGCACGCGGTAAGTACTGGAACTTCCACATGAACTTCTCTATGTTCAACACTGTGGATCACAAGTACTACTCTTACAATGGTGCAATTGATCGCGAGGGTCGTAATGTTTGGATCGACTTCAATGTTGATGTTGAGCGTCAGTGGAACAAGCAGCTCAAGACTACGTTCCTCTACTCTTTCCAGCGTTGGGATGAGGAGATTAACCACTTTGATAGCCCTGAGGCACACTACTGCCGTTCACACATCTTTGTTGGTGATGTTACCTACAAGATTAACAAGAAGCACTCTTTGCGCTTCGAGGCTCAGTATCTTGCATCTAACGACTATGAGGGTGACTGGGTAGCTGCAACTATCGAGTACAACCTCGCTCCTAAGTTCAGCTTCTACGTAAGCGATATGTGGAACTGTGAGCCTATGCAGGATGGTGCTTATGGTAACTACTATGTTAACCTTAACACACTCGAGGGTGAGAACCACCTTTTGCATTACTACCAGGTAGGTGCAAGCTTCACTCACAACAGCCTTCGCGCACAGCTCTCTTATGGCCGTAACCGCGCAGGTTATGTATGCTCTGGTGGTGTTTGCCGCTTCCAGCCCGCTTACACAGGTGTTAACCTCGCTTTGACACTTTCATTCTAAAACCATAACGAAGAGTATGAAACTTACAAAATTCTTTGCCCTCGCACTTGCGGCTCTCGCATTTGTTGGCTGTGGCGAGCCCACACCCGACGGCCCAGATGTTAAGCCTACGGGCGATGCTGTGCTTACGGCAAACAACAACTCTGTTGAGGTTAACACTCCCATCGAGTTCACTGTAACAGCTACTGATGGCACAGACCTCACTGCCGAGGCAGTTATCTTTGATAAGAGCCATGACTTTGTTGTGGTTGAGAATCCCTTTACTCCCACTATTGATGGTGACTATGAGTTCTACGCCGTTATCGGCAATATCATCACAGCCTCTATCAAGGTGAGCGTTGTGCCCACTATCCCCTCTTTGCCTGAGGATAATCAGCCCGAGAATACTGAGTTCAACCACCGCATCTTGCTCGTTGACCACACAGGTAACACTTGTGGCGCCTGCCCTCATATGATGAAGGCACTCAAGACTGTATCGGAGACTGGCGACTACCACTCGAAGTACTACGAGGCTATGGCGCATAGCTATTCTAATGGTGACCCCGCATTCTCTGGTGCTGCGAGCATGGTATCTAACCACCATGGTGTGTCGAGCTACCCAACATTGACCTACAACTTCTACCACACTACACAGTCGAGCTACAACGATGCTCACATCATGGGCCAGATTGATGCATTGTGGAAGGCGGAGGGTGCTGACGCTGGTATCGCAGCTGCTGCAAAACTTGCCTCTACATCAGTTGTTGTAAACACCCAGGTTAAGGCTGCTGTGGCTAACGACTACCGTGTCACTGCATGGTTGTTGGAGGATGGCATCTACGCTAAGCAGACAAATGGTACTGAAGAGTGGATGAACACCCACGATAATGCTATTCGTCAGCGCATCGATAGCGAGCATATTACAGGTGTTGATCTTGGTACTATAGCTGTGGGCGAGACCAAGGATACAGCTCTTAATCTCAAGATTATCGGTAACAAGTGGAATCGTGATAACCTCAGGGTTATGGTTATCGTAAGCGCAAAGAACGCCAAGGGTCTGTTCGAGGTTGCTAATGTTGCTATCTGCCCTGTGAACGATGTTGTAACATACGATTACAAATAATTAAAATTATATTTACAAACTAATTAAAACCTTAAAAATTATGAAACTTACAAAGTTCTTTGCATTCGCATTTGCTGCACTTGCATTTGTTGCTTGTGGTGAGGAGCCTCAGAGCGACACTCCAAAGCCTACACCTAACCCTACAGGTGGTATCAAGCTTGTTGCTGATAAGACAGTTGTACAGATTGGTGATACTGTTACTTTCACTGTTTTTGACGCTGAGGGTCAGGATGTAACTTCAACGGCTTTGATCTACAACGAGGAGCTCAAGGAGGTAGATTCACAGGTTGCTTTCAACGAGTCTGGTTCATACGCTTTCTTTGCAACTCTTGGCTCAAAGAATTCTAACTACGTGACAATTGGTGTTATGGCAGCTGTTCCCGAGGTTCCTGCTGATCCCCAGCCCGAGAACTTCACATTCAATCACCGTGCTCTTGTTATCGACCACACAGGTGCCGGATGCCCTGCATGTCCTTATGCCGTTGAGGAACTTAAGAAGTTGGAGAACACAGAGTGGCATCAGTACTACAATGAGGTAACTTGCCACGCTGGTTATTACGCTGGCAGTGACCCTGCTAACTCAGCTGCAGCTAACGCTCTTGCAAGCTCTCAGACAGGTATGGTAAATAGCTGGCCTACTATCATAGTTAACTTCTACTCAAAGTCTGAAAGCTACGGCTATGGAGACATTGCTAACGTTCTTAAAAGAGTTATTAAAAAGGAAGGTGTTGATGTAGGTATCTCATTGGCTGTTACTGGCGACGAGTCTTGTGTTTACGCTGCTGCACAGGTTAAGTCTGGCGTTGCTCAGGAGTACAAGATTACTGCATGGTTGCTCGAGAACCTCATCTACAGCCCCAACCAGTCAGGTGCTTTTCAGGACTACCACAAGATTTACAACCACGCACTCCGTAACATGTCTCACGAGTACTCTAAGACAAACGTTCAGGGTGATGCTTACACATTCGAGGCTAACGAGGTTAAGGAGATCGCATTCGAGCTTCCTATCATCTCTACAAAGTGGGCGTATGAGAATATGGAGGTTCTCGTAATCGTTTCTGCTAAGGACGATAACGGCCGTTGGGAGGTTGCTAACTCAGCAGTATGTAAGTTCAACGAGGCTAAGGAGTTCGAGTACGTTAAGTAATCGATGCTCTAAGGCATAGTAATCCCTTGTGGATTACCTAAGCACTACCCCTGTCCTAAGCGGACAGGGGTAGCTGTTTTATAGGCGAGGGCCTTAGTTGAGCGACGCACGTGGTTGAGTAGGTTGAGGGTGAAGTGAGTCATGCGTAATTACAATATAACTCTTTCTGCTGACAAAGGTCGTCTCCATATTCCTGAATTGTTTCAGCCTCTCATGCGGCTTGGGAATAGTATAAACCACATTTATCTCTTTTTTTATGTTGATTGGGGGTAGAAAAGATTAAAAATATATATTTTATATCTATTTGATGTACAATGTGTTACGTATTGGGTGTGAAAAAAGATTAAAAAAAGTTTGCAAATTATTTGGTGGTTTAGAAAAAATGCTATACTTTTGTCCTTTGGAGAGGTGGCAGAGTGGTCGATTGCGGCGGTCTTGAAAACCGTTGAGCTGCGAGGCTCCGGGGGTTCGAATCCCTCCCTCTCCGCAAGACTACGAAGCAAAAAGGTATCGAGAAATCGATACCTTTTGTTTTTTATACCTCGGCGCAAGCGCACTTGAGGACGAAGGTATAGAAATAAAAGATACGGCTTGCCGCTTTTTGCGCAGTTGGGCTTGCAAGGGCCCCTGCGGCGAGCAGAAGGGAAAGGCGTTAAGCGGAGCAGACCTTGGTCTGCGCAGTAGCCAATCCCTCCCTCTCCGCTCTGAATAACCTACAAGGAGTTGAATTTCAACCTTGTAGGTTTTTTTTGTGCCCAAAAAAATAGCCACCATTTCGGCGGCTGTATATGAAGACGGTTTTATGTATAGAAGGTGGTTGCTCCCCTTAGTGTCGTTAGTGTTCGTTGATGAGGGGGGTATATTTTCAGCTATTACAATATAAGTAGTGTTATACTAAAAGTAAAGAGTTCGGTATTGCACCGAACTCTTTCGCATCATATGTGAGTTTTAGTCTGTATCAATTTTGGGGATTAGATGCTGATAGACAACCCCATATATATAACTATGCTATTGCTGCTGTGCGGCCTGCTGTGCCTCGCGGAGCGCACGCGCCTCCTTGCGGATCTTGAGTGGCGTCTTCTTGAGGTACTTGCGGCAGAAGAGCGCAAAGTGACCGTGGTTGGTGAAGCTATACATCTTGATGATGCTCTTAAGAGGCACATTGGTCTCGGTGAGGAGGCGCTCAATCTCGATGATACGCTGCTTCTGCATCCAGCTATAAGGTGTGTCGTTGAACTCCTGCTTGAACATATTGTTGAAGTGCTGAATGCTGAAACCACAGATGTCGGCAAGCTCCTCTACGGTCTTCACACGAGGTGCGTTGTTGCGCACGAGCGATGCGAACGACTGGTTGCGGTCGAAGAGGTTGTAGAAGGTGCGTAGCTGAATCTGTGGGGTGTAGAAGAACTTGAAGATTACGAACATCTCCTGAATCTTCGCGCTCTGCAGGTGGTTACACTTCATCGAGTTCTCGAGGTATAGGCGTACCGACTGCAAGAGCAGGTTCATAGGCTCGTTCATCGCCACCTGTGTGAACTTGTAGTTTATCTTCTTTATCTTGCCCACGATGCTGTTGAAGGGGATCATGTCGCATGCGGCACCTGCTGCGATGAAGTGAGCACGTATAATCTCTACGTCGGTCAATGCCGTGATGTCATAGTGGTATGCGCGGAAGCAGAAAACGAAGTGACCCTCGCGAACGGTGTAGTCGCAACGCTCCTCAGAGTCGATTGTGAAGTCTCCCTTGGTGAGGAATAACAGGCAGTTGCTGTCGCCACGCTCGATGACCATCTTCTCTCCTGCCTTCAGTGTTATTAACGAGAAACCAGCCTCGGGCTCGAGGGTGTAGGAGTGGCACGTTGCCGGGCAATGATTAGACATATATTTATAGTTTTAGGTTATATTATTACTCTTAAATCTCAAAAGATCTCTTACAAAAGTAATCAAAAAAAATTAGAATCCAAGCATTTTGAGTGAAAAATATTAATAAAATATGCAAACTTATATGTTTTAGGGTCTTTTTAGCGCGCTAAAAGACCCTAAAACAATTGTTATAGAATATTTTATTTTGTGGGTAAGTCTTGGGGAAATGAGCCTCTATGTGGGTTATGGCTCGAAGTTGCAACGTAGCATCACTTCGGCAGGCTGCTCCGCCTTGATGCGACCAATCATCACGTCGAGATACTCCTGTATATCGTCGCGTAGGCGCTTGTATAGCGGACACGAGGTGTAGTTCTCGTTGTCGAGTAGCACATCGCGTATCGAGCGCAGGGTGTTGGTGTAGTTCTGAAGCTCGTTCTTGAGTGCTATGCCCTCGACCTTCGAGTCGTTAATCTTGGCTACGGAGAGCTGGCGTAGCTTGTCGCACACGGCCGAGAGTAGTGGCATAGTGACATTGTCCATAAGCGTGTGGCCATGCATAAAGAGGTAGCAGTTATCGCGCTCCACGCCTTGCTTTTTAAGCTGAACACCAAGTGCTTCCACCGCCTCGCACATCGCTGGATTATCTTTTTCAAGAGCCTGACGTCTGCGCTCCACGTTGCGTTGCAACCATGCGAGTGTGCCCTCGCCATTGTGGCGTATATCGACATAGCCCAGGCGTACCGCAGCGCGGAACTCGGCAAGTGTAAAGACGCTCTCGGTAGAGTAGCGCGCGGAGTGCACGTACCACAAAAATAGTGGGTATATAATCTCGGAGTATGCCGCCATGAAGCGCTCGAAGTCGAAGATGCGCGTGTCGTTCTTCGTCGCCTTGACGCACACGTTGCGCAGTGATGGCGCATAGCATAGGTAGTTCTCAGTGGCGTAGGTGTATGTGTGGAACATGTTGTCGGCATTGAGAATCCTTGCAGACTGCTCCGTCTCGCCTGCAAAGAGGTAGTCGAAGTCGGAGTCAACACATAGGAGTACGCTCTCCTTCGCGGTGCGGTCGAGCATCGACATAAGCACCTTCTTGCCCTTGGGCAGGTCGTCACGGTTGGGGACCGATATTTCGAAGCGGAGATAGGGGTTGCGGAAGTGGTCGAATATTCCGCGCCAGAAGGCTACATCCTCATATCCCTCGACATATACGTGCACAAGGTGTCGGTCATCTTCGGGCGGAAGAATCTCGGGTAGCTGCTTGGGATTGTATGCCGTGAGGTCGCGGCGGCGCTGTCTCTTCTTCTGTTTCATAGCGTAAAGTTACAAAATTTTTGCTATCTTTGACACACAAACCTAAATTTATTACTATGGCAAGCGACTGGAAGGATAGGTTGGGCGTAGTTTTTTCTACAAATCCCGACTTTGCATATAATACCACTGAGGAGGTCGAGGCGGAGACCCTCGCGCCCCAGAAGCAGAACCTCAAAATTTGGCTCGACAGACTTAAGGGTGGCCGCGTGGCTACCGTAGTGCGTGGTTTTGTGGGTAGCGACGACGACCTCGCGACATTGGGCAAGGAGCTAAAGAAAAGCTGCGGCGTGGGTGGCACAGCCAAGGATGGCGAGATTATCATTCAGGGGGACCACCGCGACCGCGTTGTGGACTTGCTAACCAAGGCGGGCTACAAATGTAAAAAGGCTGGCGGATAGATAGGTTACATTGAAGTATTCAAATATTTTATTGATAAAAATTTTGTGTTTATAGAAAGTTTTTTTCTATCTTTGTAAGAGAGAAAATTATTAACCCTATAAAACTTTACAACTATGAAGAAGATTTTGGTTATTTTGGCTGTATGTTTTGTGATGGTGTCTTGCCAGTTCTGGCATGAGACATTCTCTTCACCCGCAGATTGCGCAGTATGGTATTGCGAGCAGATGGCTGAGGCAGAAGAGGCAGGTGATGATGAGAAGGTAGCTGAGCTCTCTGCAGATTTTGAGGCTTATTTGGAGAGCCTTGATGAGGCAGATGCAGAGGAGGCTGGTGCAGCTGCTTTGGCCTGGGCTTTTCAGAATATGTAATTATACTCTATCAAATTGAAGAGGTTGTGGAAGCAACCTCTTTTTTTTTGTGTTTTTGCAGAAATGCACTATCTTTGGGTGTGTAATATCTAAATATTTGCGAGATATGTTTCGACAGTTTACGCTGCTTACACTCTGTTCGGCCCTCCTTGCGGGGTGTGGCTCAATAATTGAGGAGCTTCCAACATATGAGGAGTCATCTATAGTCGTTGTTGGCGACGAGGCGCCCGACTTTATGGCTACAACCCTTGCGGGCGAGAGCGTGACGCTCTCTGCATTGCAAGGCGATGAGGTGCTCCTTGTGCTATTTTCGCATGAGTGCCCCGACTGCAAGATGCTCCTCGACGATTTGAAGAGGGCGAGTGCGGAGTTCGATGAGTTGGGAGTATATGTGCTTTTGGTTGCCCGCGACGGCGATAGCGATGAGGTGGAGGCCTTCATGAGCGAGAATGACTATGAGTTCGATGTTGTAGCAGACCCCGACCGTGAGATATACAACCTCTATGCTACAACCTATGTTCCGCGCGCTTATCTTGTTGATGCAGAGGGTTATGTCCGGTATGCGACTATAGAATATAAAGAGGATCATGTCGCAAATATAATAAGTAAATTATATGCCCAGCAGGGTCTATAAACAAAAAAGGCAGCTACGAAATAGCTGCCTAATTTTGTGGGCCCAGAGGGGCATGATCCCACGACCTTCGGATTATGAGTCCGCTGCTCTAACCAACTGAGCTATGGGCCCAACGTTTTCACGTTTTAGTGGCGCAAAGATAATACAATTTTCGCAATGCGCAATAACGCTCGCAGATTTTTTCGCCCATTTGACCTATTTTCGAGAGACTTGCCCCGTGTAGTTTCCACCGCTAATATCGTGTTATCTAACTAAAAACGCGCAAAAATCGTATGCTTTCGCCCTTTACATCTTTGATGTAACCATTTTTTTTATACCTTTGTCGATTATTACTTCACTAAGCAATAATTCAAAACTCAATTATATGAAGAAAACTTTTACTAAGATTGTTTGCTTGGCTGTTGCGCTCTTTAGCTTCAGCACGCTTCAGGCACAGGAGAACCAGGCTAATCCCTATGGTGAGGATAACGAGATATTCAAGCTCGGCGTTGAGGCGCGCTTCGACTATCTCAATCAGGCCGTTGCCGGCAATCATGATGTTGCAGGCTCGGGCTTCAAGGTGCGCTACTTCAACTTGCGCATGGATGGCCAGATTAGCCCAAAGTTCAGCTACTCATGGCGTCAGCGCTTCAACCGCGCCAACTCAATCAGCGAGTTCGCACAGAACACCGACTGGTTGACACTCACCTACAAGCCCACAAAGAACTGGGCTATTCAGGCTGGTAAGCAGGTGCTTATGATTGGTGGTTGGGAGTATGACCGCGCCCCTATGGACCTCTACTTCTGCTCGGAGTTCTGGAACAACGTAAACTGCTATCAGCTTGGTGCAAGCGTGGCATACACAACAAACTCGGGTAACGACACCATCCTCTTCCAGGCGTGCCAGAGTCCCTACGACACCACATCAAACGATGTTGACTACTACGCATTTAACCTCTACTGGAGCGGTTCGCATGGCTGCTACACAGCGCTCTACTCGCTCAACTTCATGCAGTATGCCCCTGGTAAGTACGACACATATATCGCACTTGGCAACCAGTTTAAGTTTGGCGATGCAAAGTTGCAGGTTGACCTTATGAACCGTGGTCCCAAGGCTGAGGACCTCCTCTTTGGCAACTTCTCAATCATGGGTGAGTTCTCGTACCTTATCGTTGACCGCGTAAACGTATTCGCAAAGGCTACATACGACAAGATTGGCACAGGCTCTGTTGCTGCTTCGGGTCTCATCCCTGGCACAGAGATTACTCGCCTCGGCGCAGGTGTTGAGTACTATCCTATGGGTGGTCAGGGCAACCGCGATGTACGCCTCCACGCTGCGTATGCCTATAACATCGGCACAAACACAAACATCGCAGGCACTGCTTTGGGTGATGGCTCATACTTTACCGTAGGTCTCACATGGCGCATTGACATCATGTCTGCAGCCAAGAAGTTCATTACCAAGGTGGCTAACAATTAGTATATCTAATCAAAACTTAAATAAGTATTATGGAGAAAAAAGAGAATGGTTTTAAGAAACTCCTTGCGGGTATTCTTTGCCTTATTATCGTTGTTGCCATCTTTGGTGGTATCGGCAGCGTGATGGGTGTTCCCAACATGCTCAACACCATCATGAAGACTGCGCACGACTTGTTGCTCAACACCGTATTCTACCTTATGGCTATCTGCGTTATCACAGGTGCCTTGGGTCGTATCTTTGTTGAGTTCGGTGTTGTTAACCTCTTGGAGCGTATCTTGCGCCCCATGATGAAGCCATTGTTCAACCTTCCAGGTGTCGCGTCACTCGGTGCTGTGATGACATTCCTTTCGGACAACCCTGCAATCATCTCATTGGCTAAGGATAAGCGCTTCAGTACCTACTTCAAGAAGTATCAGCTTATCTCGCTTACCAACTTCGGTACCGCCTTCGGTATGGGTCTGTTGGTTATCGTCTTCATGGTAAGTAACGGCTTCTATGTAGAGCCCTTCATCGGTTTGTTCGGTGCCTTCGTAGGTTGTATTGTTTCTACACGCCTTATGCAGCGCTTCGTCATCAAGGCTTATCCTCAGTATAAGGATGAGATGGCTGCAGAGCTTACCGAGGAGGATAACAAGGAGAGCGAGGCTATTAAGGAGACATCGTTCTTCACTCGCGTGTTGAACTCATTGCTCGATGGTGGTAAGACAGGTGTTGATGTAGGTCTCTCTATCATCCCTGGTGTGCTTATCATCTCTACTCTCGTCATGATTCTTACATTCGGTAGCACTGATGGCCAGTACACAGGTGCTGCATACGAGGGTGTTGAGTTCTTGCCTTGGCTCTTTGGCCATGTGAACATCATCTTTGAGTGGTTGTTCGGTTTCAAGAGCCCTGAGCTCATGGCATTCCCCATCACATCGTTGGGTGCTGTAGGTGCTGCTTTGAGTCTTGTCCCTGGCTTTGTTGAGAAGGGCTGGGCTGATGGTAACGCTATCGCAGTATTTACCGCTATCGGTATGTGCTGGAGCGGTTACTTGAGCACTCACACAGCTATGCTCGACTCACTTGGCTTCCGTAAGCTTACATCTAAGGCTATCCTTGCTCACACCGTGGGTGGTCTTGTCGCAGGTATCGTTGCTCACTGGACATTCGTACTCTTTGTTCTTATCTTCGGTGGCGAGCCTACTGCACATGAGGGTAGCGCGCCAAAGTTGAACTCTAACACAATCACTATCGAGTGGGTTGGCGAGAACCAGGTTAAGGTTGGCGACCGCGTATTTACCGACGAGGCAGGCGATACTCCCGAGGAGGATGGCTCACTCGCACGCGTTATCGCTGCAACTCTCCTTGAGGATGAGAAGAATGTAGAGCTCGTTGATGGTGAGAAGATCGACGCTATTAAGTATATCGAGAATGCAGAGGCTTCTGATGCAAGCCGCGAGAGCTTGTTGAAGGAGGTTGCTGCTGGCTTTGAGATGTATCGCGATACAGTCGCAGTTCGCCAGTTCGGCAAGCCAGTCTCTGAGCTCGACGAGGCACAGCGCCTTGAGCTCGATAACCTTATCCCTTATAAGTTGGCAGTTGGCGAGGAGTCTGAGCCCGTTGCTGAGCCTACTGAGTCTGCAGAGCCTGTTGAGCCTGCGGCTGAGGAGTAATCAACTTCTTCAAACAGTAGAAGAGGTCGTGCTTAAGGAGCGCGACCTCTTTTTTTTCGCGTAGCGCCTGTGTATGGCGAGTGGTATATTGTCCTTTATATATATAATATAGGTATAAAATGTAGTTTTTTGAAAAATGTAAATAATTTTGAAAATTTTTTAATAAAATATTTGGAGATTAAAATAAAAGCGCTACCTTTGCACCCGCAATCAGGAAGTAACAACGCTCCTGAGTGCGTCAAACGGTTCTTAGAAATATTTTTGAAAAAAAAGTTCGCCAAAAATTTGGTATATTCAAAAATATGGTTTATCTTTGCACCGCTTTTCCGCTCTAAAAAAGAGTGGTTGAGAAAAATGGAAGTTCTAGCAATAGAATATAGTTCTT
>JAZQXV010000003.1:0-20877 GCA_045633045.1 Alistipes sp.
ATGGTGTCGCTCGATATGGGTGCTATCCCCGAAACGCTTTTCGAGAGTGAACTCTTTGGTCATAAGAAGGGAGCATTTACCGATGCACATACCGACCGTGAGGGTAAGTTCCTAACGGCAAGCGGCTCGACGCTCTTTATGGATGAGATTGGTAACCTGCCACTACACCTGCAAGTGAAGATGCTCTCGGCACTGCAAAATAGGGCTATCACGCCACTGGGTATGAACGAGGCGCAGCCTATTGATATACGCCTTATCTCGGCAACAAACCGCGATTTGCACGATGCTGTTGCAAAGGGTGAGTTCCGCCAAGACCTCCTCTTCCGCATCAACACCATACAGATACATATTCCGCCTTTGCGCTCCCGCAAGGAGGATATTGTGCCACTCGCCGAACGCTTTATTGAGCACTACAGCAAGAAGTATAATAAAGTGGGATTGCTCCTTCAGGGCGAGGCTGCCGATAAGCTGATGGCGCACTCGTGGGAGGGCAATATCCGCGAGTTGCAGAACGCCATAGAGAAGGCTGTGATTATGTGCGACGGCGATATGATTGTGCCCGACCATATTGAATTACACGCTGCCACACGCCCCGTGACCGAGGCGCAGACCCTCGAGGAGATGGAGCGACAGCTTATAGCCAACACCATCGAGCAGTGCGGTGGCAACCTCTCACAGGTGGCACAGCAGTTAGACATCACCCGCCAGACACTCTACAACAAGATTAAACGCTACGGATTGTGAAACTGATACACAACATACCTTACGGCAAGATTGCCGTTTATGTGGCAGTCATTATTGCTGTGGCTGGCATCGGTGGATATGTGTGGGCATCGGGACACCACGCCTATCTGATTGTCTGTGTGCCGATTATTCTCTTCTGCATATTTAGATTATTTAGGCTCTATGGCGTGATTGTAAAGCGACTGATGTTTGTCTTTAATGCCGTGCAGAACAACGACTACTCATTCCGCTTTACTGAGAATCCACGATACACGCAGTACGCCTTTGTAAACCAATCGCTCAACCGTATCAAAGAGGTACTGGACAACGCCAAACTGCAAATCAAGGAGCGTGAACAATACTTCCAACTGATAATGGAGTGTGCCAATGTCGGTATCGTCGTAGTTATGGAGAATGGCACGGTAGCGCAGACCAACACAAAGGCTCTCCGCATTGTGGGTATGGAGCGACTGAACCATATCGACCAACTGCGCATCTTGAGCGAGGAACTTTGCGAGGCTATGCACCGCATTGAGCCGGGCGCACAACTTACTGCCCGCTTCGCCACCGAGATTGGCGACCAGAACTTGGTGCTGAGTTGCTCGGCAATGGAGTTTGAGGGCAAACAATTGAGGGTTATCTCTATCGGCAATATCCACGAGGAGCTGGACCGTAAGGAGGTGGAGTCGTGGGAGAAACTGACACGCATCCTTACGCACGAGATTATGAACTCGCTCGCGCCCGTAACATCTATCAGCCATACACTACTCTCCTCATCGGGCGATGCTGAGACTATGCAACAAGGACTCGAAACGATACACGCGACATCAGATCGTCTGCTCCGCTTTGTCGATTCGTTCCGTGCCGTAACGCGCATCCCCGCACCACAGAAAGCGCCATTCTACCTCTCGGAGTTGGTAGCAGAGTCGCTGTCGCTCATTCCGCACGATGGAATCGAGGTCGAAACGAGTATCGAGCCTGAAAATACGATGCTCTATGCTGACCGTGCGCTGATGTCGCAGGTGATGGTAAACCTCTTAAAGAATGCTACCGAGGCTCTTTCGGAGCAAGAACTTGCCGAGCGCAAAATTACAATTCGCTCAACTATTGATACCGAGGAGCGCATACAGATTGAGATAACAAACAACGGCTCGGCAATTCCTGCCGAGGTTGCCGAAAATATCTTCACGCCATTCTTCACGACCAAAACCGACGGCTCTGGCATCGGACTCGCAGTCTCTCGTCAAATAGTGCGCCTTCACGGCGGCTCCTTGCGACTTAAGCACAACGAGGAAGGTAAGGTGACATTTGCTATTGTGATGGAGTAATAGATTCCTATAACAATATTGACTACTAGTATTTGATAATTATAACTAGTAAGTTATAAAGTTATATAACTAATTCTATATGGAGAAGCATTTATACATAATTGGGAATGGATTTGACATACATCACGGAATAAATAGTTCATATCGAAACTTTCATGATTGGATGTGCGAAAACGAGCCATCCATAATCAACGATGTAGAAGAAGCTTACGGTTGTTGTGACAATGAGTGGTGGTCTGATTTTGAGAATCAACTTGGGAAACTGGATGTACTATTATATGCCAGGACAATAGCAAGCGAGAATGAGCCAGACTTGATGTCTGACCATTGTGACAGAACATGGAATGACGCACAAATAGAAGTTGAGCAGAATTTAGATGGCTTATATAGTAATTTGAGGTATTGTTTTAGACTCTGGATATTACAATTAGCAGCACCTAAAAGAGAGGAAATGATAGGATTGATAAAAGAGAACTCTCTATTTTTAACTTTTAACTATTCTAAAACGCTTGAAAATCTCTATAAAATTCCCTCAAACCAAATACTTCATATACATGGTTGTATAGACGATGATGAAGAATTTATATTAGGGCATGGTGTAGGAAGAGATAAATTGCAAGCAATGCTATCTGAAAATGACCCAGAGCCACCTAGTAGCGATGATCCTGAGAAATACGAACAATGGAAAATGAAATATGAAGTGCAACATCAATTCCACCAGCAACTAGCAGAAGAGGCTGCAGTTAACGGTGTTGCCTCTCAAGAAAAACCAGTTATTAGGTTGTTAATGCAGTATAAAGACTTTTTTGATGGGCTTATCGATGTTACACATGTGCATGTATATGGAATGTCTTTTTCAAAAGTTGATGCGCCATATCTTAATCGAGTAGCCGAAGTAACCAAAAATGCAAAATGGGAGATTAGCGATTATCGGAACAATTGCGCACAAGAGATTTCATCATTCATAAAACAACATTCAATTAAATACTATTCAAAAATCGAGTTGAAAGACCTTGTAGACACAGCTCAATTGAAGATTGTATTTCCTGAAAATTAAGGCTGTTATAAGCCATTCCCCGTTGACTAGGAAAGAACCAATGTCGCAGTTTGTCGCACCAGGTTCTTACAAAGGTTCCATTCTTTTGTCGCATCTTTGTCGTACCTTGATACGGCAAGTTGCGACAACATACGACAAAATGTGGTGACCAGCCATACAGCCGCGTGCAGCCCCGATGTGTTAAGTGGTTGATTGTAAATAAGAAAAAACAAAAAAGAGAGAAACTTTCGTTTCTCGCTTTCAGTACCCCCTCAGGGGCTCGAACCCTGGACCCCAACATTAAGAGTGTCGTGCTCTACCAACTGAGCTAAAGAGGCATTTGCTATCTTTTCGATTGCGAGTGCAAAGGTAATACAAATTTTACATTCTGCAAATATTTTCGCAACTTTTTTTATGTTTTTTTTACAACTTTTTTACTCGTGCTGTTCAAGTTGTTGTAAATCAGTATGATGCGATATGGTCTTTTTGGGTCTAAAATCGAGCTAAATTGAGCAATTTTTGGTTTTGGGCCTATCGGTCGCTATTCCACTCGCCTTTGCCGTCCTCATAAAACACGGGACGATTACCCGAAATCTGCTTTGCTGCGAGGTATGCCTCGTACAAACAGATGCCATTTGCGCTATCATCAGCCAAGAAATAGGCGATAACAGAGGGGTGGCGCTGCGTTGTGTATATCATCTGCTCGACGCGCTCGATATACTCTGCGCGCCAGCGTGGATTATTCGAGGGGTTGCCGCCACGCTTGCGCGAGGTGCCCATCTTTGATGAGTTGATAGGTGCGGTGACAGAGACATATATGCCGAGTTTGTCACATGCTGCGAGTGTCTCCTCCGCTACGCCACCCGCGGTAAAGCGTAGGGCGCGGTGTCCGAGTTCGTAGAGGCCCTGCATATCCTCGGCTGTGGCGTTTGGCGATACCTCAGTCCAGGTGATGGGTGTAGCCTTGCCGTTGATGTAGAATGTGCCGTTCTCGTAGCTTAGCTCGCGTAGTGCAAGGGGTACGTTATAGAACTCTACATCGCGGCCTGCAATGCGGTTTTTAAGGCGTAGTGATAGGCGTGTAGGGGTCTCGCTGCTCCAGAGTACAGAGTCGGGCACAGGAATGCCAAAACGCATGGTATCGACGCCATACATACCGAGGCTCACGTCGCGGTGGCCACCACCGAGGCGGATTGTATCGTTGAGGAAGACCTCGTAATAGAGGCGCGATGTCTTAGCGCCGAGGGTCTGGTTGTGGGTGATAGCGCCGAAGTCGATGTTTACAACGCCGCCCTTACCTATGGTCGTACGATAGAATATATCGCGTACGCGCACGCGAGGCTGTGAGAGTACATACGCCATGGGCTGCGAAGCATACTTCTCGAAGCTCTCAATATCCGATACTGCCTTGTCATCAAGGATGCGTATGGCGATGCTATTTTTATCTTCGCGCGAAATCTTTGTGATGTTATACTCCGCTGCGGCATGACCATTTGTTGAGCCACCTGCCACCTTGCCATTTACGAGTACCTCGTATGGCTTGCCCACGCCCTCTATGCGCACAAAAATTTGGCGCTCAACCCACGAGAAGGGGTAGGTGAACTCTCCCGTGAGGAGACCCTCGCTGTCGGTAGTCCACTCGGTTATAGGCTGCATATATCGCTGCTTGGCGAGGCTATGCTCCACTGCCTCGTTGGCTGTGGGATAGGGTATAAGGCGTGTGCGATGCAAGTCGCGATTTGCGGTGCCCTGAGCCGATAGCTCGGTAGCTGTGAGTGTCGCGATTGCGAGTATAATGCCGTATATAATGTTGTGCTTCATTGCGCTATTGCTGATTACTTTTTGGTTGATGTGCGCGAGTCACGCCACTCGACAATGTCGGGTGTGAGTTCATCTACGCGGTCCTCCCACATGCGGTTCTCCGTGAGGCGACGACGGTCGTAGTCTATGCGCTCGGTGATGCGGAAGCGGGGACGCTGCTTCTGGGCTATCTCCTCGCGGCGCGTAGGACGTATGTCGCGCATGATGATGCCGTGGCGTGATGGACGCTTGTCGCCATGCCACTCGAAGTTATCGAGGATGCGCTTCTGCGTCTCGGGAATCATGGTCATGGGGTAGATGACATACTCGGGGTTCTGCTTGTATGCAATCTTGTCAATCTCGCCCTCATCGAGGTAGAAGCTGATGCCCGCGCTCTCGATATACATGAGACCAGTAACCTCGGTTGACTCCTCGTCGTCCTGGAGGTAGTAGATGGTTTGCGCATTGCCATTAACATCGTTGCGATATACCTGGCCATCAGTGAACTGAGCGATCATCTCCTTGCCCTTAACCTGGTTGTAGTACATCGTGTCAATCTCCACGCCCATGATTGGGTCGCCCATGAAGTGCACCTTGCTGATGTTCTGCATGGCGGTGTATATAGCCATAGAGTCCGATGTCACCTGGTTGCTCTCGTTCCAGAGTATAGGGTTGCGGAATAGGCGGATGATAGAGTCGGTATTGAGTGCCACGAGCGAGTCGCATACGAGCTGTGTGTCGCTACGGTACATGCGCACGTTGCGGTATGCCTTAATCATCTTGTAGCTGCTATCGGCAGGGAATGGTGGCTCCAACCTTGTGGTGTCGATGCGCATGGAGTCTATATACGTAGAATCCACATGCGTAGAGTCGCTCGCCATGCTATCCACTGTATTTACTGCAAGGCTATCGCGTAGAGAATCTACTGCAGTGCTATCTGCGAGGGTGTCGCGTGTGTAGTCGGGACCGGTATATTCTCTGCCACGACGTGCTGCACGTGCCTTGGCACGGTCAATCTTGCGGTGCTCGCGCTCGATGCTCTTCTGTTTGATGCGCTCTATGCGTGCTGCCTCCTCATCTGCGCGGCGTGAGCTCTCGGCGATGCGCTTTGCGATGATTGAGTCAACCTTTATTCTGAGCAACGAGTCGCGGATAGCCTGAATGGAGTCGCGCTCGCGGTTCTTTATCGAGTCGAGGCTGTCGCGTATGCCGCGCTCCACAGCGCGTATAGAGTCGCGCACGCGGCGTTTCTCGGCCTTGGCTCTTGCGCGCAGCTGCTTTGCTGTGAGTGGCTGAATAGTGTCGTTGAGCTGTGTGCTATCTGCTGCGAGAGAGTCGATTACTGGCTTCATAGCCACGCTATCGGTTGATGCAACCTCCTCAGACATAGGTGCTCGCTCGTTTTGCGCACCCTCTCTCTGGCGTGCTGCAGCAGTGGGGTCGAACCTCTCGCCATCCGCACGGCGTGTGGGGTCAACCTTTGCGCCCTTATCTCGGTTATCATCGCTCTTTACCTCATTTGTACCCTTTGCACCACGCTCTAGGTTGCGGTCGCGCTCCTTTGTCTCTATCTCTGCGGGGGTGTCAACTGCACGATCCTCAACCTGTGTCGTGTCGTTGGCTACCTCGCGTCTCTCCTCGTCCTCTCTGCTTGGTGCTTGCTCCTCGGCGGGTGCCTCGCCATGGCGCTCCTGCCTATCTACGTTTGTGGTGTCGCGAGCCTCCACTGGAGGAAGCACCGCAATGGTGTAGAGCCACATAGTGTCGGCAGCGAGAAATACGGAGTCGGTCTGCGATGTGTCGTAGTTAATCATTGAGGGGCGACGCGTAAAGAGCGCATTGCCTGGCTCATCCCACCACTCGCCATAATCGGCAAAGCCTAGAACCTTCTTTGTGGTGTCGTCGAGCTGTATGTTATAGCGACCGATGATATGACCCTCGGTGCGGTAATACTCAATAGAGTCGCTCCATATCTCGCGCTCGGGAGAGAGGATATAGGCATCGCGTGTGAGGTGATGCAGGTCGCGCGACTTGGTGTATGAGCCCTCATTTGCAAAGAGATACTCATCCTTGTCGTTCCATATATTGGTGTTAGTGAAGTACTTAGCATCCTCGGTCTGGGTGTTGAATATCACCGAGTCGCTCTTTAGGAGGTAAGTCTCGTCGCGCATCTCCACCCTGTCCACAGCGATAAGTTCATGCTTCTCGGTGTAGTAGTATCCGCGGTCGGACTCCATGTGGCTCTCGCCCTTATCCACATAGCAGCCACCACTGAAGCGACCCACCTCGTTTGCGGTGTCGAACGAGCAGTTATAGGTGTACATCACAGCCTCGCCATCCACAACCTTGATAAGGTCGGAGTAGAGCGTTGCGGTGCTATTTATGCGGTTGTACGATGCGCGGTCGCCATAGGCATAGGTGCTATTCTGGTTGATAAGCACATTGCCGAAGCACTCGAAACTCTGGTTCGAGTAGCGCACAGCACTATCTGCGAGGATTACTGCGCCGTTGTGGTGTGCTGCGAAGTTACCTACGAGGATGAAGATTGTAGAGTCGCCCTTCTCGATGAGGTAGCTGTCGTCGGCAATCATATCGACCATGCGTCGTTCGCTCGAGGTGCGCTGCTGTGGCGCGGGAGTGGGTGTTGCTACATCGGTATATGTAACGTAGTTGTGTTCACCGGCAGTGATGCAAAATACACTGACAATGAACACGACAAAGAGTATAGGGAATAGATACTTAATTCGCATAGGTTATTCTTCGGGCTACTTTATCCAACCATCATATTCGAACTCGTCGCTGCGGTATGCTGGGTCGATATAGATGTACATGCCGTCAATCTTGCTCTCAAGCCACTTCTGATATACCTTGTTCTGCTTATCTTCGAGTGCCATCTCCTCGATGCGTATGTAGTCCTCGTCGAGCGATGCCACGTGTGCGGGTATCACATCGACAAGCTTCACAATCTTCGAGAGCTGGTTGCCGTTGAGGTCGGTAGTCTGGAATGAGCTCGATACCTCGCCCTTCTTTAGGCGCATCAAGGCGTTGTAGTCCTCCAACGACTTGCCTCCCATCTGACCGAAGTCCTCCTTAAGGAAGCGTGTAACAGTTAGGCGCGCACCATCGTAAACACCCATGCGCTCCAAAACGTCGTGGTTAGATACGATACCGCCGTTATTACGCGATGAGGCGTCGTCTGAGAAGCGTAGCGCAGCATCCTCGAATGTCAATGAGTCGAGGCGTATGAGGCGTGCTATGCTGTCGAGTTCGTGTGCGGGCTGCATGAGCTCGTCGCGTGTAAATGTTGGGCGGAGAAGTATGTGACGGCAGTGGTAGTTGTCACCCTGCTTGTCTATTAGCTCGATAATGTGGAAGCCGAACTCTGTCTCCACAATCTCAGATACCTGACCGGGCTTTAGCTTCTCCAAAGCCTCAGCAAAGGGGCGTACATACATTGACGAGGGGCCTGGCTCCATCTCGCCACCATAGATAGCTGAGCCATCCAAAGAGTACATACGTGCCAATGTCGAAAACTTTGTCTCGCCCTTGATTACGCGCTCACGCATATCCAAGAGACGCTCCTTTGTACGGCGCTGTGCATCCTTGAGCGATGCGGGAAGCTTCGTAATATGAGCATATACATACTGCTCACCAATGATTGGGAGGCTATCCTTGTCGATACGATTGTAGTACTGCTCAACCTCGCCAGGAACTATCGTAACCTTGCTTACAATCTCCATGCGCATAGCCTGAGCATATGCCTGCTCCTCGTTGCGTGTGCGCAACATCTCGCGGTAGGCGAAGATGGGCATGTGCTCCTTGGTCTCGAGCTCGGCAATGCCACCAGCCTCCTCAATAAGCATCTGGAGGTATGTCTCGATGCGGCTCGCAATATCTGCAGAGTTTATAGGTACAGAGTCTATGAGGGCCTGGTTGTAGAGCAACTTCTGCTCCAAGAGCGCCTCGAGCGCCTCGTTCATGGGGTCGCGGTCAGAGGTATAGCCCATCTGTCGGCGCTGTGCCACAAGAGCATCGGCATACTCCGTAATCTCGGAGTGGAGGATAGATGAACCGCCTACAACGGCAACAACCTTGTCGAGCATTACCTGTCGTCGCTCCTGTGCTATGGCACTTGTAGCCGTTGCAAAAAGGCCTGCGGCAATGGCCGCAACAATCATAATCTTTCTTAGCATATATCTTTTCGTTTCTTACGTTAGTGTGCTTAGTTACTTCTTCGAGGTCTCTGTGATTATAACATCCTCCTCTTCGATACTCTCCTCAGCATCGCGTACCAAGGCTGTTGCTGAAACTTCCTCTGCGGGGTCGTAGCTCATGGATTTGAGGAGTGTCTCGTCGCGCAACAATACGCGTCCCTCCTTCACAGATTCGCGCTTAAGCTCTGCCTCGTACTCTGCGACAATCTCGTCGCGACGCTCGGCATAGAGTCTGCGGCGTATATCGCTCTCGACAGATGCTATGGGTGCGAGCTCTCCCTTGAGCGCACGGTCGGTGATGATGAAGTAGAAGTTTGCATCGTCGGAGCTCATATGCTGAACGGTGTTCTTCGAGATAAGGTCGTTGTATGTGCGTGAGCGCTCCGTGGGAAGGTTACTCAAGAAGTCGGAGTAGGATACCCATTGCGAGGCCATGTTTATCACGCTGAGTGAGTGTTTCTCGGCCAGCGCGTCGAGCTCTGCCCAGTCCTTTGCCTTTGCAGAGTTCTGCATGGCTGTTGTGAGCGTCGTGATGTTGCGGAAGCTCTTAGGAACCTTTACAACCACGCCCTGCACAACGTTGTGGTCGAGTTTGAAGGCTGCGCTATGTGCGCGGTAGTATGCCGAGATCTGCTTGTCGGTAATCTCCACGTCTAGCATCTTGTCGATGTAGTACTGGTCGAGCTGGCGCATCATGAGTGACTGACGATAGCCCTCCACAAGGCGCTCTATGTCCTCGGATGATGAGAGCACCTCCTCGGCACGCTTCATCTTCAGACGGTTGAGTACCCAGTTATCGGCATACATTCGCATGAACGTAACGCTGTCAGCGCCAGTGATACCCACGGGCATATCGCGCATGACGTCGTCGATGCGTAGTTCAACGCCATCAACCATGGCTATTACATCGTCGTCTAGTTTGGCATCGTCGCCCTTGTCGCCATCGGAACATGAGACAGCAACCACGGCAAATATAGTGCAGAGTATGTAGTTTAGTTTTCGCATAATCAACTCGCAAAGATACAATTTTTCTTTGGTTTAACGCATAATATTTGAGATTATTGCGTAGCAATAGTATTTTTACAAAAAAGAGAGGCTGAATAAAAAGTGTATTTTGTCGTTACGCTCGCCCTCAAAATGCTCATTTACGCTTTAGTAAACTGCGCTTTTTCGGGCTTCGCAAGCCTAAAACTACATCTTTTTATTCAACCTCTTAAAGCAAAGAGGATGGCTAAAATTAGTCATCCCCACTGCTATTTTTTTGTTTACAAAATCTTGACCAATGCTGCCACGGCGCGACCACGGTGCGAAATGGCATTTTTCTCTTCGGCGCTCATCTCGGCAAACGAGATATCATAGCCCTCGGGGATGAATAGGGGGTCGTAGCCGAAGCCCTCGCTACCCGCCATAGAGGTAGCTATACGTCCCTCGACTATGCCCTCGACCTGCTCCTCTACGCCGTTGCGAATCAGCGATATAACGGTGCGGAAGCGTGCGCGACGGTTCTCCTTGCCCTCGAGCTCGCTGAGTAGCTTTGCGTTGTTCGCCGCAAAGTCGTGACCGTCGGTGGCATAGCGTGCAGAGTGCACACCGGGAGCGCCATTTAGCGCCTCAACTTCGAGGCCTGTGTCGTCGGCAAAACAGTCTAAGCCCGTACGCTCATATACATAGCGCGCCTTGATTGAGGCATTCTCATCGAGCGTGGCGCCCGTCTCGGGAATATCCTCTGTGATGCCCACCTCGCGGAGTGTAACAAGCTCATATCCATCGCCCAGCACAGCCTTCACCTCGGAAAGTTTGTGGGCATTATTTGTGGCAAATACAATGCGTTTCATGCCGCAAAGATAGCGAAAATTTTAGAAATAGTATCCCTGCGTGTCACCTAAACACTCTATGCTTACGCCATAACGATTGACATCTCCGACTATATACGCTGTAATCTTGTCGGTGGTGTTGTATAGCTCGTCGGTGACGGTGATGACCATTTTGCCCTTGGTGGGAACAATGTCGTAGTATTGCTCGTTGCGGAATCTCATCCACTCGGTGATTTTTGTTGTCACGGTGAGAGGGTTGGTGTAGCTCTCCTCGCGGTCAACCATCACGAGAGTGCCCTTAAACTCGATGTCGGGAGTGCCCTCTTCATTGTAGAACATCTTCGCCTTGAACTCGCCATATCCCGTTGACTCACTGTTATATATGGTATTGAAAACGGCATCGTATGTATCCTTCCCAGTCTCGCGTATGGTGAGGTCGAAGCCGTTGCCTCCGGTGCGCTTAACCTCCCATCTGTCTTGATACATCTCGAAGGTTATGCTATATGTGGTGCCATATCCCGTTTCATAGATGAGGGTGTGGACGTTATCCACAATGGTAATCTCCTTGGGGTTGTTTAGCTTCTCGCGCTTGAATCTGTCAGACTCGCTATTCGAGCTATTTCCCGTTCCATCCTCTACCTCTACCTCGAAGTCATCCTCGATTGTGAGGTAGTAGTTGTAGTTGGCAACGAGGTTGAAAATCTCGTTTACGCGCTGCAGATCGGGGTAGGCGATATCCCAAATTGTCTTGCCAAGTCTGTCGGGGCGAGGCGTCGTACCCTCATCGCACTCACACGCTGTTAATGAGAGTATTGCAAATGCTATTGTAGCGTATCGTAAAAGTCGTTTCATAGTCTCGAAGTGTTAAAATCTAAAACCTATACCTGCTCGTGCGCAGCCACTTAGGCCCGCGCCAATCTCCGCAAAACCATAGAAGCCCTTGCCCACTGCGATGCCGAAATAGGTGAAGTCGTACATCGGGGTTAGGATGCCGCGGTTGTACTCAAAGCGCGCTGCGAGACCCAAGCCCACTGCCGAGTAGAGCTGAACATACTCGCGACGCATATACTCGAAGCGTAGGTTCAGGATAAGGCCCACGCCATAGCTGCCATTTGCGTATAATCTCTCTTCGGTGGCGATGTTGCGCACCTCGTTGTAGAGCGCTGTGAATGTCGCTCTACCGCCTATCGAGAGCCACTTCTTAACGTAGTAGTTGTACTCCAAAGATATTGGCGTAACCATATACGTTGGCGTGGTGTAGTAGCGATACTCGGCAAGCTTATCGCTCGCTGTAGGCATCTCCTGAGGTCTGATCTCTTTTGAATCGTCCATGATGCCATCGAGGAAGACGCTCTGAATGTAGCTGGGCGAGCCGAGTGTGAGGCGTATGTTGTGGCGCCAACGCAGTGTATCACCCATGCGGTGTCCCTGCTCCTGCTCCTGCACAACGATATAGGATGTGCGTCGGTATGCCTCCTCGGGGCTAAGCTCTTGCGCGCTTGCCTTTGGTGCTATTGCTCCACCCGCAAAGAGTGTCGCGAGTAGTAGCACGATGATATTTCTATATGCTTTCATTGCCATTAATGTTTTTTGTTAAACCTACATCCAAAACCTGCGCTTATGACACCGCGGTTGCCCGCGCCTATGTCGAGATATCCAAACCAGTTGCGACCCACGGTGATGCCGAAGAATGTAACGTCGTAGGCCACACCAAAACGCTGTATCTCTGAGGTTAGCGTGTTCTCGTAGAACTCATACGTAGCGCCTAATCCGAGACCCGAGTAGAGTTGTACAATGCCACGATTTAACCACGCAAAGCGTATTACGGGCATAAAGGTAATGTTGTTGTAGCTGAAGGCATCGACGCGGCTGTGGTCTATCTTGCTCGACACACGCTCATAGCCCGTTGTCCACGACGCTACGGCACCTATGTAGAACCAGCGCTTGAGCCAACCGCCCATATCTAAGTTTGTGGTAAACCATCTTGTGTTATTTACCGTGGTGTTGGGAGGAAGCATCACGGGGTAGTCCTTCCAATATACAGCTGAGGCGTAGCCAGATGGAGTGTAGGGGTTGTAGCCAAGGCCGATGCGGAACTCTCCCTGGCCCGTGTAGTCGCTCTTTTTGGTTACCTTCGACTCTTCCTTGCTGTATGGCACATATTCCACACGATATACGCCGTTGGCATCTTCATACTCGTATGTCTGTGCACTCAGCTTTGTGGGCAGTGCGACGAGCGCTGCGACGAAGAGTAGTAGTGCTATGCTGCATTTATGTTTCATAGTAGAGTATTATTAGGTTTCGTTTGCTATTACTAAAATTTTGCACCCATGCCAAAGCGTAAGCAGCCACTTGTGCCTCCACCAACCTCAGCAAAGCCGTAGATGCTCTTGCCAACCGATACTCCGAAGTAGGTCATATCGACAAAGGGGGTGACTGTCTGTACTCTATCACAGGTATGCACCGTCATACCTACTCCGAAACCCGAGTAGAGGCGTACAACCTCCCTGCGCATGTATTCGAAACGCATGGTAAAGAAGCCACCCGCAACGAAACTGCTACTCGTATCTATTCCCACTCTTTCGTCCGTAAGCTTGTCATACTTATATCTATATTCTGCCGAGAACGACGCCTTTCCGCCTATAAGGAGCCAATCCTTTACGTAGCCGCTATATTCGAGTGTGAGGGGCGGAATATAGATGTACGATGAGTAGTAGTAGTTCGATGCGCGAGTGTCGAAAATAGTCTCCACAATCTCACCCGTCGTAACACCGTTAAGAGAGAGTATGCTGAGGGCCCCCGGCATGCCTATACCTATGCGTATGTCGTTGCGCCATGCATGCGCGGGCTTGCTCACCTCCTTATTTGCAATATACTCCACACGATAGATACCCGTCGAGTCACGAAATTCGTATGTCTGTGCACTAAGCTCTAGTGGTAGCGCTATGAGTGCCACCAAGAGCAGAAGAGTTATCTTGAATTTACGTTTCATGGTAGACCTGAAATTTGTTACTTTGTTTAATGCAAAGATACACCATGAATACCCATTTCACCAAATTTTTTGGCTTCGAATTTTTCCGCGACCCGTATCGTAAGTCGTTGAAAAACAATACGTTATAAATGGTGATTTTTCGAGTTTTTCATCTTACTGATAATCAGATAGTTACAGGTGTGATAATGTTAATGTGTGGAAAATCAATGAGTTATGTGTGAAATGTGGCGCTAATATTAGTAATATAGGAATAAAAAATGGGTCAAAAGGCTTGTTGTGGTGATTTCCCTTTTTGAACCTTTGTGACCCTTTTCTATGTTGCTGTTTTGTACCGCTCTTATTGTCGCTCCTCGCGCGCTACCTCCAATTCTGCGAGGCGCTGGTCCATAACAATCTTGTCAATGATGGTCTTAACTACGATGTCCACCTCCGAACTCTCGGAGTAGTCGGCGGGGCAGACATGGTTTACGCGGTTGTCGCGGATAAGCTCGTTGAGCACCACGCGCTGACCCTGCTCCTCGGGGTTATAGACAGCGATAGAGTGACCACCGAAGTTCTTGACCAGCTTCATGCAGGGGATATCCGTAGTACCATCGCCAAAGTATATCATGCGCGAGAATGGCACTGGGCGCTTAGACTCCTCCATAAAGCGGTTTACATCCTTGGTGTCAAATACCGACTCCACGCCCTTGTTTATCTTGAAGATGAACTGCGTCTTGTTGGTGTAGTTTACCGCCACGGCAGGCCAGTAGGCTATGCCATCGACATTATATAGGAACGAGCAGGCGTAGATGTTCTTAAACTCATGGGCTATGCTTGTGCCCTCGATGATCTCCTTGAGACCCGAAGAGTTTACATAGTGCAGGATGCGCACGCCACGCTCCTCGCCATAGCTATTTATACGCTTGAACCACTCCTCGACGCCGCGGTAGAACTTGACGTTGCGACCCGATTCGCGGAAAGCCTCACGGCGCAAAGAGAGTCCCTTCGACTGCGCTGCCTGAAGCATGCGCGCCATGTAGGTTAGCACCTGGTCGGCATCCTGTTCCTCGGCGAGGGTGTTTGCCTCGTGCCAGAACTCCATGTTGCTCTTGCCCACAGCGGGTATGAAGTCATACTCCTGCATATTGCCGGGTGCAAGTGTGCCGTCGAAATCGTATATTAGCGCTACTGTAATCTTCTCTTTCATAGTCTATTTTTTTTGTATAAGCACTTCAAATATACAAAAAAAATCACTATTTTTGCAAAGATAATGTGTAAATATTTTAATTTAAGATAATTATGGAATTTAAGGAAGTAGTAAGAACGCGTCGCTCTACACGCCGATATACAGGCAAACCCGTTGAGGTTGAGCGCCTTCGCTCAGCAATGGAGACTGCACTACGCGCTCCATCATCAAAGAATACACGCTCTACACGCCTTATGGCTGTTACAAACCTCTCGAAGGTGCGTGCACTTGGTCGCCTTCGCGACTGGGGTTCAAGCCTTTTGGAGGAGGCGGGTGCGGCTATTGTCGTTATGGGCGACGAGGCTGCATCACCCATGTGGCAGATTAACGCCACAATCATGGCTACGGTGTTGCAGCTCGCACTTGTGGATGAGGGCCTTGCATCGTGCTGGGTGCACGTAGGCGACTACCGTACATTGCAGGATGACCCCGAGAGCCAGCGCAGCGAGGACTATGTAAAGGAGGTATTGCCCGAGATACCATCGGATTACCGCATCCTCTGCGTAATCTCCATCGGCTATGCGGACTACACTCCCAAACCACTGCCCGACTACGAGGGCCCCGAGCGCATCTTGTTTGCCGAGTAGGGTAGCAAAAATAATGAAATTAGGGAGCTTAGCATCACGCTAAGCTCCCTAATTCTTTTTAATTACTTCTTGAGTAGTTCAATAAGCCTATCGACATCCTCCTTCGTCGTACTCCAGCTCGTTACGAAGCGCACGATGCTGTGTTTTGCGCCACGTGCTCCCCAATAGTCGAACGATACCTCCTCGCGTAGGCGGTCGATCACCTCGTTGGGTAGGCGGAAGAACTGTTGATTTGTGGGCGACTCTATGACCACCTCGTAGCACGCAGTGCGGAATGCTTCGCGTATGCGTAGCGCCAATGCCACGGCGTGGCGGCCAATCTCATAGTATAACCCATCCCTAAACATCGCCTCGAACTGCACGCCTGACAATCTACCCTTGGCAAGCAATGCACCATGCTGCTTAACCAGCGGGAAGAGATTTTTAAGAAGCGCGCGGTTTGTGACAACGAGGGCTTCACCAAAGAGTGTTCCGAGCTTTGTGCCGCCAATGTAGAATACATCCGCAAGGCGCGCTATATCCTTGAGTGTGAAGTCTGCACCCTCAGCCGCAAGGGCATAACCCATGCGCGCACCATCTATATATAGGGGTATGTTGTGCTTATGACATGTTGTGCTCAGCGCCTCCAACTCCTCGAGCGTATAGACCGTGCCATACTCCGTGGGCTGCGATATGTAGAGCATGCCTGGTGCTACCATGTGCGGGTAGGTCTCATCGGCATAGAACTCCGCGATAAAGCTCTCCACATCCTCCACCTTGACCTTGCCGTCGTAGTGGGGTAGCGTGAGCACCTTGTGCCCCGATGCCTCTATTGCACCCGACTCATGCACCGCGATATGGCCACTCTCGGTAGCCAACACACCCTCATGTCGCGCAAGGATGCCATCTATGGCTGTAGCATTTGTCTGCGTGCCACCCACAAGGAACATAACCTCGGCATCTTCGCACCCTATCTCTTGGCGTATCAGTGTCTTGGCACGTGCCGTATATTGGTCGTTGCCATAGCCTACGGTGTGCTCGAGGTTTGTCTCGACAAGCCTCTCAAGTACCTTCGGGTGCGCCCCCGTAGTATAGTCAGAATTGAAGTATGTCATTGGTTGATAGTATATTAGCGTCTAAATATCACGGCGTTGGTTGAGGCCTTGCCTACGTAAGAGAAAAACTCCTCGGCGGGGTCACACATATCCTTCGACATGAGGAATGGTTCGCTGTAGAATATCTCGCTCATGTTGCCATTATCATCCTCGACGATGCCCGCAAAGAGGAAGCGGTCCTGGTCATCGAGGCTGTAGTACATATCCATAATCTCGGGGTTGTTGGCGTAATCGTACATGAGCAAATCCTCGAGGAAGGCCTCCTCGGAGTACTGCTCGCGCATCCACTCCTCGTACCACCAGAAGCGCACCTTCTCGGTGGGGATATTGGTCTTTGCCTCGACGATAGCTACGCACTCGCACTCAGCAAGGACGCTGGCGTATGATATGTCGAGTGCGATAATCTCCTGAGCATCATAGAGTTTAATAAGCTCTATGCTCTCGATATATGTCTCACTTGTGACAGCCTCCAACGAAGTGAAACGGTGTGAGAACATATCTGTTGTGGGGAGGTTATTCTCGATGCCGAAGGCCACCACGAGATACTCCGTACCGGGCATAAGGGGTGTCAACGCCTCGCTATATGGACCTGAGAAGATTGCGGGCTCGAAGTACTCAATTATAAACATCATCTGCTCGTACATGCTATCGTAGGGTGGTAGCTGCGATGCCGAAATAAAGACGCAGGCATACTCCTCGCCCTTCTTTGAGGGTGTCACGGTGAGCATGGCGTTGTACTGCGTGATGTCAGTAACCTCAATATTGATTGTGAGGTCACTCTTGTTGCTCTCCTTTGTCGTGAAGTAGGCGATTGAGGGCGTTGAGCAGAGTATTGGTGTCTGGTCTTCGCTTACAGCGAAGCATACGACCATGTAGTTAGTATTGGGGGTGAGGCGATCGTTGAGTGTCACCTCGCCGCTATGGCAGAATTGCTCAGTGGGGATGCCCTGGTTGTTGATTAGTTCGTTGAAGGTGTCAAGCGTCATGTTGCGATAGTGTGCCATATAGTCGGCATTGAACTCTGCACCCTCGGGGAGATAGTAGTTATTGGTGTCGGGTACGATATAGCTGTAGTATAGGCCGTTATAGTCGTTGGGTGTAATACTCACCTCTACAACATTGCCATTTATCGCTGTGGCGATGTCGAACTCAATCTCCTGCAACTCGGGGGCTGTGGTTTTTACAACATCGTAGCACACCTCGGTTGTAGCCTCATAGCTATCACCGTCGATGTTTACGCCGTAGCAATAGACAACATACTCGGTGTCGGGGTAGAGGTTTGTCACCTTGTAGCCCTTTTTGTCGCCCTTGACGAGCCACTTCATACCCTCGAGGAACTCGCGGATGGAGACACCGTAGTAGTTGGCATAGTCGCGAAGCATGGCGAGGTCTTCCTCGATAAGCTCCTCGCGCGTGTCAATGCCGTTAACTATGAAGAACTTCTTCTCAGCGAAGAGTACGACATACTCCAACTCCTTATCTTCGGGGGCAATATTCACATTAAGCGATGTGTGGTTGCTTATACTCTGAAATGTGAAAGCCTTGGGCTCGTTGTTAGGCTTCTCTATGGGGTCGTTTGTGCAAGCCACGGCAAGGGCTATCGTAGCAAATGCGAAGATGCTCTTAAGAAAAATTCTCATAATTACATTTAATGTTCTATTAACCATAATGCAAAGATAGAAATAAAATCCAAATTTTTGAAAACTTTTGGCTTATATGTGTGACAACGACACGATTTTTTTCGTAACTTTGTCTTTAGGTATGCCCCTTTGCATGCCGATAATTTTAACCCAATACTCATGAGCGATATTTACACCATTCAGATTCGCAATAGCGTAGAGAGGTTGTTTGGCTATATGGCCGAGCGCACTACAGCAGATGAGTTGTCACGCATACGCCGCGCCTATGAGCTTGCTGCAGAGGCACATAGCAGTCAGCGCCGCAAGAGTGGCGAACCCTATATCATCCATCCCATAGCCGTTGCAGCCATCGTGGCCGAGGAGCTCGAGCTCGGCGATAACCCCATAATCTCGGCATTCCTGCACGATGTGGTCGAGGACACGGACTACACCGTCGAGGATATACGCGAGCGCTTTGGTGATGATGTGGCCTTCCTTGTTGACACCGTGACAAAGCGTAAGAAGGATAGCTATGAGCACTCGAAGCAGGTGGACAACTATCGCCAGATATTGGAGTCGGTGCACTACGACATCCGCGCGCTGTTGATTAAGCTCGCCGACCGTCTGCACAACATGCGTACGCTCGATAGCATGCGCCCCGACAAGCAGATGAAGATTGCGGGTGAGACCGACTACTTCTATGCCCCCTTGGCTAACCGCCTCGGACTATACCACATCAAGACCGAACTTGAGAACCTATCGTTCCGCTATCGCTGTCCCCGCGACTTTGCCGTATTGGAGAGCATGCTCGAGGCGGAGCGCGAGGCCGACAAACCACGCCTTACGCGCTTTACAGACCTCATAGACAAGATTATGCGGGAGCATGGCCTCGATGTACGCACCGAGATACGCTACCGCAAGCCCTACAGCATCTGGCGCAAGATGCAGGCTAAGGGTTGCGACCTTAAGCATGTCGATGGCAAGCACTACATACGCATTATATATCCCGTGTGCGCGGGCGTGAGCGAGAAGGCGATGAGCCTGCTCATCTACTCTGCCCTAACCGACCACTTCAAGGAGAAGCCCGGAAGCGTGGCGAACTACATCGACGCACCCAAGGAGAATGGCTACCAGAGCTTCCATGTCAAGCTCCTCAGCGAGCAGGGTATATGGGAGGAGGTACACATCTCCTCTGAGCGCATGGTGCGTAACTCACGCCTCGGATGTGCCGCAGAGTGCACCGAGGAGAACGTCGCAGCATGGCTCGAGAAGTTTAAGTATGTGCTTCAGGATGTAGCTGACGACAGCCACGACATGGAGTTTATGGATGGCGTGACATCATCCTTCTACAACGACGACATCATGGTCTTCACGCCCAAGGGACGCGGCGTGATACTCCCCAAGGGCGCTACAGCCCTCGACTTTGCCTTCGAGATACACAGCAAGGTGGGCGCACAGGCCGTATATGCCCGTATCAACGGCAAGCTCGAGTCACTACGCACCGTTCTACATCGTGGCGACTGCGTGGAGATTGGCACCTCCGAGGATGCTAAGCCTGAGCCCGAGTGGATGGGTCATGTCTCTACATACCGCGCAAAGCGCTACCTACGTGGTTACTTCGCTAACCAGCCACGCCTCGAGTACGCTCGTTGCGAGAAGTGTCACCCCCTACCTGGAGATGAGGTTATAGGCTTCAAGGAGAACGATGGCACAACCACGCTCCACAAGCGCGACTGCCACATCGCCATTCGCGTGGCATCGCAGTATGGCGACTCCATCACCAGCGTCAACTTCGACGAGAACCCCGCATTCCTCTACCCCGTGCGCATACGCATCAAGGGTATAGACCGCTACCACCTCATGAGCGACCTTATCGACTGCATAACAGATAAGCTCCACCTCACCATGTCATCCCTCTCTACCGAGAACATCGACCGCATAGCGATATGCACCATCGACTTCTCCGTGCACTCACTCAGCGAGCTTCAGGTAGCCATGGAGTCGATAGCAAAGATTGATGGTATAGATGAAGTAATGCACATCCCAATGTAATTTCTTGTGATAAGGGGCACATCTGCTGCCGCTAACAAAAGAAAATGCGAATAGGTAGTACGCCTTAGTACAACCTATCCGCATTTTTTTTGCCGAGCGTTGCATCTGACCTCTTCTGACAAGAAATTACCATTGGGAGTATTTATCGTGATAGTGGCGCATCTGCGGCGCTTCAATCAAAGCCCCGAATGGGACGTACTCCATGTACTACCCATCCGGGGCTTTTTCATGTCATCACCACATCTGCACCACTCTGACGATAAATTTGGGTCGTGGGGGATAGGAAGTGTATAAGGATATTAAGGCATTTCTCTAAATTCTCTAAATTCCTTAAACTCCTTACTACCCCCTCCCCCAAAAAAAAAATACCCCCCACCGTAGCCAGGGGTA
>JAZQXV010000004.1:0-113378 GCA_045633045.1 Alistipes sp.
AAAAACGCAATTAGTGAGCGTTTGCTGTCGGGAGAAGACGCAAATGAGAACAAATCAATCTTTGTTAGATATGACCCCAAGAAACGATAGGTTCAAATGACCTTATGAGAGTTAATTGAACACAACAACAGATTGAACCCAACAATGATTTGAAAGATATGAAAACAGCAGTGATATATGCAAGAGTAAGTAGTGCAGGTGCTGTCGAAAGCAGACAGAGCACAGAACGACAGGTAATAGACCTAATCGACTACGCAGCGAAGAACTCAATGACCATATGCAATACTTTTGAGGAGCATATCAGCGGAGCAAAGAAAAACCACGAACGCCCCGTTCTCCAAGAATGTTTGACTTACTGCATAGATGAGAAGATAGATGTGCTGTTGCTATCGGAGTTAAGTCGTCTTGGTAGAAATGTAGATGAAGTCCTCGCTAACATCCGCTTCGCAAAGGATAACCATCTAAATGTCTATTTTCAGAAGGAGGGCATCTCTATCTATGGTGCTGACAGCAAAGAGAACCCTTACCTCACTATTATGATTGCTGTCCTTGGCACTTGTGCTCAAATGGAGCGAGAGAATATACAATATCGCTTACAATCGGGTAGAAAGGTCTATATAGAGAAGAACCTTGCAGCAACAGGCAAATCAGGTCTTGGTCGTAAGGTGGGATGGAGAAAATCGGTTGATACCAAGAAAGAAGAATACAAGGAGGTGCTCAAACTTTTGAAAGCGTGCTATCCGATACGAAAGGTCGCTAAACTGACAGATGTATCTGAAAGCACCGTGAAAAGATTGAAAAGGGAGTTCTGTATATAATAAAGGTAAAGAGTAAGTATGTAATGAGCGATTGCTGTCAAGTGGTTAAAATCTGAGACCACTTGACATATGAGAGTTTGAAATAATAAGAGTGTCAATGGTATAAGGAGGTTAGGTTCAGTTCCCGCCACCTCCACTTTTGAAGGGTTAAAATCCCCTTCAAAAATAACAAAAGACATTGATAATCTGATAGATTATTGATGTCTTTTTTTTATTTCTGCACAAATTATCCTGATAGCAATCGCTATACTATACTTCTGATAGCAATTTGGTGCAGAAAGTTGTTGATATTCTGACATATATCCACAAATCTATCCCCCCTGAATAGTGTCTGAAAGGTATGGGGATTAGATTTTAGTGGTCGATTATTTGCATATTCGATAGATTATTACTACTTTTGTTACGGCGGTAAAATTTACGGCGGTAATAATTAAACAAGGCGATATGAAATTCTACAACAGAGAACACGAAATTGCAAAACTTCGAGAGGTTCGAGAGTTATCATACAATGACCACTCACGACTAACTGTGGTAACAGGTCGTCGTCGTATTGGTAAGACATCACTCATAGGTAAAGCAATGGGTGATGAGCAGTTTATATATCTATTCGTTGGTCGCAAGAACGAGTCGTCACTATGTGCTGGCTACTGTAAGGAGATTGCCTCAAAGTTGGGTGTGTTTGTCCCTGTTATGAACTCATTCCAAGAGGTATTCCTTTTCCTAATGCAGCAGGGTGAGACAAGGCATTTTACACTTGTCATTGATGAGTTTCAGGAGTTCTTTAATATCAATCCAAGTGTCTATAGTGATATACAAAACTATTGGGACCAGTATCGCTTAAAGACACATATCAACTTCATAGTTAGTGGTTCTATCTACTCGTTGATGACAAAGATATTTCAGCACTATCACGAGCCACTGTTTGGTCGTGCCGATGTTATGCTGAAACTCAATCCATTCTCGTTGTCTGTGTTAAAGCAGATAATGGCAGACTACGCACCTACATATACCAATGACGATTTATTGGCTCTATACACCGTAACGGGTGGTATTCCCAAGTATGTTGAGTTGCTTGTAGATAGCAAAGCGTTGTCAGTAAAGAAGATTATTCGTGCAGTGTGTGACCCTGATTCACCGTTTAAGGATGAGGGTAAGCATCTGCTTGTAGATGAGTTCGGAAAGCAGTATGGCACATACTTCTCTATTCTGGATGCTATATCAAATGGTCTCAATACACAAGCAGAGATTGCTGCTGCACTTGGCGAGAAGAGTATTGGCGGACAACTCAAAAAGTTGGAGGAGACATACGAAATCATTAAGAAGATGCGACCAATACTTGCAAAACGAGGAACGCAGACCGTAAGATATGAGATAACAGATATGTTTCTCCGCTTCTGGTTCCGCTACTTTGAGGGTAATCGCACTCTTGTAGAGATGAATCAATTTGAGGTGCTTGACCACATAATCAATGAGGACTATACAACATATTCGGGTAAGACACTCGAAGAATACTTCAAGCAGAAGTTTGTCGAGAGTCACGAGTATCGTGATATGGGTTCATATTGGGAGGCAAAGAAGGGTAAGGAGCAGTGCGAGATAGATATTGTCGCCTTACGCTTGGAAAAGAATAAGGCGGTAGTAGTCGAGGTTAAACGACAGCGAAAGGAGTTTAAGCCAGAGGCTTTTGCAGAGAAGGTGCAGCACCTCAAGGATAAACTATTGCCAAAGTATGATATTGAGCAACAATGCTTAACTTTGGATGATATGTAGTAGAGTTTGCATAAAATTGGTGTCAGATAATCATTCATCCCCATCCATTGCATACACTATTCTGGAAGGTATAGGTGCGTGTAGTGGATGGGGATTTGATTGGTCTTCTCATATCAGTTTGTCAGACACCTCTTCTACACGCTTCATTATTGTTTCAGGGAGTAGTTTTGCATACACCGTCTCGGTGGTTTTGGTTGAACTGTGTCCGAGGACTTTTGATACGGTAAGCATATCTACACCTGCATTAAGGAGTAGTGTCCCGCAGGTATGGCGAGCAAGATGAGAATGTAGTGTCTTCGTGATACCACATACATCTTGTATCTCTTTCAGGTAAGAGTTGTATTTCTGATTGGTCAATGTCGGTAGGTGATAGTTATACTTGACTAATATCTCCTTGACAACAGGGAGGATGGGGATTAACGCTGTTATCCCCGTCTTAATTCGTTCTTTGACAATCCACTCTTTGCCATCCTTGTCTATCTTGATATCCTTTTCACTGAAACAGGACATATCTCTGAAAGCAAGTCCCGTATAACATTGCAGTATAAAAAGGTCTCGGATGTTTTCTATTCTCTTTGACCCCAATTTCACTGTCCTTATCCGACGGACTTCTTCAATGGTGAGAGGTTCTTTTTCTACCTTGTCTTTATGAAACTTGAAGGTGATGGGGTTGGTAGATATGTATCCCTCACGAATGGCGTATATCAATATCGTCTTTAACTTTCGCATATAGCAGATAGCACTGTTGTTGGACATCTTACGGAGCATATACTTATAGATGTCCTCCATATCAGATGTGGTGAGGTCGGAGAGCATCTTATCGGTCTGCATCGCCTCCTTACAATAACGGATGGTGCATCGGTATTTGACATATATCGCTTGGGTTATTAGACCCACATCTTTCTTCTCCAACTGCTTCTCCATAAACTTGTCAAATAGACCATAGACGGATATGCTGTTCTGTCTGATGCCGTGTCTGAACGCATAGACGAAGGTATCCACCGTAAGGAGGAGACCTCGCTTCAACATCTCGGTTTGCAACGAATAACACTTCATACGCATTGCTTCAATGTATTCGTTGGTTTGGGTATCGCCACGAACAATCTGCTTCTTGGGGTTGAACAGTCTATGGTCTATTCTGCGTTTAAGTGAGACGAAACGCCTCTTACCATCAATGATTACATATAGTTCTAATGGTGTCAGTCCATCCTTTTTACTGACTTTTGAACTTCTGCAAACGAATGTAATAGTCATTATAGTTTCAATTTGATGTTAAAAATGTCTTACGAAAAGTTGGTCTCAGATGGAGAAAAGTTGGTCTCAGATTTTGAACATTTTTCAAACATCCATCCCCATCCCTTGCAAACACTATTCAGGGCGGGTAGATTTGTGGATATATGTCAGAATATCAGAATATTGCTATCCACAATTGCTATCCAAAGTTTGAATATGGCGTTTGCTATCGGGATAAAAGTGATAAAAAACAAAAAAAGACACTGACAATCTAATGATTATCAATGTCTTTTGTCGATTTTGAGAGGATTTTATCCCTTCAAAAGTGGAGGTGGCGGGGGTCGAACCCGCGTCCAAACAAGGAACCCCAGAGCTTTCTACACGTTTAGCTGACCATTTCATCCTTCTCCTCGCGCCAGGCAGGCAGCAGCCAAACCCGAGGCCCAGCCCCTAAATCTCGCATGATGACCGAGGCACACATCACGCCATCTCTTAATTGATGATACCCCATAATGATTGGCCGTTAAAGAGCGGAACGACCTCTCGGGATACTCGTCACACAGCCTCCTTGGGCTACGCGATTAAGCTAATTTACCCAGTAAATTAAGCAGCGAGTGCGTAGTTGTTATTGCCATTTATAGCTTGAGCGTTCAGTTTAACGAGACCCCACACAAGGCTCGACGTGCTTACAATCGAATTCTACCTGCTGTCAAAACCGGTCACCCCCGTTTATTTGATGCGGTCATCTGCTTCAGAGAAACGGATTGATGCATCTTCTTTGGGTAAATTCACTGTTCGTGGCATCTGTGGCAATGCAAATGCGGTGCAAATGTAATAATTTTTTGCGGAATATAAAAATTATCGCTAAATTTGCATAATAGATTAATCTGTGTGAAGATGGAGACAAAAAGAGTCATCGAACTTAAAAACGTGTCAATATACCAGGGTGAGGTGTCGCGCAAGGCAAATGCCGAGAATAACCTCGTGTTGTCGAATGTAAACCTTACGGTGGATGAGGGTGAGTTTGTATATCTCATTGGCCGTGTGGGTACGGGCAAGAGCACACTGCTTAAGACCCTCTATGCCGAGGTCGATCTCGTTGAGGGTGAGGCTACGGTTGTGGGCTTCGACTTGCGCGGTATCAAGCGCAGCCGCATTCCCATGTTGCGCCGCTCTATGGGTATCGTATTTCAGGATTTCCAGTTGCTCACCGACCGCAACGTATTCCTCAATTTGTATGACGTGATGCGTGCAACGGGCTGGACAAGCGAGGAGGATATTCGCCGCCGCATTAGCGAGGTGCTTGAGCTTGTTGGCTTGGAGCATAAGAGCTACAAGATGCCTTTCCAGCTCTCGGGTGGCGAGCAGCAGCGCTTGACTATCGCACGTGCGCTCTTGAATAATCCACGCTTGATTCTTGCTGACGAGCCTACGGGAAACCTCGACCCCGTAACCGCCGAGGGTATTATGGAGATCTTCCACAACATCGCTAAGAGAGGCTGTGCTGTTGTTATGTCAACGCACAACATCTCGCTTATCGAGCAGTTCCCCTCGCGCACGCTCCTTTGTGCCAAGGGTCAGATTGCTGAGGTCGATGTAAACACCCTTATTGAGTCGTAGAGCGTGTATAATATAATGTAAGGCTCCTCTCGATTGTCGGGAGGAGCCTTGTTTTATGTCGTTATCTCTCTGGACGCATAACAACCAATGTGCGGTTGCCATCGTCGAGGAGTTTTTGAGCGAATGCCTTAACATCATCGGCGGTTACGCTATCGAGGATGCCGAGGTACTCATCTTTGTAGTTGTAATCCTCGTCGTAATAGCGAAAGATTGCTGATATCCACCCGCCATTATTCTCCAAAACGTTCTTGTAGTTCTTCTGCAAGAACTCCTTTGACTTTGCGATGTCCTCTGTTAAGGGGGCATTTTCTGCAATTTTGCGAATCTCGGCATCGCAAATTTCGATTAGTTCATCTGCAAGAGCCTCGTTAGTGTCAAAGCCAATAGACAACTGGTATGTTTCAACTGGATATTTATCGATACTGCCACTAACGCCGACACCGTATGTGCCGCCCTTCTCCTCGCGGATAGAGACCATATAACGAGAGTCGAGTGCTCTACCCAACAAATCGACAATAAGGCGATTCTTTGCGTTATTCTCGATAGCACCAGTATAGTTAAGGCGAACAGAGACCTTTGGCTGCTGCATAGGAGTGCGGAAGTCGTTAGTTACCTTACCCTCGGCTGTGCGAACGCCATCATCAACCACTGCATACTCCACCTTTTTAGATGTAGGTAGCGAGCCGATATACTTCTCAACAAGTGGTTTCAAAGTCTCTAAATCAATATTGCCAGCGATAACAAAGCGGAAGTCATCAGCATAGCCATACAACTGCGAGTGTACACTTTGCAATGTAGCGATATTCAAAGCCTCAATCTGTGCAGCCGAAGTAATCTGCTGGCGATAGTGATTGTTGAAAAGTGTCTTTTGCAACTCCTTTGAACATATGTAGTTAGGGTCTTGCTCCATATTGGCAAAGTATGGGGCGTACATCTTCTTTAGGTTGTTAAGGTCGCTATCATCGAAGCGAGGAGCAGTGAAGTTGAGATATACAAGTTGAAGTATCGTCTCGATATCCTTGGGCGAACCACCCGCCTGTATAGCGTGCTCGTATGCTGCCACTGCGGTGGATGCCCAAGCAGACTTACCAACCAACTGCTTGTTTAACTCCGTAGCAGAGAACTTACCCACTCCCGACTGACTCATCACCATACCGAGAAACTGACCGTGGTAGTACTCATCATCGTTAAGCATAGAGCAACCACCCTTTGATGCAGCGTTGATAATCACCTCATCCGCCTTTAGAGTTGATGGGCGAACTATCACTTTAATACCATTCTTCAATGTCCACTCGGTAAAGCCTAATGACTCGTTATAAGATGTATCCTTAACCTTTGAACCATTAAGTTTTGTTGTTGGGTCAATAAGTGGTTCGATAACGGTGTTGTCGTTGTATGACTCAATCTCTGATGCCTCAACCTCGGCGATGATTGACAACAACTCCTCCTCGGTAGGGATGTCAATTCCATCCTTCTTTGGTGAGCGAGCAAGAATCACAAGGTTCTCGTTAGGCTTTGCCATCTCGGCGTATGCTTGGTTAATCTGCTCTACCGTGAGCGAGTTGATAAACATCTGTGCCAACTGCCACTCGGTCTCGGCATCCATCATCGTATCGCCAGTGGCGAAGTGTGCGATGCAACGCTCTACATATGCCTCATTGCTCACATCGTTGCGATTAGCATAACTACGCTCTGCCCAGCGAAGAATCTCCTGCTTTGCACGCTCGAACTCGCCTGCAGTAAAGCCATAGCGACGCATACGCTCCATCTCGGTGTACATAGTGCGGAAAGCATCATCAATGCGTCCATCGTGTGCAGTTACCGAAAATGCTGTAGACTCCATTGTAGGGCAGATGCCAATGCCACCCTCGCTCATACCGCCACCGAGAATTGTCGCATCGGCAGCCTGTGCAATCTCCTCGAAGCGAGCATTCATCATCACGCTTGCGAATGTCTTGATAAGGTCATACGAGTAACCAACAATAGTGTTTTTATACTCCTTGGGTAGTGTCTCACGGCGAGCAAACATCATCACACCCGAGCGGGTCATCTCTGGGTCAGCGAAGATAGAGATGATAGGCTTCTCGGTTGCGGGAACAGTGATAACCTCCTTTTGTGCTGCATCAGCCGCAGATGCAGGGATATCTGCCATAAGAGTCTTAATTTTTGCCTCTACCTCATCTACATCAACATCGCCAACAATGACGATAGCCTGATACTCGGGACGATACCACTTCTTGTAGAATGCCTCCAACGCTGTGTGGTCGAATGACTGCAAGCCATCGAGGTAGCCGATAAGGTTGCGACGCTCATAGATAGTGCCCTTAAATAGATTTTGGAGCATATCGTTCTGTGCACGAAGCATAGCACCATCACGAGTACGCAACTCCTCCATAATAACGCCACGCTCCGAATCAATCTCTGCGGGCTCAAGTGCGATAAACTGCGACCAGTCGTGAAGAATGAGGAGTGCCAAATCGACATTCTCTGCAGTCACGGGCAAATCCTTAATCTCATATTTTGTGTAGTCCCACGATGTCGCAGCATTGAGGTTTAGACCAAACTGAACGCCCGCAGCCTCCAAACGCTCTATCATCGCCTTGTCAGGGAGATTTTTTGTGCCATTGAACGCCATATGCTCAAGGAAGTGAGCCAAGCCCTGCTGGTCGTCATCCTCCTGCACAGCACCCACATCGTGATAGATATAGAAACTCGCCTGACCCTTTGGCTTCTCGTTGTGGCGGATATAATAGGTCATACCATTATCCAATACGCCAATGCGAACGGCAGGGTCGAGAGGTAATTGCTCTATGCCCTGTGCAAAGATATTCATCATACCAATGACGAACATCACAAAAAGTGAAAATAGTTTTTTCATAGTTTGTTATTTTTTAGGTTGTGAATTATCGTGACTTGCTACGGCAAAGATATGGCAGAAAATAACGAAAACTACTATATACGCACGGTTATCTGTATAACAATATATACTGCTAAATCATTGTAAATCAATAAAATAAATAAGGTGTAAGAAATTGAAATCTTACACCTTATTGTAACTGATTGATTTTATGCGATATACGCTCGACCTATATATATGCATTGTAATATGGAAACAGCCTCTTATGGCATCTCCTCAAGGATAACCCTTGCATTTGCACTATCTAACTTGGCAATCTTTGAGCGTAAACGCGATTTTCTTGTTAGAATATTACTTGTTGTCTCGCCAATAAATATGCTAATACTCTTTGCCGAGAAGCCAGCATAGATGTAGCAGAGTAGGGTGATATCTCGCTCCGAAATATTAGGTATCTCCGAACGCACCAAACCGATTACATTACGCTTATATGTATTCACAATCTTTTCGAGTTGGGCAACAGCCCTCTTATCTGTGGCGAACTTATCTATCTCCGACTTCACCTGCTTAAAGATGTTCTCCTTCTCCTTGCTTACACCCTGCGTCTCATAGTAAGTGTTGCTCAACTTATCCAACAACTCATACTGCTTCTCGAAGAGTTCGGCAATCTGGCGGTGCATATCGCTAACCAAAGTATTGTGTGCCTCCTCTTGAGAAGATATATGCTCCGAAATGGCAGATAGTTTATCCTCCTTATCTCGAATTGCAGTCTGCAACTCCGAAGATAGCACCATATACTTGCTAATCTCAAGGTCTTTGGATAGCATACGGTGACGAATATACATTGCTACCACAATCAGTGCCAACAATGCTATTATGCCTAATGTTATGTAGAGTTCTCTATCCTTCTTCAGACGATAGGCATTATGCTCGGCTTGTTGCTGGAAATACTCCTTTTGCGTGGTCTCTATAGGTTGTTTAAGCGAACTACGCACCTCCCTGTTTTGAAGTTTCACACCCGCCTCGAAGTATTGCAATGCCTCTTCGGGTTTGCCTATACGCTTCAATATATCGGCTTGGGTGAGATATACATTTATCGAATCTTTGGCATTGGTGGTATTGCTCCACGCACGACCGATAAACTCCTCCATTCTATCATACTCCTCGACCTCGGCATAGTAACTTGCTATGGCGACCAGCGAGCCAGAGCCAAACTGCTCGATGTTGTAGCGGTTAACCAAGGCCTCCACAATACTTCCACACCTTCCAACCGCATCAATATCATCGCACAAGAAGACAATATTCTGATAGCATACCATTTCGAGGTATTCATCTTGTAGTTTGAGAGCCATCTGCAGAGCTTCGTTGATATACTCAATGCCCTTAGCGTTGTCCTCCAAGTTCCAATAGGCGATACCTATGTTTAATAGGGTATATGCAACATCAGACTCTTGCCCCGCTTTAGTGTAAAAGTCGCATGCCGTTTGGTATGCCTCTAAGCACTTGCTGTAGTCGTAGTTGTTGCGATAGATGTTGCCTATCTCGGTGTATAGCTCTCCCGCAGTGCGGTTGTCGTTGAGCTCGGGTAACAGTTTCTCGGCCTCGGTGTAGGCAATCATAGCCTCGGCATACTCCCCGCGATGGCTCAATGTGCGACCATAGTGGTATAACGACAGGTATTTATTGTTTACACCGTCACTATGTTTGGCGTCATCCGTTCTATCGCACGAGTGCAGAATAGGTAAAACGGATAGGATAAGTATGGTGCAAAGTGCTCTAAGTTTCATCTGTGGTGTGGTTGTAGTAGTGGCTGATTGATGAGCGTTACTCGTGGCAGTGTGGGCAGTGGTGGTGCTCGCCGAGGACGGTGTGGGGAATGTCACCATGCGTGATAATCTGGATAGGGCAGTCGTAGTTGCGCAACTGCTCCTCGGTGATAATGTTCGAGTCGTGGCGGTGTACGTGGCGGTTGACGCAGACGATGTTGTTCACAACGCTCGATATGGTACCTATGTCGTGCGACACCATCATGATGGCCATGTCGTGGCTCAAGTGGTGAAGTAGGTTGTATAGCTCATTCTCGAAGCGGTTATCCACAAAGTTGGTGGGCTCGTCAAGCACCAGGAGCTTGGGCTCGGAGATAATGGCACGGCAGAGCATAACGCGCTGCAGCTGACCTCCCGAGAGTTCGCCAATGGGGCGTGTGGCGAGGTGGTCGAGGTGTGTCTGCTTGAGTGTTGCCATGGCACGCTCGCGCTCTGTCTTGCCATAGCGGCGTAGCATACCGCGCTCTGCTTGAAGTCCCGACATTACGACCTCCAAAACCGAGATAGGAAAGGCCTTGTCGAATGACGACACCTGGGGTAGATAGCCGATATGTGGCTTGCCGTGTCGCATGATAGAGGCGTCGAAGTCTATCTTTCCGCTATATGGCACAACGCCCATGATGGCCTTAACGAGGGTGCTCTTACCACCTCCGTTGGGGCCTATGATGCCGAGAAAGTCGTCAGCATAGATGTCGAGGTCCACATGCTCGAGGGCACGCACCGTGTCGTATGTTACGCTAAGGTCGCGTATGGTGATTATCGGCTGCTTCATCTTTAACGGCATATAATCTCTGTAACACGCTCAATCTCTTGGAGTATATCCTCTGAGAGGGGGTCGGTGATGATAATCTCTGCACCAGCATCGCTGGCTATGGCGCGCACCTTGTCCTCGCTATATTGTGGCTGGCGTAAGATGGCCTTTACGTTATGCTCCTTGGCCTTCTCTATGAGGGTTGTTGTCTGGCGCAATGAGGGCTCTTTGCCGTCGTGCTCGATAGCTATCTGCTCGATGCCGTAGTCGCGAGCGTAGTAGGTATAAGCGGGGTGGTATATCATCATTGCCTCGACACCCTCTGCCTCGATGCGTGTTGCGCAGTAGTTGTCAAGCTTATTGATGCGCTCCAAGAGACGACCTGTTGCCTCGGTATATTTCACTGAGTCGGGGTAGTGCGCCATGATGGCCTTGTGGGCATTTGTGACCATGGTGCGTAGTGCGCGTGGTGATGTCCAGATGTGTGGGTCAACGCCATGCTTATGCTGGTGGTTGCCATGTGAGCAGCTGCCCGCGATTAGCTCAATGCCATTTGAGAGGTTTACCACCTCCGCATCGCCACTAATGCGCTGCACGAGGCTCTGTTCAAAATCTATGAGGCCTGTTGAGAAGATAAACTCCGCATCGCTAAACGATGTCACCTGCTTGGGCGTAGGCTCGAAGGTCTCGGGGCTTGCACCTTTGGGTACAATGACCTCGACGTCGAAATCTCCTGCGGTAATCTCCTCGATGATACTCTGCATCGGGGTGATGGTTACAAATATGGTCTTTTTGTCGCTATCACTTTTCGTCGTGCAACCAACGATTAAGAGGGCACATATTATGAATGTTGCTATTTTCTGCATCGTAATATAATCTTTATTGAAAATGTGAAGGCAAAGGTATAAAAAAGTGTGCAAAAGTTTTGTTTTTGTCGGCAAAAAATAAGATATTTGTATCGCAAATTAAAAACTTACGCAAAATGATTAAGAATATAACCGAAAAAATAGTCTATATTGGCGTTGATGATACGGACATCGACTTGTTCGAGAGCCAGTATGTTGTGCCTGAGGGCGTGTCGTATAACTCATATCTTATCCTCGATGAGAAGGTTGCAGTGATGGATACTGTCGATCTTCGCAAGGCGGATGAGTGGCTTGATAATTTGAACACCGCACTCGCTGGTCGCAAGCCCGACTACCTTATCGTTCAGCACCTCGAGCCCGACCACGCTGGTACTATCGCTCGCGTAATGGCTCTCTATCCCGAGATGCAGGTTGTGGCATCGGATAAGGCTGTTAAGATGTTGCCAAACTTCTTCTACGACACCACTTTCGAGGGTCGCACAATCGGTGTTAAGGAGGGTGATACACTCTCGCTCGGTGGTCGCACACTCACCTTCGCTATGGCACCCATGGTACACTGGCCTGAGGTTATGGTGACATACGACAGCTCGGAGAAGGTGCTCTTCTCGGCTGATGGCTTCGGTAAGTTTGGCGCATTGTGCAACGGTGGCGAGTGGGCATGTGAGGCACGCCGCTACTACTTCAACATTTGCGGTAAGTATGGCGCACCTGTTCAGGCTCTCTTGAAGAAGGCTGCAGCGCTCGACATCGCTATCATCTGCCCAACACATGGTCCCGTTCTTACGGAGAACCTCGGCTACTACATCGGCCTCTATGATAAGTGGAGCAAGTATGAGCCCGAGACTGAGGGCGTGCTTGTGGCATACGCCTCTATCCATGGTAATACTGCCCAGGTGGCGCGTAAGTTTGCGGAGATTTTGGAGGCTAAGGGTGCAGAGAAGGTTGTTGTTGCAGACCTCTCGCGTTGCGACATGGCAGAGGCTGTGGAGGATGCTTTCCGTTATAGCCGCCTTGTGGTTGCAGCTGCTTCGTACGACGCAGATGTATTCCCTCCCATGCACGACTTCTTGCACCACCTCGCCATCAAGAACTACTCTAAGCGCCGCATCGGCATCATCGAGAATGGCTCGTGGGCACCTTCGGCAGGTAAGGCAATGCGTAAGATTATCGACACATTCAAGGATGTGACCGTAGCAGATACTATGGTGACTATCGTCTCTACTTTGAAGCCAACGGATGTACCCGCGTTGGAGCGCTTGGCAGATGAGGTTTTGGCATAGGTTGCTTAACACAATAAAATGAATATGGGTTGTCTTGCAAAGGACAACCCATATCTATTTAATGTTTGCGGCTGGTGCTACTTTGTGCCGCTATAGGTTACGGGATACTCGCCACACATGAAGCTGAGGGTCATGGTGTCGTTGGTGATAAGACCTGAGAGGTTTGTAATAGTGAACTTCTCGAAAGGACCACCCATGGCGTAGGGAACGATGCCGTTGCCCGCAAGGATATAGCGGCCCGCTGCACCAATGCAGTCAACGCCCTCAACGACCATATCGAGCTTGAGGGGCATGCCCTCGGCGAACTTTACCTTGTACATAACGAAGTTGAGCTTGCCATCCAAAATTTCGTAGTCCACCTGCACCTCATCCTGGGTGTACGTCGTGCCGTCGTTCTGGTCCACGGTCATTGTGCCTGTGTAGCATTCTCCCTTCTCTGGCTTTTGGGGCAGTGCGTTGTTCTCGCCATTCTCGCAAGCCACAAACGCGAGGCTCACGAGTGAAAGAAGTAAAAATCTAAGTGTTTTCATAATTATAGGGTAATATTAAGTTTTATGCCTGCGTGTATGGGTGTGCCCTTCGAGAAGAACTCCTCGCCAACGCTCTTGAAGTAGAAAACATCATACTCCGTGTTAGTGAGGTTGCGACCCCATATGGTAAGTTCAATGTTATTCATGCGTAGTGTCGCCTGTGCGCCCAACATCGAGTAGAAGGGCTGGTGACGGGTGTTTGCCTCGTTCCAATATATTGAGCCTGTGCCTCGCCAGTCGGCCGAGAGTGTGAGGCTCTGCACAACGGGGTGGTTGAACCACCATAAGTATGACGCCATGAGGAGCGCCGTATGCTCGGGGGCGTAGGGTAGGCGGTTGCCCGCGTAGTCGCCATGTCCGTCGTTGTACTCGCGGAAGCGAGCGTTGGTGTAGCCATAGTCACCGCGAATAGTGAAGCCCTCGTAGCCATACTCTATGCTTAGTTCGGCTCCGAAGCTGCGTGCGCGTGCTGCGTTTGACATCATGCGACCCGTATTCTTGCCGTGGGGGAGGACTGTCACCTGCTGGTCGAAGCACTCAATCCAGAAGAGTGCAGCGTCGATGTTCAGTCCCGCTGTGGGGCGTAGGTGTGTGCCGAGCTCGAAGTTCCAACTCGTCTCGGGCTTGTAGCGTGTTGCGGATGCCGAGTCGTATGTCGTGCCACCCACATCATCGAGCGCTATGCCGAGGTCTGACATCATGTCGTTCATCATCTTAGCCTGGAGGATGTCCGAGAATATCTGGGTGTTGAAACCGCCAGTCTTGTAGCCGCGAGTGATTGTGGCGTATGCCGAGCCGCGGTCGAAGTTATACTCCGCAGCAATCTTGGGTAGTATCTCGAAGAAGAGCTGACGCTCCTTGCCCTTGAATTCGCTGTATAGGTCGCGGTAGTCGCTCATCGTCATGTCGAACATGTAGGGGATGGTGGCGTTGGAGTTGTAGCGCATAGAGGTCTGCTCCAAGTCGAAGCGTATGCCCGCCGTGAGCTGCCAGTTGCCTAAACGATATGACGACTGATGATATAAAGCAGCACCGTAGGTGGGGATGCTAAAGTCGCTGTTTATAACGAAGTTGTCGCCGCCAATGTGCATGCTGTTGTTGGGAAACACGGTGTGTATGCCCTTGTTGATGTTGCCCAGTATTAGTTCGTCGATGCCGTCGCGCTTGAACGTAACGGGCGAGGACATATCGAGCCACTTAGCAAAGGCAAATGCTCCCGTTAGCCACTGCCAGCGCTGTGTGCGGTCGGCATTGCGCACCACCACCTCCTCGGTTATGGTGTGCTCGCGCTGCTTCTGCTGCATCGTGAACATCGACTTGGGCGTGAAGTCCTGGTCGAGGGTCATAATATCGTTCAAATACTGGTAGCTCGTGGCGCTCGAAAGCAATATCTTCTCGCCCTGATACTTCGCTACGAAGCCCTCGGTTATTGCAATGCGCTCGTAGCCCGCGGGGTCGTTGTATGCTATGGCCTCCGTGGTGTTTGTCGTGGGGTTAAGGTGGTGGTAGGCATATCCACCCTCGTTTGTGTAACCCGCCGTTAGTGAGTTGTCGAGGCTCCAGCCGCGCTTTAGTAACCACTGCATGCGCAGACGTGCCGAGGCGTTGTTGCCACGGTCACACATCTGGTCGGTGTATGTATTGAGGAAGTAGCCGCCGTTGTGGCTGAAGTTCGCTGCCGCCGAGATGCCGAAATTGGTACTTGGGCGTGCGTAGTATGCTGCCGAGGCGCGGTACGAGGTCATTGTTGAGTACTCCGCCATGGCACGAAAACCCTGCCACGATAGGGGTGAGAGGGTAGTGATATTCATAACGCCACCCGAGGTGTTGCGACCATAGAGCGTGCCCTGAGGACCGCGCAGTAGCTCGAGCTTACGAATGTCGTAGAAGTCGAAGTCGTAGGCATTCTTATTCATCAACGGTATGTCGTCGATGGTGACACCCAAGACGGGCTGGTCGATGCGTGAGCCGAAGCCACGCACATATATAGATGACGTTATGGATGAGCCGTAGTCGGGCTGGTAGAAGTTGGGCGCTATGAGCGATACATCCTTGATTGAGGATACGCCCATTCGCTCGATGCGACCCATTGTGAGCTGTGTTGTTGCTATTGGAGTGCGCAGTGCGTCGTCGCTCTTTAGCGATGCTGTTACCTCGATACGCTCGATATGTAGTGTGTCGGTAGGGATGGAGTTGTCCTCCACCTCCGCCACGGGGTTGGCAAACGCAAGGGCTAATATTGCAATCAGACTTTTCATGCTGCAAAAGTACAACACCCCCACCAAATACACAACCCCCATTTATGGGGGTATTCGGCAGAAATGGGTAATTAGTGGTTGTTATGGGCTCGGGTGGAAGTTTGTTGTTCGTTCGTTCGTTTTTCCTATAAAAAAGAACGAACGAACGCTCTTCCCTCCTCGGCGTATCTCGCTTCCAAAGGTTATCAGTAAAATATTGATGTGGTGTATAGTGGTAACCGCACTTATCAAGGCGATTACACTTACCTACATTATCATTGATATATATATTATTATTATATGTATCAATATAACGAGTAAATACATTCTTTCTATCACACTGAGGGCATACATGGCGTGTACTACGTCCTCTATATCTCTCTAACTGATATCTATATTGTGTCATAGTGATATATATATATATATATATATGTATTATTGTTGATATTATATTGTTTATTTGTTCGTTCGTTCTTTTTTATAGGAAAAACGAACGAACGAACAAGCGAACTACTCTTGTTTTAGCAGAGTGTGTATGGAGGATATGCTCTTGTACCCCAGCGCATCGGCTATCTGCTGCGGCATCGCCCTCCGTAGAGGTGTATATCGCGCTCTTCTGCTCAAACTCCCCAAGCACAAAAAAAACTCCCGCGAGGAGTTACCCTGCGGGAGCGTTGTCATAAATGACGAAGATTAGAGCATAGCCTCGATCTTAGCCTTGAGCTCATCCTTAGTAGCTGTACCTACGTGCTTGTCAACCTGCTGACCACCCTTGAAGAAGAGGATAGTAGGAACGTTGCGAACACGGTACTGTGCTGCGATCTCGTCGCCGTCGTCGCCAACGTCGCACTTGCAGATTGCAACCTTACCCTCGTACTCCTCAGCCAACTCATCGATGATGGGAGCTACCATACGGCAAGGACCACACCATGTAGCCCAGAAGTCAATTACTACGGGCAAACCCATGCCCATTACCTCGTCGAAGTTTGCGTTGTTAAGTTTAATTGCCATAGCTGTAAAATTTTAAGTTATGTTATAATAGAATAGTTGATTTCGTTTCTCTTTAGGAACTCCATAAAATCTGTCGTTGGCTCCACACGGTAGCTCGATGATAGACGTATCTTGACATCCTCGTGCGCATCCGTTACGGTAATCTGCAACGACGCCTTGCCGCTATTGCGCGAGATGACGTCGAGTAACATATCTGTAAGCGTTGAGCATACGTCGTGCACCTCCAACTCCAGGCGTATAGCCTTAATCGTGTCGGCGATGTCGGCAAGGTGCTGGATAGAGGTCATCTTATACTCGAGCTCATCCTTATATGGATGCTTCTGCACGCGTCCGCGAATCATGAGGAAGTTGTTGAGCTCAATGAGCATGCCCCACTGAGCATACTCCTTGCTAAAGAGCGTGAACTCGTGCTGCGAGTTGTAGTCCTCAAGCACAAAGCGTGCATAGCGGCGGCCATCCTTCGTCGTGAGTGGCGTTACCGACACGACGACACCTGCAACAGCAATCTCCTTGCCGTCAAAGAGCGTCAAGTCCTCCAAGTCGCCCAACTCCGCCTTACACATCTGCTTGATGATGAAGTCGAAGCGGTCGAGGGGGTGTCCCGAGAGGTAGAGGCCGATAACCTCCTTCTCCTTGTTCAGTACCACGATGTTGTTCCAATCCTCAGCAACGGGAACGCGGGGCTTTTGTAGGTCGAAGCCACCCTCCGTAGCCATGCCGAAGAGGCTCTGCTGAGCATTCTGCCTCTCCTGCTGCACACGCTGACCATAGCGCACAAGCATATCGAGGAACATAACCTTCGACTGGTCCTCGGCGAAGAAGCGCGAGCGGTTGAAGTCGATGAGCGAGTCGAAAGCACCCGCATAAGCGATGCTCTCCAAGCACTTGCGGTTGACAACCGAGTAGTTCACGCGCTCCATAAAGTCGTAGATAGACTTATATGGACCATTCTCCATGCGCTCCTTGACAATAGACTCAGATGCTGCCTCACCAACGCCCTTAATAGCGGCGAGACCAAAGCGTACGTCACCACTCTTGTTTGTCGAGAATTTAACCTTCGACTCGTTGACATCGGGGCCGAGTACGGCGATACCCATGCTCTTACACTCGTTCATGTAGGCCGTAACCTGCTTGATGTCGTTAAGGTTACGGCTGAGCACCGTCGCCATATACTCTGAGGGGTAGTGCGCTTTGACGTATGCCGTCTGGTAGGCTACCCACGAGTAGCATGTGGCGTGCGACTTGTTGAAGGCGTATGATGCGAACTTCTCCCAGTCTGCCCATATCTTCTCCAAGACCTTCTCGTCGTGGCCGTTCGACTTGCCACCTGCGATAAACTTAGGCTTTAGCTCATCCAGCTTCGACTTAATCTTCTTACCCATCGCCTTACGCAGGGTGTCGGACTCGCCTCGCGTAAAGTTGCCCAACAATCGCGACAACAACATCACCTGCTCCTGATATACGGTGATACCGTAGGTATCCTTAAGGTATCGCTCCATGATGGGGATATCGTAAACGATAGGCTTTCGGCCATGCTTACGGTCGATAAAGTCGGGGATGTAGTCCATAGGTCCGGGACGATAGAGCGCATTCATCGCAATAAGGTCCTCGAACGTCGAGGGCTGCAACTCACGTAGGTACTTCTGCATACCTGGCGACTCGAACTGGAATGTACCAATCGTGCCACCCTTACAGTATAGGTCGTATGTCTTTTTGTCGTCGATGGGGATGTTGTCGATGTCAATCTTCACGCCGTGGGTCTGCTCCACAGTCTCGACAGCATCCTTGATGATTGAGAGCGTCTTGAGGCCAAGGAAGTCCATCTTGATAAGACCCGTATCCTCAATCACAGCGCCCTCATATTGCGTTACGAGCATCTTCTCGCCCGTCTCCTTGTCGTCAGCCGTACTTACTGGTACCCAGTCGGTGATGTCGTCACGGCAGATGATAGTACCGCAGGCATGCACACCCGTACCTCGCACATTACCCTCCAGCATCTTCGCATACTTGATTGTATCGCGCATGATGGGGTCTGTTGACTCCTCGGCAGCCTTAAGCTCGGGAACCGCCATGATGGCATTCTTGAGGTTTACCTTGAGCTGCTTATCCTTGTCGTTGGGGTCGTTGATGCGGTCGGGAATCCACTTACACAACTGGTTAGCCTGTGCCAAGGGGAGCTTCTGCACACGCGCAACATCCTTAAGCGCCATCTTTGTCGCCATGGTGCCGTAGGTGATGATGTGTGCTACCTTCTCCTTGCCATACTTCTGCGTTACCCAGTTGAGCACTCGGCCACGGCCATCATCGTCGAAGTCGATATCAATATCGGGCAACGAGATACGGTCGGGGTTAAGGAATCGCTCGAACAGCAAGTCGTACTTGATGGGGTCAATCTGCGTGATGCCGAGGCAGTATGCCACAGCAGAACCCGCCGCAGAACCACGACCAGGGCCTACCGACACGTCAAGCTCCTCGCGCGCAGCACGGATGAAGTCCTGCACGATGAGGAAGTAGCCGGGGAAACCCATGGTCTTCATGATATGCAACTCGAAGCGTAGGCGTGTCTCTGTCTCCTCGTCGAGCACCTCGCCATAGCGCTTGTGTGCACCATCCATGGCGAGCTTCGCGAGGTAGTCGGCCTCGAGTTTTATGCGGTATAGCTTATCGTAGCCGCCAAGCTTCTCAATCTTCTTGCGCGCCTCGCCCTCCTCCATCACGACATTGCCATTCTCATCGCGTGTGAACTCGTTGAACAAGTCCTCCTCGCTATACTTCTGGCGGTAGCCCTCCTCGGTGCCGAACTCCTCGGGGATGGCAAAGGTGGGCATGATGGGGGCGTGGTCGATGGAGTAGTTCTCCACCTTGTTGCACACCTCCACGGTGTTGTCCAACGCCTCGGGAACATAGTCGAACAGAGCATTCATCTCTGCCGTCGTCTTCATCCACTCCTGCTTGGAGTAGAGCATACGCTTGGGGTCGTTGAAGTCCTTGCTTGTGCCAAGGCAGATAAGGCGGTCGTGAGCCTCGGCGTGCTCCTCATCCACGAAGTGCACATCGTTTGTGCAGACGAGCTTGATGCCGAGCTTCTGCGACATCTTGATGAGGTGCTCGTTTACCACCTCCTGTATCTTCCAGGTGTCGTGGTTGGCATGCTCCACGGTTGCCTTGTGCATCTGTAGCTCGAGGTAGTAGTCGTCGCCAAAGAGGTTTTTATACCACAATGCCGACTCCTCCGCCTGGTCGTACTTCTCCTCGCGGATAAGGCGTGGTATCTCGCCACCGATACATGCCGAGCAGCAGACAAGTCCCTCATGGTACTTCTCTAACTCCACACGGTCGGTACGAGGACGACCATAGAAGCCCTCGGTATAACCCTTCGATACTATCTTGATGAGGTTTTTGTAGCCCTTGATATTCTTCGCAAGGAGAATGAGGTGGTAGCCGCTGTAGTCGCCCATCGCCTTTTCGCGATCCTGTAAGCGGCGGCGTGCTACATAGACCTCACAGCCGATGATGCCCTTGAAGTCGGCCTTGGGCTGTGCGTCGAGCTCCACACGAGCCTTTGCGAGTGCTGCACCAGCATCCTCGCCCATCTCAGCCTCCGAGGCTGTGCCATTCTCAAGACGCTCTATGAGCCCCTGCAACGACTTAATTTTATCCTTGCGTGCGCCATTCTTCTTCTTGACATAGTTGAAGAAGTCCTTGGCGCCAAACATGTTACCATGGTCTGTAAGCGCAATACCTGGCATGCCATCAGCAATGGCCTTATCGACAAGCTTTGAGATGCTTGCCTGGCCATCGAGTAGCGAGTACTGGCTGTGTACGTGAAGATGTACAAATTGACGCATGGTAAAACTTATAAGTAAAATTCGTGTACAAATATAGCGATAATTTTTTGTATAAATTTCGCTCTGTCGTATCGAATATTAAGAAAAAAAGTGTTATCTTTACAAACAACTAATAAACTCCGTGAGTTATGAATGCGACAAACGAAACTCTCGTGGTGTTAAAAACGTTTGATAACACCACTCAGGCGGAGATTGCAAAGTCTATCTTGGATAGTGCTGGAATCTTCTGCGTGTTGCATGGCGAGCACATGTCTGCCATCTACACAACCTCGCTTTTCGCCGTGCGTTTGATGGTTCGAACTGAAGACGTCGATGATGCGATAGCCGTTATCGAGGGCCGATAGCGGCAACCATTTATTAAGCAACAGGTCCTTCGTGCCCCTCATCTGCTGGCTTCTCATTCCAAAGGTGCCACGAAGCAATAGCCTGTGTCTGTAGCATAAGCATCCCCCCCATTGTCTTTGCTCCGCGTTCCTCGCCGCGTGTGAGGAACTGGGTCTTTGCGGGGTTATAGACCAAGTCGAAGAGACGATGCTCCGCGCCAATTGCAGAGTAGTCAATTGCGGGTGCGCTCTCCACCTCGGGGAACATACCCACGGGCGTAGTGTTTATGATGAGCTTGTGCTCGGCGATGATGTCGCTTGTGAGGTTGTTGTATGTTATGTCGCCACGCTCCTCGTTGCGCGATACCACCATAAACTCTATGCCGCGACGCTTCAAGGCGTACTGCACAGCCTTTGATGCACCACCCGTGCCGAGGATTAGGGCCTTGGGGTTGGAGTCGATGTCGAGCCAGTGCAACGATGCCTCAATGCCTGTCAAATCGGTATTGTGGCCTATTTTTTGACCGTTCTTGATAACCACACAGTTAACCGCACCTATCTCATGCGCCTCTTTAGTTAATCCGTCGAGGTGTGGAATGATAGCCTCCTTGTAGGGAATGGTTACGTTGAAGCCCTCGAGGTTGTGCTCCTTGATGAGGCTATCTATCGTTGCGACATCCTCAATCTCGAAGAGTTGATAGTCGGCATCTATCTGCTCGGCCTTGAACTTGCCGTTGAAGAATTTCGCTGAGAATGAGTGGCTGAGGCTCTTGCCTATAAGACCAAAGTGTCGCATGGTTCAATTGTAATTAGTGTGTCAATTTCTGTGGTTGTGGTGTCGCGCTCTATGAGCTGCTCGGTTGTTGTGGGCTCGACACTCTTTGTGCTCTTCTCTTCGTCGTCACCCAAGACGCCAAGTACAAGTGCTGTGATGCCAATGAGCAGGATCGTGAAGAGCGTAGCCAAGGTGTTGAAGTATTTGTCGATAAGCGCCTTGATGGGTGCGCCAAACTTCCAGATAAGTCCTCCGATAAGGAAGAAGCGCATGCCACGACCTACCAACGATGCTATGATAAACATCGGGAAGTTAATCTCGCAAGCACCCGCAGTGATGGTGCAGAGCTTGAATGGTAGTGGCGTGAAGCCCGCGGTATATACAATCCAGAAGTTCCACTTGTCGTAGAGGTCACACACATTCTGGTAGCTTGCCGTAGTGAAGATGTGCGAGTCGAAGAAGAACTGCGCCACGCCCGTGAAGTCGCCATCGGGGGTTAGCCACAGATACGAGCCTATGCCGTAGCCCAATGCAGCACCGAGAACCGAGCCGAGTAGGCATATTGAGGCGAAGCGGAATGACTTCTTGGGTGCGCCCACACATAGGGCGATAAGGAGTACATCGGGAGGCAACGGAAACCAGCTTGCCTCAAAAAGTGCTATAAAGAAGAGTGCTAACCATCCGCCGCGTCTCTCGCTCCATGACAGCACCCAGTCGTATAATCGTCTTAACATATTTTCTCTATCCTAAATGTTTCGGGCAAATGTACAACATTTAGTTGAAATCAACAACAATTCCTCCTCCAATGACCCAATTATTGCGATAAAAGACCAAGGGTTGACCCAATGCGGGTGCCCAGGCGGGGTCTTGGGTCTTGACGATGTAGCCACCGTGTGTAGCCTCCACGCTCACGGGAAGTTGTGGGTTGCGACCAATACCTCGTATCTTGACGGTTATATCCTTTGCCGTGAGCAACTCCTCCTCATCGACAATGTTGCAGTGGGCAATGTGTAGCTGGTTGTGAAATAGTAACTCGTTCTCGCCCACGATGATATGGTTGTGCGTTGCATCAATGCCTATTACGCGCATACCCTCGGGGATGCCCACGCCGCGGCGCTGACCTATGGTGTAGCGAGCGATGCCATTGTGTCGGCCACACACCTCGCCACTGCGGGTTACGATATCTCCCTCATCCATAGTGATGCCGCGCTGCTGCAAGAAGTCGGCGTAGGGTAGTCCATTAAGGAAGCAGATGCCCATGCTCTCACTCTTATCCTTAAATGCCTGCTTCACATCGCTCTTTATGGCGTTGCCCATGGGTGTTATGGCGCGCGAAAGAATCTCCTGGCTCAATCCCCACAAGTAGTAGGACTGGTCCTTGTTTTCGTCGATGCCCTTTGTTACATAGTACCTCTCATCGCGCCTCTCAATGTTGAAGTAGTGGCCTGTTGCTATATGTTTGATGCCGAGACGGTTTGCCTCGTTAAGCAGTGTGCGCCACTTGATGAGTGGGTTGCAGCGCGTGCATGGTGCTGGGGTGTGGCCCATGGCATATTCTTGGCAGAAGTAGTCGATAATCTCGCGCTTGAACTCCTCGCGTGCGTCATACATCAGCCACTCTGCGCCAATCTCTTCGGCCTTGGTGCGAGCCTTATGGAGCATCGCCTCGTCACCCATAGTGTCGATGGTGAGTGCCACAACATGATAGCCCTCCGCCATAAGGCGAAGTGCCGATGTGCAGCTATCTATGCCGCCACTAAAACCCAGTAGAACACTCTGCTTCATGGCGTGGCGCTACTCGAAGATGTTGCGTGATTCGTCGTAGATGGGGCTCTCGATACTCAGGAAGTTAAGCACGCTATGGAATACATGGTAGTGTCCCACCTTCTTGAGTGGCTTAATCTTCTGCTCACCGTCTGAGCACCATACGATAAATGGTATTTCGTACTGCTCCTTGGGTGCCATGGCTATGGGCATGCCGTGCATGTAGCGATTACCCTCGCCGAGAGACTCGCCATGGTCGGAAACATATATCATCGTGCTGCGAACACCTTCAATACCACGCAATACCTCGATTACGGAGTGGAGCAAGTAGTCGGTATAGAGGATTGTGTTGTCGTATGCGTTGATAAGTTCGCTGCGCACAGCCTTCGACATCTCTACGGTGGTGCACACAGGTGTGAACTGCTTGAACTCCTTGGGGTATTTTGCGTAGTACTCAGGGCCGTGGCTTGTCGAGGTGTGCAGCACGATAAGCACCTTCGATGCCTCGCATGCCTCAATCTCCTCCTTTAGACCCTCGAGGAGTATGCCATCGTAGTTACCATCGGCCTCGGGGTAGCGCTCTTTGAGTGCTCCGAGGTTGTAGCTGTGCTCGATATGCAAAGGGGGCTCACCCCAGTTTGTGCTGCGCCATACCACATCTACACCATTGCGGTGGAGGTAGTTGGGGAGAATTTCGTAGAGCTCATCCGTGGGCTTATGGTCGAGGATAGCCTTTACGCCCTCGGTGGTATATGTCGCTGAGGCATCGGCAACAAGGGCTGTGACGCCGTCCTGCTTAAGCAGTGGGTTGGTTTCCTGGTTGTAGCCATAGAGCGAGAAGTGGTCGCGGCGTGCCGATTCGCCAATAACCAGTACTACGACCTCGCGCTCCTCGTCCATGATTGTTGCATCGGGGAGCCTAATCTCCTCGCGGTTGAGCATATGCTGGTGGTGGAAGTGGCGCACGGTGTTTATGGTGTATGACCAGGGCATGATAAGGCTGCCGATGGTTGTAGCATTGCGGTCTATCCATGGGAAGTTGGTCATGTTGGCAACTGCGATAAGTATGATTGCCGCAATACTGATGCCCGTGTTGAGCATGAAGCGCTTGAATGTGCCCCACTCAACCTTGCGCATGATGATATATATGGCGGGTATGATGCCCAAGATCACGAGGTAGAGTATCGCGCTAAACGAGAAGTAGCCCGATGCCTCCGAGAAGCGTGTGTTAAAGACATTGCCCATCATGCTACGGTCGATGAGGACATTGTAGCTGTTGATGAAGTATAGCGTTACACCATTACCCACAAAGAGAAAGGCGAGCAATATGCGACCCGCTATGCGTCCGAGGTAGAGTAATAGGTAATAGACCATGAAGTTCGCGGCGAACATCACGACGATCATCGTTAGGAATATAAGCACGCCATTAAAGCCACTCTCGATGTTCTCGATGATATACTTGAAGAGCGGGTAGTGGTATAGTAGTAGCGTTGCGGCGCTTAGTGTGATGCAGAACTTTGTGAGCGATAGAGGTTTTGCGAAGTGCACAGCAAGACGTGTGCGCAGATTTTGAAGTCTCTGTTTCATCGTCGTAGAATGATATAGATAAGCGTTAGTACCATACCTAAGCATAGTGCCACGCCAATGTTAAACAATATTGTGAGTGGTGTGTTTATGTCGTACATGTCGCCACGATAAGGCGACTCCTGTATGGTGCTGTCGTAGCGCGCAAAGGCGTTGCTGTAGATGACTGCTCCGTCGTTGTAGAATGCCATGATGCGGGCGTATGGGTCGGCGGGGAGCATGGTGTACTCAGCGCTTGTAGTCGAATATGCCGTGTGTAGTGTGCGGTGGTTGCTGCCAACGAATTTTATGCTGTCGGCTGGTGCTGATAGCGCGATGTAGATGGTACTATCTCGTAGTCCAATATCTTGAACTACGGGTAGTTGCGTGTTGCGGGCATACTTCTCGTTCCAGTCGCCATCGCCATAGTTAGGCACACTCATAGAGTAGAAGCAACCCTCGAGGAGCTTGTCGCGAACGCTTGTGTAGTCGTCTGCGGGTGTGCAGATAAAACTGCAACGAATGGCTATCTTCTCAGGTCTATCGGGATAGTGTAGGTCGTCGTTCATGATGCCATGGCTGTAGTGACCCGCCGAGAGTGCAACATCCCAAAACTCATTCTCAATCTCCTCCTCTGCCGAGGTGAGCTCCATAAGCCTATAGCCACCAATCTTCTCTAAGTCGGCATAGTCGAAGAGCCTGATGCGTTGTGGGTGGTTTATCTGCACGAAGTCGGCATCCTCGCTTAGCTTGGCGAGTAGAAACTGCTTTTGTGATGCAAAGAGTGGAAGTAGCACGTCGTAGTGCCACACGCTCTCTGCTCCGTAGGTCATGATGTGGTAGTTTAGCGCGTTGTAGCCATGCTCGTAGATGTCCATCTGCAGGCGCTTGTCGATGGGGTGCTTCGTGAGCTCGTTGTGGTTTGTGAAGCCGATGATGTCGTAGCCGAACGACTTATATATGTGATAGGTGCTATCGGCACTGAAGTCACACTCGTTGAGTATGCCCTCGACACGTGTGTGGGTGTGGAGGTTAGCGCGCTTCCAGCAATGTGCAGTGTCGAGTGTGCGATATGGGTTGTAGATGTCGGGACCTGAGAATGGGTGAGGCTCTGCGAAGTCGTATATAGGGCTAAAGCTTGTGCCAATGACGATGCCTATGGCGACAAGGAGTATCACCATTAGCGACTTTAGTGTTACACGACGTATAATCTTTGACCCACTCATATTCTATTAAATAGAGGTTGCCGCAATGGACAACCTCTCTTATTTGTTCTATTCGTTTTCGCCCTCGTTGAGAGTCTCGAAATACTCTGGTTTGTTCGTCTTGACGAACTCTATCATCTCGTTCAGTCCGTCTGTGAACTTTGCGAAGTCCTCCTTGTATAGGTACATGTGGTGGCGCGAATATGTTGCCGAGCCATCTTCGTTATTGCGGCGACGCGACTCTGTGATTACGAGGTAGTAGTCATCGCCCTGTGTCGCTTTAACGTCGAAGAAGTAGGTGCGCTTACCTGCGCGAACTGCCTTTGAGCGAATAATCTCGCCATGCTCGTCACGCTCGTGATTGAAGTGGTTGTCTGAGGCCATAATATTTGGGTTTTTATTACATTTATATATCCACGGGGTTGGATTGTTGTATTAATCAGTAGCGAAAGGTAGGTATTATTTGGCAATTTTCCAAATAAAAGTTCGCAATTTAGAACAAACCACCCAAAACAGCCTCAATCTCTCTACTGTCGCCCGCAATCGCTATGGCGCGCTGTTGTGTGTAATCGAGGCTCAATCCCAATGGATAGTGGTTGGCATCCTCGCCATACAACAGTCTGGCCATGGTCACAAGAAGTGTTGTGCGAATATAGTCGATGTCTGTTGCGGTCAGCCCCTCGGCGCTATACTCTGCCTCTTTATAGAATATATGTAGCAACTCCTCGTCGATGGCGTAACCCTCGCCAAAGGCCTCAACGGTGGGGTATTGGCTGAGAATGTCGCTTGGGGAGCATATGTCCCAGTAGTCGATTATTGCGTGGTAGAATGCAAGGTCGGCTGTGGCCTTAGATACGCACTCCGATATGCGGACAGAGTCGCTCTCGATGTAGATGTCGGGGGTGATGCCTCCACCGCCATAGATGGGGCGATTGTGTTTGAGCGTTCTAAATAGGAGCGCATCGTCGTGCTCGATAGAGTCGGGGTGCATGTAACGGGTCTTGTCGCTACGGTAGGTGTCGCGCTCGCCCATCTCGTAGGGACGCTGTATGAAACGACCCGAGGGTGTCTTGTAGCGACCTATTGTGAGGGTGATGCCGCTGCCATCTTTGAGATCTACGACACGCTGTATAAGACCCTTGCCAAAGCTGGTGCGCCCAATGATAACACCCCTGTCGTTGTCCTGTATGGCACCTGCAAACAGCTCACTTGCCGAGGCGCTATTCTCGTTTATGATTATGACCAAGGGGATGTCGCAGAAGATGTCATCCTTGCTCTTTCGTTTAATTACCTCCTTGTGGTCTCTGTATTCGTTGGTTACGATTACCTCGCCCTTGCGAACAAATAGCGAGGCTAAGTCTATTGCGCCACCTTCGGAGCCACCACCGTTATCCCTGAGGTCGATAACCATGGAGCTTACATTGCCGAGCTTGGTGTAGGCCTCGTAGAGGTCCCTATATGTGACTTTTGAGAATGATGAGATGGCCACATAACCAACATCACCCACACGATATGATGCGCTTACGGAGCTGGTGGGGTAGTTGTTACGCTTAAGTTCTATCTCAATGATACTCTCGGTGTTACGGCGCTTTATCTGAAGTTTTACATCACTATTCGCTGCGCCTCGGAGAAGTGGCGAAATGGAGTCGGTGCTGAGGGCAACGATGCTGTGGTTGTCAACGGCGATAATGCGGTCGTTGAGTCGAATATCGGCATGCTGCGCTGGGGAGTTCTCCATTATAGAGCTCACAACAAGAGTGTCGTTGTGCATGAAGTAGCGGATGCCGATGCCTGCCTGCTCGCCGCGAATACGCCCTCTAAGCCACTCCATCTCCTCTCGCGACAGGTAGTTGGAGTGTGGGTCCAACTCCGCAATCGTTGCGCGTATGGCCTCATCAACTAATGGCTCCAGGGAGAGCTCTTTGTCAACGTAGTTGTTTCGTATGTATGAATAGACGTAATTAAGCTTCTGTATCTGTTGCTGCTCGGTGAGCTGTGCTGATGCGCTTATGGCACATGTCACGAGCGCAAAGAGAGTGATAAATAGCTGTTTCATGACTTCTTGGTAGTTATATATATAACGAATAGCGGAGAAAATTGTTACATTTACTCCGCTATCCAATCATGTTTAACGCTTAAAGTAGAGATGTAAGCTCCTCGAAGCCAACCTCTTTTTGCTCGCCACTCTGCATATTCTTGAGTGTGGCAACACCGCGCTCAAGCTCGTTTGAGCCGATGATTACGACATATGGGATGCCGCGACGGTTGGCGTACTCCATCTGCTTCTTCATCTTGCCTTGGTCGGGGTATATCTCGGCTGCAACGCCCTTGTCGCGCAACTTGCCGATAAGGCGCATCGCTGCAATCTGCTCTGCATCACCGAGGTTCGTGAAGAGCACCTTTGTTGAACATGCCAACTCCGCGGGGAAGAGGTCGAGACCGAGCATAACATCATAGATGCGGTCTGCACCAAATGAGATGCCCACGCCCGACATTCCGGGCATGCCGAAGATGCCTGTGAGGTCGTCGTAGCGGCCACCACCAGAGATTGAGCCGATGGCGAAGTCGTTTGCCTTAACCTCGAATATAGCACCCGTGTAGTAGTTCAAGCCACGTGCCAACGAGAGGTCGAGTTCGGGAGTGAGGGCGATGCCCAAACGCTCGATGTGGTCAAAGATAGTGCGCATCTCCTCGATGCCGAGCATGCCTGTCTCCGATGAACCAATAACTTCGCTCAACTTACTGAGCTTCTCGGCATTTGTACCGCTGAGCTCAAGGATTGGTTGAAGCTTATTGATAGCCTCGTCGTCGATGCCACGCTCACGCAACTCGTTCTTCACATTGTCCAAGCCAATCTTGTCGAGCTTGTCGATAGCAACAGTGATGTCAATCATCTTGTCGGCGTGACCGATAGACTCTGCAATGCCGAACAATATTTTGCGGTTGTTCATCTTGAGCGTTACTGAGATGCCGAGCTTCGCGAATACGCGAGCTACGATGTCAACCAACTCCACCTCGCTGAGTAGCGACTTTGAGCCGATAACATCCACGTCACACTGGTAGAACTCGCGGTAGCGACCCTTCTGTGGACGGTCAGCACGCCACACGGGCTGAATCTGGTAGCGCTTGAAGGGAAAGACGATCTCGTTCTGGTGTTGCACGACATAGCGCGCAAAGGGAACGGTGAGGTCATAACGAAGACCCTTCTCCGAAATTTTCGATGCCTGACGAAGTTCATCCTCCGAGAGCTTTGCGCCGTAGTCGCCCGAGTTGAGTATCTTGAAGAGGAGCTTGTCGCCCTCGTCGCCATACTTGCCGAGCAGTGTCGAGAGGTTCTCCATTGAGGGGGTCTCCAATGGTGCATAGCCAAAGAGGCGGAATACGCTCTTGATGGTGTCGAAAATATATGTGCGGCGCATCATCTCCTCGGGAGAGAAGTCGCGCGTACCCTTAGGAATTGAAGGTTTCTGTGCCATATCTACTACTGCTCTGCCAAAAGTTTCTTATACTTAACACGCTTGGGTGTTGTGTCCTCGCCCTGTGCCTTCTTCCATGCCTCGTACTCCGAGTATGAACCCTCGTAGAAGACAACCTTTGAGTCGCCCTCGAACGAGAGGATGTGTGTTGCAATACGGTCCAAGAACCAGCGGTCGTGCGAGATGACTACCGCACAGCCTGCGAAGTTCTCGAGACCCTCCTCCAATGCGCGGAGTGTGTTGACATCAATATCGTTGGTAGGCTCATCGAGGAGGAGTACATTGCCCTGCTCCTTGAGTGCCAAAGCCAAGTGGAGACGGTTACGCTCACCACCAGACAACACGCCGCACTTCTTCTCCTGGTCTGCGCCGTTGAAGTTGAAGCGGCCAACGTATGCGCGGGCATTCACCTGACGGTTGCCTAACTGGATGAGGTCGCTATTCTGTGAGATAACCTCATAGACGGTCTTCTCGGGGTCGATAGACTTGTGCTGCTGATCAACATATGCGAGCTTAACGGTAGGACCTACGCGGAAGCTACCTGCAGTTGGCTCCTCCAAGCCCATAATCATGCGGAATAGGGTAGTCTTACCAGTACCGTTAGCGCCGATAACACCCACGATACCTGCGGGTGGAAGTGCGAACTCGAGGTTTTCGTAAAGCACGCGGTCGCCAAAGGCCTTAGTCACGCCCTGAGCCTCGATAACGAGGTCGCCCAAGCGTGGACCGTTGGGGATGTAGATCTCGAGCTTCTCTTCGCGCTCCTTAGTGTCGGCATTCATCATCTTGTCATATGCCGAGAGACGTGCCTTAGACTTAGCGTGACGGCCCGAGGGAGACATGCGTACCCACTCCAACTCGCGCTCGAGGGTCTTGCGGCGCTTGCTCTCCTGCTTCTCCTCCATCGCCATACGCTGGGTCTTCTGCTCCAACCAGCCAGAGTAGTTGCCCTTCCATGGAATACCCTCACCGCGGTCAAGCTCCAAAATCCAGCCTGCTACGTTGTCGAGGAAGTAACGGTCGTGGGTAACGGCGATAACCGTACCCTTGTACTGCTGGAGGTGCTGCTCCAACCAGTCGATACTCTCTGCATCGAGGTGGTTGGTAGGCCCATCCAACAAGAGAACGTCGGGCTGCTGCAAGAGAAGGCGGCACAACGCCACACGACGACGCTCACCACCCGAAAGGACATTCACGGGCTGGTCGCCATCGGGGCAACGCAACGCATCCATAGCGCGCTCCAAGACGCTGTCAAGCTCCCAACCGTTAACCTGGTCGATCTTCTCGTAGAGCTCGCCCTGACGCTCAACAAGACGTGCCATCTCGTCGTCGTCCATAGGCTCGCAGAGCTTCATGTTGATGTCCTCGTACTCCTTGAGGAGTGCTACGGTCTCTGCTGCACCCTCCTCGACAATCTCCTTAACGGTCTTTGTGGGGTCGAGCTGAGGCTCCTGCTCGAGGTAACCCACGCTGTAGCCGGGAGAGAATACCACCTCGCCCTGGAAACTCTTGTCGATACCTGCGATAATCTTCATGAGGGTTGACTTACCCGAACCGTTGAGACCGATGATACCGATCTTTGCGCCATAGAAGAATGAGAGGTAGATGTTGTTCAAAATTTTCTTGTTGTTGTTAAGTACCTTGCTCACACCAACCATCGAAAATATAATTTTCTCGTCTGCCATAGTTATGTTGTTTTATTGTATCTCGCTATTAGTTGGCAAATATAGGTAAAAAAAACGAGACTGCGAAATCTTTGTTTCTGTGCGGTGATTTTTATGAATAAAAATGTGGAATATTTTGAGAAATTCATTTTTTTTTTTTACATTTGCGCCCTCATATATAAATAATGTAATACGTTGATTTTTAATTTTTTTACTAACTCGTGATGAGGGTGTAATCAGGTATGTGTAAATAATTCAAAAAGAAGAATAAATTATTTTAATTAACTAATAGCACAAATAACATTTAACATTAACCAAAATTAACTATGAGAAAAATTAACTTTTTGTCTTCGATGGTTCTCGTAGCGTTGCTCGCATTTGGTGCTGTGAGCTGCGAGACACCCGATCAGCCAACTGACAAGCCCGGCAACGTGGTTAAGCCCGAGAGCGGCGAGCCCGTTGTTTTGGAGGACTTCACAGTCACTCTTGAGGCTCTTCACTCTGGCGATGTTTTCCTTAACATCGAGCCCGAGAACAAGGAGATGTCTTACTGGTACTCACTCCAGCTTCCTGAGGATATGCCCGAGACCGATGAGGAGATTCTTGCGGCTGACCTCGAGTATTTGAACTACGTGGCTGACTACTATGGTTTGTCACTCTCACAGCTTCTTAGCACTGAGCTTAAGTCTGGCGATTTGGAGTGGCGTTACCAAGGTCTTGAGGCTAACACAGAGTACGTATTGTATATGTACGGTATCAGCTTCGAGGGTGCTGCTTTGACTACAGTAAACAAGCTTTCGTTCAAGACTACTAAGGTTGAGCAGCTCGACTGTACTTTCGACATCTTGGTAGGTGACAACATCACTGCAAACTCATTCTCTGTTACTATCATCCCATCGGATGATACCGTAGCTTACTTCTATGATGTATTCCCCGCATGGATGTATGAGGAGTACTGCTTGAGCGATGCTGCAAATATCCCTGCTTTCATCGCTGAGTATATCCCCGCTTTGGCTTCAGAGAACAGCGTAACTGTTCCCTATGCAGTTGGTACTATCTCAAACTATGGTACTATCGCTCATGACTTCACATTGGATGATGGTATCGAGGCTAACACTTCATACTTCGTATTTGCTGTAGGTATCGGTGCTGACGGTACAACTACTACTGAGGCTCATGTCATCGAGGTTAAGACTGCTGCACCTCCTACCAACACTTTCACATTGACACAGGGCAACATCGAGGATGACCGCGCTACATTCTACGTAGCTCCCGATCACAACGAGTCTTACGTTGCTTTGTTCGAGCTTAAGGAGTACTTCATCGACGAGAACGGTGAGTTGCTCTCTGACGACCAGATTATCGCTGAGATTATCCGTTCACAGGGCTCTACTATCGGTAACAATATGTACTCTGGTACATCTTCTGTCTCTGACTGCCCAATGATTCCTAATAAGGATTACTTCTGCTTGGTATTTGGCTACTTCGGTGGTGAGGTTACAACTCCTCTTACCAAGGTAGAGTTCCGCACTGAGGAGGCTGATATGGTTGATGCAGACATCATCATCACTGTTGCTGAGGTTACTACAACTGAGGCCTCTGTATCGTTCCAGCCCTATGTTGAGCCTATGCCTCATATGTTCAATGTAATGCCTTACTCTGTATATCGTGAGTACGGTCAGGATGATGCCGCAATCAAGCGTTTCAACGATGAGCTCGTTGATAGCATGTGGGATTCTAAGAAGATGAGCCGCGAGGAGTGGTTGTCACGTGCTTTGGAGACATCTTACAACTCATGGAGAATCACTGGTCTCGAGCCTAACACTAAGTATATCGTTTATGCAGTAGGTATGGTGCCCGATGGTACTTACACAACAGAGGCATTCTTCAAGGAGTTCACTACTAAGGAGGTTAAGGAGGGTCCCCAGGTAGAGGAGATCCTCTTCAACAAGGAGGGTAGCACTATCAGCGCATGGTTCTACATCGACGACGAGACTGTAGTTTCTAAGTTCGCTATGAGTCATCTCGTGAACGACGATACTGTATATAATATGTCTGACGAGGAGCTTATCGCATACCTCAACGAGACACACGATACTACATATGTAAGCGAGGTTACTAACCAGTACTACTTCTCTGTCTTTGATTACAACTACGCTACTGGCGATGTAATCTACTACGCAGGTGCTGTTTATGATCCCGACGGCAACTACACTGTTATTCGTACAACATATCCACAGCAGTAAACTATGAAGAGAGAGTTTTTATTCGTTCTCTTGGCCGTGGCAATGTTCGTATGCTCGTGCACAGAGCCCTCACCCGAGGGTCCTGTGCCCGACGACGAAACAGAGGAGCCTGTAGTAGAGGCCAAGTACAAGGTTGGTGACTACTATAAGACAAGCTTGGCTGAGGGTATCATCGCTTATGTTGATGAGACTGGTGAGCATGGTCTTATCATCTCTGTAGATGAGGGCTATACACAGTGGTCAACTGACTACATCATGTTGATTGTGTATGGTGGCGAGTTCTCACGCGAGGATGGCGCACGCAACACCGAGTACATCAAATCACAGGAGAACTGGGAGGAACTTTACCCCGCAGTAGTGTGGTGCGACAACAAGAATGCACTCGGCCTCTCGTCATGGTATCTTCCTGCTCCCACAGAGCTTGCGCGTGCAGCAGAGAACGTGGAGGCTATCAACGCTACGCTCATCGAGAAGGGTTATGAGCCTATCGCTATGGGTGCCAACCAGGCATACTGGTCATCTGAGGAGTTTGGTGTGCAGGGCGCTTATGCTATTAGCTTTGCTACGGGCGACTTCGCGGACTATGGCCACGACAAGAAGGCCTACAACCGCGTTCGTGCAATGAGAAAATTTTAATTCATTAAGCTATGAATTCTATTAAGTCATTTTTGATATTGGCAGTGGCTGCGTTGTGTTTTGTTGCTTGCGACAGACCAACGAACGAGCCTGTTAACCCCATTGAGCCTGTCGTATTAAAGATTGATGATAGTGCAGTGCAGGTTAAGGCTGATGGTGGTGAGTATTACTTCACTTATTCAATCGAGAGCAAGGAGGGTGGCGATGTTGAGAACTTCGACACTTCGCTCCTTGAGGCAACAGTAAGCAACAACGATGAGTGGATTCACTCGTTCGATTGTTCGGCAGAGGGTGAGGTTCTCTTCGTTGTAGAGCCAAACATCACTGGTTCTACTCGTATCTCAAAGATTGTTCTCTCGTATGGCGATGCTAAGGATGATATCGTCGTAACGCAGAGTGGTGACGGCGCCGAGATTGAGGTATCTATTGATTTCAGCTTCGAGATTGATGGCCCTTATGTCAGCATGACCACAACGCCTACTCCCGAGAACATTCGCTACTTCGCATGGTACTTCTCTGTCGAGAACATGGAGAGCGCATTGAGCAAGTCTCCAGGTGTGACTGTTGAGATGTATCTTGAGCGTCTTATCGAGGTTGACCTCTCTAACGCTATCTACTATGGCTCTTTCGCAGGCTACACTGCTGAGGAGGCCGTAGCGGAGATTACGCTTAAGGGTACGCAGACTCAGTACTTCGAGCTTAACGGCAACACGGAGTTCTACGCCTTTGGTTGTGCTGTGAGCGACAAGGGTGAGATTAAGTCAGACTTGGTATATACAACATTCAAGACTGGCCCTGTGGCACCATCTGACAATGTGCTCACAATCCACGATGTGGAGGTTAACACCGACCGTGCATGGTTCAGCATCTCTACAACAAACATGGATCAGTATGCTGCATTCGTGCTCCCTGCATCTATGGTAGAGGGTGCTACGGACGAGGAGTTGCTCGACTACTACAACAACCTCGACTCGAATATCCTCGTAAGCTACCTACACTTTGGCAACTACAATGGTTATGTGCTTCTCGACCAGGCTGATGCTGACTACTATATTCTTGCCTTTGGTTATGAGTATGGTATGTTCACTACGGAGGTTAAGCGCGAGAAGATTCACACATTGCCCTACGACCCCAATGTAACTGCGGAGTTCGAGCTCACAATCGACAAGATTACTCACTACCGCGTTAAGGCGTCGTTCAATGTTGAGCCTGTAACTGCACTATATTACATAGATGTATGTGAGGCTGATGCTACTGCCGAGGATGTTAAGGCCGAGGTGATGGAGGCTGCACAGTGGTATGTTGACAATGGCTACTACTCGAACCTCGCAGACTGCTTCCAGGTTGTTGGTAGCAAGGGCTCACGCCCATTCGAGGCTACAGGCTTGTATCCCGAGACCGACTACCGCATCTATGTCTTTGGCATCAATGAGGAGACAGGTGAGATTAACACGGATGTGACATTCTCTGAGGTGTTTACTACTCCTGCACCAAAGGTTTCGGAGTCGTCTATCACAATCAGCGCCGATAAGTATTACGATGGCTATGATATTATGGACCTCTATCCCAATGAGTTCGGCGATGCTGATGGTTGGGCAGTATTGCCTCTCGAGGTAGAGATTCACGGTGACATTGTGGACTACTACTACGATGTCTATGTTGGCAATGTTACGGATGTCACATATCCTACCGATGATGAGATTATCCTCGACCTCGTGCAGTATGGTAAGCACAACGAGCCCATCTCATACTCTTACTGCTACTTCAACGAGCCTTTGACACTCATCTACTTCGGTAAGGACTCTGATGATAACAACACTGTTGTTACACGAGTGCCTTTGTATTTCGATCCCGAGAACTGTGCCGATCCATCGGAGTTTCCGTTCAACCGCGCAGAGGCTACAGCATTCAAGGCTGAGCGTAAATTCGTAAAGTAGTATGAGAAAATCTGTAATAGCGATAGGCGTTGCTATTATCTCTCTTATGACCATCTCCTGCACAAAGGATGCAGGAGTGGTCGAGGGGGAGAAGACAATGGAGGCAGAGGCTATCCTTGAGCACAAGCTCGTGGGTAACACCATGGATAAGTGTGAGGAGGGTTCTCTGCTTTTGTTCCTCGAGGAGGAGACTATCGCACGCATCGAAAAGGGTGACATCGAGGCTGTGAAGAGCGAGATATTCTTGGGTGGCGATGTGGTGAGCTTCGAGCCAGCATTGGTTACACCTAAGAATGAGGCTCTCGCACGCGAGCTCGGCTTGCACCGTTGGTATGCTGTATCGTTCGACAAAAACATCCCTGTGCGTAAGTTCGCTAAGGAGGTGGCACCCAGCAAGCACATCTCGGCTATCGAGTTTAATACCGTGGTGACGTTGGCGTCGGACTACAAGGCTCGACCAATGGGCGATATGGCCGATACACGCGCCTTGGAGCCTATGTCGTCGTTCAACGACCCTTATGCTATGTATCAGTGGAACCTCCACAACTCGGGCGATGAGGCTATCGCAAAGACAGCACGCGAGGGTGCCGATGTCGGCGTTCTCGACGCTTGGGAGTTGTGTACAGGCTCACCCGATGTTATCGTGGCTGTGATTGACGGTCCCGTGCAGTACACTCACCCCGACCTCGCAGCATCTATGTGGGTGAACGAGGCAGAGTTTAACGGCGTAGAGGGTGTGGATGACGATGGCAACAAGTATGTCGATGACATTTACGGCTACAACTTCAACTCTGCGGGCTACTCTAATGGTATGATTAACTGGACGACAGATGGTGAGTCGGGTCACGGTACACACGTGGCGGGTGTTATCGCTGCGGTGAACAACAACGGCGTGGGTGTAAGCTCTATCGCTGGTGGCTCGGGTAATGGCGACGGCGTTCGCATCATGGGCTGTCAGGTGTTTGATGGCGCATACGCAGCAAGCGACCGCGATATGAGTAATGCCTTTATCTATGCTGCCGACAATGGCGCATGTATCGCACAGTGCTCATACGCCTACGACCCCAACTCATTCGCAAGTGACAACGCATACATCAATGCCACATCGCTTGAGTATAACGCTATTAAGTACTTCGTAAACCCCGAGAACTGCAACCACTCCGCAATTGGTCAGAACCTCGTAATCTTTGCTGCGGGTAATGAGACTACCTCAAACGCAGGTTATCCTGGTGCCTTGCCTATCTGCGTATCGGTAACTGCATATGGCCCCGACTACTTGCCTACGGGCTATACGAACTATGGTCGTGGCTGTAACATCGCAGCACCTGGTGGCGACTACTCGATTGGTGCGCAGAACTCGTATAACGCAAGTCAGATTCTCTCGACTTGCATCCGTGATGTGGCGGGTGACGACTATGTGTGGATGGAGGGTACATCTATGGCGTGTCCTCATGTTTCGGGTGTAGCAGCATTGGGTATCTCATACGCAGCGAAGATTGGTAAGAAGTTCGAGGGCGACGACTACCGTCATACCCTCCTTACGGCGGTTAACGACATCAACTCGTTGATGCTCGAGGGCACGAAGCCCTACAATGGCGTGGCTGATGCCGTAGTGCTTAAGAACTACCACAAGCGTATGGGTACGGGTGCGCTCGACACATGGCGTCTCTTTATGCTTATCGAGGGCACTCCCTCGGTGCAGGTGACTGCGGGTGAGCGTTGCAGCGTTGACCTCAAGGAGTACTTCGGTGGCTCGGCTACGGATATCACATATCGTGGCATCGAGGTTAGCGACGAGGCACGCGAGGCTCTCGGCATCAAGGGCGACCCCAAGATGGATAAGGGCTTGCTCGTTATTCGATGCGACAAGTGTGGCTCGGCAAAGATTAAGATTTCGGCTATCGCAGGTGGCGGTCAGCTTGGTGGCGGCAACAACATCGGTGGCACGGAGATTACTCGCGAGGTCTCTATCATTTCGCGTGGTGTAAGTTCAACTAATGGAGGATGGTTCTAATGAAGGCACAAATTTATTTATTGGCAACACTGCTCATCGCGGCACTTGCCTTTGTCGGCTGCGGCAAGGAGAAGACTCCAAAGGTGGATAACACTGCAAAGGTTGTTGGCGAGTGGCACTGCGCTCCCGAGGGTATGGATGTCGATGTATATGTGGCGTTTGACGCTGCGGGTACTTTCGATGAGTACCAGCGCCTCGGTGAGGGTCGCTATCGTCACTATGCCGGCACTTGGAGCGTGAATAAGAGTGTGCTTAGTGGTGTCTATGCTGACGGCACGGAGTGGGGTAGCACCTATACCCTCACATTCGAGGGCGAGACAATGACGCTTACGGCAAAGAACGACTCGGCAGAGGCTATCACCTACACTAAGGTCACTATCCCTACGGAGGTGAAGAATGAGGCCATCGAGCCTCTTGGTACTGAGACACGTGCCGAGGAGGTACGCTGGTTCTAAACTATACCTATATATAAAGTAATAGGGCTGCCCTGTGAGGGTAGCCCTACTCTTTTTTTTTGTGTTGCGGTATGCGCTTACTTCTGCAAAGGCATCTTGTCGAGGCGACGCTGGTGGCGGCCACCCTCGAACTCTGTCTCGAGCCAGATGTTGAGCATCTCCAAAGCCTCGTCGTTAGAGATGAAACGTGCGGGCATGCAGAGAACATTTGAGTTGTTGTGCTGGCGTGAGAGCTTTGCAATCTCGGGGATCCAGCAGAGTGCTGCGCGAATGCCCTGGTGCTTGTTGAGCGTCATAGAGATGCCCTCGCCAGAGCCACAAAGACCGATACCGCGCTCCAACTCGCCTGCCTCGATAGCATCAGCAAGGGGGTGTGCAAAGTCGGGGTAGTCAACAGACTCCTCAGAGTGGCAACCGAAGTCCTTAACCTCGAAGCCCTTAGATGAGAGGTAGCCTACGAGGAACTCCTTGAGGTCATACGCTGCGTGGTCGCACGCAATACCAATTTTCTTTTCCATGGTTGTTATTGTTTTTGGGTTTTGTTAGTGTTACTCCTTTGAGGCGCGCTTGCGGTCAACCTCCGAAAGCAAAATCTTACGCAGGCGCATAGACTTGGGCGTTACCTCTACGTACTCATCCTCGCGGATGTACTCCAACGCCTCCTCCAACGAGAAGATGACGGGAGGTGCAATAGAGGTCTTCTCATCCGAGCCCGAAGCACGCATGTTGGTGAGCTGCTTAGCCTTAGTGACATTCACGGTGATGTCGTTGTAGCGTGTGTGCTCGCCAATAACCTGACCGCAATATACCTGCTCCTGGGGCGAGATGAAGAATTTTCCTCTATCCTGGAGCTTATCTATCGAGTATGCGTAGGCAGTGCCTGTCTCCGATGCGATGATAGCACCCACATTACGGCTCTCAATCTCGCCCATCCAAGGCTCGAAGTCCTTGAGACGGTGGGTCATGATGGCCTCGCCCGCAGTTGCCGTAATCATCGTAGAGCGCAAGCCGATAATGCCGCGCGAGGGGATGATAAACTCGAGGCGTGTGCGCTCGTTCGACGACTCCATGTTCACAAGCTGGCCCTTACGGCGTGTTGTGAGCTCGATAACCGTACCCGCGCAGTCGTCGGGGCAGTCAACGGTCATCTCCTCAACGGGCTCGCACTTGACGCCGTCAATCTCCTTCGTGATAACCTTGGGCTGGCCCACCTGGAGCTCGTAGCCCTCGCGGCGCATGGTCTCGATAAGCACCGAGAGGTGCAACACGCCACGGCCATAGACCATGAATGAGTCGGCATTCTGGCCTGGCTCTACACGCAAGGCGAGGTTCTTCTCCAACTCCCTATCGAGGCGCTCCTTGATGTGGCGCGAAGTGACGAACTTACCATCCTTGCCGAAGAATGGCGAGTTGTTGATAGTGAACAACATAGACATCGTAGGCTCATCTATCGCAATAGGTGGAAGTGGCTCGGGGTTTGTGAAGTCGCAGATGGTGTCGCCAATCTCGAAGCCCTCGATGCCCACAAGTGCGCATATCTCGCCGCACTCCACTTTCTCGGCCTTTGCTTTGCCCAAGCCCTCGAATACCATGAGGTCCTTGACCTTGGTCTTGACGAGGGTGCCGTCGCGCTTCGCGAGTGTCACATTCTGACCCGCTGTGAGCGAGCCGCGTGTAACCTTACCCACGGCGATGCGGCCTACGTAGGGCGAGTACTCGAGCGATGTAACGAGCATCTGCACGGTGCCATCCACAACCTCGGGCTCGGGTATCTCGTCGATGATGGTGTCGAGCAAGGGGCGGATAGAGTCGGTCTTCTCGGTCACTACATGCGACATCCAGCCCTGCTTAGCCGAGCCGTAGATGGTCTTGTAGTCGAGCTGCTCTTCGGTTGCGCCGAGCGTGAACATGAGGTCGAAGACCTGCTCGTTGACCACATCGGGGCGGCAGTTCTCCTTGTCCACCTTGTTGATTACCACGATAGGCTTCTTGCCGAGTGCCAAGGCCTTCTGCAACACGAAGCGTGTCTGGGGCATGGTGCCCTCGAAGGCATCGACGAGCAAGATAACGCCGTCGCACATGTTGAGTACGCGCTCCACCTCGCCACCGAAGTCGGCGTGGCCAGGGGTGTCTATAATGTTGATTTTGTAGTCCTGATATATCACCGACACGTTCTTCGAGAGGATGGTGATGCCACGCTCGCGCTCGATGTCGTTGTTATCCATGATGAGGTCGCCGCCGTCGCGCTCATTCTCGCGCAAGAGGTTACCTGCCATAATCATCTTGTCAACGAGAGTGGTCTTGCCGTGGTCAACGTGGGCGATAATTGCAATATTGCGTAGTTTTCGCATACTATATAATATTTAGAATGTGCAAAGATAGTAAAAATAATTTAATATTTCGTAATTAGCAATTAGTAATTAGTCGTGGGGTAGGGAGTCACACTTTGTCACATTTATAACACCCCCCCCACCCCTGTGATTTTGTGATTTTGTGATTTTTGGGGTGGGCGACTATACCCGCAGATGGCTGGCACGCCCCATCACTTTATCACACTTTGTCACACTTGTCACACTACCCCCACCCCTTGTGACACTGTGACATTGTGACATTGTGACATTGTGACAACGTAACATTCGGGAACACCACGACCCCATTTCTTGTCAGAGTGGTGCTAATTTGCCGCCGATTAAGATGTTGAGATGGATGGGACATACTCGGGGTATTTCCCATTCAGCTCAACGATTGAGGTGGTGAAGGAGCGCCACTATCACAAGAAATGACTCTGCCCGCAGCCACGCAACTATGAGGTTATATGGCAATCGCTAAATGACCATATAACTATTAATAGTGGAGTATGTGTTGCCGTTGCTACACAGTGCTTACCACACACACAAATATCACACTATATAATTATGCGTATATATAGTGATATATAACATATTATATATGCTACTTAATGTAACACTTTACATTGATATTGGTGTGGTAAGAGCCCTCTATGTGGCGGTTGTCGCACATAGTAAAAAGAATATATCTATACACCTAACCCTGTAGGTTAGGATATGCGCCTAACTATGCGAGTTAGAACACATAAATATAGATTTGTATGTGCTTGTACATGCGATTACTTGAGCGAAGCGAGAGAGAGGACCCTCGATGATTGCTCGTTGAGTAGCGCCCCTCACCCCTAAATAACAAAATAACAAAATAACAAGGGGTGGGGGTGTGTTATTTCTTGTGATAAGTGGTACTCTCGAATGTCACAATGTCACAATGTCACAGTGTCACAAGGGGTGGGGGTAGTGTGACAAGTGTGACAAGTGTGACAAAAGCGTGTGGGAGGAATGCCGTTACACCCGACAAGGACAAAGCCCGAGTGGGCTATTGTTTCATTCTATACCTATATAAGAAATAAATATCGCCAATATTTTGTCTTTGTGAATAGTTTTTGTTACTTTTGCAAGCTAAATATAAAGAGATGGAAAAGGATACTCAAAATATAATTCAAGAACTCGAGGCCAGTGACTACAAATATGGCTTCGTTAGTGACATCGAGACCGAGACCATTGGTCGTGGCCTCAACGAGGATGTCATTCGCCTAATCTCCCAGAAGAAGGGCGAGCCCGAGTGGATGTTGGAGCGCCGATTGAAGGCCTACCGCCATTGGCTCACGCTCGAGCACCCCACATGGGCACACCTCGACATCCCCGAGATAGACTTCCAGGATGTCATCTACTATGCTGCGCCCAAGCCCAAGAAGCAACTCAACTCCATGGACGAGGTTGACCCCGAGCTAAAGCGTACATTCGACAAGCTCGGCATCCCTCTCGAGGAGCAGATGGCCTTGGCGGGTGTTGCGGTGGATGCTGTCATGGACTCGGTGTCGGTTAAGACCACCTTCCGCGATACGTTGGCCGAGAAGGGCATCATCTTCTGCTCAATCTCGGAGGCGATAAAGGAGCACCCCGAACTCATTAAGAAGTATCTGGGCTCGGTAGTGCCCTACACGGATAACTTCTATGCGGCACTCAACGCTGCGGTCTTCTCGGATGGCTCGTTCTGCTACATCCCCAAGGGTGTGCGTTGCCCCATGGAGCTATCGACCTACTTCCGCATCAATGCCGAGGGTACGGGTCAGTTTGAGCGCACGCTTATCGTGGCGGACGAGGGCTCGTATGTGAGCTACTTGGAGGGTTGTACAGCACCCCGCCGCGACGAGAATCAGTTGCACGCTGCCGTTGTGGAGATTGTCGTGGAGAGGGATGCCGATGTTAAGTACTCTACCGTACAGAACTGGTACCCAGGCGATAAGGAGGGTAAGGGTGGTATCTATAACTTCGTTACTAAGCGCGGTATCTGCCGCGAGGGTGCGCACCTCTCGTGGACACAGGTCGAGACGGGCTCTGCTATAACATGGAAGTATCCCAGCTGTGTGCTTCTTGGCGATAACTCGTCGGGCGAGTTCTACTCCGTGGCCATGACAAACAACTATCAGCAGGCCGATACGGGCACTAAGATGATTCACATCGGCAAGAACACCCGCTCGCGCATCGTCTCTAAGGGCATCTCGGCGGGTAGGTCGCAGAATGCTTATCGAGGTCTTGTTCGCGTGGCTAAGGGTGCGGATAATGCGCGTAACTACTCGCAGTGTGATTCGTTGCTCATTGGCGATAGGTGTGGCGCACACACCTTCCCCGTCATTGACTCGTATAACCCCACGGCGGTATTGGAGCACGAGGCTACGACCTCGAAGATCTCGGAGGAGCAGCTCTTCTACTGCAACCAGCGTGGCTTGTCAACCGAGGATGCTGTGGGCCTCATCGTGAATGGCTACGCACGCGAGGTGTTGGCAAAGTTGCCCATGGAGTTTGCGGTGGAGGCACAGAAACTTCTTGCAATATCGTTGGAGGGCAGCGTAGGTTAATAGTTAGTGATTAAGTAATAAAATAAAGAACTATACATATGTTAAAGGTTGAAAATCTGCACGCTAAGGTTGGCGATAAGGAGATTTTGAAGGGTATAAACCTCGAGGTTAAGGCTGGCGAGGTGCACGCTATCATGGGTCCCAATGGCTCGGGTAAGTCAACGCTCGCCTCGGTATTGGCGGGTAACGAGAAGTTTGCCGTAACGGAGGGTAAGGTGGAGTTTGAGGGCGAGAACCTCCTTGATCTCCCCATCGAGGAGCGCTCACGCAAGGGCCTCTTTTTGGGCTTCCAGTACCCCGTGGAGATACCGGGTGTCTCGATGGCAAACTTCATGAAGATTGCCGTAAACGAGCAGCGCAAGTATCGTGGTCTTGAGCCTCTTACGGCTGCCGAGTACCTCAAAATGATGAAAGAGAAGAGCGCCATCGTGGAGCTCGACTCTAAGCTCACATCGCGTGCCGTAAACGAGGGCTTCTCGGGTGGCGAGAAGAAGAAGAACGAGATCTTCCAGATGGCCATGCTCGACCCCAAGCTCGCAATCCTCGACGAGACAGATTCGGGTCTCGACATCGACGCCTTGCGCATCGTGGCTACGGGTGTTACGCGTCTCAAGCGCGAGGATAACGCTACGGTGGTCATCACACACTACCAGCGCCTCTTGGACTACATCGTGCCCGACTATGTGCATGTGCTCTACAAGGGCCGCATCATCTACACTGGCGACAAGACCCTCGCCCTTAAGTTGGAGAAGGAGGGTTACGACTGGCTTATTAACGACTATAAGGAGGAGTAGCCATGACCGAGCGTATTATAGAGGCCTTTGCCGCAAGTCCCATCCCTGCAGGGTGTTGCACCGAGTCGGGTCGCTGGGTTCTGCGTGCTGAGGCCGACACGGATATAACCATCGCCGAGGGTGCTACGGTGGAGTTGCTCATCGTGGATAGTGCTAAGGCGGTGAACATAGACATAGATGTGCGCCGCGGTGGCGTATTGCGCATCGTCGAGGTTGTTGCCCAGCATAGCGCTACGCAGTTAAGCATCGCTGTAGCTGAGCGTGGCGAGTGTGCTGTCACACAAGTTGTTACATCACCCTCGGATGTGCGTATTGCTGCCAGCCTCGTGGAGGAGGGCGCATCGTTCAAGCACAACGGCTGCTTCATCCTCGTTGGCGAGGAGCAGGGTAGCGTGACGGTGGATGTGAACCACATGGCCGCGGAGTGTACCTCGCACACCTCGGTTAAGGGCGTTGCGGCAGATAGGGCACATGGCAGCTTCTCGGGTCTTGTCTATGTAGCCCCCGGAGCGCAGCATACCGACTCTGTGCAGTCGAGCCGTAATGTAACCATTGGCGAGGCACGCATCGAGACATTGCCACAGCTCGAGATTTATGCCGACGATGTTAAGTGTAGTCATGGCGCTACGGTTGGCCAGATGGATAGCGATGCTATCTTGTATATGCGTCAGCGTGGCCTCAGCACCGCACAGGCTAAGCGCCTCCAGATTGAGGGCTTCGTGCAGGATGTGGCTATGCACTCTGCCATCGAGAACCTCGCCGAAGAGCTTATGACGCTCATTAACGCAAAACTTAATAGTTTGTAAGCTATGTCTTTCGACATTAAGAAGATACGCGCAGACTTCCCCATCCTCTCGCGCACTGTCAACAACCGCCCCTTAATTTACTTCGACTCGGGCGCTACGGCACAGAAGCCCACGGCGGTAATCGAGAAGGTGGATGAGCTTATGCGCCACTACAACGCCAACATCCACCGCGGTGTGCACCACCTCTCGGGTCGTATGACCGATATGTATGAGGAGGCGCGCGAGCGTGTACGCAGGTTCATAGGCGCAGAGTACCGCGAGGAGGTGGTATTTACTTCGGGTGCTACGGCGAGCATCAACCTCGTTGCCTACGCCTGGAGCGAGCGCTTCCTGAGGGCGGGTGATAACATCGTCGTGAGCGAGATGGAGCACCACTCCAACATCGTGCCTTGGCAGTTGGCCGCTATGCGCCACGGCGCCGAGTTGCGCGTCTTGCCTTTCGACGATAGGGGCGAACTCTGCATGGAGCAGTTGGATAACCTCATTGATGAGCGCACACGTCTTGTCGCTGTTACTGAGGCATCTAATACCCTCGGTACATGTCCCGACCTCGACCCTATCATCGCTAAGGCACACAGCGTGGGTGCTGTTGTTATGGTCGATGGCTGCCAGGGTATCGTGCATGGTGGCGGCAGGGTAGCTGAGCGTGGCTACGACTTCTACGCCCTCTCGGGACACAAGTTGTACGCCCCCACGGGCATCGGCGTCTTGTATGGCCGTAAGGAGTTGTTGGAGGCTATGCCACCGTTTATGGGTGGCGGCGATATGGTTGACAAGGTCACTTTCGCAAAGACAACATACGCGCCCCTACCTCTTAAGTACGAGGCGGGTACATCCAACTTCATCGGTGCAGTTGCTCTCGGCACGGCTATCGACTATGTGGAGGGCATCGGCATGGCTGCTATCGAGGAGCACGAGCAGATGCTTCTGCGTGCTGCTACGGAGCGCTTAGAGCAGATTGAGGGCTTGCGCATCTACGGCAAGGCGGAGCATAAGTGCCCCTTGGTGTCGTTCACGGTGGAGGGCACACACCCCTACGATGTGGGTATGATTCTCGACAAACTAGGCATCGCCATCCGCACGGGACACCACTGTGCAGAGCCCGTTATGACACACTTCGGTGTTACGGGAATGTGCCGTGCCTCAATCGGTATGTATAACACCATGGAGGAGGTCGAAGCCCTCGCTAAGGGTGTTGAGCGTGCCGTTATGATGCTTCGCTAATACTACTAACTCAAAACTCAAATACGGATGTTTATCGTTTTGGAGGGACTTGATGGAGCGGGCAAGTCAACACAGATAACCAAGCTCAAGGAGATGTTTAACCAGCGTGGCGTAGCTACTGAGTATCTGCACTTTCCACGCTTCGATGCCCCCGTCTATGGCGACCTTATCGCGCGCTTTCTGCGTGGCGACTTGGGCACTGTGGAGGGCGTAAATCCCTACCTTGTTGCGCTGTTGTATGCTGGCGACAGAGCCGATGCAGCTAAGACCATCAACGGCTGGTTGGCTGAGGGTAAGGTCGTTATCGTTGACCGCTACGTCTATTCGAATATCGGCTATCAGTGCGCTAAGCTCCCCGCAGGCACGGAGCGCGACACTCTCCGCGAGTGGATTCTCCGCACCGAGTTCGAGGAGTTCGCCATTCCTCGCCCCGATGTGTCGTTGTTCCTCGATGTCCCCTTCTCGTTCACCGAGCGCAAGCTCTCCGAGACGCGTGAGGGTGACGACCGCTCATACTTGCAGGGTGCAAAGGATATACATGAGGCATCGCTCGACCTTCAGCGCCGTGTCCGCGAGGTCTATCTTGAGGCTGCTGCATGCTCCGACGACATCAAGGTCGTTGACTGCTCAACCGCTGAGGGCGCTATGGCCTCGCCCGACGGGATCTACGAGCGTATCATGCACCACGTCGCACCCCTTATCTCTAAGTAGGCGTGAATTCTAAGGTGAAACATATCGGCTTGATAGCCCTACGCTGGCTTCTCGGAGGAGTCTTTATCTTCTCGGGCCTCGTCAAGTGCGTTGACCCCGTGGGTACCTCGGTCTTTGTTGATAAGTACCTCGCGACATACTCTTTGGAGGCGTTGCTTCCCTACTCACTCTCGTTTGCTGTAGCTCTTGCAGTGGTGGAGGTGGTAATGGGTATCTTGCTCGTTATAGGCGTATTAAGACGCTATGTATCACTCGCTGCAATAATCTTTCTACTCATCTTTACCGTCATCACGCTGCTTAGCGCTACGGTGCTTCCCATTGGCGACTGCGGTTGCTTTGGCGATGCCGTGAAGCTCACCCCCTGGCAGACATTCTTAAAAAATATAGTGCTCCTGCCCATGGCCATTGTCGTGTGGCGAAATAGCGAGGCGAAGCAACCAAGGTGGAGGCGTGTGGCTATCATCCTGGCTGTTGTCGTGGCACTCCCTCTCGCCATCAACTTGTACTCGTTGCGCTATCTCCCGTTGGTCGATTTCATGCCCTACAAACTCGGCGTTGACCTCCGCAGTGAGGTGCAGAGGGAGCGAGATAGCGAGGGCGTACGGAATATTCTAATCTTCGAGGACTCGACTACGGGTGAGGTTGTGGAGTTCCCCGCTGAGGATACCTCGTGCTGGGCAGACCCCAACCTAGAGTACCTCGATGCCCGCACCGAAACTATCGCAACTAAGGGTGGTGAGTTCTCCGACTTCCGTCTCTATACTCGTGAGGGTGAGGATGTTACACTCGATATTCTGAATAAATCTGGTCGCGTGGCGTGGCTATGCGTCAACGATAGCGATGCCCTTACGGGCCTCAGTCTAAGCTATGCCGAGCGCCTCCTTGAGGCCTATCCACCTCAGGCTGTTGTCGTCGTCGCAACGTCGAACCATGCCTACGTCTCGGTACTTCTCCAGCGCGATACCTACATGATGGATGCAATGACGCTGCGCTCTATGATGCGTGCCGATGTTGGTGTTGTGGTGGTCAATGATGGCGTAATCGAGTTCAAGGCCGATATCCGCGATATCTAATGGCAAGGTAATTGCCCCGCATAGCGACAAACTTATGTTGCTATGCGATACACACTTCTAACAATCTTACTTCTGCTTGTTGTGGCGTGTCACGGTGGTGATGCGAAGCATGACGATGCGTTGCAACCCGTCAAGTGCGTAGTTGCCAAGCCTTTGCACTCTGTTACTCGTGACTTTGCAGCGCTCTCCACGGCTGATGATGCTGTTAACCTCGCCTTCAAACTCTCGGGGCGTGTTGTCGATGTCCCCGTAGCTAAGGGTATGAGTGTAGCAGAGGGAGCGCTCCTCGCCCGCCTCGACTCTCGAGATGTGGAGCTGCAACTCTCCGCTACACGTGCTGCATACGACGAGGCACTCTCGCGCCTTAAGCGTGCCGAGCGACTACTCGCGCACGATGCTATCTCGGAGCAGGAGGTCGAAGCACTGCAAAATGCTGTGGCACAAGCCAAGACGGCATACGACAATGCCGAGCAGTCGCTCCAGGAGACACGCATAATCGCGCCCTTTAGCGGTGTTGTGGAGTATGTCGCTGTCGATACCTATCAGCGCGTAGTCTCGGGTGAGACCATCCTACGCCTTGTGAAGCCCGAGAGCAATACCGTGAGCTTCACCGCCCCTGAGAGCCTCATATCCTCGCTCTCGCTACCCACCACACAATATAAGGTGGTCTTCGATGCCTATCCCAACCACTACTTCGCTGCCGCGATTAAGAGCTTTGCCCGCACCTCGAGTGATGCCCTCGGCTTCCCTGTCTCGCTACGCCTAACCGACGTTGACCGCACGCGCTACACCATATCCCCAGGCATGACTTGCATCGCCATGGTCTCGGTAAAGGAGGGTGATGACCACGTCATATCGCTCCCTCTCACTGCGATATATGCCCCTATTGGAGGCTATGATAGTGTCTGGGTTGTGGATAGTGATAACCGTGTGCATCGCCGTAAGGTTACGCTCGGAGGTGTTGCGGGAAGCAGTGATGTGGTGGTGTTGGATGGCGTGACTGCGGGCGAGAGGGTGGTCTCTGCGGGTGTGTATAAGCTCGTTGAGGGCGAGCAAGTTAGGGTTGTGAAAACTGATAAATAGCGCGCCTATGTCTCTGAATATAACTAAGTTGTCGCTGCGTAATACCTCCGTCGTAGGTTTCTTCCTTGCCGTTGCGCTCTTGGGAGGTCTCTATGCCTTTATCCACCTGGGCAAGCGCGAGGACTCGACATTCAAAATCAAGAGTGCCGTTGTGACATGCCAGTACCCAGGTGCAACACCCGAGGAGGTGGAACAACTGGTTGTCGTTCCCATGGAGCGTGAGTTCCGCACCCTTACTTCTGTGCACAAGATAACCTCCGATGCTCACTTTGGCTATGCCCGCATGGTCGTGGAGTTGCAGCCCGATACCAAGCCAGCAGTCATTCCCCAGCTGTGGGATGAGCTACGTCGTAAGGTCGATGATGTGCGCCAACAGCTCCCTGAGGGTGTGACGACAATAGATGTGGCTGATGACTTTGGCGATGTCTATGGCTTGTACTACGCCCTTAAGTCAGAGGGTGGCTTCAGCATGGAGGAGATGCGCAGCTATGCCCGCAATATTGAACGCCAACTATACACGGTGTCGGGTGTTAGTAAGGTTCTAATAGCTGGCGAGCAACCCGTTGATATTGAGATAGTCATAAGTCCCGCCACGCTCTCAGCTTTCGACCTAAAGCCCGAGGATATAGCCCGTGCTGTGTCGAGTCAAAACTCGGTCGTTGGCCTTGGTGTACGCCGTGCTGGAGATGTAGTTGTGGAGCTGTCGGAGGGCACTACCTACTCCTCGATTGCCGACATTGAGAACCAACTTCTCTACGCCTCCTCTGGCAAGCAATACCGCTTGGGTGACATTGCGGAGGTTAGGCGTACGCTGCATCGCCCCTCGCCCTACATCGTCAAGGTTGACGGCATGGATGCTGTGGCTATCGCCGTAGCTACAGACCCTAATCTCGACATTGTGGCTGTGGGAGATAGGGTAGATGCCATGCTTCAAAATATAGGTAGCGAGCTCCCCGCGGGACTTGAATTTGTCACGCTCTACCCTGAAAATGAGATTGCCCGTGAGGCGAACTACGACTTTCTGATTAACCTAGCTGAGTCTGTCGCTATAGTCATCCTGCTTGTTATGCTTATCATGGGCTGGCGCTCGGGTGTTATCGTTGGCTCGTCGCTGCTCTTTGCCATTGGTGCTACGCTCCTTGCTATGCTCTTTATTGGCGAGGGCATCAACCGCACCTCGCTTGCGGGCTTCATCATTGCCATGGGTATGCTGGTGGATAACGCTATTGTCGTTGTGGACAACACGCGCAACCTCTCCACGCATGGCGTACCGCTCTATAATGCTGCCATAGTTGGTGCCTCGCGCCCCGCGTGGGGACTCTTGGGTGCTACGCTTATCGCTATATTTTCGTTCCTCCCGCTGCAGCTATCACCCTCGTCCGTGGCCGAGATTATACGCCCTCTGTTTGTGGTTATAGCCCTCTCGCTTCTCGCAAGTTGGCTCCTTGCACTCACCCAGGTTCCCGTTATGAGTGTTAACCTATTGCGCGGTATGCATGATGCTAAATTCAAGGAGCGCTTAGGGTGGTTTCGCCGCTGCATTGAGTTCGCGTTGCGCTTTAGGTGGGCTACTATATGCGTTGTGGTAGTGGTATTTGCATTGTCGCTGTGGGTAATGGGGCGCATGCCTCAAAACTTCTTTCCGCAGCTCTCAAAGCCATACTTCAGGACAGATGTTATACTCCCCGATGGCTACGATATAGAGGCCACTACCTCTCGCCTTGATGACATGACCGCGTGGCTCATGGAGCAACCCGAGGTGAAGCGCGTCTCTACTACCGCTGGTGGTACTCCGCCACGCTACTACCTCGCAAGTAGCAGCTATGCTGGGCGTGCGAACTATGGTAATCTGCTCATCGAACTACGCGATGCCGACGCTACGGCCGATGTCGAGGAGCGCTTTGATGGGTGGGTCACTGCCACTTTGTCGGATGTATGGCTGCGCTCCTCGCTCTTTAGGCTCTCTCCCGTTCCCGATGCCACCATCGAGATTGGCTTTGTGGGTGAAAATATCGACACGCTGAGCCGCCTGACACGCGATGCTATGGCGCTCTTCGAGGCCAACCCCAAGACGCAGAATGTGCGCAACAGTTGGGGCAATAGGGTGGCCGAGTGGCAACCGCGCTACTCGCAGATAAAGGCACAACGCCTTGGTGTGGAGCGTGACGCTATGGTCTCGTCGCTCGAAATATCTACTTCGGGATTGCCTATCGCCACCTACCGCGAGAGGGATATGACGATGCCTATACTCCTGCGCTCGGAGCCAATTCCCGATAACTCACTCTCGGCGCTCACGACCATGCCGATATTCTCTCGTGCGGGGCGTAGCTACTCCTTAGAGCAGGCTGTGGCGGGCTTTGAGTTTGGCTTTGTGCCGTCGGTGATTAAGCGCGTTGATGCCGAACGAGTTATGAAGGCGCAGTGTGACCCCATGCGTGGTGTTAATGCCATCGCTCTGCTTAAGGAGCTTGAGCGTGAGGTGGCGGATAGAGTCTCTATCCCCGAGGGCTACCGCATGGAGCTCTTTGGCGAGGAGGAGAGCCGCGAGGAGTCGAATGCTGCACTCGTTAGCAAGCTGCCCATAGCCCTAATCCTCATCTTTATCGTGCTGCTCCTCTTGTTTGGCAACCTCCGCGACCCTATGGTTGTGCTTGTCACAGTGCCCCTTATCTTCGTGGGTGTGGTGCTTGGACTGGGTGTTACGGGCAAGATGTTCGACTTCTTCTCGTTGCTCGGACTGCTGGGTCTTGTGGGTATGAACATCAAGAATGCTGTAATCCTCATCGCCCGCATCAGGGAGTTGCGTGCCGACGATTATGAGCCCATCAATGCTGTTATCGAGGCTACGGCAGACCGCTTCATTCCCGTTGTCGCCGCATCGCTCACAACGATACTCGGCATGATACCTCTGCTTGCCGATTCGATGTTCGGAAGCATGGCTGCAACCATTATGGGAGGCTTGCTTGTTGCTACGCTGATGGTGCTTGTTGTGTTGCCTGTTGTCTATTCACTTTTCTATCGCATAAAACTATGATGCGCAAAGTCTTAATCACGATTATATCAACCATCGCTCCATCTATGCTGTGGGCACAAGTGTCGCTCGAGGAGTACCGTGAGAGTGTGCTGGCGTATAGCCATGAGTTGCAAGATGCAGAGTTTGCAAGGCAAGGGGCGCATGAACGAGAGGTGGCGGCACGCAAGGGTTATCTCCCATTCTTCAGTCTTGCTTGCGAACTGAATATAGATGTGCGCAACCCCGCTGTGGGGCGTAGGTGGAGCTGGCTCACGCAGTTGGATATCTCGCAACCCATATTTCGCGGTGGTGAGGTGCGTGCTGCGGCAAAGCGGGCTGAGTTGGCTTCGGATATTTCGGAGCTTAACGAGGAGGCCACCATGCTCCTTGTGCGCTATACTGCCGAGGTTGCCTACTGGTCGCTGTCGCGTGCCGAGAGTTATTATGAGGCGTTGGTGGAGTATGTCGCCATTGTGCGCTCGCTGCGCGATGTGGTTGCCGAACGCTATAACGAGGGGTACATATCCAAGAGTGACCTTTTGCAGGTGGAGTCGCGCCTTAGTGATGCGGAGTATCAGCTCTCGGAGGCTAAACAAAAGCGTGATATAGCACTGCATAACTTCAACTTATTGAGAGGTTTTGATGCTGCTACGGAGGTGCTGTTGTCGGGGTCTATATTTGAGCCTATGCCGATGCCTGAAAGGGAGAGTATTGAGCATATCATATCGCGACATCCCGACTATAAATCTTCGGAGTTGGAGGCTACGCAGGCCTTTTGGGGTATTCGTGCTGCGCGGGCGAAGTATCTGCCTCAGATAGAGGTGGGTGCTTATGCTTTGTGGCAACCCAATACGCCTCATGTTAAGGGTGGTGGCACACGCCTTGATGGTGGTGTGATGCTCTCGTTTTCTACGCCGATATATCACTTCGGGGAGCGTAAGCATGCCGTCTCTGCGGCGCGTAGTGACTACCTGCGCAGGGTGAATTCCGTGGCGTCGGTTACAGATAGGATAACTCTTGACGAGAGCGATGCGTGGACAAACCTCCGCTCGACGAACGATAGGGTGGCTACGGCACAGCGCAACCTCGCCATTGCCGAGGAGAACCTCGCGATAAGCACCTACTCCTATGGTGAGGGTCTCGCCACGATTTTGGATGTCTTGCAGGCGCAGTTGAGCTGGTTGCAGATATACACCAATGTTATCTCTGCGCAGTATGACTATGCTGTTGCGGTCGCGGCATACGACTATGTGGTGTGCAAATAGAGTGAAATGTGTTGAGAATGGCTAAAACGCAGCCTTTACGCTTTGTGGATTGAATATTTTTTCATATCTTTGTGCGTTATATGTGAGTGCGCGCGTGATGTGTGCGGGCGTACCACACTAAAGAGTGTGCTTTAAGCATGGCTAACAGTGCTAATAACAAACAGTAAGATATGGATATTTTATCAAAAGTAATTAAGATGTTCTTCGGCTCAAAGGCCGATAAGGACCGCAAGGAGATTATTCCCTATGTGGAGAAGATTAAGGCTATCTATCCCACAATTGAGAAGCTCTCGAACGATGAGTTGCGTGCTCGCTCACAGGCCTTAAGTAAGTCTATCACCGACTTCATTGCCGAGGATGAGGCTACAATCGTAAAGGATAAGGAGCTCCTCGAGAGCCCCACAACAACGCTCAAGGAGAAGGAGCGCCTCTCGGCAGAGATAGAGATGCTCACTAAGCGCATCGACGATAATATCGAGAAGCGTCTTGAGGAGATCCTCCCCGAGGCATTCGCAATCATGAAGGACACAGCGCGCCGCTTTGCCGAGAACGACGAGGTGGTGGTTACTGCCAACGACTTCGACCGCAACCTCGCAGCCGAGCGTCAGGACTTGGTGCGCATCGAGGGCGATAAGGCTATCTATAGCAGCCAGTGGACCGCGGGTGGTAATGTCATCAAGTGGGATATGGTACACTACGATGTACAGCTCTTTGGTGGTGTCGTATTGCACAAGGGTCGCATCGCCGAGATGGCAACGGGTGAGGGTAAGACCCTCGTGGCAACACTCCCCGTGTTCCTCAACGCCTTGGCACATAAGGGTGTGCATGTGGTGACTGTGAACGACTACCTCGCGCGTCGTGATGCCGAGTGGATGGGTCCTATGTATCAGTTCCATGGCCTCTCGGTGGCTTGCATCGACAACACACGCCCCAACTCTGCAGAGCGTCGCAAGGCCTACATGGCTGATATTACCTTCGGTACGAACAACGAGTTCGGCTTTGACTACTTGCGTGACAACATGGCCAATGCGCCCAAGGACCTCGTACAGCGCAAGCACCACTTCGCTATTGTCGATGAGGTCGATTCAGTGCTTATCGACGATGCTCGTACGCCTCTTATCATCTCTGGTCCTGTGCCCAAGGGTAGCGACCAGCTCTTTGCGGAGTACCAGCCCGCGGCAAAGTATATCTATGACCTTCAGAGCAAGATGTCGTCGGCAGATGTTGCCGAGGCTAAGCGTCTCTACAACGAGGGTAAGAACGACGAGGCGGGTAAGCTCTTGTTGCGTGCCTACAAGGCGATGCCTAAGTATAAGGCCCTCATCAAGTTCCTCTCTGAGCCTGGTGTGAAGGTGCTCTTGCAGAAGACCGAGAACTTCTACATGCAGGACAATGAGAAGCGCATGCACGAGATTACTGACGACAACTTCGTGGTACACGACGAGAAGATGAACTCGCTTATCCTTACCGATAAGGGCCACGAGTTTGCCTCAAAGCGCTTTAACGAGGAGGGCTTCTTCGTGTTGCCCGACATCGGTGCTCGTGTTGCGGAGATTGATCACTCACAGCTCTCAGCTGAGGAGCGCGCAAAGGAGAAGGATGCACTCATCTCTGACTACGCAGTCAAGGCTGAGCGTGTGCACACCATGAACCAGTTGCTCAAGGCATACTTCATGTTCGAGAAAGAGGTGGAGTATGTACTTATCGACAACAAGGTTAAGATTGTCGATGAGCAGACAGGTCGTATCATGGAGGGCCGTCGCTACTCAGATGGCTTGCACCAGGCTATCGAGGCGAAAGAGAATGTTAAGGTGGAGGATGCAACGCAGACCTTTGCAACCATCACTTTGCAGAACTACTTCCGTATGTACCACAAGCTCGCGGGTATGACCGGTACCGCCGAGACCGAGGCATCGGAGTTCTGGAGCATCTACAAACTCGATGTTGTAGTTATCCCCACAAATAAGACTGTTATTCGCGATGACCGCGACGACCTCGTATATAAGACCGAGCGTGAGAAGTACAACGCCGTAATCGCTGAGATTGAGCGCCTTGTAGCTGCAGGTCGTCCCGTCTTGGTGGGTACTACATCTGTCGAGATTTCGGAGTTGTTGAGCCGCATGCTCAAGTTGCGCGGCATCAAGCATAATGTGTTGAACGCTAAGCAGCACGCCCTCGAGGCGCAGATTGTTGCAGAGGCGGGTCATAGCGGCCAGGTGACTATCGCAACCAACATGGCGGGTCGTGGTACCGATATTAAGCTTACACCCGAGGTTAAGGAGCGTGGTGGTTTGGCTATCATCGGCACGGAGCGCCACGAGAGCCGTCGTGTTGACCGTCAGTTGCGTGGTCGTGCGGGTCGTCAGGGTGATCCCGGCTCATCACAGTTCTTCGTATCGCTCGAGGATAAGCTCATGCGCCTCTTCGGCTCGGAGCGTATCGCATCTATGATGGACCGTATGGGTCTTAAGGAGGGCGAGGTTATCCAGGCAGGTATGATGTCTAAGGCTATCGAGCGTGCACAGAAGAAGGTCGAGGAGAACCACTTCGGTGTGCGTAAGCGCTTGTTGGAGTATGACGATGTTATGAACTCACAGCGTGAGGTTATCTACACTCGTCGTCGTCATGCCCTCTATGGCGAGAGCCTCGATATCGACATGAACAACTTGCGTTACGACTATGCCGAGAAGTTCGTCGAGAACAACGAGGGTAGCACATACGAGGACTTCAAGTTCGAGCTTATGCGCGAGGTTGCTCTCGACTTCTCGGTTTCGGAGGAGCAGTATAACGCTATGAAGCCTAAGCAGCTTGTCGAGGCTATCGTTAGCGACCTCGCAGCATACTACGAGCGTAAGGCTAAGATGATTGCCGATACCGTGCGCCCCACAATGGAGAAGATATATAAGGAGCGTGAGGATCATATGGATATGCGTATCGCATTCCCCATCACCGATGGTCGCTTGCGTTTCACCGTGCCCGTAGAGTTGCAGAAGTGCAAAGATACTGACGGCATGGAGATCTACCGTGTATTTGCTAAGGTGGCACTCTTTACAACTATCGACGACGCATGGCGTGAGCACTTGCGCGAGATGGATGACTTGCGTCAGAGCGTGCAGAATGCTACATACGAGCAGAAGGATCCATTGCTCATCTACAAGCTCGAGTCGTTCCAGCTCTTCGCTAAGATGTTGGAGAACATCAATCGCGACGTCTTGGCACTCATCAACAAGGGTGGTATCGCTGTGCGCGAGGCAAACTCTGACAACATGCAGGAGGCCCGCGAGCAGAAGGCAAAGATTGATGTTAACAAGCTTCAGGCATCACGCATGGCAGCAGCTGCGGCAGCAGGCCAGGGCGATAAGTCAACAACTGCACCTATCAAGGTTGACAAGAGTGTAGGTCGCAACGACCCATGTCCTTGTGGATCAGGTAAGAAGTATAAGCATTGCCACGGCAAACTGTAATTTGTTGTGATAGCAGCGCATCTACTTCCGCTAACGAATTATCTCAGCAATGGGCAGTACGCCATAGTACAGCCCATCGCTTCGAAATTCGCCGAGCGTTGTATCTGCACTACTCTGACAACAAATTCTCAAGAGGTGTAGCGCATATACTGCAGTTAACAACAAATATCATTAATATAAAACTGCTATAATTTATGGGATATAAGGAGCAGAAACAGCGAGAATTCGATAAGCGCTACTTGCAGATGGCGCGTGTATGGGCAGAGAACTCATACTGCGTACGCCGTAAGGTGGGTGCGCTTTTGGTCAAGGATAAGATGATTATCTCGGATGGCTACAACGGCACACCCGCAGGCTTTGAGAATATCTGTGAGGATGATATGGGCACAACCAAGCCCTACGTTCTCCATGCTGAGGCTAACGCTATTACAAAGGTAGCTAAGAGCGCTAATAACTGCGATGGCTCAACACTCTACGTTACGGCATCGCCTTGCATTGAGTGCGCAAAGCTCATCATCCAGGCGGGCATCAAGCGCGTTGTTTATGCCGACCCATATCGCAACGACGACGGCATTAAGCTTCTCGAGCGCGTAGGCATCGAGTGCATACAGATCGACGGCGTATAACAGTATAATACATGAAAAAGAGAGACTACCATGGATCCCCGTGGTAGTCTTCTTTTTTTTTATATGTTGCTATGCCTGAAATACCTCGTTCGAGAGACGCCAGCCGAGCAATATGTCCTTGATTGCCATACGTCGCTTGCCAGCTATCTGTATCTCGTCGATATATACCCAGCCGTCCGCTGCTGCTACGGCAAGATGTGTGCGACCGTCGGTCTTAAGTGTGCCAGGCTGAGCGTTGTGGTTGCATAGCTCGAAGCGCGTTGTAAATATCTTTGCCGAGCCGCACTCTGCACCATCTTTATATATAGGTGTCCATGCAGCAGGGTAGGGAGATAGTCCGCGCACGAGGTTGTGAATATCCTCAGCGTTGCGTGACCAATCGATGCGGCCATCCTCCTTGAAAATTTTTGGCGCTGGCTTAAGTGTCGCCTCATCGATGTGCATCTGCTCGATGGTGGTGTAGTTACCCACGGCGAGCTTATCTACGGTGCGTGTTCCGAGGTGTGAGCCAATATTCATAAGGCGGTCGTAGAGTGTGCCGATGTTATCCTTGGGGAGAATCTCGGTGCGCTCCTGCTCGATGATAGCGCCCTTGTCAATCTCGTGGTTGAGCAAGAACGTTGTTACGCCCGTCTCCTTCTCGCCATTGATGATAGCCCAGTTGATGGGCGCAGCACCGCGATACTGGGGTAATAGCGAGGCGTGCAGGTTGAATGTTCCGAGGCGTGGCATAGCCCATACAACCTCGGGCAACATGCGGAATGCGATTACGATGCCTAGGTCGGGGTTTAGCTCCTTGAGTGCTGCGAGGAATGCCTCATCGCGCAACTTCTCGGGCTGGAGTATTGGGAGACCCAACTCGCGTGCTGTGCACTTAACGTCGCTCTCGTGCACCTTCTGTCCGCGGCCTGCGGGCTTGTCGGGAGTGGTTACGACAGCGACAATGTTGTAGCCCTCCTCGACTAATCGCTTAAGCGAGGTAGAGGCGAACTCGGGAGTACCCATAAATACTATTCTCAAACTCTTAGCAGTCATATCTTGTATCGTTTTATTACTTATTTCTTGCTCTTTTTTAGGCGCTTAAAGAATTTACCTATGCGCTTTGCCATGCGACGTATGCGCACGTCGTACCAGTCGGTGTCGAGCAATGATGAGTCGTTCTTCGCCTTCACGGTGAGGTATATAGCGACAAGCATAAATATCGGTATCGGTAGCCACATGCCGTAGAGTGCATCCCACGTACCCTCCTTTGACATCTTCTCGCCCCAGATGCTGATGACGTAGAAGATAACGAAGAAGATGACCGAGATTACGGCAGGTAGGCCTAGACCACCCTTACGGATGATAGCGCCCAGCGGCGCACCAATCATAAAGAAGATGATGATTGATACTGGTAGGGTTAGCTTACGGTGCCACTCGTTGAGCGAACGGTAGTACTGCGTAAGTGGAATCTTTGACGACTGCTCATCGAACGAGTAAGAACCCTGTGCCGAGCGTGCCTGGCTGTATGCTGCCTGATATACCTTCGCACGCTGACGGATAGGAAGGTCCGAAATAGAGTCGTAGAAGTTGATGGGCTTAAATGTCGTGCGGTCAATGTGTAGGCTATCATCGGGGAAGATAGTCGTATCGCGCACAAATATCTGGCGCTTAACCGTAGGCGTAAGGCTCATTACATTGTAGTGCTCAATCTGAAGTTGCAGTGAGTCCATCAACTCCTCCAGACCGCTCATATCGCGAGTATTAGACTCGGAGAACTCACGCGACATATCACCATCTGGTGTCGTTACCTTGTCGATGGGGATTGTGGCATCCTGACGTGTGAACTCATGTATTCGGATGCTATTCTTGTCATACCACTGGCTGTTGCGTGTGTGCTCGTATGTGCGTCCGTTGTGTAGCGTAACGTAGAGGTAACCTTTGTCGTCGGACATGCGTATATGTCCCGACTCGGCTACGGTAGTAGTCATATCGCCATTTGTGTCGCGCGTATCAAATATAAGTACATCACTAAGCTCCTTAGTCTTCTCGTCCTGGTGTGCAACACGTATGCTCATGTCTGGCAGACCATTGAAGAACATACCGTCCTGGAATTGTAGCTCCTGGCGCTGCTCACGTATGTCGAAGAGGATGTCGTACATGCGCTTGTTTGCTGCCGGTACGATGTTGTTCGTGAGGTAGAAACTGAATATTGAGATTAGACCTACGATGATAATCAGTGGCTGTAGGATGCGCATTATGGACATGCCCGAAGACTTCATGGCGAGCAACTCATAGTGCTCACCAAGGTTTCCAAGTGCCATAATTGAGGATAGCAGAAGGGCAAGTGGTAGGCCCAGAGGTACCATGTTTGCCGTAGCACACACCACAAGTTCAGCTATGGTGAAGAAGTCGAGACCCTTACCCGTGAGCTCGTCGATATATCGCCACACGAAGTTCATCATCAAGATGAAGAGTACGATGAAGAATGTGGCAGCCAAGGGACCCATATAGGCCTTGATAACGAGACGGTGCACACGTACCATCAACATTGACACGATGACAAGTACGATAGCTATCCACAGAGGTATGGTGATAGTTCCCCACGACCAGTCTATGAGGTCGTAGAGCTTTGCTGCCGCAAGATGAGTAAACCATCCGAGCAGTGGCAACGCCAAAAGCGAGAGTATGGTGCTATTGCTGTTCTTCATATATTCAATTTCCAAGTCTTAGGCTCGTGCCGCGCTCTTACGCACTCTGCGACGTATCATGTCGAAGATTTTTACAGGTAGTAACGACATCGAGAGAAGGAATATTATGCAACTACCCGTTGGTATGCCTCCACCATTGGGTAGTGTTATCTCGTAACTCATTATAAATCCCGCTATGTTGCACACAAGGGCTATAACCACAGCAAGCATAGTCATAAGGCGGTAGTCCTTGGTGAGGGTGTTAGCAATGACCGTTGGTATTGTCACTAACGACATAAGTAGCACGATGCCCATAACCTTGATTGATAGGACTATGGTGATGGCTACAATCACCGACAAGAGATATGCTATAAACCCTACGGGTAATCCCTGGCTGCGTGCATACTCCTCGTCGAAGGTTATATACATAATCTTGCGGCCCCAGAGCAGTGCTCCTGTGACAACTATAACCATGAGCGCTACAAGCCACTTGATGTCGCCACTATTGACAAGCGATATGCTGCCAAATAAGTAGCTTGGCAGCTCTATTGCGTAGCCAGGTTTGAGCGACATAAACAGCGCACCGAGGGCCATGCCCACTGACCAGATGATGCCTATGGCTGAGTCCTCCCTTATGCGACCATGACGCGATGCAAACTCAACGCCCACCGATGCAACCGATGCAAATAGCAGTGCACCTACAAGCGGGTTGAAGCCCATGTATATGGCCAATCCCAAGCCGCCGAATGAGGCGTGGGTGATACCGCCACTGAGGAATACCATGCGGCGTGCTACCACATAGCTACCCACGATGCCACATGTAATGGCTGAGAGTAGGCAAACTATGAAGGCGTCAGCAAGATGCTTATATATCACTATGTCCTCAAATACGCTCATCGCTCCATTTTAATAATAAATCGCGCAAATGTACTTTTTTTTCGCGTAACAACGAAATCTTTTTTCACTTTATCTTAACTTTTTGTAACTTCGCCCAATGAAAGTGCCCAAAATAAGGGTTACAATGAAATTGTAAATTGATTTTTTTATGCAGGAGAAGAGGGTTAATTTTCACACTTTGGGCTGTAAACTCAATTTTTCGGAGTCATCTACTTTGGCGCGTGAGTTCGAGCGCGGAGGATATAAGCGTGTCGAGCCATCGGAGCCTACTGATGTAGCAGTGATTAATAGCTGCTCGGTGACGGAGCATGCCGACAAAAAGTGCCGTAATATCATACGTAAAATACACCGACGTAACCCCAATGCAATCATCGCCGTTACGGGTTGTTATGCACAGCTAAAACCAGAAACTATAGCTGCAATAGAAGGCGTAGATATAGTGTTGAGTAATAATGATAAAGGCGATTTATATAAAAGAGTAGTTGAGCTTAAGGAGAGGGGCAAGGCGGAGGTATATAGCTGCTCTGTTGAGAACCTCACTCGCTTCTTCGCAGCCTACTCTTCTGGCGACCGCACGCGCTCGTTTTTGAAGGTGCAGGATGGCTGTGATTATAAGTGCGCATATTGTACAATTCACTATGCTCGTGGCTCGAGCCGAAATATCCCCATTGCAGATATTGTTGCCGAGGCTAAGGAGATCGCCTCAGCAGGTCAGAAGGAGATTGTCATCACGGGTATAAACACGGGCGATTTTGGTCGCACAACGGGTGAGCGTTTCATCGATTTGTTGCGCGAGTTGGATAGGGTAGATGGCATCGAGCGATATCGTATTTCGAGCATCGAACCAAATCTTATAACTGACGAAATTATAGAGTTTTGCACGCAGTCACCTAAATTTGTCCCTCACTTTCATATTCCCTTGCAGAGTGGCTCAACACGCATCCTTGGACTTATGCGTCGTCGCTATACTGCCGAGCGCTATCGTGAGCGCATCGCAAAGATTCGTGAGCTGATGCCCGATTCGTTCCTCGGCGTAGATGTCATCGTTGGCTTCCCTGGTGAGGGTGAGGAGGAGTTTATGGAGACATACCGCCTTTTAGAGGAGGTCGGCGCATCATTCTTGCACATCTTCCCATTCTCGGAGCGTCCAGGTACACCAGCAGTTGATATGCCAGGTAAGGTGCAGCCTCGCATCTCTACAGAGCGTGTTTCGCGCCTCGAAGAGCTCTCATCAAAGCTAAATCGTGCCTTTACCGAGAGATTTATTGGCACAGAGCGCGAAGTGTTGTTTGAGAGTACAAATCACAATGGTGTAATGTATGGATATACAGATAATTATCTGCGTGTATCTGCACCTTTTGATGATCATGCTGTGAATAATATTTGCCGTGTGCGTCTCGATAGTATTGATGCAAATGGCGATGTGTGTGCTACATTGATAGAGTAAATTTTGGAAAATTAACACAAAAGTATTACTTTTGTCGGGTTAATAGTATAGCAAATTTGTAGCACTGTGATTAAACTACTCAAAAACATATTTAGCATCAGAACGCTAACTCGCCGTATGAGGGTGGCGTTTATGAGTTTGTTGCTCTTGCTTTTCTTCTCGGGAGCAATGTCACTTCTCGAGCTTGAGCGTGTTAGTAAGGATACGGAGGATATCCTTCTCGCGAGTAAAGAGAATGTCGATCTTGCCGGTAGCATGCTCACTGCCCTTAACGAGCAGAACGATGTGATGATTACGCTGGCCGTGGCAAGTGGTAAGTTTGAGGATATCAAACACCATAGCGTACGCTGCGAGAAGTCCATTGCTCAGTTGACACACTCCACCACTTTGGCGCAGCGTAGAATGAAGAATACCGAGACTCCAGATGCTGCAGATAGCCTTGTGGTGCAGACTAATCGTGTCAACGACCTCGCACGCTCATATATCAGTGGCGATGTACACCGCCTCATGGTCATCGCGGGAGATAAACAGAGCATCGACGCCTCTTTCATCGAGCCCACAACGCACGAGTGGTATGTCACAGAGTACAAACCCGAGTACGAGAGAACTGCACACCAGATTACGGAGTATATGACAGGTGTGCACAACACTCTGGGCCCCGAGGTTAACAACCTCAGCCACACGGCTCGTCGCGCTGTAACTCCAGTGTTTATCTCGTTGGTGGTGATGGTGGTTATCGTCATCATGTTCTACTTCTTTGTTCACCACTACTTTGTGCGCCCTGTGTTGCGTATCAACCGCAGTCTTGGAGACTATCTCACATACAAAAAGCCATTCGATGATGAAATTGCTTGTCGTGATGAACTCGTCTCGTTACGTGATCGCATAGCGCAGCTTATCGCAAAGTTCACGAAGTAACAACTTTTAGTATTGGGGTTATGCGAATTCATGTCGTTATACGTTACATTGGCATGGTGCTGCAGTTCATTGCGGCATTCATGTTGTTGTCGGCTATCGTATCGATGGTCAACGACTATGATTCGGCATTCTACCCATTGCTCCTATCCTCATTCCTCACCTCGTTGTTGGGCTTCTTCCCGCTGATTTTTGCCGAGAAGGCTGGCGAGATTAAGATTAAGGAGGGTTATGCTATTGTCGTTGGCTCATGGCTCGTTGCCTGCATCGTGGGTACCTTCCCCTACCTTATCTGGGGTGGTGAGTTTACGGCAATCAATGCATGGTTTGAGAGCGTGTCGGGCTTTACCACAACGGGGTCATCTATCCTTAACGACATCGAGTTCTTGCCTCGAGGTATGCTCTTTTGGCGTGCTGCCTCAGCATGGATTGGTGGTGTTGGCGTTGTGATGTTCGCCCTGGTCATCCTACCTTCAATGGGGCGTAGCCGCCATATGCTATCCAATGTGGAGATGTCAACCATTGCCAAGGATAACTTCCACTATCGTTCGAGGGTCATCATCCGCATCCTTACGATGGTCTATGTGGGCCTTACGGTCTTTACGACCTTGGCGTTGAAGTTTGCAGGTATGACATGGTTCGACTCTGCGACACAGGCGATGTCGGCATGTGCAACATGTGGTTTTAGTACCAAGAACCTCTCTGTAGGCTTCTGGGATAGTGCACTCATTGAGGGTATTCTCATGGTTGCCATGACATTGTCGGCAATACACTTCGGCATACTATATGCCTCTATGACGGGAAGACGAAACAATATTTTCCGCTCGGAGGTCGTTCGTGCTTTCATAGGTATGATGCTTATAATCTCGGTGGTTATGTCGTTCAGTCTCTTGGCTGAGGGCATCTACGATAGCTGGGGTGAGTCGCTGCGACACTCGGCATTCCAGGTTGTAAGCGTTACAACCACCTCGGGTTTTGCTACGGCAGATACCAACACATGGACACCGTTGGCTATAATGTTGTTGATATTGTGCTCTGCAGTGTGTGGTTGCGCGGGCTCAACTTCGGGAGGTATGAAGGTCGATCGCGTGCTTATCGCATCAAAGATTATTCGTAATCGCATGAAGGTGCAGCTTCACCCCAATGCCGTCATACGCACAAAGGTGGATGGCATGGTGCAGGATGAGGGTGTGCAGAGCCTTGTTATGACATTTATCGTGGCCTACATTATGACTGTGTTGTTAGGCACGATTATATACACAATATTTGGCCTCGATGTGGTGACATCGCTTACTGCATCTATAGCGTGCGTAAGTAACGTGGGTCCCGGCTTTGGTGAGGTTGGCTCGATGGATAATTTTGCAGCCCTACCAGCGGTGCTCAAGTTTAACTCTACGGTGCTTATGCTCATTGGCCGTTTGGAGATTTTTGGATTTATTCAGTTGCTCTTTATCCGCTCGTGGAGATAGAGCAAACGGTTTTGATATAAAGTTTTAGAGAAGATATATGAAGAGGGTGATATACATAGCCGCATTCTTAGTTACCACGACACTCTCGGCGGTAGCTATCACTACGGCGCACGATCCCATTGATGAGCTAAATACCAACCCAGAATATGTGGAGTTGCAGGAGCGAGATAAGGCCTTGGTTGCTAAGGAGGATTCGGTCTCTAGGGTTATGACTGACGTGCGTAACCAGTTTCGTACCTATTCTGATAGCCTAAGTAATGAGGGGTTAACGCCTACGCCTGAGGAGTTTAGCGCTTTTAGTGATCGCATCTTGGATCTAGAGCAGCAGATTTTCGATATACGCACAATGCGCGGTGACATCATCGCTCGCATCAACGAGTTGGAGCAGGAGTGGGTACTCGCGCAGATGAATGCTCCAATCGAAGAGGAGGCTGCTGAGGAGGAGGTTGTAGAGGAACCCGTGGAGTTGCCTCTCTATCGCAATCTTATAGATAACCACTGCATAAAGGATGTTCTATATGCTGAGGACTACACTGAGTTGTGTGAGGCACAGGGCGAGGATGCCGAGATGGATAGCCTCGTCGATGAGTATATGGCTACATACAACCGCATGCGCGATGTGGCGGAGTGCTACCGAACCGTAGATAACGAAGCGGATGCAGAGGTGTTGTTTGCTGAATTTGCGACACTTAAGAGCGATGCAGAGACTCAGGCTGAAAAGATTGAGGCACGCTGGAACCATATTCTCGATACTAAGTATTACGCTTATGGCTATCTCCTTGAGCGTGACCGCCACTACGACCTGCTCGATGAGTCGTCGGCTGAGTTTGCCAACATGCGTCGTGAGTGCTCTCGCGAGGCGGGATATTATGCTACGGATGCCCTTATGCACTATGCCTTGGGTCGTCCCACGTTGCGCGACTTCGAGTATGACTTTGCATGCACCATGGGTCTTGAGGAGGCTGCCGACTCTATCGCCACGCTCCAGCGCGAGCCACGCGAGGTTAACTATCGTCTTGAGCCATTGAGCATTGAGCGACGTTTGTTCATCGACTTCCAGCCCATTGCTATTGGCCGTACCAACTTCTACAAAGATACAAACCCCATTCCGGCTCTTAAAATCTATGAGCGTGGCACTATCTACCGAATCCTTCTTGGTGAGTTCCGCAGCAAGCAGCCTATGACACTATTCAAGGGTGTACAGCCACTATATATCACTCGCAACGATGAAGGTAACTACGTATATTATGCAGGTGGCTTTGCAACACGTCGCGAGGCTGACGAGGCACAGCTCTTCCTCAAGGAGAAGGGCTTTAAGGCTCCCGAGATATGCCGTTGGCAGAATGGCGCTGTGATGAACATCACCGTAGTTGAGAATGAGAACGATGGTAGTGTCGCTATTCCCGTATCGGGCACTCGTTACATGATTAAGATATCAACAGATACGCTTTCGGATGAGTTGCGTGCAGTAATTGCAGCCGAGGCACCCCGTCAGGGTATCTCTAAGGAGGCTGGCGGCTTTACACTTGGTACGTTCGACAGCCGTGACGAGGTCGAAATTCTTGTATCGCTCCTTGGTGAGAGCACAACAGCTCCAATTGAGATTATTGAGATTGAGATAAATGAATAAAAGTATATTGAGACGTATGAATAGATTTCATATTTACATTGTTGCGATACTCGCTTTGGCTGGCATCATGACATCATGTAGTCAGGATGAGACCAAGAGCCTTGCAGTGCCTTCGCGCAGCATCATTGTTGCTATGCCTGGCGATGTGGGTTCAACGACCTTTGATAGTAGCAATATCACATCGCTTACGCCAACCTCAGTCCCTAATGGTTGGGAGGTCGTCAATATAGACATGTATAGTGCAACCATAACCGTTAAGGCTCCCGAGACTTTCGAGAACGAGGAGGTGGAGAGTGGCACACTTATACTTAGGGGCTACACCCCAACTGGTAATACAAAGACCGTAGATATATATCTTGCTATCGTACCAAGTGAGGTTGACTATACGAATGCCCCAGCAAACTGCTATGTAGCTTGCAAACCTAAGACCCGCTACATATTTGACCCTATGCGTGGTGGTAATGGCTCTGTAGAGCTCGCTACTGCCAAGGTTAAGTTATTGTGGCAGAATGAGAAGAGTCTTATTAAGTATCTCGATATGCGCGATGGCCGTGCTATGTTCTACATCGCCCCAGACGAGGATGACGATGGCAATGAACTAGATGTCGTAGTTCCTGGCAACGCCCTTATTGGTGCATACGATGCAAATGATAATCTTATTTGGAGCTGGCATATTTGGGTAACAAATAACGACCCAATGGCTGCAGAGAATACCTTTACTATTGGTGGTGTGACAATGATGGATCATAACCTCGGCGCCGATACTAACAATGAGGGTAACACCGATGGGGATGCTATCGGTCGTTCATACGGTATGTATTATCAGTGGGGTCGCAAGGATCCACTTGTAGGTTCAAATTATTGGAACTTCGACTATAACTATGATGCCATGATTTACAACTACAATGATACCGAGATTCGTATAGGTTATGTTGAGTCGAGTGAGGGTGGTAGCATGGAGTGGACAAACGAGAATCCTAATAATATAGTTATTGGTAATCCTGACAATGACTACGATTGGCTCTACGATAGCCATGATAATGCATTGTGGAATGCTGAGTTGAAAAGCAACAATGACCCATGTCCTGCAGGTTGGCGTGTTCCAAGCATTGATCTCTTCGAGACCCTTACTATCGCGGCTGCAGACGATGCTATGATGTGGGAGAAGGCCCAGAAGATGTATGGCTGGTGGCTCGAGGATACTGCAACGGGTGAGACTCACTTCTTCTCGGCAGCGGGTCGCCGTAACTATCTCGATGGTCGCCTCGATAATATGAATACCAATGAGGAACTCCCAGTGCCATGGTCTGGTTATTATTGGAGCGCTACAACCGATGGCAATAATGCTAAGGCGTTGTACTTTAATCTAAACACCAACACTCGTACATGGAATGGTATTGAGACTGCTCGCTCGATGCAGCGTGCTAATGCAATGCCTGTGCGTTGTGTAAGAGAGTAGTATAGATATACATAACAAAAGAAAGAGCCGACGTGAGTTGGCTCTTTCTTTTTGTCTTATGCACGTTGTCTATATACCGAAGATGTTTCCCGTGTACTGCATGCTGTTGTAGAATGGCGACGATATTGTCAGCGTTGCTCCACCATAGTGCGAGTAAATCTCGAACGAGAAGGTGAATGTCGTTGCTGTAAACATCGTGCTTTGGAAGGTCACATGCCAGCCGTAGTCGGTTTGTTCGACGGTGTAGCCCTGCACGCTCGAGAGCACATAGTTAAATACCACGGGATAGTAGGGCGGTGTGTAGCCCTTGAGGAAGGGGATGCAGACATCTACAGCCTCGCTCCATACGATAATCTCGTAACAGGGATTTTGTAGGTTGCGCATCATGCCCGCGGGGAGCTGTTGCATCGTCTCAGGCACAAAACGATAGTTGTGCGAAAGGATTGTAGAGTCTAGATGCTCGCGATACTCTGCCAGACGCTGGGCGCGTTGCTGTTGTCGTGCCTCGTGTTGCGCTTGACGAGCCTCTTTGTTTGATTGCGTCTCTTGTGCCTCTCCTGAAATTGTAAATCCCAAGACCAGGAGTGCTACGACGCCGATAGCGATGATAAGTGTTCGTTTCATAGGCTAAAGGTTTATACCTCAGCCTATGAACAAACACCATACCATATATTTATCTCTTAACGAAACGATCTACAACGGCTGCACAAGCTGCATCACCAGTGATGTTGAGTGTTGTGCGTATCATGTCGAAGATACGGTCGAGGGCGTAGAATAATGGGAGGCCCTCCAATGGAATACCCGCTGCTACGAGCACCGCAGCTGCAAGGAGCGTAGGACCAGGAACACCCGCCTGGCCGATAGCACCAAGTGCGCATACGATAGTGATAGATACATACTCCGTCATGCCGAGGTCGATGCCGTAGAGCTGTGCGAAGAATGTAGCGAGAAGTGCGTAGTAGATAGCATTACCAGACATGTTGATTGTAGCACCCAATGGGAGAACAAAGCCAGATGTCTGCTTCGATATACCCATTTTGTCACAAGCCTCCATGTTTACGGGAAGCGTAGCGAGTGATGAAGCTGTAGAGAACGATACGATCTGGGGCTTGATCATCTCACGGAAGTAGCTCTTGAGCGATACACGCGAGAAGAGTGCCACGGTCAATGGGTAGAGGCCCAAGCCGATGATTGCCACGGCGATAAGGTCGAGCCACAATACGTTTGCTACCTGCATAAGGATATCGAAACCAAATGTACCCGTTGCATCTGCGATAAGACCGAATACGCCGAATGGTGCCACGTACATCACCTTGCCGATGCACCAGATAAGCGCCTCGAGGATGGTGTTAAGACCATTTGTCATCATACGACGCTTCTCTGCTGCGAGTGCCGAGATACCGAAGCCGAAGAAGAGACCGAAGATAATAATCTGAAGGATGTTACCAGTAGAGAGAGCCTCGATGGGGTTAGCGGGAATCATGCCGATTACAGTCTCCCAAAATCCCGCTGTTGTGGGTGCTGCGCTCTCGGCAGCAGTTGCGCTTGCAACGGCAATGGCTGTCATGCCATCTGCCTCAACATGTGAGCCTGGCTCGAAGATTACGCCGAGCATCAACGCCACGCAGATGGAGATGATTGTCGTAACCATCATATAGCCGATGCTAAGGCCACCCACCAAACCTGCCGACTTTGTCTCGCCGAGTGCCGCAGCACCGCTAACGATAGATACAAAGACAAGGGGTACAACCAACATCTTAATTAGCTGAATGAAGAAGTCGCCAAGGGGCTTAAAGATTGAGGCATCCTCACCCATGAAGATACCCACAACGATACCGACTATCATTGCGATGATAATCCAGATACCAAGGTTTTTAAGTAGCTTTTTCATTTTCAAACTTGTATTTGGCGCAAAGGTAGCATTTTGCACTGTATCTGCAAAGTTGTCTTCAAAAATTGTTCTACTTAGGTGGATATGAATAGAGAAAATTTCCTAAATTTGTAAAAAATATTCGTTATGGCAAGAAAAAATATTGTGGTATTTACGGGTGCGGGTGTTAGTGCCGACAGTGGCATTGCAACATTTCGCGATGCAGATGGCCTTTGGGCGAACTATCGTATTGAGGAGGTGTGCACCCCTGAGGCACTCAAGAATAATCGCGCAAAGGTCATAGAGTTTTATAATATGCGCCGTCGTGAGTCACTCTCGAAAGAACCCAACGATGGTCATCGAGCTATCGCCTCGATGGAGGAGTGGGCAGACGTGTGTGTCGTAACACAGAATGTCGATAATCTGCACGAGCAGGCTGGCTCTACGCGCGTGTTGCACCTCCATGGCGAACTTATGAAGTTGCGCTCGGAGAAGAATCCCGACCTTATCTACGATATTAACGATGGCTGGGAGCAGAGACTTGACGAACGAGCAGAGGATGGTGCGTTGTTGCGCCCACATATCGTATTCTTCGGTGAGAGCGTGCCAATGTTCGACGCTGCGTGCAAGATTGTTGAGCGCGCGGATATTCTTATTGTTGTGGGTACGTCGTTGGCGGTATATCCCGCAGCTATGCTTGTCTATTATGTGCGCGATAAGCATGTGCCAATCTATTTGGTTGACCCAGGTATGCCAAACACTAACCTTATAAAGAATCCACTCACGCACGTCAAGGAGCGCGGTGCAGTCGGTCTTCCACAACTTGTTAAACAGCTTAAGAATGAGTTTGCTGAGTAGGGTGGTTGAACGTGTTGGTGCGCTTAGGGAGTTTTGTCGCAAGGAGGGTTACAGCACGAGCGTAGCCCTCTTTGTTGACCTGTCACGCCATTCGGGTAGGCGTAGGTTTGTGGCGTGGGATATGGAACGAAATGTGCCAATATTCACATGTCCAGTAAGCCATGGCAGTGGCTCGGAGAGGTCGCATGTGAGATCTGCATATGCCCGCACCTCAAACGAGGATGGCTCGCACCTCTCGTCACTTGGCCTAGCACTTGTTGCGGAGCGATATGAGGGTCGCTATGGCATTGCCTACCGCCTTGATGGTCTTGATGCAACGAACTCAAATCTCCGTCCTCGCTGTGTAGTGCTGCATGGCTGGGAGCATACTACCTCATATCCGATATGGCCTATGGCAACGGTGGGTAGTTTCGGTTGCCCCGTACTATCGCGGAGGATGATGCGCAGGGTGGACGAGCTACTCCAACAGCACGACCGCGTAATCCTCGATATATTTATATAGTAAAGGCTGCCCTCGAAAGAAGACAGCCTTTGCTATGTGTGCTATAATAATTATAGTAGGCGGTTGGTGCGCTCGTCGGGGAATACAACCTTGGGCTGGAAGGTCTTTGCCTCCTCGAAGTCCATGAAGCCGTAACCCATGATGATTACGATGTCGCCAACGGCAGTCTTGCGCGCTGCTGCACCATTGAGGCAGATGCAACCGCTACCACGCTCACCCTTGATAACGTATGTCTCGATGCGCTCACCATTGTTGTTATTCACAATCTGCACCTTCTCACCCTCGATGAGACCTGCTGCATCCATGAGGTCCTCGTCGATAGTGATGCTGCCTACATAGTTGAGATTCGACTCTGTGACACGCACACGGTGAATCTTCGATTTCATTCTCTCTATAAACATAGTTTGGGTCGATTAGCTTGTTTACTTAATGCGGATGTTGTCGATAAGACGAATGTTGCCCGCCTGTACTGCGCAACAACCCTGAATACGCTCAGAGTCGCTCCACTTCTCAACACGCTGCATTGTGCGTGCATCAACAGCCTCAAAGTAGATGGTCTTGAGCAAGGGGTTAGAGTCGATTGTAGCGACTACCCAGTTTGTGAGTTCCTCGGGACTCATAGACTCCATCTTTGCGGCGCACTGGCTGATTGTAGCGTAGATGTGGGGCGCTGCAGCACGGTGCTCGGGAGTGAGAAGCTCGTTGCGTGATGAGAGTGCAAGGCCATCCTCGCCACGTACGATAGCGCACTCAACGATCTCAATGTCGATAGCGAGCTGCTCCACCATTGCCTTGATTACAGCAATCTGCTGGAAGTCCTTCTCGCCGAAGTATGCGCGTGCAGGGTTTACAAGCGCAAAGAGGCGGCTTACCACCTGAGCCACACCATTGAAGTGGCCTGGACGTGTAGCACCCTCCATAACCTTGTCAACCAAGCCGAAGTCAAACTGACGAGTGTCGGGCTCTGGGTAGATGTCCTCAACCGTAGGCATAAATACGATGTCGGCACCTGCAGCCTCAAGAATTGCGCAATCAGCCTCGGGAGTGCGAGGGTAGTTTTTGAGGTCGTTCTTATCGTTAAACTGTGTTGGATTTACAAATACACTGACAACAACTGTGTCGTTCTCGCGGCGTGCACGCTCTACGAGTGAGCGGTGACCTGCGTGGAGTGCACCCATCGTGGGCACAAAGCCTACGCCCTCACGCTTGAGGGGGGCTAAAGCTGCATTTAGTTCAGCTACTGTGTTTACTACTTTCATACTCATTATTGAATGATGGGGCAAAGTTACAAACTAAAATGAAGATAGCAAATAAACGTCGCGAAAAATAGATGTGTAGCCTCCAAAAATACCATATTATATATACGTAAGGAGCGGCGAGAGTGGTTTTCTGTGTGGTTCTGCGCTGCTTTTTTTAAGAAAAAGCTGACAAAAGTGCGAGAAAGTAAAAAATTAGTAGTTTTATTTTTGGAAATGATAAAAAATGATTATCTTTGTGTGACTATAAATTTACCCCGCATATCGTGGTGTGAGTTTTTGTTGCACGCAGAGAATTGGAAAAAAGGATTTTTAACCAAATAAAAACTTTTCAAACACTTAAAGACTTATGAAACACAATTTCAACGCAGGTCCATGCGTACTTCCCAAGCAGGCTGTAGAGGCTGCTATCGAGGCAATCCGCGACTTCGACAACACTGGTATCGGTATTCTTGAGATTTCACACCGTACTCCCGGCTGGGAGCGCGTAATGGCTGAGGTTGAGCAGCTTTGGCGTGACCTTCTCAATATCCCCGATGACTACGCTGTATTCTTCGTAGGTGGTGGTGCTTCAACTCAGTTCTTCCAGGTTCCCGCTAACCTTCTTAAGACTAAGGCTGCTTACTTGCAGACTGGTGTTTGGGCTAAGAAGGCTGCTAAGGAGGCTAAGTTCTATGGCGATGTAGAGATCGTTGCTTCTTCTGAGGACAAGACTTACAGCTACATTCCTAAGAACTTCACTATCCCTACTGATGTAGATTACTTCCACATCACTACTAACAACACAATCTACGGTACTGAGATCCACGAGGATATCGACTGCCCAGTAACTTTGGTTGCTGATATGTCATCTGACATCATGTCTCGTCCCGTTGACATCAAGAAGTACGGTATGATCTATGGTGGTGCTCAGAAGAACGTAGGCCCCGCTGGTGTTACTTTCGTTATCATCCGCAAGGATCTTCTCGGTTCTTCAGAGCGTAAGCTCCAGTCAATGGTTGACTACGCTACTCACTACCCCGAGGAGGCTCGCAACCACTCTATGTACAACACACCTCCTGTATTCCCTATCTTCGTTATGTACCAGACCTTGAAGTGGGTTAAGGAGATCGGTGGTGTAGAGGTTATGTACAAGATGAACAAGGAGAAGGCTGAGTTGCTCTACAACGAGATCGACCGCAACTCTATGTTCGTAGGTACAGCTGCTAAGGAGGACCGCTCTTTGATGAACGTTTGCTTCGTAATGGCTCCTGGTAAGGAGGAGTTCGAGAAGGAGTTCATGGAGTTCGCTAAGGAGAAGGGTATGGTAGGTATCAAGGGTCACCGTTCAGTAGGTGGTTTCCGCGCTTCTATCTACAACGCTTGTCCTAAGGAGTCTGTAGAGGCTTTGGTAGCTTGCATGAAGGAGTTCGAGGCACTTCACAAGTAATCCGCTGTAATTAATTAAAAATCATTAAGGTAGCCATCTAATAATTGGGTGGCTGCCTTGATAACTTAAAACCATTAAAGAATTATAGACCTATTATGAAGGTACTTATTGCAACCGAGAAGCCCTTTGCAAAGACTGCAGTTGAGGGTATTGAGGCAATCTTGAAGGAGGCTAACTACGAGGTAGTACGTCTTGAGAAGTATACAGACAAGGCTGAGCTTTTGGCAGCTGTTGCTGATGTTGACGCTCTTATCATCCGCAGCGACAAGGTTACTGCTGAGGTTATCGAGGCTGCTAAGCAGCTCAAGATCGTTGTTCGTGCAGGTGCAGGTTTCGACAATGTTGACCTCGCTGCTGCAACTGCTAACAAGGTAGTTGTTATGAACACTCCTGGTCAGAACTCAAACGCTGTTGCTGAGTTGGCTCTCGGTATGATGGTATTCATGGCTCGTAACCAGTTCAACCCTGGTACAGGCTGTGAGCTCCAGGGCAAGACTCTTGCTATCCACGCTTACGGTAACGTAGGTCGTTTGGTAGGTTTGAAGGGTAAGGCTCTCGGTATGAACGTTGTAGCTTACGATCCTTTCATCACTGACGATGCAGTATTCGAGCGTGACGGTGTTAAGAAGATGAACTCAGTTGCTGAGCTTTACGCTGCTGCTGACTACCTCTCACTCCACATCCCTGCAACTGCTGAGACTAAGGGTTCTATCGGTTATGACCTCGCTATGTCTATGCCTAAGGGCGCTACTATCGTTAACACCGCTCGTAAGGAGGTGATCAACGAGGAGGGTCTTATGAAGGCTATGGAGGAGCGTGAGGACCTTAAGTATGTTACTGACATCGCTCCCGATGCTAAGGAGGCATACGCTGAGAAGTTCGGCAAGCGCTACTTCGGTACTCCTAAGAAGCAGGGTGCTGAGACAGCTGAGGCTAACGTAAACGCTGGTCTTGCTGCTGCTCGTCAGATCGTTGACTTCTTCGTTAACGGTAACGTTCGCTTCCAGGTTAATAAATAGTCTGATTGCGTATTTTGATGCCTCTCTTAGATGAAAATTGCTCATTTACTTAAGTAAACTGCGCATTTTCATCCTTCGAGTAGTTTCAAACTACACTAATCATACTACTTATTACACAATAATAATAGGGTGTCAAGTTATTTGGCACCCTTACAAAGAAAATAAACCAAGCTAAAACTATTTACAAATATGGTAAGAATTAAGCCCTTTAAGGGTATCCGTCCTCCAAAGGAGTTGGCATCTGAGGTTGCATCACGTCCTTACGACGTTCTTAACTCAGTAGAGGCTAAGGCTGAGGCTGGTGAGCGCTCTTTGCTCCACATCATTAAGCCTGAGATCGACTTCGATCCTATCGCTGATGAGCACTCTCAGGAGGCTTACGAGAAGGCTATGGAGAACTTCCGTCTCTGGAAGGAGAAGGGTTGGTTGGCACAGGATGACGAGGAGTACTACTACATCTACGCTCAGACTATGAACGGCCGTACTCAGTATGGTATCGCTATGTGCTGTCACTACGAGGACTACCTCTCAGGCGCTATCAAGAAGCACGAGCTTACTCGCGTTGATAAGGAGGAGGATCGTATGATCCACGTTCGCAACCAGAAGGCTAACATCGAGCCCGTATTCTTCGCATACCCCGACCAGGCAGAGATCGACGAGATCATCTCTAAGTGGGTTGCAGAGCACGAGGCTGACTACGATTTCGTAGCTGAGGATGGTTTCGGTCACCACATGTGGGTTATCCGTTGCAAGGAGACTAACGACCGCATCACTGAGCTCTTCGCTGGTATCCCTGCTTTGTATGTTGCTGATGGTCACCACCGTACAGCTGCTGCTGCTCGCGTAGGCCAGGAGTGCGCTTCAAAGAATCCTAACCACACTGGTGATGAGGAGTACTGCTTCTTCTTGGCAGTTACCTTCCCCGCATCACACCTCCGCATTATCGACTACAACCGCGTAGTTAAGGATCTCAACGGCCTTTCAAAGGAGGAGTTCTTGGCAGCTGTTGGCGAGTCATTCGTAGTTGAGAAGAAGGGTGCAGAGATCTACACTCCTAACGCATTGCACAACTTCGCAATGTACCTCGACGGCGAGTGGTACTCTATGACTGCTAAGGAGGGTACTTACGACGACAACGATCCTATCGGCGTTCTCGACGTATCAGTTCTCTCTAACCTCGTTTTGGACAAGGTTCTCGGCATCGCAGACCTCCGCACTTCAAAGCGTATCGACTTCGTAGGCGGTATCCGTGGTTTGGGCGAGTTGCAGAAGCGTGTTGACAGCGGCGAGATGAAGGTTGCTTTCGCGTTGTACCCAGTATCAATGCAGCAGCTCTTCGATATCGCAGACACTGGCAACATCATGCCTCCCAAGACTACATGGTTCGAGCCTAAGTTGCGTTCAGGCGTTGTTATTCACTCTTTCGAGGAGTAATTTTCGATTTGTATAGGGCATCTTTGTCCTATCCTATATAAAATATCGTGGGCTGTACGTTGAGTACTATCCCACGATATTTTCTTCATACGATAGAACAAATCTGCTTCTCTAAAATCAAAAATCATTTCTTGTGATAGCGTCTCATCTACGACGCATCATTAGCAAGGCCCCACGGGAATACCCCGTGGGGTTCTTACTATTTTATTTCTACAATATAGCTACCATATCTCTATACATGCTATTTTTTATATTTACGCGCCCAAACTTTTTGATATTGTGAGATAGTTTTGTATCTTTGTAGATTGAAATAATCGTATCAAAACTATTGAAACTATGATAAAGTCAATGACGGGCTTCGGTAAGGGTGAGGCCACTGTAGATGACAAAAAGATACGCGTGGAACTACGCTCACTAAACTCCAAGCAGCTCGACCTATCTATCAAGTTGCCAGGCAAATATCGCGCTGCAGAGGCAGAGATGCGTAGCATCATCACTCGCGAATTGCAGCGTGGCAAGGTGGACTGCTTCGTGTCGTTCGAGGCGGCTACGGCCGAGACCTCTGCACACATCAACCGCGAAGCATTCAAGGCCTATGCAAAGGAGTTGCGCGAAGTGTGCGCGGAGAATGCGGTGATAGCCGATAGCGACTACTTCCTTAAAGCGATATTGCGCATGCCTGATGTTATCACAAGCGAGGAGCGCGAGGTGTCGGAGGCAGAGCTTGCTGCAATAATCGAGGCTACGAAGGCTGCATGTGCAGAGTTGAATAACTTCCGCATTCAGGAGGGCGCTATACTTATCGCTGACCTCTTGGGTCGTATCGACCTTATCGAGCAGTATCGCCATGAGGTGGAGCCCTTCGAGACTGCGCGTGTAGAGACAATCAAGAACCGCATTCGTGAGAACATAGAAAAGCTTCAGCTTGAGGTTGACAACAACCGCCTCGAGCAGGAGATGATTTTCTATATCGAGAAGCTCGACATTACAGAGGAGAAGGTGCGCCTCGACAACCACTGCAACTACTTCCGTGAGGTGTCAGCATCGGAGGAGGCACCAGGTCGCAAGCTCGGCTTCATTGCTCAGGAGCTTGGCCGCGAGATTAACACCATGGGCTCGAAGTCTAACGAGGCAAATATGCAGCGCCTTGTAGTTAAGATGAAGGATGAGCTCGAGAAGATTAAGGAACAGGTACTCAATATTTTATAAAGCACGCAAATATGGGTAAATTAGTGATATTTTCAGCCCCAAGTGGCTCGGGTAAGACCACTATTGTTCGTGAACTTTTGAAGCGCTTTCCACAGTTCGAGTTCTCAATCTCGGCAACATCGCGCCTTCCACGCGGTAAGGAGCAGAATGGCGTGGATTACTACTTCCTAACAAACGAGGAGTTTCGTGAGCGAGTGGAGCGCGACGAGTTCGTAGAGTGGGAGGAGGTATATGCTGGCACTTGCTACGGCACACTCAAGAGCGAGATGGAGCGTATTTGGTCGAAGGGCAACGTCATTGTCTTCGATGTTGATGTTATGGGTGGCATTAACCTCAAGCGTCTCTTTGGCGATAATGCCTGCTCAGTGTTTATCATGCCCCCATCGGTGGAGGAGTTGGAGCGCCGCTTGCGTGGCCGTGGTACTGACAGCGAGGAGGTTATCCTTAAGCGTATTGCAAAGGCCGATTTTGAGCTTACAAAGGCCCCTGAGTTTGACCATGTAGTAGTTAACGATGTCTTGGATGTGGCGGTTGACGAGGCTACAGCAATTATTAATAATTTCTTAAAGTAAAATAAGATATGAAGAAGCGTATGTTGTTGTATTTCGGTTCTTTCGACCCAATACACAATGGACATATAGCACTTGCGGAGTATGCACTCGACAAGGACTTGGCGGATCAGGTGGCACTCGTCATCTCGCCCCAAAATCCCTTTAAGGCTGATGTGTTGCAGACACCCGAGTATGCACGATATGAGATGGTAGAGATGGCTTGCAAGGAGTCGCGTTACCCCGAGCGTATATTGCCTTCGGTTGTTGAGTTTGTGCTCGAAAAGCCCTCATATACAATCAATACCCTTGATTATCTAAAGGAGAATCATGGTGCTGATATGGAGTTTTCAATCATCACAGGTAGCGACATATGGGCGCGTTTTGATGAGTGGAAGGACTACGAGCGCATCTTGAACGAGTATAAGATTTATGTATATCCACGCAAGGGCTACGAGGTTGAGAAGTTTGCCGATAGGGTAACCATCCTCGAGGATGCACCATTTGTGGAGTTCTCATCTACCGAGGTGCGTGGCAAGGCGGAGCGTGGCGAGGATATCTCGGCTATGGTTAGCCCCTCTGTTTCGGACTACATCGTAAAGAACCAGTTGTGGACACCTGCAGGACGTATCGTGCGCCTTACTTCTATGATTGAGAGCGGCGATGAGCGTGAGATCCTCTACATTGAGCGTGGTAAGTGTTATTTCCAGCATAATGAGTGGGGTAAGGCTATCAACGACTTCAATAAGGCTAAGGCTATTAATCCCGACAGCAAGGAGGCTCAGCAGCTGCACGACATGGTCTATGAGATCCTTTCGTTCCGCTATAAGGATATCTACAACCCTTAATAGATAAAGCAATGATAGAGATTGATGATAAGATAGTTAGCCTTGATATTCTCAGAGAGGCTTTCTGCTGTGACTTGTCAAAATGCAAGGGTATCTGCTGCGTAGAGGGCGATTCTGGTGCTCCGCTCGATATTGACGAGGTGGACATCCTCGAGGAGGAGTGGGAGAACTATGCTCCCTATATGACCGAGGAGGGTCGCGCCGCAATCGAGGAGCAGGGCTTTATGGTTGTGGATGCCGATGGCGATTATACGACACCTTTGGTGGATAATGCTGCGTGTGCATACGCCTTTGAGGAGGATGGTATTACCTTCTGTGCCATTGAGCGCGCATACCGCGAGGGTAAATGCTCATTCATTAAACCCATTTCATGTCACTTGTATCCCATTCGTGTGGCTCGCTTCCGTAATGGTAGCGCAGGCTTGAACTATCATCGTTGGGCAGTGTGCGGCTCTGCACGTGAGTGTGGCAAGAAGCTCGGTTTGCCCGTATATAAGGGTTTGAAGGAGCCTATTATTCGCGCCTTTGGTGAGGACTTCTATCGCCAGTTGGAGCTTGCTGAGGATATGGTTAAAGAGGCCAAATAGCCACTATAAAATAGTTTAGATGAATACGATTAAATTCTATGTTTTAAGCGCATTAATGCTCGTTACTTCAACTGCATTTGCTCAGGAGGCCGACACCCTAAAAGTTGTAGCCGATTCATTGCGCAATGCACCAGTTGAGCAGCCCGAGCCTGTGCGTCCTGTGCGTACACTTGGCAAGGTCGCAGTAATCGATACGCTCCCTACGGGTAATAGCGCCTTGAGCATCGTGCTTTTCAACGACAACACATGGCGTTACATCCTTGCTGAGGATTATAAGAACGATCCAGAGGTCTTTAATAACCACTGGGATACCACAAATATCCATGCCTACAGGGATATTGAACTTGATTCACTACCCGAGGCAACGGCTATCCGTCTCGTTGACTCATTGGAGAGCTATCACTATCCATATATAGGTCGTATCACCTCTCGTTATGGTCCACGCAGAGGTCGTGCGCACCAGGGTTTGGATATTGGCCTAAAGACTGGTGATCCAATCTATGCCACGTTTGACGGTAAGGTACGCGTGTCAAAGGCTGCAGGTGACTATGGTAACCTCATCGTTATTAGACACAACAACGGCCTTGAGACCTACTATGCACACCTCTCGCAGCGCGATGTAGAGGTTGGTGATTGGGTTGTCGCTGGCCAGCAGATTGGCTTGGGTGGTAGTACAGGTCGTAGTACTGGCCCCCACCTCCACTATGAGGTGAGATACAAGGGACAGTCGTTTGACCCAGAGCGCCTTATCGACTTTAGCAATGGTAATCTTCGCCGCGATGAGTTGCTCTTGAAGCGTCGTCACTTTAGTATTTACTCAAAGTATGAGCAAGACTTTGGCGACGAGGAGGAGGTGGCAAAGCAGGAGGAGGCTGAGCGTAAGGCTGCAGCTGCTGTGCAGTATCACACCGTACGTTCTGGCGATACACTTGGTGCTCTTGCGCGCAAGTATGGTACATCTGTATCGCGCATCTGTCAGCTTAATGGCATTAAGTCAACCTCAATCCTTCGTATTGGTCAGAAGTTACGTGTAAGGTAGGTTTATGAAGCGAGTGCTTATTGCAATTGTTTTGGTTATGGCTCATGTTGCAGGTTATGCACATGAGCCTATAATCATTCCTACGCCCCAGACTTTTGTCGTTGAAGAGGGTAGTTATACTATTTCGCCTAAAACAACAATCTCTACATCATGCACTGAATTACAGCCACTGGTTGATTATTGCATTGCAGAAATAGGTTTAATCAAGTCGTCCAAACATGGTGATATAGAGCTTATTGTTGATAAAATCCTAAAGCAAGAGGAATACAATATTATTGTCTCTACTGATGGTATTACTATATGTGGTGGCAGCTATGGCGGAGCCTTTAATGGCGTGGCGACATTGATGCAGTTGTTGCCTGCAGATCTCTATAATGGTGGATTGAAGGGTAGTGCTGATGTGGTGTGTTGTGAGATTAGCGACTCGCCGCGCTATGAGCATCGTGGCTTTATGCTCGATGTGTGCCGCACGTGGATGGATAAGGAGGCGGTGATGGATTTTATCGACCTTCTGGCATACCACAAGATAAACTCCTTGCGCCTACACCTTACTGATGACGAGGCGTGGCGTTTAGAGATAAAGTCTCATCCCGAGCTTGCTGAGGTGGGTGGTTTCCGAGGTGGCGATAGTCCCATCTGGCCTCGCTACGGCAAGTGGAACGAGAAATGGGGCGGCTACTACACTCAGGATGATATGCGCGAGATAATCGGATATGCCGCAGTTCGTAATATCGAGGTTATTCCTGAGATTGACCTGCCTGGTCATAGTCTCTGTATGGCGACCATGCACCCTGAGATATTGTGCGATTATACACGAAAAAACAGTGCCTCGTATGGTTATGATACTCGCTCGGCATTCTGTGCATCGCGCGAGGAGAATTATGCGTTGCTTGCCGATATATTGGGTGAGGTATGTGAGTTGTTCCCCTCGGAGTATATCCATATTGGTGGCGATGAAGTTGAGATGTCGCAGTGGAAACGATGCCCAAGTTGTCAGGCGTTAATGCGTGATAATGGCATGACTAATACATCTGAGTTACAGCAATACTTTATGTCGCGATTAATAGATATTCTCGCTCAACATGGCAAGAAGCCCGCGGTGTGGAATGAGGCTATCGATGGCGGAAAACTCTCGGCTGATACGCGAGTTTATGGCTGGGAGAGCATTAAGGAGTGTCGCACGGCTGCGGCAGGCTATGGCACTATTGTTATGCCTGGTCAGTTCTTCTACTTCGATATGAAGCAGTCAGCGCGCGAGCCTGGTCACGACTGGGCAGCAATCTTCGACTGGACCAAGGTCTATAACTTCACCCTCGCGGCGCAAGGCTTTACAGAGGGGGAGCAGGCGAATGTTCTCGGATTTGAGGGTTCATTCTTTAGCGAGGCATACGCATCGCGCAATCCCGAAACACCCGACTACCTCCATTATCAGACTTTTCCACGCATTGTGGCACTTGCTGAGGTGGCGTGGGTAGATAGTGATGAGCGAGATGAAGCGGCGTTCTACGCAAAGATGGTTGAGCACTACAATAGGCTAGATGCTATGGGCGTTGCATATCGACTTATGCCGCCAAAGGTGGTGTATGAGGATGGCGCGTTGAGTGCTTCAACCGATGATGGAAGTAGGGTATTCTATCGTCGTGAGCCTATGGGTGTTGAGATGTTGTATTCTGAACCTATCACAACAGCTAATCCTGCCGAGTATTGCTTTGTTTCTCGTCGTGGCGAGGCCCATTCTCCCGAGGCTGGTGTAGCTGCCCACTTCAAGACTATTACACCTACATTCAACATCACTTCGTCGATGAACGACGGCGAGAAGTTCTCGTTCGACAAGGCTGAGGGCTATGGTCGTATAGCGCGCACCACACGTGCGGGCGATGTTGGCGATTGGGTTATGTTTACATTTAATGAGCCAGTGTCATGCCGCAGAATGAAGGTGGCAACCGGAAACTTTCAACTTCCTCGTTATACCTTTGAGAATGGCTACGTGGAGGTTAGTTACGATGGCGTAAACTTCGAGCGAGTAGGAGAGCTGGATTGTGGAATGTTCTATATTGAGTATCCAGCGCGTCCGATTAAGGCTGTGCGCATAACCTGCACTTCACGAGGTAATGGCGCCGAGTGGGTATCTATACAGCCACCAACCATCTGGCCTAAACTATAGTAAAAATATAGCCGCCAATTTAGTTTAATTGACGGCTATATTTGTATTAAGGTTAAGATGATTACATGTTTGCAATCTTGACAATCTCGCTAATCTTGTCTTGTGGGATATTGCCTGAGATAACTATGAATCCAGATGGGTTCTCATTCTCAATAACGATAACTATGTGTGTAATTATATCGTTATCCTCCCTTGTATAGACTGTGAATGTTGCACCATCATCGTTGGCAGATACCAACTCCTCCACCTTTGACTTCTTTACAGCCTTCTTGGCATCCTTCACGATACTATTTGCTACGTCAGCATCCTCGCTAAGAAGTAGCTGTACCTCATCAACAAAGTTAAAATCTGCATTTTCGCCCGCAAACATCGAAATCATCTGCTTGTTGATTGTCATTGCCGTTACGCCCTCCATGCCATCATACTTTTCGTTGAGTTTAGCAAACTGTGGAAGCTGCGCCATTGCCATAATAGGCAACATCATCATTACTAATAAAATAGTGCGTTTCATATAAATTAGATTTTAGTTATTGTACCATGTTCATTATTGAGTTCATATTATTCAATTCGAGGTTCTTGCCAATGATACGCATGAGTATGCACTCGCCGCCGCTACTTGCCATAATATAAATCTCGACCACTTCTCCTTTGTCGTTCGATCTCTGGCATATCATTACGGTCTTATCCTCGCTATTTACAGACATAATCACCTCTAGGCCCTTTAGCATATCGTGCGCTTGGGTGCAGAATGTGGAAACTAGGACCTCATTCTCTACGGATATCACCTGCATGTACTCGGCATCGATGTTTACCTCCATTGATCTGAGCATTGCATTTGATATGTTGATTGTTGTGCACTTCTCCTTTGTTGAATACTCCTTAAATAGCGACTCAAAGGTTGGTGTTTGTGCCATTGCCGTAAGTGGCAAAATCATGGCTAATAATATAATAAGTCGTTTCATATCGAGTAGTTTTTAGTTAGAACCAAATACCCATACCTGCACTCAATCGTTTGCCCTTGGGACCTGTACCCTCACGGAAGAGGTCAACGAAAGAGTAGTTAACATAGCCATAGAGTCGCTTCCATCCGATGCGTGCTGTTGCGCCAACCTGGATGGGGTTAACCGTTACCTTATCCTGAACAGTTGTTCTGGGAAACTTGTATCTCGTACTTGTAGCCATCAGGATATCAAGGTTTACGCCAGCTGCTATGAAGAAGTTGTGCTTGATATTCCAGTCGAGCATCATTGGGATGTGAAAGTATGATGTGCTAAACTTCGACTTCTTGATGTTACCCTCGAGTGCCACGGGGCGCATCATGCCGTCAATACTCTTAAAGGTGTGGTTGCTGTTGAAGGCATAATCCTCAAGCGTAAAGCCAAACGCCATAGAGAACACAAACGAGCGACTCTGCGTAAGGGGCACATTCAGCGTGCCTACATTAAATGAGTAGTTAATGCTCTTAGTGCTACTGAACATCAGTGCATTAGCATCTTCTGGCGAGTACATCGAGTAGTCGGTATTGACAAAGGCATTTGTTCCAATCTCAAACCAAGCGATATGGTTGAACGATGGCGAATCGAGGCCCATAAAACCGAAGTATGCGCGCTGTGGCTTCTTGATGGTCGCCACCTCGACATGCTCAATCTTGCCGTTGCCAATCTCAAAGCGAGAGCCGTTTAGCATAATGCTCAGGTTGCCATTGTTTGACGATATGGCGCTGTTGCCTTCGCTATCGAGATACATAACATTCTCTTGATTCTCTGTTGTGGTCTCTTGGGCGTGGGCTACTCCTGTTATAAATAGCGCAAGAGTAATTATGGTGAATAGTCGTTTCATAGTTCTCTAATTTAGTTTAGATAAATGTGTTTACTTAATTATTGTGTAGTGAGTTAATCGATTAACCTCTGCCATTGCCAACTGCATATCCTTAGATACACTGCCAAGTATTCGGTTCGCCTCGGCGTATGCCAATTCGTCGTTGTTAATCTTTACTCCGTTGACGTAGCAAACGTAGTCAGGCGTTGTCTCGATAGGGGTCTCCATGCCATTATCGTTAGGGATAAGTATTATCATCGCGCCGATGAGTATCGCTGCTGCTGCAGCTACGCCAGCGATCCACTTTCTGTTTAGTCGGAATATGTTGCGATGTTTGGTTTCGGCAACTGCCTTGACCTCTGCTTTAGGAGTCTCGTGGCTTAGTGTGCAGAATGACGAGAGCATCATCTTGATGGGTTGATACTCCTCGGGAATATCCGTAGTCTCGGCAAAGTAGCGCCTGAGCTCCTGCTCCTCCTCTAATGAGGTGAGGCCATCAAAATACTTATCAACCAATATTTTAATTCTACTTAACTCCATAGTTCATCAATTTTATTAATTGCTCCCTAATGCTTTTTCTTGCTCTCGAGAGGTTAACTCTCACGCTTGCTTCGTCACTCTCAAGGAGACTGGCTATCTCCTCTATTTCATAACCCTCTATGTCGCGCATGTGTATCGCTATGCGCTGTTTATCGGGGAGTTCTGCTATAAGTCTGCGAGTGAGTGTTGCCATATCATTCGTTGTCGTCTCGTTGTCACCATCTGCCATCGGCGTTATCCCCTCCGCAACTATAAAACTCTGCACTCGTTGTCTTGCTCGTTGGCGATCGATGGCCAGGTTGTGCACCATACGACAGACATAGGCTCGAGGGTATTGGCTCGCAAGCACTGCGTCGCGGGCCCTCCAGACCCTCTCGAAGACATCCTGCACAATATCCTCTGCCTCGACATCATCCGTTATGATGCTTCGAGCCAGGCGATATACCGTGTCGCGTAGTGAGTTAAAGAACTCTATGTATTGTGCTTCGGTCTTCAAAGTTGGTAGTTTTATTCTGTTTTCTATCTATATAACGAATAACGGCTGCAAATGTAACATCGCAACCGCTATTTTTTTTACGTTATTTGTTAAATAGATGTTTTATGGCTGCAATGGGGTCATAAATCATCATGCGTGGACCCGCCCATCGCATCACGTCTCTAATCTTTTGGCGCATGTCGGGGCGATAACAATGGATAGGGCAGCGCTTGCACGCGGGTTTCTTGTCGCCAAATTTGCAACCGTCGAGCCTCTTGTGTGCATATGCCTCGAGCTCCTTGTAGTCCTGTGGTATCTCGTTGGACTTTAGTTTATGTTTGCAGTAAAGCTCAATCATGTGGCTAACTACTCGCTTTTCACTCTTTATGCTTCCCATATTTTTTTGACTCTATTTTACCGCAAACATACTAAATAACCGGGAATAACGCAAATCTGATATTTTATAAAAATGTATGAAAATATAAGAAAAATATTGTATCTTTGCCCTATGTATGATGGATGGTGGGTGTGCAAAAAAGGCGTCTGCAGGTTATGCGACGCCACGATTGTGACTCCGAAAGGATTCGAACCTTCATCGTAAGAACCGGAATCTTAAATTCTATCCATTGAACTACGGAGCCGTGGCGCAAAGATACTATTTATTTTTTAATATAGGTTGCCCAATTACTCTTTTGATGCGCAATGGCTCGTTAACAATATTAATTAGTGGTAATATGACTAATAAGTATAACAACTGGGAGCGTCTCGAGTGTGTGCTAGAGTATGTGAATATGAATGCAAATGCCTTTGCTGTTCATATTGGCATGCAGCGCTCCGAGAATATTTACCACATCAAGCGAGGCGCTTTTGGCATCTCGGAGGAGCTTGCGGAGCGTATCACAGCGCGCTTTCCTGAGATTAATCCCACGTGGCTGTTATCTGGCGTTGGCGATATGCTACTCAACAAAACTACAGATAAGAGCGTGGTGCCATTCTATGAGCAGGGTGTTAAGCAGCTCCTAAACAAGGATTGCAAGCCCCAAAAGCTCGGTAAGTACCAGTTGCCATATAACTGCGACTGCGATGCTGTTGTGAGAGTCAGGACTCACGCTATGGTGTTGCCTGGCACAGCTGCTACGGACCTCTTTCTCAAGAGTATCAAGGTGGAGGAGATGGTGCAGGGTAATGAGTATCTTATTGTGTTGGATGATGAGGTGCTATGGCGCAAGATACGATGTGTGAAGAGTGCACCAGAGGCGTGGCGACTTGTGGCATACGACAGGGTGGAGACCCCTGACGTCACTATTAACAAGAGCGATATTAGCCACGTATGGCGTGTAATTGCCCGCTTGGCGATCCTTGTCAGCTAATGTAAGACTTTATTAAACAGAATTAAAATACTTTACTATGAATATCTTATCTATTACATGGGATTGGGATCCTACGCTCTTTCAGATCGGCGACTTCGACATCCGCTGGTATGGTCTTATGTGGGCAGTAGCCATCTTGGCTGCCGAGCGCATCTGCCACTTCACCTTTAAGCACGAGGGCCTTCCTCCCAAAACGTTGGAGTCGGCATTTATTTGGATTGTGCTCGGCACATTCATTGGTGCCCGCCTTGGTCACTGCCTATTCTATGGCGCAGAGAACGACTTCTGGTACTTCTACAAAAATCCGCTGGAGATAATTACTGGTATCCGTGATGGTGGCATGGCGAGCCACGGTGCGACGTTGGGTATCTTCCTCGGTATCTGGATATTCTGTAAGCGTAACCGCCTGCCATTTGTATGGGGTCTCGACCGCATCGCTATTGTAGCACCCTTGAGTGGCGCTATTATCCGTTTGGGCAACCTCTTTAACTCTGAGATTGTCGGTAAGCCCACAGAGTTGCCATGGGGCTTCAAGTTTCCATTGTGCGTAGAGGATAGAGGTATTGAGGCGCTTGCCGATGTCCCAGCACGTCACCCCGCACAGCTCTACGAGGCGTTGTGCTACATATTTGTGACGGCGTTTATCTTGTGGTTGTACTACCGCAAGGATTTGGGTCGTCGCCGCCCAGGATTGCTCTTTGGCATAGCTATGATAGGCATCTTTGTATCTCGCTTCTTTATCGAATTCTGCAAGGAGCGCCAGGTGGCATTCGAAGACTTCCTACCTCTCGATATGGGTCAGTTGTTGAGCATCCCATTCATCATTTTGGGTGTGGTTATGATTGCTGTGGCACTTAAGCGCCCCGCAGTTACCGATGTCAATACCGTCGTGGAGAATGCAAAGCGCTTCTATGCAAGCGAGCAAAAGAAGAAAAACAAGAGATAGAGACTATGATAAACGAAGTCAATAATATCATATACAACACTCTTGTCGCGGAGCGTGCAATTCACCTGCCTGGCGTTGGTACACTCTCCGTTGTGCGTAAGAGTGCAGAGAAGGTATCAAGCGACCTTATCATGCCCCCATCATACGCCGTGGAGTTCTCGTCGCAGGGTGTGGCAACATCTCTCGTCGATGCTATATCTCACGAAGCTGGTGTAGATGTTGCTCAGGCCGAGGATATCTATTCGCGCTGGTTGGAGAAGGTACGCACAGATTCGACGCTTCAGGTTGAGGGCGTCGGTCGATTGCAGCACAAGAGCTTTATTGCCGACAAAGACTTCGTTGCTCTTTTCAACATCGCAACCACCCCCGTAAAGATTAAGCGTAACAATAGTAAGGCTATCTACGTAGCTCTTATCTCGACACTTATTGGAGTGGGCACTATGTTTGGTGTTGCAGCATGGTTCTTCTTTAATGAGGTACCAGCACCCACGACGGAGGTCATAGAGCAGTCGTATGCTCCGATGCTTGATGTCGTAGAGGCTGAGGATGCAACCACAGAGGAGGTTGTTGAAGAAGTTATAATCGAGGAGTCGGTAGAGCCTATTGTGACAGAGACGGCTGATGCTGTGGACGACTGGACTCAGCGTGCAGATATTCGCCACTGGGTTGTTGCGGGTAGCTACTCGACACCTGAGAATGCTAATATCGCGATGAACATGCTCACTGACAAGCACGATGGTATTAAGTGCGAAATCTTCTCGTTGGGTAAGATGTATGCTGTTGCGGTATATGGTAGTGCCGATCGCGATGAGTGCGTGGAGTTTATGTGCGAGTACGGCGATGAACTTGAAAATATGTGGATATTCACTCCTAAAAAGTATCAGTAGCTAATGTCTCTATCCCGAATGTTAATATCGTTGATTGATACACTCTATATCAGACCTTTAGAGCGCGTTATCTCACGTCAAATATTCGGATATTTCATCTGCGGTGCAGCCAATATGGCTCTCGATACGTTGTGGTATTTTTTGATATACCACTATGTAGTGTTTGAGCAAAATGTAGACCTTGGTGTGGTTGTGATTTCACCTCATATCGCAGCGCTCATCATCGTCTTCCCGATAACCTTTTTTACAGGTTTTCTACTCAACCGCTATGTCGCCTTTCGTGCTACGCAGCAGCGCACAACAAAGCAGTTGTTTCGCTATGCACTCTCCATCGTGGGCTCAATTTTACTAAACTACGCACTAATGAAGCTCTTTGTCGACTTATGTCACGTATGGCCAACGATTGCAAAGATGCTCACGACGGTTATCGTTGCGGTATATAGCTACTTAGCAGCGAGATATTTTAGTTTTACACAGAGCAAAGTGTAGCCACGGCTCGGAATATGATAATATAATTATAGATAAACTAAACCTTTTACCCACTATGGAACATCTATGGATACTCTTGGCAATATCATTTGCCATATCAGCAGTAGGCTGGATCTATTTCGTCTATTTCTTTAGCATTGGTTATGGTCTCTCTATCTCGGCTCTTGCTGCGGCTACAGCCATCATCTTCCGCGATAGCCTCGACATCCCCTCGGCAATACTCCTCGGAGTGCTCTTCATCTATGGCATTCGCCTGGCGATGTATCTACTTATTCGCGAGCGTAAGTCTGCATCGTACAAGAAGATACTCTATCAGCCCGAGATTTCGAAGCGCAAGCCCTTCTTCGTGATGCTTATGATTTGGATTTCGTGTGCATTGCTCTATGTTGGTCAGATTAGTCCCGCTACGTTCTATCTAGCAAACTTGGCTGATGGTGCCGCGGTAAACGAGTGGTGGATGTGGGGTGGAGCAATTACCGCCGCATTGGGTGTCCTTATCGAGATGATTGCTGACGCACAGAAGAGCGCTGCAAAGAAGACCAATCCCAATCGCTTTGTTAGCCACGGTTTGTATCGCATCGTGCGTTGCCCCAACTACTTTGGCGAGGTGTTGATGTGGACAGGTAGCTTCATTGTCTGCATCGGTGCTTGCTGCACACCATGGCAGTGGGTTGTTGCGTCGTTGGGTTATATCGGCATCGTCTATGTGATGTTTAGTGGTGCTCGCCGCTTAGAGTTGCGCCAGGCAGAGGTCTATGGCAACGACCCCGAGTTCCAGGCATATATTAAGAGTACCCCAATCATTCTTCCGCTTGTTCCAATCTACAGTGTAGCCAAGCACAAGTGGTTACAGGCTTAAAACAAGATGCCGTCGATAGTTCGACGGCATCTTGTTTTATAGATAGTTATATAATGTAACCTAAACTACTCATTTAGCTCCAACCAGCGCATCTCCTTCTCGTCGATTAGTGAGACAAGCTCCTCGATGCGCTTTGAGATTTCTGTTATGCGGTCGTAGGGTAGTGTGCCCGACGAAAGCTCTGCCTCCAACTCCGCACGCTCTGCGCCATGTGCTGCAAGGTCGGCCTCGATTTGCTCCAACTCGCGCTGCTCCTTATACGAGAGTTTGCGCTTCGAGGTGTCGTGTGTGCGCTGCTGAGGCTTCGCTGGTGTAGCAATACGCTGCTTTGCTCGCTCCTCATCCTCCTTTTCCTTCATGTACTCACGATATTCGCTATACTTGCCCACGAAGTCCTTGATGCGACCCTCGCCCTCAAAGACGAAGATGTGATCGACACTCTTATCGAGGAAGTAACGGTCGTGCGACACAATAAGCAAGCACCCCTTAAACTCCTGCAAGTACTCCTCCAATACATTCAGTGTCATGATGTCGAGGTCGTTAGTGGGCTCATCGAGGATAAGCATGTTGGGGTTGCGCATAAGCACAGTCAGCAAATAAAGGCGACGCTGCTCACCGCCACTCAATATATCCACACGCTTGTTGAATGTCTCGTGTGGGAAGAGGAAGCGATTGAGGTATGTCGTAGCCGATATAGCGTGACCATCCGATGCCTTAACAACATCTGCAATATCCTGCACACACTCCAAAACTGTCTGGCCGGGCTTGAATGTGATACCGCGCTGCGAGTAGTAACCAATACGCAAGGTCTCGCCGTGCTCAATAACGCCCGAGTCGGGTGCAATGGCCTGAGCCATAAGGTTTAGGAAGGTTGTCTTACCCACACCATTCGAGCCTACAATGCCGATACGCTCGCCGCGTGTAAACTTGTAAGAGAAGTTGTCAAGCATCTTGCGACCCTCGAACGAGAGGTTTACATCCATGCAGTCTATAATCTTGCGTCCGAGGCGCGATGTGGCAACATCAATCTCAACATTGGATGTCGCAAGGCTCACCGATGCCTTCTCCTTGAGGTCGTAGAAGGCGTTTACACGATAGCGCGCCTTGCCCGTACGTGCCTGAGGCGTGCTGCGTATCCACTCCAACTCTCTGCGCATAAGGTTGCGCGACTTGTCAATCTCGGCCTGCATATTTGTATAACGCTCCTCTCGCTTCTCGAGATACTCGGTGTAGTTGCCGCGATAGGAGTAGAGGCCACCGCGGTCTATCTCCATGATGGTGTTGCATACGCGGTCGAGGAAGTAGCGGTCGTGCGTAACCATAAGTAGGGTGCAGCGCGAACGCTGGAGATAACCCTCCAGATACTCGATGATGTCGATGTCGAGGTGGTTGGTGGGCTCATCCATAATGATAAAGTCTGCATTCTGAAGCATCATGCAGGCCAAGGCCACACGCTTCGCCTCTCCACCCGATAGCTCACGCATAGGTTGATTTAGTCGCGTTAACTTCAACGATGTCAGCACTTGGCGTATATTCTGCTCTATGGACCAACCATCCGTAGCATCCATAGCGGCAATCGCACGCTCAAGGCGCTTTGTGTCGCCACTCTCCACGGCCTGCTCATACTCTACAATCGCGGGCGAGAGGTCGCTCATACGTGCATATACCTCCTCAAAAATTGTGTTGTCGGGATTGAACGCAGTGTTCTGATCGAGGAACGCCACGCGAATATCGCGCATAAACTTCACCTCGCCACCACGGTCGGAGTGCTCAATGCCTGCCAATATCTTCAAAAGCGACGACTTGCCCGTGCCATTTGGTGCTACTAACGCAATCTTGTCACCTTCGTTGATATTGAAGCTGATATTGCTAAAAAGCACTCTGTCACCATATGACTTTGATATATTTTCTACTTGTAGATAACTTGCCATGCCTCTGGTAGTTATATTCTATTATTTCTTATTAAACTTTAGGTCAAAAGCCTCACGTAATCCACTATCGTAGCGAATGGTGCCGACATGCTCAAAGCCGAGTTTCTTAAGCATAGCAAGCATGCGTATGTTACCCTTGTGAGTGTCGATACGAAAATCGCGAATGCCATGTTTTAGAGCGTACTCCTCGGCAAATCGCATCAGCTCAATTGCGATGCCACTGCGACGCACATCGCTAAGCACACATAGGCGGTGTACCACTACATAATCACTTGATGTGTGCCACCTCTCCTCCGCAATCTGGGTATAAGCCTCTTCGCCAGTTAGCACTACAGCCTCATATCCCACGACGGAGTTATCCTCTGTGCATGCCACATAGCCCACGCCATTGTCAATATCTTGCGCTATCACGCCTTTAGTAGGGTAGCCATCCTGCCACTGGTCGATTCCAAGTTCACGTAACGCCTCTTGTGCGCTGCGAACAATGCTCATTATTGGCTCTATATCTTCGTATGTAGCAGGGCGTATTAGCATCTCTTACGTGAAATTTCAGCTATCTTACGATGTATGATATAGAAGTTGAAGAGCGTAATAACGGCTGTCAATACAAGGCCTGCAACGAACGATGTTGCGGGTGAAGCCTCGAGTGTCGTGCCGAAAAGCTCACCAATATAACCCATGTAATACTCCTGCGCGTACGACACGAGAACAATGCTTATAAGATAGATACTCACGTTGAGTATCATAGTCATAAGGATATAGGGCATAGCGACGTATGATGGCTTATAGCCAATAAGCACAAGGTTCTCGAGCTTGTTGATATTCTTCTGCAAGAGCAAGTAGATGCTAAGCGTAAGAATAATGATAGATAACAGGCTGAATACCGCGCCAATGCCTACGATTATAGCAACACATACTTGAAGTAGGAATAACGCCTTGCTGCTCTCCGAAGGTTTATCCTCAGCCACAAAACCATGCTCCTGCATATACTCCACAACCTCTGGTGCACCGGGGTTCTGCACCTCGAGAATTAGGCGCGTTGCATCGCCGCTGTCGTTAGTAGAGTAGTAGTCATTTGCCCACGACATAAACGACATGGGGACAAGGATTGTATTCAAGCGATCCGAAAAGCCTACGACATAGCCGGTATAGTAGTCGGTGTGGCCATTGCCAGATATGCGGAGACTAATCTCAACGCGCTTAATCATATCCTCGGTAATGTTGGGCAGACCCTGCGTCTGACTAAAACCAAAATTGTAGAGGTTTAGGTAGTTGCGAGGTAGAATAATAGGCACCACATCGTCGCCCTCCTCATATCTCCAATCCTTGGTCTCGACGTCTATAAACTCATTGGGTACCGACTCGAAGAACATCATCGTAGAGAGGTGTTTACCCTTAAATTCGATACCGCCATCTACTCTAAATTTCGAAGAGGCAAAGACGCCGAGGTTCTTAACAAAAGCCTCGTTGCGCATCTCCTCAATCTCCGTCTCACTGATCTTTGGTGTCTCGCTACCAACGCGCTCTACGGGGCGCGAGATAATCATATAGTCGTTGCCGATAAGCGACTGCTCACCTGTTAGCATGGGGCTAAGGTCGCTATATATCTGCACACCCGCCAGGATTACAGCCATGCCGATAAGGTTAGCAACAAAGAATACGGCCAACTCAAAAACACTGATATGCTTACGCAACAATTTCCATATTAGTTTCATAGGCGCAATGTTTTATCGTAGTCAATATTCATGTGCTTACCGATGGATGTAGCTACTACAGCAGCACCCGCAGTGCCTGCCTCGCGGAGGATAATATCGCGCATGATATCGCTATTGCGGTCGTCGAGGTGAGATATAGGCTCGTCGAGGAACAAGAAGTCGTAGGGCTGACACAAAGAACGAATAAGTGCCACGCGCTGCTGCTGACCATAGGACATGCGGTCGATACGTGAGTTGAGCTTGTCGCCAATACCCAACTCCTCAAACCATGCCTCTATCTGCTTCTGTGTACGGTGCTTTGTGATGCGATTCTTAATCTCGACATTCTCCAATGCGGTAAGCTCACCAAAGAGGCGTAGGTCCTGGAAGAGGATAGAGACATTATGCTGGCGTATATCGCACCAACGGTTGATGTCATACTTCTTTACATCCTCGCCATCAAACGATATGACACCTCTGTAGTCGCCGCGCTGACCATATAGATAGCTGCATAACGACGACTTACCTGTACCAGATGCCGCCTCGATAAGATAGTTTTTACCTCGCTCTAAGACAACGTCGGTGTGCCAAATATCTGATACGATGTCGTTGCGCTCAGCAAATATCTCTGGCACGACATCATGAAGTCTAATCTCTTTCACTGTAGCCTATTTATTGACTAAAACATACCCTTTGTAGCCTCACGGATAACCATGGGAACCACCTGTCTAACGATCTGCTCGAGTGAATTAGTCTCCCTGTCATCAAAAACAAGCACTAACTGCACTGATGTAGGCGTGTTGATGTTGATATATGCATAGCTACATGAATCTACGAAGTTGTTGATGTAGCCTGCTGTTGTAGAGTCAAACGACTTCATCTCCTTGCGATAAAGATACGACACATAGCGGTTATCCATCATGTTGTCGATGTCCATAACGATATAACCGTAGCTACCCTTAAGGTCTGTTGCCCATGCACGCTTTGTTGCAGAGTTAGTCTGCTTCTTAAACTCATCATTTATAGTTGCAAATAGGGTCGTATCCTCCTGGCCGAGCTTGAAGTTGACACCTGCGTATGTCAAGCCATAGGTGTTATTGCCATAATTATTGAGAATGCCCTCACCAAACTGAGCCACGTTCGATACGATGTAATCATCTTCAACATCCATCGCCAAGATAGCATCCACACCCTCGACATTGTAACCGCCATAGATGTCGTGGAGGGCCAATGTCACATCGCCATTGATAGACTTGATAGCATCACAGAGAATACCGAAGTAGATGTTAAACTCATTGCGGCTAAGACCAAGCATATCAGCATAATCTGGCGTTACTTTATCTGTGAGAATCTGAGACATCATCTCGCCATTTACGCCAAGGTTAAGTACTGCCAACACATCTTCGTTAACGTATGCGAGGTGGTCGTTAGACACCTTGCAATCGAGTTTATACTCACTCTTAACGCCGTCAGTTGATAGCTCTGCAACCACGCGGCCCGCCTTGAATGATAGACCAAGAGTTGCGCGTGCATCCTTCTCAATATAGTCCTGAAGGGTTTTGAGAGTCTCGAGTTCCTCCTCCATCTGCTGGATTTCATACATAACCCACTCATACTCCCATTCCTCAATCTCAACATCGAGATACTCGTATGCTTCATCAATCTCAATCTGCATATTCTGGCACTGAAGCGCAACTACCTCATCAAGGTTGATGCTTGCAGCGCAGTCATACTTTGCGTATGCCGAGAGGTCTGCATCAGGGCGCTTAAGAGTTCGTTCCAAGAGCGAATCAACTTCCCCCACATACTTGTTTGAAGCAACTACAACAAAACGCTCTGCGTTGTATGCAAAGTATATCTTGTCGAGCTTAAATTTACGAGTATTACCCTCTTTTACAACTTCGATATTCTCACCTGACATCTCTGAGAAGTATTTTACAAAGCGATCTACGGCGTTAATATCTGCGACCTTTGCTACAAGCACATAATCTCCCTCGTCATAGCATGCATCTTTAACATCAAAGTAACCATAGATAGGGGTCTTTGTATCTATGCCCGACTTGCCGAGGTCTGCAAGAAGTTTCTCGGTGTATTCTGTCCACTCTGCGTTATCGCACTCTGCAGTAAGAAGGGTGGCAAGAAGGCTACGGTTGCTATCGGTTATTATCTCATTGATAGCACTCTTATCACCAAGCTGGTCAAGGTTAATGTACATCACAACGGTGTCGTCAAGTACAACCTTGTTGCTATCTGCCGACTTGTCATCTGTAGAGCATGCCACGAATACGCCACTAACGCATAGTACTGTGGCCACTAAAATTGCTAGGAAAGATCTCTTGTTCATAACTTATTTTTATTAAATTTTTATCACCCTTATAGTACACCGTCTGGTGTAACAGAAATATACAGACAAAGATAGTAATATTTTTCTAACAAAGAGGTTTTAATCTCGAAAATCTATCTTCGATAGGCAACTATACTTATTGATTCTTTGAAAAAAATAACGTAAATTTGCGCGATTAATTATTGCGATTTGAGTGGCAAACGAATAATATAGACTTAAGATATGGAAAACTTTAAGCCCACAAAGTACAAGATGACGTGTGTAGCAACAGGTCGTGAGTTTGATGACACTGGTTGGATCTTGGATGACCACGAGTGCAAGGCTCCATCGTTGGTACGTGCCAACTACGAAGCGAAGAAGCTCGACGTTAAGCCCGAGAGCTATGGCTTCTACAAGTTCTGCGACTGGCTCCCCGTAAAGCGTATGTTGCAGGGTTCATCAGCCCCCGTAACATTCAAGAGCGAGGCTCTTGCAAAGCACCTCGGCCTTGAGAACTTGTGGATTACACTCAGTGGCTATAGTCCCAAGCACGGCGTACGCATGTCAACATGCTCATTCAAAGAGACTGAGGCGTATAGCGTATGTGGTCGCATCAACGAGGATGAGGAGCGTGTTTTGGTCGTAGCATCTGCGGGTAATACAGCACGCGCCTTTGCTAAGGTATGCTCCGAGAATAACATTAAGTTGTTGCTTGCCGTTCCACACGACAACCTCGAAGCTTTGTGGTTCGCCGAGCCTTTGAACGACTGCGTGAAGCTTATCGCTTGCGAGAAGGGTGGCGACTACTACGACGCTATTAACCTCTCGCTCTACGCGCTTAAATCATCAAAGTGCTACGCCGAGGGTGGCGCGAAGAATATTGCACGCCGCGATGGCATGGGTACAACCGTGCTATCTGCAGTAACGACCATCGGTCGTATTCCAGATTACTACTTCCAGGCTGTTGGTAGCGGCACAGGCGCTATCGCTGCATGGGAGGCGAATATGCGCCTTATCGAGGATGGCAACTATGGCGACAACCTCATGAGGCTCATCGTATCGCAGAACGCCCCCTTCGTGCCTATGTACGACGCATGGCGACACGAGTCACGCGAAATGTTGCCATACGACATGAAGAAGGCTCGCCGCGATGCTGAGCTTATTGATGCGAAGGTACTATCTAACCGCAAGCCACCATACGCCATTGCGGGCGGTCTCTACGATGCATTGAAGGCTACCGATGGCAATATTATGGTTGCTACAAATGCTCAGTCGAAGCGCGCATGTAAGCTCTTCAAGGAGCTCGAGGGCATCGACATCAACCCCGCAGCTGGCGTAGCAACAGCTTCGCTTATCAAGATGGTCGAGGCTGGCGAGATTAAGAAGGATGCTTGCATCATGCTTAATATCACTGGTGCAGGCGAGGAGGCGGCAAAGAAGGGTCGCGAGGTGTGGTACCTCAAGCCAACCAAGGTGTTCCCTCTCACTGCAACTATCGACGAGGTGGTAGAGTACGTTGATTCAATCTTCTAAACTATTGAAACTATGCTATATCCAATAAAATTTAAGCCACGCATCAAGGAGCGTATTTGGGGTGGTCGGGCGATACTCAAGAAGAAGGGTAGTGCCGCATCGCGCCTTGCAAAAGATAAGCTCTATGGCGAGAGCTGGGACATATCATCTGTAAAGGGTGATGTGTCAGTTGTTGCCAATGGCATGCTCAAGGGTAACAACCTCAATGAGATTATCGAAGTCTATATGGGTGAGCTTATCGGTGAGGCGAACTTTGAGCATTATGGCGAGGAGTTTCCCCTCTTGATTAAGTATCTCGATTGCAACGACAAGCTCTCTGTACAGGTGCATCCCGACGATGAACTAGCTCTGGAGCGTCACGATAGCTTCGGCAAGACCGAGGCGTGGTATGTTGTCGATTGCAAGCCCGGTGCTGCAATATATCTCGGCTTCAAGGACCTCAATATCACTCGCGAGGAGTATATCGCAGCTGTTGCGGAGTCACGCCTCGAACCACTCCTCAATCGCGTAGAGGTACACCCTGGCGATGTATTCTTTATTCCCGCAGGTACGGTGCATGCTCTTGGTGCTGGCATCGAAGTTGTGGAGGTACAGCAGACATCCGATGTTACCTACCGCATATACGACTGGGATAGAGTTGATGCCGAGGGTAAGGGTCGCGAGTTGCACACTGCATTGGCTGTCGATGCTATAGACTTTGAGGCAGACGCAGAGTTGCTCCACCGTCGCTATGATCTCGCTTTAGGTGGCGAGGCTAAAGTCATTGAGTCACCATACTTTACAATGGTGATGCACGACATTGCAGGTAAGAAGGAGCTTGACCGAGCAATGCTCGACTCGTTCGTTATCTATATCGCTATCAAGGGCGATATGAACATCATCGCAGAGGGTGTTACCGAGACACTTAAGGAGGGTGAGGTTGTGCTTATTCCTGCCGAGATGAGCGATATACGCATCGAGGGCTCAGGCCGTGTAATGGAGGTATATATTGGAGAGTAAATAGGGTAGTAATGGTACCGCAGATAGCAATCATATCGGAGAACACATTGGAGGCCATGACACTTCGTAGTCTCCTCTCGGACATCACGCCCGGTATTGATGTTGTCTGCTACCACAATGTCGAGGAGTTTAATGCCGCAGCACCTCATGTCGCACACCTCTTTGTATCAGCTAAGGTACTCTTTGCGAATATGGAGATGTTCCGCCCGATGTTGCGACGCACAATGGTCATCACCGAGGGCGATAATACGCCCTTTACGCAGTCGGGCATACGCACGATTGATGCAACGGCTTCGGAGTCTGCGATTGTACGCCAAATTCTCCATATCCACCAGGCGGGACACCCATCGGGACGCCACCCTCACGAGATGCAGCATGAAGGTGGGGTAGCACATGAGACTACACCCGAGATATCGCCCCTCTCGCAACGCGAGAAGGAGGTGCTGGCTCTGCTTGTTAAGGGCTACATCAACAAGGAGATTGCCGACAAACTAAACATCTCGCTAACTACGGCCATCTTCCACCGCAACAACATTTCCGAGAAGCTCAAGACACGTTCACTGGGTCGCTTGACGATATATGCTGTACTGAACAACATTGTCTCACTATCAGAAATTTAACGACGCTTACATGTAAAATAGATTGAGGGGCTATCCTTTATTGGATAACCCCTCAATCTTTTGATATAAGGAGAGTATTAGTAGATACCGCCAGCTTCATTGCGACGATCCTGCATTGTGTAATCACCACCATATGTCACGACATACAAATTCTCCTCATCCTCAAACTTAACCTCCAACTTTACGAGGTCATCTGTAACTGTAAGGACGCCCTCCTCAAATGGGTGCTCCGCGACCTCCATACCTGCGCTGTCATACTCCTTGTAAATGCTGAATGACTCCAAGAATGTGCCTGCCATACCATCATTATTGGGGTTGAACGTATAGACACCATTAGGCACGCGGATGTTGTTGTAATCTGAGGGACTCTCCTCAGAGTAGATGTCGAGGAAGAACTTCCAACCCTCCTTTTTAAATGCACCTGAGTCATCATAATCACTCTCTGAAAGCACGAGGTAGTAGTTATAGTTGTATCCAGCATAGTCGCCATAGTAGTGACCAAGGAGATATGGTGCCTCGATCTTCTTCTCCTCGGGGCGAACTTTGCCCGCCTGTGTGAGGTTAAGCTCAACGCTGTAGTTGTTGTAAGTGACTGTGATTACGCCATTTCGTGCATCGTATGTGGGGTTAGCATCAACCTTATAGCCAATCTTACCCATCTGTGAGAAATCGAATGAGTTAATCCACTCGACATTCGCCTCAGCCTCGATTGACATGCCTACAACGGGGCTTGTCAGTGTGTATGTAATGATACCCTGAACATTGCCACTGCCAACGCTAATATCCTGCTTTGATGTAATCTCAAATGTTGACGCTACATTGTCGTTTGTTGTCTCACATGCGGTGAGTAGGGTAGCCACAACGCCGCATATAAAAAGTAATTTTTTCATTTTATTTATCGGTAGTTTTGTTAATATTTCGCGCAAAGATAATAAATTTACAATTACACGCCTAATTATATTGCTGGGTTGTTGTATATTTGTAAAAAATAATGAGCCATGATTAACCTTTTTATATCCATACTATTTGTTGCGTACATCCATCTGTCGCCCGAGAACTTCGACGCAAAGATGCAGGAGTATAACCTTGTGGATATTCGCGAACTCGATAGCAGCATCCTGGTGGATCTAAAGTATTCGAGCACTGATAACTTTGTGGGTGTCGATATGTATAGAGAGCTCGAAACCGCATATTTAGAGCGCGAATTCGCTAAGAGGGTAGTCCGAGCACAACAACTCCTGCAGCAGCGACACCCCGAATATACACTTCTAATATACGATGCTGCGCGCCCAATAAGCGTGCAACGCGCTATGCGCAAGGCTGTTGAGGGTACTGAGTTTGAGGGTTTTGTAGCTGATGGCACGCGCGGTGGCAGACACAACTACGGAGTAGCGGTTGACCTCACGATTGCGACACTGGATGGCAGGCCTCTTGATATGGGTGCTGGGTTTGATGATTTTACGGAGGCGGCATCCGTCAAGGGCACGGCAGACAATTCAGACCCAGAGACACGAACTATTAAAGTCTATACTGATTATATCAACAGCCTTGCGAAGCGTGGCGTAATAAGCTACGAAGCTGCTGTAAATAGAATCATGCTTGTAGAGGTTATGCACGAGGCTGGATTATATCCGTATCGTCGTGAATGGTGGCACTACGAGGAAATTATATCAATTTCTGCTACGCGCAACAAATACAAACTTCTTGATTTTTAACATAATATAACGTTAAAATATCACAAGAATAAGCTCCTTAACTATATAGTAGAATAGGTATAGGCCGATAATTAGTTTGATGCCTGTTGTAGCGAAGAATGCCAACATCGAGCCAAAGCCAACCTTTATAGCCTGCCAAAACTTTATCTTTTCTCCAATAAGCTCTCCAATTACTGCGCCGATAAATGGACCAAGTATGATACCCCAGAAGCCATAGAACAATCCAACGAAGGTGCCTATCGTAGCTCCCCAAATTCCATATTTCGTTCCGCCGAAGAGTTTACTAAAATATCCGGGCAGTACGTAATCCAGAACCAGAACTGCAATCGAAAGGATGCCGCAGATTATTAGCTGTAGTGTCGATATTGTTGAGTCGCTATTAAAATAGACGCACACAAGACCTGCGTATGAGAATACAGTTCCAGGGAGTCCTGTAATAAATACGCCAACAAGTCCAATGATGCCCAATATAAGAGCTATAATCGAAAGGGTTAAATCCATATTAATCGTGTCAGTTGATTTACGCCAGCAAAATTACATAATCTTTTCGGTAATACCAAATCTATATATGTCGTAATATTTACATTATGTTAAAACACATATGTTATAATATTATGGAACAATTGTTTATATGTATTACCTATATTAATTTATGATAGACGAAAGTATAAATAAGAAGATATTAACATGACATACTAAATATTATTTCATTATTATCAAAACTCAGCTACACTACTAAAAAATAAACGGATGAGCACTTGCCCATCCGTTTATTTGTTGTTGAGTTCCGATTAGTTATACTCAGACTCGCCCTCCTCGTCAATCCAAGGCACGGTCTTCATATCCTCAGTCGTCATAGCTGCAACCTGCTCATCAGTCAACAAGGCATCGTCGCCATTTGCAAACTCAATATCCGAGAAGCTGCTTATAGTCAACTGATATGATGCGTAGTCGTCGGCATTACCCTTATAGTCAGACTTCTGAGCGTAGATACCATAGATTGCTGTGATTGTAGCCTTCTCACCATCCTTACATACGTTGCGGCGTGCAAAGCGTGAGTAGCCACTTGTACGCAAGGCATATACACCATTTGCAGAGCATACCGTTGCACTATGGTCGTAAGTGAAGCATACAGAGCCATAGAGGCTACGACCAGTAATCTCCTCCTTAAACGCCCAGTGATACCAGGGCTTCGATTCAGTGGGACGAGGGTCTGTATATAACCAGCTTGGGTAGATATTCTCAAACGAACCACTCTTCAAACCGGGGTTAGTCACACCATCCTGGTTTGTAACACCAGCATAGTGGCACTCGAGGTCCTCGAAGCGAATCAAACGGCCAAACATCTTCTCGCGCTCCTTGCTATTAGGCAATACCGTGGTGTAGTTCTCGGGAGTCACGGTGATGATATCGACAGAATATGGGTCTGCCAACCACTCGTTATAAGTGCCTACGTTGAGCACATCCTGCTCGCCAGCAAAAACATAGCGGTCAATGACCTCCTGAAGCTCGAGGTTTGAGTTCGCATAGTACTTATGCTCACCAGCCTTGTTCCACGACTCCGAGGGTGCGCCACCCAACGAGAGCATCATGCGGTAGTTACCCAAATAGAGGTCAGTAAGTCGTACATAGACCCATGAGCCATACTTATAGCGGATGCCTACATTGTTGTTCAACTTAAGCTCGATACCCGCAGTGTGGTCCTGGATATGCAACGACTTGTAGATGTTACCCTCCTCGTCGTTAGAGATTACCTTACCCTTGATATATACATCGCGACCTACGAAGATATCCTCGCCAATGAGCATATACTTTGTGTTGCTCCATGCGCTATTAACACCTGTATTAGAGATCTCGCCAAAGGCCTCCTTAAGTTCCAAGATGGTGATGCGCTCAGCATCGGGGAACATAGCCTCGAACGACTGATCAGTATATACGGGGCGTGGTGCAACCTCCTCGAATTTCTCGTAGCAGCCAACAGTCATAACTGCTACAGCAACCAATGCAAATAATCTGTTTAGTTTCATAATATTCATCAGTTTAGCAGTTAGAATCTAAAGTAAACATTAAGGTAGTAGTTGAAGCCGTTCATGTAGAAGTACTTCGAGTCGAAGCGCGAATATGTTGTAGGCTTCTTAACGATAGTCATGTTACCCTCGTTGTCGGGGAAGATGATAGGGTCAGAGAGCTTATTCAGACGCATCTGCTCATAACCACCCGTACGGATTGTCTGGTTATTAAGGATGTTGTTCACCTGAAGGCTGAAGCCGAGGGTGTACTTATACTTGATACGGAAGTTCTTGCCGATGCTTGCGCTTAGGGTGTAGGCGTTGCCCAACTCCTCCTGAGCGCGGATGCCGTCAATAACCTCCACTACAGCAGCCTTCTGGCGACCAGTCTCAAGGTTGTTCCAGTCATAGATGCGCTTAATCTCATTCTCCAAGTACTGTGTGCGGTACATAGGGTTCATCGAGAGGTACAAGCGGTCGTAGTAGTTGAAATCCAACGATGCGTACCAGTTGTTAGGGCCGCGGAAGTTAAGACCTACATTGATAGCCGTCTGAGGTGTGCTCTCCACCTTCATACCCTTCCAGTTTACCACGCTGTGCACGACATCTGTTGCCGAGTTATCAATCATCTGTGTGAACTCGGGGTTAGATGTGTAGATGTAGTCGCCGAGGCTCACGGCACCCTGCAATGAGAGACCCCATGCAATAGGCACGCTCAAGCCCAACTCAACACCCATATAGCGCTTGTCTATGCCCGACATTGCGAAGTTGGTGAATGAGCTCTGCGTGTCGTCATAGAACGAGATAACCTTCGACTGGTCCATCATCTGTGTGTAGTATGCCGAGAGGCGAGCACGCACCCAAGGTGTGTTAAGGTTATACGAGATATCGAAACCGTAGATGCGCTCGGGGCTGAGGCCAGGAGTAATCTGGTTACGAGTACGCGCCGAAACAAAGGCGTTGTTGAACATCGGAGCGTTCTGCATGATTGTAGCATTTGCCTCGATTGTGTGCGAGCCATTGAAGCGGTACGCGAGGTTAACCTTACCCTTATATGTGAGGCTATTAACCTTATCCGAGTCGCCAAGCGATGTCATACCACGGTCGCCGCCAGCATTATCATTGAGGAAGAGACCCTTCTCCCAAAGACCCTCGCGCCAGAGGCTTGAGAAACCTACCTCGGCACCGATATTTGCAGAGAAGCCACCCGCAGCAACGTCGTACATAGCCCAGAGCTGACCCTGACGAACATGTGCATAGTAGTCGTAGTTATACTTGTCACCCTCCTTAACAGCCTGTGCATGGCCATGCTCACGATAGTAAGCCATGTTGTTCTGGTAAGATACAGTGTTGTTACCGAAGTCGCGCTCTGCGAACTTGTCAACATCCAACCAGTAGTCGCCACCAAGCAGGTCCTTAACAGTTGAGTAGTACTCTGTGCGGTTTACGCGAGCACGAACACCAGCCGTTAGCTTCGAGCCACCACGGAAGATGTGGTTGAGCTGCGCAGCAAAGTTGTAGTCAATCTGGTCGGTGTGACGCTCCTCGATCATATATGCAGCGCGGTGACCCTCGCCATATACGTTGTTAACCTCACCCATCATGTTGTTCTGCATCAAGCCATCAAAGTCGATGTAACCATCCCAGTTCTGCATATACTCGATATACTTCGCCTTATCGGTCTCGAGGTCGATATCCGAGAATGGAAGTGTCATCTCGTTTGCCTCTGCGAAGTTGTTGAGTATCATACGGCGCTCAAGGCGGTCACCATAGTACGATGGCAATACGCGGTAGTAGTCGGGACGTGGGTCCTCACCCTTATACCATGTAAGTGCCGAGTAGCCATTGAAGCCGAAACGTACGGATGTAGCAACCGCGAGCGATGTGTTCTCGCTAATCTGCCAGTTGTAGTTAAGCATGGCGATAGGCTCGTGCATGCGGCGTACGCGCGAGTTACGCTCCTTGCCATTCTGCAAACCTACATTGGGGTTGTAGTAGTTGTCGCCCCAAAGGTCGTAAGCCTCCTGTGTCGATGCCTGCTGCGCACCACGCTGCGTGGGAGTGCCCATGATGGTTGCCGAGAGGCGGTGGCGGCTATTAAATATCTTCTCAGCAGAGAAGAAGTAACCGTATGCATTGTAATAAACGCCATTAACATAGCCATTACCTCCCTGACGAGTAGAGAGCGTAAAGCCGTACGACCAGCCATTATCGAGCTGACCAGAGGCGTAGCTTACCATAACGCGGAAGCGGTAGAGCTGTGTAGAGTTAACCACGCTTGCACGGAAGCCCTTACGGAGCTGAGAAGCGCGTGCGTTGATATTCGTAGTACCAGCGATGCCACCCAAGCCGAAGTCCGATGACTGCAAGCCCGATGTAGTCTCCTGGTTGCGTGTAGCATCGTTAAGACCACTCCACAACGACCATGGACCATAACCCGTAAGCGCATCATTGAAGCGGATGCCATTGAGATATACATCCTGATACTGCGAGTCGTAGCCACGCACATTGAAGCGCATCTCCGAGAAGCGATACGAAGCGATGTTGTTGAAGATATCCTTCGATGCCGAGAGCGCCGAGGGCATAGCCTGAGCATCGCCCGCATTCTCAACATCGGTGTCGAGCTCAGCAAATGCCGAGTCGTCGATCGCTGTCACGCCCGCAGGAATCATATAGATGTTCTGCATGTCGTGAACAAGCTCCTTAACACGCACCATAAGCTCGAGATCCTCGAACTCGTAAGCCGAGAAAGTCAGCAGATACTGACCAGGCTCCAAGCCCTCAATCACGAACTCACCATTCTCGTTTGTCGTGGTGTTGACGGCGATACCATTAATCGCAATGGCAACTCCACCAATCGGCTCGCGCGTCTCGCGCGACACGACCACGCCCTTCATACCTCCCATCTGAGCAAAGGCACTCAGCGAGAGAAGGGCACATAGTGTAGTTAGTAAAAATTTCCTCATAGATTATATGTTTGATATTTATTTGCCTATGTAAATATAGACGGGGAAGTGGTCGCTAAAGCCGTTCTGGAAGTTGTTCGTAACGAAAGTGCGCAAGGGATAACCCTTGTACTGACCCTCCTGCTGGAGCATGTAGGGGCGAGTGAAGATGTTACCATAGAACTTCTTACCCTTGATGATGCGAAGTTTGCCCTCCTCGGCATTTACTAAGTTCTCGGTTACGCAGATGTGGTCAAACAAGTTCCACACATCCTGATATGCGAGCGTACCGAGGCCCGCGCGCAACATCTGGTTGAAAGGATTGAAGAAGTCACCCTCCACGAGCTCCTTCTCCTTGCCCTTTGCACCCATAACTTTGGTGATGCTGGCATCTGTAGCGTCGTCGTTGAAGTCACCCATAACGATAACCTTTGTTGCGGGGTTCTCGGCAATCAACTTATCCTTTATCTCCTTAATCTGCTTTGCACAAGCATCGCGTTTGAACTGCGAAGCCTCCTTACCACCGAGGCGCGATGGCCAATGTGACACAAGGAAGTAGAAGGGCTCACCCTCAATAGTGCCCCACATAACCACAAGGTCGCGTGTGCGGAAGTTTGGCAACTCCTCCACCTCGAGCTTGATGTTATCCGAACCCTCGAGCTTGAACACATCGGCACGATAGAGGAACGCACAATCTACACCACGAGCATCGGGCGAGTCGAAGTGGCAGATGCGGTAGTTGGCACCCTTGAGCTTGGGCTGCGATACGAGATCCTCAAGCACCGAACGGTTCTCAATCTCCGATACGCCAATCACGATTGGGTACTCCTTCTGGATAGCAGCGATGTCAAAGAGCACGCGCTCCATGTTAGTGAGTTTCTTCTGATACTTAATCTCGTTCCACTGCTTAACACCATCGGGGAGGAACTCCTCGTCGTGGGTCTCTGGGTCATCGTAGATGTCGAAGAGGTTCTCGAGGTTGTAGAATACTACTGTATATGGCTTCTCCTGCGCCATACCCGCTGTTACGGCGAACAGCGTTACAAATAGCATTAAAAGTGTCTTTTTCATGTTTGTATAGTTGTTAGTTTTTCATTTACGCGGTTTAGTTCACTCCCCACTCCGATGGTATCTTCGTGCTCTTTACCTCAGCCTCGATAGCATCGTCGAGCATGGGGAAGAATGTGAAGCCTGTAATCTCCTCGAGCTCCGCTACGCTGATGCAATCCGATGAGGTTATAGTGGTATCATCGCCACTATTCTCGTGCTCAAACCAAAAGGCGATAGCACGCAACTGACTTGCATCGTCAAACTCATCAATACTCTTACCTGTGTTACCCTTCTTTGTGCGAAGCAGTGCCTTATAATAGTGCGTGGGCGTTGGACAGGTGTTACCCGACTTATCTGTTGTTTTGCTGTCGATAGATGAATGGTGTGCGCCACCAAAATAGGCTCCCGTAACCACATAGAGCGTATCGCTACATACCATGTTGCGCACTCTACCCTCCAATACACCCCACTTATTCTGGTTGAAGTTTGACTGCTGGGGTGTCATGTTTGTAGCGTAGAATGTTTGGTCCATCATCTGCTGCGAGCACTTACGGTCAGCCGCTGGAAGCTGGTGGCCACGGTCATACCATCCATTATACGAGCCACGGCCGAGGGCTGCCTGCACCTCATCATCAACCTTGGGGTCGTAGCCGAATGAGCTATTATTGCGATTACCCTCGCCCGAGGTGTAGCACTTGTGAAGTGGATATGCCACCCACAACGACGCACGCACAGAGGGGTCGAAGCAGTAGGTATAGTTGCGGGCATCGTTTCTGAGGCCCATAGCGCCGAAGTGTGTGTTGTAGATGTAGTTGTTCTCCTCTTTGCACACGGGGAGCTCTGCCCACGCGCGAGTTACCGCTATAGTGTTGTCGTAGCTATGCTGCGTGAACGACAAGTCGAAACGTCTTCCATCCGAGAAGCTCACCGCGACATCTGCCACGCGTGACTCACCCGACGCATTTTTATCGAAGTAGATGTAGATGACCTTATCGGAGTTCTGCATAGTGCCCTCGATAGTTGTATTTCCGCCCGAGAATTTTGCCCAATCATCCTGCGAAGTTATGGCTATTGAGTACGAAGTACCCTGTTGTGCGCGAAGCACCACAGCGCAGTTCTTACTTTCGCCCTTTACCTCGGTGGTGTTGAGATAGGCATCACTTGTGACGACCACCACACGGATATTCTCACAACCCGAAATCAATATCGTTGCTACAATGCTTAATAGAATTGATAAAAATTGTCTCATCATCTTTTTCCTGCAAAATATTCCTCTAAAGTCTAATAGAAAACCCTTCGCCACTCGGGCAGGACTACCCCACCCGAGCTTTAGCGAAAGAGTTAAAAGTGTTACTCAGCGAAAGTAACTTTCAAGCTGTTCATACGCACCTGACCACCTGTCAATGATGCGATAGTGAATGATGTTGTAGCAGTGTCGAACTCAACAATCACGCTACTACCATCAATTGTCGAAGGAGTTGAACCCAAAGATGACTGCAATGCAGTAGCGTATGATGCGCCGTTACATGCAAACTCAATCTTTGTCATCGCCTTCTCGCACTCAACGATAATCTCGGAGCTCTTGTAGAAACGAGCAGGTGCAAAGAAGTCTGCAACATTGCTTGTTGAAGCACCCTTGTTGTTTGTCAAAGTGATGCCGTTAGCACTCCATACCTGCTGGTTTGAATCCCATGATACGCGGTTAGCATCATCAGTAAAAGACAAAGTAGCCTCATTTGCAGGCTGCTCCTGCTCAGGTGCAGATACGTGTGACACGTAAACGCCGCTACCAACCTGAGGGTTATCCTGGTATGATGTGCGAACACCACGCATTGTGAGAGTATCACCCTCCTTAAGACCAAGCGATGTAAAGACCTTATTGCCATCCTCGTCGTAGATACCGTAAACATATACAGTACCAGTCTCATCCTGGAGGTCGAAGTTACCATAGTTTGTGTTAGCTACGTTCTTGATAACACCTGTGAGCTCATATACAGTATCATCCTCAGCAGCTGCCAAGAACTCCTCTACAGTAGCCTTCACTACACCGTCTGGTGTAGGCTCTGGCTCGGGAGTAGGCTCTGTAGAACCAGCAGCAGTAACCGATGTGATCATAGTGTTGACATACTTGCCACCTGAGAAACCAATAGTCCAACCCTTAACCAAAATCTGCTGACCATCCAAAGCGGGGTCAACCGTACCCTCTATAACATAAGCCAATGAACCAACAGCTGTTGCAGCGCCATCAACGGTTACATTGTAGTAGTAGCCGCTGATTGCCAAAGTGCCGGTATACTCAACATAGTCGATTACAGGGTTAGAGAGGTAAGCATCCATTGCAGCGCCATTCATCACGGTAGCTGTAGGATATGTATAAGTTGTAGAACCTGTAACAGTCACTGCAGGAGTAGCAACCTGACGAAGACCGCCATAAGTAGCCATAGCACCCTCTACCTTAACAACATCACCAACATTAGCAGAGATAGCTGAACCTGCATATACGAGCAACTTACCAGTAGCATCCTCTACCAACACACCACGAGCGTAAACACCAATAACAGTAGCATTCTCTATGACGATAGATGCACCGTCAGCAGCAGTAATCGCCTCTGCAATGGTTACTACACCCTCAGGTGTAACGGGAGTCTCAGGCTCGTCGCCACCACCCTCACCGGGAGTGAGTGCCTCGTCAGTGAGCTTAATACCACACACAACAGCGCGTGCAGTATCCATTGCAGAGTCTGATGATGTGAGGGCGAAGTTTGCATCTGTTGAGAACTCGATTGTTGAAGAAGCGGTCAGGCCCTCAAGTTTGAATGAGTAGTGATCGGTATCAGCAAATGCAAGTGACACAAATGGAGGGTTACCTGTTACACCGTCGTGTGAAGCGAGTTTCTGTGACATTGTAGCACCACCGTCAACACGGAAGTACAAGGTAACATCGCCACCCTTCCAGCCCTGAGCATAGAAGTTGAGGTACTTGTCGCCTGAAACGCCTACAGCAGCAGAGGTAAACTTACCTGCCTGCTTTGTCTTACCCAACTTGAAGCCTGTTACAGCCTGACCATTGATAGTGGTTGCGCCGAGTGTGTATGCAGCGTTTGTAGAGTCATCGGTTGCACACACAAATGCTACATCCGACGCATATGGGCCCTCTGCAGGCTCGGGAGTAGGCTCCTCGCCACCCTCACCTGGAACGAGCGATACGAAGATTGCATTCTTACCCTGAGGTGTGCCATTGTATGATGTGCGCACGGTCTGAACGGTGATAGTATCGCCTACCTTTGCGCCAGACTCAGCCCAATACTTCTGCTCGCCAGTAGGAGAGCAAAGACCATAGATAAGAACCTCACCAGTGCCATCGTTGATGTAGAAATTACCATATGTAGTGTTAGTTACATTGGTAATCTTACCAGTAAGCTCATAGATAGTCGAATCCTCCGCAGCATTCAAGAACTCGGCTACAGTTACCTTTGTAGCCTCCGAAGGCTGTGGAGCCTCGATGTTGTCGAGGTCGATAGTCTGACCACCGTTGCCAACATAGAACTTAACATCATCGAGACGATATACTGAAGCAACCTTAGCCTCGAACTTGATGTAGAGCTTATCTGTACCAGCAGCCAAAGTGAAATCAGCAGTTGCAACATTCCAACGACCAGGCTCTGTACCAGCGTATGTGTACTCCACGGGAGCCCACTCTGTGCCGTTCTTAGAGATAGATACGATGAACTCCTCGGGCTTGAATGTGCTGTCGCCATCCTTAGAGTACTTCTCCGAGCCGAAAGTCATCTTGTAGTTCACCTGTGTAGCATCCAATGTGATGTCGTTAACCTGGAAGTATGCGCCACTACCGAAGAAGATGTTGTTCGAGCCTGAACCAGCGTAGTCTGAGTAAGAGCTGTTAGAAGTTGAGTTAGCGCGAACAGATACGACGCTACCAGAGTAGGTTACATTCTCAGCTGCGGGACCCTCGGGGTTTGCGAACTCGGGGAACTGGTCGATATAGGGCCAGTAGCCGTTGCTATCCTTCTGTGCCTCCTTACCGTCGAAGTTGTCACCGTAGAGCAATACCTCTGTTACAGGGGCGTCGTTTGATGCAGACTGCTTAACAGTAATCTTCTTTGTCTCCCAGTTGCCATAGGTCTTGTGCAAAGCGATAACCTTAACGGTTGTCTCACGCGCAGCGCCTGTGTCGTTCATTGCAACTGCTACGGTGATCTTCGCATCACCAGTACCATTTGCAGGAGTTACAGTAACCCAGTCAACATCTACCTCCACCTTCCAATCGGAGTTGGCGGTGATGTTAACATCCTGGCTACCCTCCTCCATCGCGAAGTTCAATGACTTTGTAGAGACCTCCACAGTAGGATTACCCACAACATCATCGCCCTGCTCCTCGCAAGCAACGAAACCGAGGGCTGAACCCACGACCATTGCCAAAGCGAAGAATGACTTGAAAAGTTTGTTTGCCATAATGCTTTTGTGTTAATTAGTTAAAAAAAAATATTAAAAGTTTTTCATTCATACGCCACATACATATCTACGATATGTTACATAAGTTCGCAAAGATAACACATCTTTTACAAATAAGAAAATATATTGGCCATTTTTCTATTTCCGCACTACCCCACAACTAAATGCCTCGCAGTGTTGTATTTTTGGACAATTATAACTATATTTGCGTTTGAAAACACAGATTTATTTATGGCTATAGATAGAAATATGCGTAACATTGAGAGCGACAAAGAGTTCGAGAGCCGCATACGCCCGCAACAACTGCAAAACTTTGCTGGTCAGGACAAAATCGTCGCTAACCTCAAGATATTCATTAAGGCCGCACTCATGCGTGGCGACTCGCTCGACCACGTCTTGTTGCATGGCCCTCCAGGATTGGGTAAGACCACCCTTGCCAACATCATCGCCAACGAGATGGGCGCACAGCTCAAGGTGACATCGGGTCCTGTATTGGATAAGCCTGGCGACCTTGCGGGCTTGCTTACCAATCTAAACCCTGGCGATGTGCTCTTCATCGACGAGATTCACCGCCTTAGCCCCATTGTCGAGGAGTATCTATACTCGGCTATGGAGGACTACAAAATAGATATCGTCCTCGATAAGGGTCCTGCGGCACGAAGCATACAAATAGAATTAGCACCATTTACACTTGTTGGTGCTACAACGCGTAGTGGCTTGCTCACCTCGCCTCTGCGTGCTCGCTTTGGCATCACCTGCCACCTCGAGTACTACGACGCACCCGTACTCTCGGGCATCGTGAAGCGCTCGGCAAGCATCCTCGAGATTTCGATAGATGATGACGCAGCGTTGGAGATAGCCCTTCGCTCGCGTGGCACACCACGTATCGCCAATGCCCTACTGCGCCGTGTGCGTGACTTTGCAATGGTCGTGGGCGAGGGACATATCGACGTCGATATTACACGCACAGCCCTTGCAGCACTCAACATCGACTCGCGAGGTCTTGACCAGATGGACAACAAGATTCTCGCTACGATTATCGAGAAGTTTAACGGTGGTCCCGTGGGTCTAAACACCGTGGCAACTGCCGTGAGCGAGGAGGCCGGCACCGTCGAAGAGGTCTATGAGCCGTTCCTTATTAAGGAGGGTTTCCTCAAGCGTACACCCCGCGGTCGCGAGGCTACCGAGCAGGCATATAAGCATCTCGGATACACATATAATACTACGGAGGAACAATCTCTGTTTTAATGAGATAGACTGCCCTACCTCAATCATTTCTTGTGATAGCGGCGCATCTGCGGCGCTTCAATCAAACCCCCGAATGGGACGTACGCCAACTGCCCCACCTCAATTATGGGTTTATAATAATAGCGGACATGTGTTCGCTATTATTTTTTAGTATGTTATTTCTTGTGATAAGGTGGTAGTGGGCGGGGCGTAAGGGGGATAAGGAAGTTAAGGAGATTAAGGAAGTTAAGGACGGCCCTCCCTAATTTCCCTAAACTCCCTCAATTCCCTAACCGCTCCTCGCATAGCCAGCGAGGAGATCCTTCGTTACACTCAGGATGACATAGTTAGTGAGCCGACCTACCCAGCCAAAAAAATCACAAAATCACAAAATCACATAATCACAAGGGGTGGGGGTGATGTGATTTCTTGTGATTTCTTGTGATAAGGGGCACATCTGCTGCCGTTTCTTTCTTTCGTTTTACCTATGAAAAAGAAAAAAAGAAAATAGTAACACACACTCCTCAAAGAGTAGTTT
>JAZQXV010000005.1:0-51438 GCA_045633045.1 Alistipes sp.
GTTGCATACGCGTTACGCACCCGTGCGCCGGTCGCCATCAAATCCGTATTGCTACTTCATTATGCTGCCCCTCGACTTGCATGTGTTAAGCCTGCCGCTAGCGTTCATCCTGAGCCAGGATCAAACTCTCCATTGTAAAAAATATAAAATGTTTTGTTAGAGTCCTGACTGTTTCAATTCTTCCTTAAAGGAAATTGACAGATAAATACTACACTTTTCTCTCAATATAGAAAACCAGTAAATCAAAGAACCATTTTCTTAAACTCTCTCACTCCAATTTTTCGGAGCGGAAAGTGGTGCAAAGGTAAAGCAAAAAAAATAAACCACCAAATTTTTAGCGAACTTTTTTCAAACTTTTTTTCAAGAACCCTCGCTGCAACCTCTCTAACACCTGTTTTCCTGATTGCGGGTGCAAAGATACCGCTTATTTCTTATTATCCAAACTTTTTAACCACTTTTTTGCAAAAAAAATCAAAATTAGCAAAATCTATGCCGTGAGACACCTTATATATAAATATAGGTATAGGGAGTTCGGTGTGGAGTGGAAGGGAATTTAAGGAGGTTAGGAAAAGGTGAGGGAGGGGGACAATAAAATTTGTTAATAGAAGGCTGCAGATACAACGCTCAACAAAAATGCCATCGATCGGTAGTACTTGATGGACATCAGGTATTAGATGAATTTATGCACGCTATTGTTTCTTGTCAGAAGCTGTAATATGTAGTGCCAAATGAAAGAGCCTCGGATGGGACATACTAAGCGTATTTCCCATTCGGGGCTCTAAGTTTGGTGCCGCAGATTGCAGCTTATCACAAGAAACTACTTGCGGAGCTTGGTAACACCATCAATAAAACACAACGGATGGGTGGGGGCACCGGGAAGCCAGAGATCGACATGATACTTATCGAGGAAGCTGCGATCAACGGCGGGACTATCGACATAGAGGCCACCAGAGATAGCCTCCGAGCCACATACCACAAGGATCTTAGGCTCGGCGATAGAGTTGTAGCAGATGTCAAGGGCCTCGGCCATATTCTCGGAGATGGGACCTGTGAGGACAAGACCGTCGGCATGGCGAGGTGAGGCGGTGAAGCCCACGCCATAGCGACCGAAGTCGAAGTTCACGTTGCCCGTAGCGTTGAGCTCCATCTCGACAGAGGCATCACCACCTGCAGAGACCTCTCGAAGCTGGAGGGTCTTGCCGAAGTACTTGGCGATCTCGGGACGCACGGCATCCTTAGTGAAGCAGGGCTTTGTCTGGCCCGCCATGACTACGAGGTCCTCACGGCGTGTTGCGGCGAGGCGATGCTCGTTAGTGAACTTTATGTTCTTGGGGGCGATGCGCTGGCACTCGCCGCAGAAGAGACACTTACCCATGTCGAGAGTAAGGGGCGATGTGGTGATGGCGCGTGTGGGACAGATGGCTGCGGCACGCTCGAGGTCGCTCTTATCGTCAGTGACGGTGAGCATGGGGAAGCCGCGAAACTCCTCCGTGAGCGTCACCTTATCGAGGTTTGGGATATACTGCTTGCCATGGCTGCGCAGGATTCTAAGTTTTCCAAATAGCATAGCTCAAAATTTTCTATTGCGCGTGACCACTACAAGTCGTGACCACAATACGACAGGTTAAAACTCTTGTTGTTGATGGGGAAGTCCGAGATACCCTCTGTGCGCACCGCGATAGCGAGGCCGAGCCAGTTATGAACACTGGGATCCTTAACCTTGTACTTCGCGATGTTACCCTCGGCATTTGTTAGTGCCACGTGGCAGATCTCACCACGCCAGCCCTCAACAAGCGAGAAGGAGAGGGCATCGGCCTTGAGGGGCGCGTTGTAGTCGGGTGCTGCGATATTCTCCGATGGTTTGTACTCGGCAAGCACACGCTCGATGTAGTCGGCACTCTGTAACACCTCATCCATGCGTGTTGCAAGGCGCGACATAACGTCGCCATCGGTACGCAACACGGGAGTGTGGCTAAAGGCACCGGCATAGAAGCCCGAAGGGTGTGTAGCACGAATATCGCGTTTAAGACCACTAGCACGTGCTGCCTGACCCACGCCACCTATTGTTGTCATCTCCTGGGTAGAGACAAGGCCACACTGCTCGAAACGCACAAGAAGTGTCTGCGCCTCGAGGATGTCCTCGCGTACCTCGTTATATCTGCGACGCACGTCGGCGATATTCTTACGGATGGTCTCAATCTTCTCTTCAGTGAGTGGGAAGTTCGAACCACATGGGCGTATCATACTCTTACCGAAGCGGTTACCACACCACGCCTGAGTAGTGTTGATGACAACTGTACGCAATGCCTCGCATGCCACCTGGTAGAGTTGGAAGCCAATGTCGGTAGCCAAGGCACCAGTATCGGCAAGGTGCATGGCGATACGCTCGAGCTCGATAGCTACAAGGCGCTCACGCTTGAGGTCGTCACCGATGTCTGTACCCGCAAGCTTCTCAACAAGCTCAGCATATGCTGTGGCGTGACCTACGGCAGTATCTCCCGCGATAGACTCCGCGATAAGCGTCTGACGCAAGCGGTTGTCGTTGCGCACCATCTCGCTCTCCACGCCACGGTGCTGGTAGCCGAGTGCAATCTCAAGGTGAAGCACCTGCTCGCCATCGCAGATGAAGCGGAAGGCACCTGGCTCGATGATACCTGCATGGATAGGGCCCACATTTACCTCATGGAGCTCCTCACCCTCGATAGTGTAGAAGGGGTAGCTCTCCATCGAGGATTCCTTATCGCGGCGATCGAACGAGAAGCGCAAAGGCTTGAGCCATGGGTGACCATCGAAGGGCACAGCGTAGAGCTCGAAAATCTCGCGCTCGAAGGGGTGGAACTGCTGGTGCACGGCAGTGAGCGATGCGAGACCCTCGGCGTAGTAGTCGGGTATGAACGAGGTGATGAGCACCTCACCCATCTCGTCATCGAGGATTATCATGTAGAACTTAAGACCCGACTCGTACTCCGTTGCGAAGTAGTGCGCAACATGGTAGCGAGCGTCGGTCATACGCTCCTTAAGGTCGTTATATAGCGCCTCGTACTCCACAACGGGGATGTCGGCAATAGCTACCGCCGAGGCTGTATTTGTGGTTCTATAAAACATCTCCATGGTCATCGAGATTTTCGTCTGTTGTTTCTTCAATTACTTGCTCCTCAGTGGCTTCTGCCTCAGTTTCAGCTGTCACAGCATCCTCCATCACAGGCTCCTCTACAACTACCTCGGGCTCCTCGGCGTTTGCTACGACCTCAACCTCATCGATGACGATCTCGGCCGAAACCTCAACGCCATCCGTGATGATGTTCTCAATCGCTGAATCGAGGAACTTGGGCTGCCAGAGGCCGAGTACGATGGCTGCAACCAAGGGCAACGATGCGATGTACGACAAGCGGCGATTTACGGCCGAGAGGTGCAACTCATCCTGGTTAGAGTGGTAGCTAAGGCGCAACGAGCGCGACCAGATTGAGTAGAGTACAACGCACATCAACACGAGCATCAACACGAGCAACCACCACTTCTCCACCGACACAATCTCCGAGAAGATCATAACCTCCGAGATGAAGAGTGGTGAGGGAGGGAATGCCAATAGCACGAGCGTGCCGATAATAAAGCCGATAGCACCTACGCGGTTGATATTGATATAGTTACCAATGCGGTTAATGCTATAGCTATCGTAAACATGGCGCATGATACCTACGTGGTAGAACATCGAGCTCTTAACGAAGGTGTGACATACAACATGGAACACTGCAGCCCAGAGCGCTACGCCACCAATACCGAGGCCGATAGCCACGATACCCATATTCTCGACGGTAGAGTACGACAAGAAACGTTTGTAGTTATTCGCGCGGCGCAAGAACATGGCACCCACGGCCAACGACAAGATACCGATGAGAATCAAGACGTGGCGCGCCCACACGAATACGTCAGAGTGTGCATAGAGCGTATAGATGCGCATGATAGATACGAAGCCTGCGTTGACAAGCGCCGTAGAGATAAATGCCGAGGCGGGGGCGGGAGCAGCGTAGTTAGCATCGACACCCACGGTGTAGAGAGGGAATATCTCCATCTTACAGCTGTAGCCCACAACCATAAGCAAGAATGCGACCTTGAGGTAGAGTGGATCACCCGCAACGATAGCCTCCTTCAACGATGCGTAGTCCAAGGCGCCATGGTTTGCTACGGTAGCGAGGAGCATGATGCCGAGGTATGCCATAGCGATACCTGTAGAGCAGACAAAGACATACTTCCATGTAGCCTCCAACGACTGCTTGAACTCGCGGTGGTAGATGATACCAGCCGAGCAGATTGTCGTAGCCTCAAGGAATACCCATGTCATGGCGATGTTGTCCGAGTAATAGACACATGTGATAGCCACGGCAAGGAGCATGAGCAGCGTATAGTATGTCTTATAAGAGCGTGTTGAGACATTCTCCGCCTTGAGGTATGACGATGAGTGGATGAGCGAGAAGCCCAACACCACGGTCATAAGGGCGTGGAAGAGCAACGCCATGTTGTCGGCACGGAAGACTGAGAGCATAACGCCATCTACCCTACCCAATGCTACAACCAAAGCTATGCCCGCAACCTGCACGAGGAAGAAGAGCGTAGCGATGATGTTTGTCATACGCTCGGTGCGCACCACAAGGGGCAGCACCGCCAAAATAAGCGATATAATTAGATATGTAAGCATAGCGTTTAGTCTTTAATAGAGGTTAGTGCATCGCTCTCATCCGTATTCATGTCGTTATCCATACGCTGCAAGAACATGCCAAGCACGAGGATAGAGATCAAGATATCGAGCATAATAGCGAGGTTGATAAGCATGGGCAACTCCACACCGATAGCCATCGAGAACAAAAAGACACCATTCTCGATAACGAGGAAGCCAACCAAGTGGGCAAAGACACGCTTACGCATCACAATAAGGATAAGTCCCGAGAGCAACGCATAGAGCGCCACACCAAACGAGATGGTATCGGCATCGCTGTTCTGCATGTAGTAGGTGATTGTACAGCTTGCCACAAGTGCCACTATAGACATCATCAACGAGCCAAACTGCGTCGAAGAGCTTGTGATGCGGTTAATCTTTGTCTTGCGGATGACGTGCATGAGGATGATGGGGATGACGATAGCCTTAAATACCAAGGTCTCGACAACGATGAAGCCCATCTCCACGGGGTGGAAGTCGTGCATACGCGCCATGGCAATACCGAAGAGCAGGAGGCCCTGCAATGCGAGTATCATGGTGTGCGAACGGAATCTATCGGCCATCGAGAGATAGATGAGCGACAGAACGTATAATATAATGAGTGATAGTATCATAGCTTACTATATATTAATATCCTGGATAAGGAGGAATCCGACAAGAAGCACCAAGGCCGAGAGTGCCGAGATGGTGAGGATGTAGGTGGTATTGCGTGAGAGCTTGTTACGCGCACGCAACGACTCCACAACGCCCACCGACAGACCCGCACCGAGAATTGCGAGGGGCGCAGCAAACTCCCAGTGGAAGCAGAAGACCGCCGACACGGCATTCGCGGCAATCACGGCAAAGATTGAGTTCTTGAGCCAGCCTGCAATCTGAATCATCGCAAGATCGACACCCGAGTAGTCGAGGCACATTACCTCGTGAATCATCGTAAGCTCGAGGTGTGTCTTTGGGTCATCCACAGGCACACGGCCACCCTCGATAAACATAATCATAACGAAGATGTAAGCCACGAGGAGCAATACCACGGTGAGGTTTACGTCGAGTACCTGGCCATGTGAGAAGATTGCTGCAAACGACGAGTCGCCACAGAAGAGAGCCAACGTCGCAAGACCCATCATCAATGCGGGCTCTACCAAGGCACCATAAAGGGCCTCACGTGCAGCACCCATACCCTCGAACGAGCTACCTGTATCCATAGCTGCAAGGATAAGCGCGAAGCGTGAGAATGCCAAGAGGTAGGCAACCAAGATGATATCGCCATGGAACGAGAACAAAGGCTCGAGGTTGGCAATAGGGATAAACAAGAATGCCATAAGCGCAGCACCGAGATAGACACAGGGTGCAATGCGGAAGAGTATGGTTGTTGTCGGAGAATAGACAGCACCCTTACGTAGTAGTAGGCGCACGTTGTAGATGTGCTGCAAGAAGCGTGTGCCACGACGACCAGCAAGCACCGCACGCGTACGGTTGATAACACCCGTAATAGAGAGTGCTACGACAACCATCAACAATGTATTTAGCAGTTTAATCAACATAGCAATCAATATTTTGGGTTAGAGGACACCGCAAAGTGTCAAGATGAGTACTACGACGAAGAACAAGAGTGCGAATGTAATGTAGTTGTTTACCTTACCAGTACGCAAGCGCATTACATACTCGTTGATGCGGTGCATCATCTGCACCCACCAGCGACCCAACAACGAATCAACCTTATCCTTGTGACGGATACGATAGCGGTGAGGCAAGGGGAATATCTCGTCCTTATCCACCGCACGACCATCCACCGTGTTCTTCATCAAGGGCTTACCGATGTTCTCCAAGCCCTCAGAGAATGACTCACCAGTGTACTGCATGCGGGTGTTAGTAGCAGTAAAGCCACAACCCCAAGTAGGGCCCTCGGCGATAGTACGGTTGCGCTGCGCACGACGCTTGATGAAGTAGAGCAATGTAACAACCAAGATAAAGGCGATGCTGACGTAGCTCAACGACTCGAGCGTAGGTGCAAAGTGCTCAATAGCAATGGTATTGATGCTATTTGTTGCCTCCTCGGCTACATGCGAGATGGGGATGATGACATACTGTGGTACAAGGCCGATGATAAGGATAAAGGCTGCAGGAATGCATGTTGCGATGATGCGCTGGTTGTCAACCTCGGTGCACTCTGCAACATGGTGCGAGCGTGGAGAGCCGAGGAACACAACGCTATATAGCTTGGTGAAGGCAAGCACTACGATGCCGCCAATGAGCGAGAGCACGATGATACCCGTAACAGAGTAGAGCACCTCGTAGCCACTGCTTACGCCGTTAAACATACCAATATAGATGAGCAACTCCGAGACGAAGCCATTCAGAGGTGGCAATGCACAGATGGCCACAGTAGCGAAGAGCATCACGATAGCCGTGATGGGCATATGCTTAGCCAAGCCACCCATCTGGTTCATCGCCGTGGTGTGCATCTTAGAGTAGATGTTACCCGCGCTGAAGAAGAGCATGGTCTTGAAGAGCGAGTGGTTTACCATGTGCAACAACGCGCCACACATACCACACATACCTACAAGGGGGCTACCCGCTGCGTGACCCACTGCCGCAATACCGAGACCGATAAGGATGACACCCACATTCTCGATACTTGAGTATGCCAACAAGCGCTTGATGTCGTTCTGCATAGCGGCGAGGATAACGCCCCAGAGACCTGTAACGGCACCCGACACCAGAACGATAAGACCAATGGTAAAGAGCATATCTGCTCTGAGCTCCTCAACCTGCATGATGCGGATGATGCCATAGACACCCGTCTTAATCATCACACCCGACATGATAGCCGAGACATGCGATGGTGCTGCTGGGTGCGCCTCGGGCAACCAGATGTGCATGGGGAACAAACCCGCCTTCATGCCAAAGCCAATGAAGAGGATGACAAACAGAGGCAAGAGGTTAGCATGCTCGTAGTAGGCGTTGATAGCCGCGAAGTTTGCGCTGCCCGTAACATTGTAGAGCATGACGAAACCCGCCACCAAGAACAAGAAGCCGATGTGCATCATAACCAAGTAGTTAAGCGCGGCACGGCGTACCTCCTGACGGTCGGCCTCGAACAGAATAAGCATGAACGATGCGATGGTCATAAGCTCCCACGAGAAGAGGAACGAGAAGCCGCCACTCGACACCACAACGAGCATCATCGACACCACCAACGTCACGAGTGCCGTGTAGTGCATCGAGATGTGAGCCTCGGAGTAGCGCTCGAGATAGCCCGCAACATAGCCCTTCGAGTAGAGCAATGTAGCCACGGATGCCACCGAGATGATAATGAGCATGAGTGCCGAGAGCTTATCTACAGCAAGTGCCTCCTCACCAAAGAATGGGGTCACAAACTTTACAAGCTCCACAGACTCGCCCGTGAATGCCATAACAGCAACAGCTATGGCTGCAAGTGCAACAAGCGACACCACGCCCGTTGCCACCCACACCTTATACCGCTTCGGTACAAGGAAGATGACAAGCGCGACAAGCATCGCCGCAATAAGTGAGTACAAATACATAATAGTTTATATTTCGTATTGGGTTACAGTTTGTTAATGGTTGCCACGACGGTGGTTGCGACAACGGCAGCGGTCTCGGTACGCAGGCGTTCGCGACCGAGAGAGATTGCCTTAAATCCATTTTGAAGCGCAAAGTTAATCTCTTCTTTTGAAAAATCGCCCTCTGGACCAATTAAAATTAGTGTATTAGCACCTTTTTTTACCAAATTTCCGAGATAGGGGCGCTCACCAAACGAGCTATCGCAGTGTGCGATGTATTTTTCGCCCTCGAAATCCATAGCGATGACATCGCGCAACGAGGTCAAATCGTGCAACACGGGATGATAGGCTTTGAGCGACTGCTTGACCGCTGCGGTGATAACTTTCTCCTCGCGCTCGAGTTTTATCTGTCGGCGCTCGCTGTGATCACACTCCAAAGGATAGACCTCCGAGATGCCAATTTCTGTTGCTTTTTCCAAAAACCACTCGAAGCGATCAATATTTTTTGTGGGTGCCACACACATGGTCAAACCATAGCTCATGCGCTCATATTCGGGCCATGTCTCCACCACCTCAACTTCGCAGCGTTTCACATTGTCACTGACCACTTTACAGCGATACATATTACCTTTTCCATCGGTCAAATGGAGCTCATCGCCGACGGTCATTCTGAGCACTCTAACACAGTGTTTTGACTCCTCCTCGGGTAGCGTGTAGCGGGGAAGAGAAATTTCAGGGGCATAAAATAGTTGCATTGGTCAATAATTTTTTTAACTTTGCAAAGTTAATTAAAGTTAATTAAAAAATATCATAGATGAAACGTATTTTGTTATTATCGTCGTTAATGTGTGTTATGACACTGAATTATTCGTGCAACAACGAGGTTGCAACCGACACTACCAACCCCCTTTTGGAGGAGTGGACAACAGAGTTTGGCGTTCCCCCATTCGACAAGATTAAGGCTGAGCACTTCGCTCCCGCATTCGATGTGGCCATCGCCGAGCACAAGGCGGAGATTGAGGCTATCGTAGCAAACGAGGCTGAGCCTACATTCGAGAATACTATCGTAGCCCTCGACAACGCAGGCATCAAGCTCTCAGAGACAGGCCTTATCTTCGGCATGCTCTCATCTTCTGACCTTACGCCCGAGATGGAGAAGGTGCAGGATGAGATGACTCCCATCCTCGAGGAGCACTCTAACGCTATCATGCTCAACGATGCTCTCTTCCAGCGCGTTAAGGCTGTTTACGACAAGCGCAACACCCTCGGCCTGGACGAGGTACAGATGCGCCTAACAGAGAAGACATACAACGAGTTTGTACGTTCAGGTGCTTTGCTCCAGGGCGAGGCTAAGAAGCGCCTCAAGCAGCTCAATGGCGAGCTCGCCATGCTCACCGTGGAGTTCAACAAGAACCTCCTCGCAGACCAGAACGCCTTCTCGCTCCACCTCGAGGCAAACCAGGTTGCTGAGCTTCCCGAGGGCGTAAAGGCACAGGCTCGTGAGGCGGCAGAGGCTGCAGGCAAGAGCGGCTACCTCTTTACGTTGGATAAGCCCAGCATGCTCCCCTTCCTCACCTACTCGTCAAACCGTGAGCTTCGTCGCGAGCTCTACAACGGCTACCTCATGCGTGGTAACAACGACAACGAGTACGACAACAAGGAGATTGCCGAGAAGATGGCTATGCTTCGCATAGAGAAGGCTAACCTCTTGGGCTTCGACTCATACTCTGCATACGTTACTGCTGACCAGATGGCAGGTACTCCCGAGGCTGCATACGAGCTCTTGGAGGAGATCTTCTTCCCCGCAGTAGAGTCTGCAAAGCTCGAATTGGAGGAGATGAACAAGATGTTCCAGCAGGACTACCCCGGCGAGACATTCGATAAGGCTGACTGGTGGTACTACGCCGAGAAGGTGCGCAAGGATAAGTATCAGCTCGACGAGGAGGCTGTACGCCAGTACCTCTCACTAGACAACGTTCGCGAGGGTATGTTCTACCTTGCTAACCGCCTCTACGGCATCACATTCCGTCCTATCACTGCTCCTCGCTACCACAAGGAGTGCACCGTATATCAGGTTCTCGACCACGACCAGAGCCACCTTGGCGTGCTCTACATCGACCCACATCCTCGTAAGGAGAAGAGCGGCGGTGCATGGTGCGGTAACTTCGTTGAGCAGCGCTACATCGATGGCGAGCGTAAGGCTCCCGTTGTAGGCATCGTCTGCAACTTTACACCTCCCACAGGTGACACCCCCTCACTCCTCTCATTCGACGAGGCTGAGACAATGTTCCACGAGTTCGGTCACGCGCTCCACTGCCTCTTCGCTGATGTACGCTACCGCGGTCTTGCTGAGGTAGAGGGTGACTTCGTTGAGCTTCCATCGCAGATCATGGAGAACTGGGCATTCCACCCCGAGATTCTCAAGGTTTATGCTACACACCACCGCACAGGTGAGGTTATCCCCGACAACCTTATCGAGAAGATTCAGCGTGCTTCGCTCTTCAACCAGGGCTTCACAACCACTGAGCTTGCAGCAGCAGCACTCATCGACTTGGATATCCACACTTTGAAGCAGGCTACCGACATCGACATCAACGACTTCGAGAGCTACAACCTCTCTAAGCGCGGCCTTATCGAGCAGATTGCACCCCGCTACCGCTATACATACTTCGCACACATCTTCGCAGGTGGCTACTCTTCGGGCTACTACTTCTACCTCTGGGCAGAGGTATTGGATAAGGATGCCTTCGAGGCCTTCAAGTCGAGCCACGACATCTGCGACACAGCCCTCGCACACAGCTTCCGCTACGACCTCTTGGCACAGGGTGGCCAGCGTCCAGGCATGGAGATGTATCGTAAGTTCCGCGGTGCAGACCCCGACAAGAAGCCTATGCTCCGTGCACGCGGCTTGTTGAAGGAGGAGCCCGAAGTTGAGGAGGTGGTAGAGAGCGCAGAGGAGAGCGCAGAAGTTAAGACCATTAGCTCAGACCTCCGCATCGAGCCAGGCAAGGCTCCCAAGTCCGCAACAGCGCCCGTCATACCCTCAATCAAGAAGTAAGTTCGAGACAAAATTTTACTAACTAAATACAATTTATGATTACTACAACACTTATTATGTCAGCAATGACTGCAATGGCGGCTACAAGCGCACAGCCACTTGTTGAGATGCCCGAGTCACTCAAGGGTAATCCATTGGTTGAGGAGTGGAACACCCCCTACCAGACACCTCCCTTCTCTGAGATCGAGCTTGCACACTACGAGCCCGCTATCGACTACGCTATCGAGCTTAACCGTGCCGAGATCGAGGCTATTGTGAACAACCCCGAGGCTCCGACCTTCGAGAACACTATCGTTGCTATGAGCAACTCTGGCGAGTTGCTTGGTCGCATCTCTGGCGTATTCTTCGTACTCAACAACTGTGTTACATCTCCCGAGATGCAGCAGATTGCGTTGAACATCACTCCCAAGCTCACAGAGCTCTCGAACGACATCTCGCTCAACCCCGCGCTCTTCGAGCGTATCAAGGTTGTCTATGACAAGCGCAAGAAGCTTAAGCTCGACCAGGAGGATATGGCACTTTTGGAGGATACTTACAAGGGTTTTGCTCGCTCAGGCGCTTTGCTCGAGGGCAAGGACAAGGAGCTCTACCGCGAGTACTCATCGGAGCTCTCACAGCTCACACTCCAGTTTGGTCAGAACGCCTTGGGCGCTACCAACGCCTTCTCTTACAACATCACCGATGAGGCTAAGGTTGCCGAGTTGCCCGGTTTCATTAAGGAGGGTTTGGCTGCTGAGGCTGCAGCACGCGGCGAGCAGGGCTGGACAGTAACATTGGCTGCTCCAAGCTACGGTCCCTTCATGACCTACTCTTCACAGCGCGACATCAAGGAGGCACTCTACCGTGCTTACAACACTCGCGGTATCGGTGGAGAGTTCGACAACACTGAGAACATCCGCCGCATCGCTGAGCTCCGCCTCAAGATTGCTAACTTGCTCGGCTACAAGTGCTACTCAGACTACGTCTTGGAGGACCGCATGGCAGAGAGCACAAAGACCGTTAACAACTTCCTCGCACAGCTCAACAAGGCTACTTTGAGCTACGCAAAGAAGGATGTTGCCGACATCACTGCATATGCAAAGAGTCTCGGCTTCGAGGGCGAGCTTATGCCTTGGGACTTCAGCTACTACAACGAGAAGTACAAGGAGGCTATGTACTCTATCAACGACGAGCAGATTAAGCCCTACTTGCAGCTCGAGAACGCCAAGGAGGCAGTCTTCATGCTTGCTGGCAAGCTCTATGGCTTGACATTCACTCAGGTTGACAACATCGAGACATACCACCCCGAGGCAAGCGTATATGAGGTTCGCGACGACAAGGGCGAGCTTATGGCTATCCTCTACATGGACTTCTTCCCCCGCGATTCAAAGCGTCAGGGCGCATGGATGACAGAGTTCCGTGGCGTAAAGGTTAAGGATGGCGTAGAGCAGCGTCCTTTGGTGCAGCTCGTTATGAACTTCACTAAGCCTACTGGCAACACTCCATCATTGCTCACATTCGACGAGTTCACTACATTCCTCCACGAGTTCGGCCACGGTCTCCACGGCATCCTCGCAAAGGGCAAATATGAGGCTATCAACGGTACATCTGTTAAGCGTGACTTCGTTGAGCTTCCCTCACAGATTATGGAGAACTGGGCTACAGAGAAGGAGTACCTCGACCTCTGGGCTAAGCACTACCAGACTGGCGAGCCTATGCCTGCAGAGCTCATCGAGAAGCTCGTAGCAGCTAAGAACTACCTCGCAGCATACTACAACGTGCGTCAGCTCTCATTCGGTATGCTCGACATGAAGTGGCACACTATCACCGAGCCTTACACTGGCGACGTCCTCGCATTCGAGGCTAAGGCTATCGCTCCTACACAGGTTATGCCTATCGTAGATGGCACAGCCATGGCTCCCGCCTTTACTCACATCTTCAGCGGTGGCTACGCTTCAGGCTACTACGGCTACAAGTGGGCAGAGGTTCTCGCAGCCGACGCTTACTCATACTTCAGCCAGGAGGGCATCTTCTCACAGAAGGTTGCTGGCAAGTTCCGCCACGAGGTATTGGAGAAGGGTGGCCAGGAGCATCCTATGACTCTCTACAAGAACTTCCGCGGCCACAAGCCTAAGACTAAGGCTCTCATCGACCAGATGGGTCTTAAGAAGTAGAGATAAGGCATTACGCCTAACTAAGATAGGAGTTAGCCCCGATGGGTTAACTCCTATCTCTTTTTACGGCGCGGTAGCTCGATATACTCCGTATAGATAAGCTCCGTGTTGGGGTTTGACGACCACACCTCCTGGCGGATGGCCTTGGTGCCATAGGGGATAAACAGGAACTTGTGCGGCACGCGGTGCACAACCTGGTGCAGCGTGTCTGTGGTGCGAATAGCGTAGTGCAGCGAGTCGCCCAAGAGTATGCCCTCTACCCTACTCCATGCATCGGCCGCAGCAAAGTGGCGCGCTGGCATCGCAACCGTATCGCGCAACACAACCGTATCGCGCACAATAACCGTATCTGCAAGCGTGGTAACAGCGACACTCTTGGCATAGCTCTCGGCACGGCGTAGGCGTATGCCGAGCGAGGCTATCTCCTCGATATCGCGCTTGTGTTGCTGGCGGAACTCCGCTAACTCTAATTGCAGCACCTCAACCGAGGCGGCAGACTTACCACTCTCGGTGCGATAAAACTCAGCACCCTCCAATAGGGCATGTTGATTGCTCCTAAGGCGAGCATTCTCATTAATAAGGTAGTGGATAATAACTCCGCAGACAACAACGGAGATAAGGGCGATAACAGCCGCCCAAAACATAAACTTTTTCATACGATTTTAGGGTTTGATTACGCCACAAAGATACAGCGAAAAAAGGGGCATGATTTCTAAAAAAAATACCAATATACACAACCCTAAAAGCGCGATATTGGGCCATAGCGACTAAAAGTTTGCAAATTGTTGGCCGAATAATTGGTGAATTAATAAAAAAGTAGTAATTTTACATGATATTATACGTATCTAAGCGCAAACACAAACAATTAAATAAACATAAAACAACTAACTATGACTATCAAGTATTCTGGTAAGACTCGCGTTGAGAGCGACCTTCTCGGCGAGATGGAGGTGCCCGTTGAGGCGCTTTATGGCGTGCAGACATTGCGCGGTATTGTGAACTTCCCAATTAGCCGCTTCCACCTCTACGACTATCCTTTGTTTATCAACGGTCTCGCTATGACCAAGCTTGGCGCTGCTGAGGCTAACCACCAGCTCGGTCTCTTGACTGACGAGCAGTTCGACGGCATCTCTAAGGCTTGCCTCGAGATTATGCAGGGTCAGCACCACGAGCACTTCCCTTGCGACATGATTCAGGGCGGTGCAGGTACTACAACAAACATGAACGCTAACGAGGTTATCGCAAACCGTGCGCTCCAGATTATGGGTCACGAGGCGGGCGAGTATCAGTACTGCTCACCTAACGACCACGTAAACTGCTCACAGTCAACAAACGATGCATACCCCTGCGGTATCCACCTCGGTCTCTACGCTACACACAAGGTATTCATGGGCCACTACAACGAGCTTATCGAGTCATTCGAGAAGAAGGCTAAGGAGTTCGCACACATCTTGAAGATGGGTCGTACACAGCTCGAGGATGCTGTGCCCATGACACTCGGCCAGACATTCGGTGCTTTCGCTCAGATTTTGAAGGAGGAGCGCAAGAACCTCGAGTTCGCTGCTGAGGAGTTCCTCACAGTAAACATGGGTGCTACAGCAATCGGTACAGGTATCTGCTCTGAGCCCGAGTACGCTGAGAAGTGTATCGCTGCATTGCGCCAGATCACAGGTTGGGACATCAAGCTCGCTGAGGACCTCGTAGCTGCTACATCAGATACTACATGTATGGTAGGCTACTCTTCAGCTTTGCGCCGCGTAGCTGTTAAGCTCAACAAGATCTGTAACGACCTACGTCTCTTGGGTTCTGGTCCTCGTTGTGGTCTCCACGAGTTCGACCTCCCCGCACGCCAGCCAGGTTCTTCAATCATGCCAGGTAAGGTTAACCCCGTTATCCCCGAGGTTATGAACCAGATCTGCTACAAGGTTATCGGTAACGACGCATGTGTTGCTATGTGTGCACAGGAGGCTCAGATGGAGCTCAACGCTATGGAGCCTACAATGGCACAGTGCTGCTTCGAGTCTGCAGAGATTATGATGAACGGCTTCGACACATTGCGTGTTAACTGCGTTGATGGCATCAAGGCTAACGAGGAGCAGTGCTTGAAGTATGTTAAGGATAGCTTCGGTATCGTAACAGCTCTTAACCCCATCATCGGTTACAAGAACTCTACAAAGATTGCGAAGAAGGCTATGGCAACAGGTGGCCGCGTGTACGACATCGTACTCGAGGAGGGCATCCTCACAAAGGAGGAGCTCGACACAATTCTTGCGCCTGAGAACATGATTAAGCCTGTGAAGCTTGATATCAAGCCTCGCCGATAATTTCTTGTGATAGTGGCGCATCTGCGCCGCTTCAATCAAATCCCCGAATGGGATGTACGCCTTAGTACTACCCATCCGGGGATTTTTCATGTCAGCGACACATCTGCACCACTCTGACAAGAAATTTAGTCAGTGCACTTCCGACACGCTCATTCATTTTTCAAAACAGATAAAAGAAAAGCCCCGATTTTATCGGGACTTTTTTTGTTAGTGCGTGAACACCTTGCCGAGTTGTGCCTCTTGGCGCTCGTACTGAAGGCGCGAGGTTGTGGGATACTTCAACGCATCCAACTCCTTGACCGCATCCTCGATGTCGCGTAGCAACATATCCGCCATATCGCGCGACATACCCTGGCGCACCACGATACGCATAACTATCATATCCTCGATGCTCTTAGGCATGGAGTACGCGGGCACCATCCATCCCGACTGCTGCAGGCGCGCCTGAAGGTCGTAGAGTGTCCACTTCGCCGTCTTGTTGTAGTTGTCGTTCATCATCCACACAAACAAGGGATTGACAACCTCGTCCGAGTAGTTCTGGAAGCAGTGCATCTCGCCGATGCGCTTGTGGCAGTACTTAGCAATCTCCATCGAGTTGCTGTGTATGCTCTCGTAGCCCTTGCGGCCAAGGCGTATGAAGTTGTAGTACTGACCGAGCACCTGCGCTGCGGGGCGCGAGAAGTTAAGACCCACCTGCGTAACTTCAGCTCCGAGGTAGTTCACCGAGAAGCTCATCTCCTCGGGCAAGTAGCTCTTGTCGCGCCATACCACCCAGCCGAGACCTGGATATACGAGGCCAAACTTGTGTCCCGATGTCGAGATTGATACCACCCACTTAAGTCTAAAGTCCCACTTATGGTGCGGTTTGATAAAGGGGAGGATGAAACCACCCGACGCGCCATCCACGTGGATGGGAATGTTGTGACCCGTGTGTGCGTTATACTTGTCGAGCGCCTTGTCCAACGCCTCAATGTCGTCGTTGAGACCTGTCCATGTGACACCCGCAATGCCCACTACGCAGATGGTGTTCTCGTCGCATAGCTTAATGGCATCCTCAGGGCAGAGCGTGCGCTTCTCGCGTGTTAGGGGTACCTGACGGAGCTCTATCTGCCAAAGTTTACAGAACTTCTCCCACACCACCTGCAAGCCAGTACTTATCACGAGGTTGGGCTTGTCAACGGGCTTACCCTCTTTCATGCGGCGGTGACGCCAGCGCAACCATGCTGAGACGCCGCCGAGCATGCATGCCTCCGAAGAGCCAATGCCGAGGGCACCGGTCTTCGATTCGCTGGTTTCGGGGCTGTGCCAGAGGTTTGCGATGATGTTAATACAGCGTGATGCCATCACCGCAACGCGTGGATACTCGGTCTGGTCGATGTAGTTGATGGCTATCGCCTCGTTCATCAGACGTGTTGCATGGTCATCCATGTAGGTTGTGACGAATGTCGCGAGGTTTAGCTGTGGCTGCGTCTCGATGGCTGCCTCATCCTTTACCATGCGGTATGCGATCTCGGGCATTGTCATCTCCTCGGGGATTGTTGTCGTTGGCGCGGGGCGAAGCATCTCCTCCGAGCCATATACAGCCGCTGTGGCCGTAGAGCATTTTTTTTCGTTCATAGGTAAAAGGTTTATAAGTTATGTACACCCCAATGGGGGCACAAACCATGCCACGCCCCTGAACGATATATAAGGTATGAATATGGTAGGACACCATATCGAAATTTCTAACCGATTTGTAGCATAGGAATATTAACGAAAACGGCAGTCACCTTAACGGTGGCTGCCGATCTCGTGTTGATTTGGATGTTATTCAACCACTACTTCATTATCAAAGTCGCAGCCAACAATTGCTGAAGCGTACTCACTCCAACGTGTTGCGCTCTTATATGCATCTACCGACTCTGTTGGCACATAAATCTTACGACCACTGCCATAAACGTCAAAAACATACGAGCCCAATGCTGGAGGTGTTGTAGCCTTGCAATATACACTTGTCAGGCTGTTGCAAGAATAGAATGCATAATTTCCAATTGATGTTACGCTTTTGCCTATAGTTACACTGTCTAGTCCATTGCACCCATAGAATGCACGCTCTCCAATCGTCGTTACGCTATCAGGGATAGTTACACTGTCTAGTCCATTGCGCCCATAGAATGCATAATTTCCAATTGATGTTACGCTTTTGCCTATAGTTACACTGGCTAGTCCATGGCACTCATAGAATGCATAATCCCCAATTGCAGTTACGCTATCACCGATTGTTATGCTGGTGAAATGTGCAGAGCTTATCCAATTTTCATAGCGATTTTCATTTTCATTTCCAATAATATTACTATTGATGAACAACTCTCCGGTACTTCCCCTGAAAGCCATATCTCCAATTGAAATTACGCTTTCAGGAATTGTTACGCTTGTTAACTCACAACCATCGAATGCCGACACACCAATCGTTGCGACACTATTGCCCATAGTTAGATTTTTTACGCCGAAGCACCCACAGAATGCCATATCTCCAATCGACGTTACGCTATCAGGAATTGTTACACTTGTGAGGCTGACACAATCACCGAATGCAGACTCTCCAATCTCTTTTACACTATTACCAATAGTTACACCCATTAGGCTTTCGCAATTAAAAAACGCATAATTTCCAATACGAGTTACTCCGTCACCAATAGTTACACTTGTCAGACCACTACAAGCTTCGAATACGTTGTTTCCAATTGAAGCTACGCTATCAGGAATAGTTACACTCGTAAGATTACTGCAACATATGAATGCCTCATTACCTATCGAAGTCACATTATTACCAATAATTACACTTGTAAGGTTGTCGTATCCATTGAATGCGTAATTTCCAATACGAGTTGCATTATCAGGAATTATCAAGTCTGTTACCAACTCGTTATTTAGGTACAGATTAGCTGTATCTATTGGATTTGCAAGAAAATCCTCAAAACTAATTTGGCACCAAGCTGCAATATCAGTTATATACACACTTTTAAGGTTACTGCAATACAATGCACACCTTCCAATCGAAGTTACACTATTAGGGATTGTTACACTCGCAAGGCTGTTGCAACCATAGAATGCATAACTTCCAATCGAAGTTACACCATCAGGAATGATGTATTCGGTCACACCAGCACCTGCAAACGCACAAAGCTTTCCATCTATAATTATGTATTTCCCATCTTCCGAAGCTAATGCGCCTTTAAACTCTTGTAGATTATCGCATCCCGCAAATGCTTCTGGTTCAATATTAGTAACGCTACCTGGCAATGTAACACTCTTTAGTTCACTCTTACCGCGAAAATATTTGGTAAGGACAGAGTGGACATCCTGCTCAAAAGTGACAACATAGAGCTCTTTAGACTGATCGTAGACGTTAGAAACAATCTTTGGACCATTGCCTTGCTGAATATCAACTGGTGTCTTACCTGTCACAGTGTACCAAATCTGATTATTTGGAATTTGGCTACGTTGTGGAATAATAGGTATATACTCCGATGTAAGGTCGTTGTTACCATCTGAGATATACATAATAGCGCGAGCCTTAACATCCTCGTTGTAGAACTCCCAGCTGAGATTGTCGCACGCTGCTACAACCGAAAGCAAGCCCTGATCAGCGTAGGCAGTGCAGCTTACAACAGGCAAATCGGTCATAACAGGCGAGCCTGTATATAGAGCCTTGACACTGACAGCCTCCTGCCATACCGCAGCAAGATCCTCAGCAGCATCGCGTGGCGAAATAGTAAAGTCGAGCTGCACTGTGCTACCCTCCAGACCCTCATTAGGACATAGAACACGCGCGGTGTTATCGTCGTAGAGAGGGATATAGGTGATAGACTGTATGCGCTTTAGAATGTCACTCACAGAGTCCTCCAACTGCGAAAGTCGCTCCTCGATATCGTCAATACGCCTATTCAACTCCTCGACCTCGTCGTCGATACGAGAGTTAACAGTCTCAATCTCTTTGGTTAGTTGCTCGCTAAGTTTGCCATTATTCTCCTCGATAGCCTCGCGGATAGCATCACGATAGGCATCCTCCATATCATTAAACTGCTTGTCGAGTTCATTGCGTAGAGCCTCTATCTCCGAGCGTATAGCAGCATCCTCGGCAGATAGACCCTCCAAGAGTTTTGCAAACATAGCATCAATAGTAGCAATATCGTAGTAGCCTGTAAGGAGTTCATTCACCCAAGCCTTCATAGAGTTAACACTCTCCTCGATAGAGTCCAAAACATCCTCATACTGAGCATCGTTCTGACCCTTGAGTGCATCAATCTCTGCCTGAAGCTCGGCAAGGAGTGCGATGGTCTCCTCGTACATGTCCAAAGTGGCGTAAGTGGTATCCATCCAGCTGCCCTCGCCGCCACCTGCGATATACTCCTCCAAAGCAGCGACGCGCTCCTCCAAAGCCTCAATCATAGTCTTGACACCATTGTCGCCATCACCACGAGTCTCTGATATTTGCTCCGAAACAAGAGCCCTTGCTTTCGTTGCAGTGTTATGTAACTTGGGTAATGATGCCTCTATTGCATCCATCTGCTCAGACACTGAAGCAATATGCCCTCCATCTATAGATGGCTTAATGGTGTTATCTCCATCTGTAGAACAGCCAACCAGCAGACTAAGCAATGCTAAAAGTAAAATTGGTAAAATCTTTTTCATAGAGTTATTTTTATTTGTTAATATTTATCTTATGCGCGGTAAAAAACAAAGAGAAACACTCAACCTCCAGCGGTCGAATGTTTCCCTCTATGGCATACAATTAGTGTAAGCGTACTTTACAAAACACCCTACCTATTGCTATATTATTAATTTTCAATGTATTACACATACACAACCTCGCTTAAATTCAAAAGATATAACAAATGTAGTAAAATATTACTAATCAAACAAGTATCGAGGCTGAAATGTACATATAACCAAGGACATGAATCCCCCCGCTACCATAAAAAAAGAGGGCAAATCTAATGATTTGTCCTCTATGGTAGAACACCACATCGAAATTTCTAACCGATTTATCCACGACTATGTGGCTGTGTTTCAGATTGCGGAGCAATGCAAGACAACGTCTTGCCACAAGCCCTCCTTTTCAAAGGAGGGTTTGGGTGGATTGTATATATAATTGAGGACATCAGTCCTCCCCCCGCTACCATAAAAAAAGAGGGCAAATCTAATGATTTGTCCTCTATGGTAGGACACCACATCGAAATTTCTAACCGATTTATCTGCGACTATGTGGCTGTGTTTCTGATTGCGAAGCAATGCAAGACAAAGTCTTGCCACAAGCCCTCCTTATCAAAGGAGGGTTTGGGTGGATTGTATATATAATTGAGGACATCAGTCCTCTCCCCGCTACCATAAAAAAAGAGGGCAAATCTAATGATTTGTCCTCTATGGTAGCGGGGGGAGGACTCGAACCTCCGACCTCCGGGTTATGAGCCCGACGAGCTGCCAACTGCTCTACCCCGCGATGTATCGTCAAATGGTCAACCGACCGATTTTCCTTATTTGCGAGTGCAAAGATAGTGCGTTTTTCTCATACTTCCAAATATTTTCCTAAATATTTTTAATAACATTTCGTTACAGGCAGGTTAACTTGCTAATTACCAATAGGAAGTGCTATATAATATTTTTCGCCACTATCTCCGCTATATCGCGTGTTGGGCGGTGCGTAGCGCGGGCTATACTCTTATTACATAGCGGGCAGGCGGTAACTATCGTATCACATCCTGTGGCCTCGAGCTCGGCTGTCATGCGCTTCGCAATGCGCTGTTGCTGGCCGTCGTTTATCACAGTATTTGCCAGCGAACCACCACAACATAGGGCCTCACGGCGGTTGTGTGCTGCCTCAACGAGCGTACCCACAGCGCCTATCACAGCACGCGGTGCATCGTATATACCACATCTGCGACCAAGTTCGCAGGGGTCGTGATATGTATATATATATGTATCGCGCGCAACGCTAATTTCGCCCGAGGCTATAAGGCGCGCAATATACTCGGTGTGGTGCAGCACCTCGATGCCCTCAAGGTGGTACTCCTCCTTAAATACCTTAAGGCATATGGGACACGACGTCACGAGCGTCTCTATCTCATGCTTGCGGAAGAGGGCGCGGTTGCACTCCACCATCTTGTGTGCGGCATCTGTCTCACCCGTGAGCATAAGGGGCCTACCGCAGCACACGCCACCCTCCCTATCAGCATACCAGACATCGACCCTAGCAGCTGCGAATATACGCTCCATGGAGCGCTGCACAGCGGGTGTCAGCGAGGTCATACATCCAGCGAAGTAACCCACACGGCCAGCTCCCGACGAGGGGTCTATACCTTTAAGGTAGCGGTAGCGACCCTCATTAGGTATGTTACGGCGCTTAGCACGCGAGTTTAGGCGCAGGGTGTTAAGATTGATACCCACGGGGCATGCCGCCTCGCAACGGCCACACATCAGGCAGTTGTTCGCGACCTTCATCGAGAGCATGTTGTATCGCCTATCGCGCAGATAATATACTGACTGCGTGTCGTTTATACCGAGGTCGGTCTGCAGTTGGCAAGGGTCTATACATATTCCACAGCGCGAGCAGGCCTCGACCTCGAAGTTGTCGTACGACTTACGCTCCTTGGTGGGGTTCAGCGACCAGCGACGCAGGAAGATGAGGGGTATCTCCGTAAAGATGTGCATATATCGCGAGAAGGGCAGTGCCACGAAGAAGATACCCAGCACCGCGGAGTAGAACCACCACGACTGCGGATATAGCATCTCGATAACCTCGTAGGGCAAATGCTTCGCGAGAAAGGTACCAAGCGTTCCAGTGAGGAAGCCACCGCCACCATGCACCGCCACCGTGAGGCTCTCAGCAACAAGGCGCGCGGGGAAAATAAACCATAGCGCAGTGAGTGCCACCCTATCGAAGAACACATGCTTCGTGGTGCGGCGCATGCCCATAACAGATGAGCGCACACGCTTAAAGAGGGCAAGGCATACACCTATGAGCACGACCAGAAGAAGTGCATCCATAACATGCTCAAATATAGAATAATGCGCCTCTAAGTTTAGGTACGGAGCGAAGTACTTAAAGAAGACGTGGCCCTGCAAGGGTATAGGCTCGATTCCGAGATAGACGGCAGTCTCCACCCACCCCACTACAATAAGCAGAAACCAGCCAAAGGCGAGTGAGGCGTGCATATATCCGAGCAGAGGGTTAGTGCGGAATATGCGAACGTGGAGCAGCGACTCGCGCAACACCTCCCATGCTCCGAGGAACGTTTGGCGCGTGAAGAGGCCACGACGTATCTTCACACGATCGACCCTCGGTAAGCGCATCAGCCATAGCGTCCACTTAAAGGTTATGACCGCGAACATAAAGAGCGAGCCCACGACAAATGGGAGCGTGAAGGGCTCGAAATATATTAACATATCATCCATAGTGTCAAGTCTTTAGAAGTCACCAAGTCGGCGCTTTATAAGCATCACAAGGGCGCGTGTATTAATGCCACGCGGGCAGACCAGGCGGCACTTACCACAGAGCATACACTTACTCAATTCGCTATACACGCCCTTATACTCGCCACGGCGCACCGCGGTGTGGAGCTTGCGGAAGTTGAAGTCGGTGATGTTCCCCGCCGTGCACGAGGCTGTACACGAGCCACACCCTATACAAGTTTGCAACTCGGGCATCTCGGCGACGATGTCCCTACTCTTGCGCAGATCGTTATTGTCCATATCGATGACACGCGGGCGACTGATGCCATATCCGAAATTGATGTTACGCATAGCGCTACTACTTTACGTTAAACTTATCCTTGAGGTAGGCATCTACAGCTGAGGCTGTTAACGAGGCTTCGGCAAGCGTGTCGGCGAGGCTCTTGGGCGCAGTTGCCGTGCCCGCGAAGAAGATACCCTCCCTCTCGCTATGCACCACGCCGAGGAACGAATCGCGCGCCTTGAAGTAGCCATTGGGCGCCAAATCCAACCCTACCGAGGCTGCAAGCTGCTTATTATCGTAGTTGGCACTCATGCCGACAAGCAGTACGAGCATATCTACGGTCATGCGCAGCGGGCGACCCGTGAGCGTATCCTCGGCCTTAATCTGTATCTGCCTGTTTATGGTCTCGGCAGCCTCCGAGATGCGGCCACGTACGAAGTGTACGTTATACCTCTCCTGCGCCTCGCGGTATAGCTCCTCATAGCCAGGACCGAACATGCGGATATCCATGTAGAAGTTAAATACCTCAGCCGTGGGGTACATCTCCTTGAGCTCTATCGCCTGCTTGACGCCCGTTATGCAGCACACCTTCGAACAGTGCTTCTGCCCCACCTTCTCATCGCGCGAGCCTACGCAGTGCAGTATCGCAATGCGCTTGGGCTCAGAGCCATCAGCGAGCGTAACCTTACCACCAATCATCATGCGCTCGAGATCAACCGACGTGACAACATTGTCGTAGAGGCCATAGCCATACTCCTGCTTGCGATGGGCATCGAAGAGTGTGAAGCCCGTAGCCACAACCACAGCATCGGCGGGTATGCGCTCCTCGGAGCGGAGCGTAACGCCATCGGGGGCAATCTGCGTCACCTCCTGACCATAGAAGCAGCGTATGTGCATATCCTTAACACGCTGAGCCAGAGGGCGCATCACATCCTTCGCATAGGTGAATGTGGGGAATAGCTTGTACCATCCACGCGCCTTACCGCCGAGCTCTATATCGCGCTCCACGATGATGGGCTCGATACCTCGAGACTTAAGTTCTATGGCAGTCTGCATGCCCGCAGCTCCGCCACCTACGATAACTACCCTATATGCCATAGCTACTTTCTCCTCTCATATATGGGACGCTGCGAGGGGCAGTTGATTGCAGCATCCGCGGGTTTACCAATATACTTACCATTCGCACCCAGATACTTCGCACCGGGGTCATACTCCACGCCGAGCTTATCCAACAGAGGCTCTACATCGACCTGATGGAACTGCATGCCGAGCTCCCAGGGGTCGTAGCCGAGCACCAATCCCGCCATCTCCTCGTATGTCAAGACGGGGATGCCCTTGCCATCGGCGCCATAGCCCACGCCATCCATCTCGGCAATGGCATACTGCCACTTATCCAAGAACATGGTGCAACCCGGGCAGTTAGCCACGATAAAGTCGGGCTTATAGGGCGCCATGCTCTCCAACTTCTTGTGTGAGTTGGCGATAGAGGAGCCACGGTTGGCCTGCACGAGGTAGTTGCGGAAGCCGAAGCCGCAGCAGTGACGACGCTCGGGGTAGTCCACAACATCGCCTCCCCACGCCTCAATCATGCCCGCCAAGACGTATGGAAACTCCGAGCCTCCGATACCCGACTTGGGGAATATCTTTGCGTAGTGGCAGCCGATGTGCTCCACCACCTTGAGCGGCTCGCCCGTATGAACATTCACCAAACGGCGCTTCGCCCTGCGAGCAATAGCCTCGCGGTGGTAGAACATTATATCCGAAGTGTGGGCTATGCTGCGAGGTTTCACCAATTCGCGCCCCGTGGCCTCCTTCAAGTAGCGGCGTGTGCGCTCCTCGGTCTCGGGGAACTCCTCCCAAGTTGCAAGCACCTCGTTATAGATGCCAAACGAGGTTATGCACGACGACACGAAATTTTCGTAGCCCGCCTCTGCCATAAGAGCAAATTGACGCGCCACGACGGTCATGATGGTCTCCAGGGGTACGACATCCGAATGGTAGCCGATGCCTGTACAGGAGGTGTGCAGCGGGTCATCCAAGATGTCGATGCCGAGATCGTTGGATAGTATGTCGAGGAATGCCTTCTCGCTTCCGGGGAAGAAATTCTGGCGTATGCAGCTACGCGCATAGTAGTATTTGTCGGGGGCTATATCCTTCTGATACTCCTGCCATGATGCTCTGCGACTCATATCTTTAGTAGTGATTATCAGAGTTTAAGGTAAATGTTTCCATCATATATTCGTGCGTTGCGCCGTCGTAGCCCATCTCGCGTGCCTTGCGCTCGGAGTGTGCTTCGATGGTGTCGTAGAAGGCCTTGCCTCCCGAAACCTCGAAGATGCGGCGTATCTCCTGCATCGAGGCCTCATCCACCTTGCGCAATGCTCCCGCACCCTCCTTGCCATAGCAGTCGGAGTAGCGACCATATATAGCCTCGTCGTTCGAGTGTATCCACTCCCACACGGGACCCTGCTCGGGGTGCAACTCGGGTAATATGTTGCGGGGCGTGAGGCAGTAGCCCGTGGCGAGGATATTGTCGCCAATCATGCGCTTCAGGGCCAACTGCTGCCTACCCTTCTCGCTCTCGACAAAGAAACCGAGCTTTTGCGATAGTGTGCGTAGCGCCTGGATTACATAGCCTGGGGTATTTCCTCGCGGACAGCGTGGTCGGCACGACATACACTCGCCACAATACCATATAGTATCACTCTTGAGCAGTCGCTCTATCTCCTCGTCGTCACGTCTCTGCACGCTGACAACAATCTGTCGCGGGTCGTAGTTGTAGAACTCCGCGGCAGGACACACTGCAGTGCATACGCCACAATTCATGCATGCCTTAAGGCCCTCCACAAGGCGTATATCCTCGGCAAGCATATCGTAATATTTACCCATAATTTTTGGACTTTTGACAAGGGCAAAGGTATGTATTTTACCCTCCGCAAAAGGTAGTATAAATACCTAAATTGTGTTCTATACGGCTCAAACTAATTGACGATTTAGACCCAAAATTGACCTATTTTACCACAGCACACAAACCACCTTACTACATAAAAAGAATATATTACCTTACACACTGAAAATCAACATGTAAATAATCGAGAAAATAATATTATGTATTATTGGCAGTTCATTATATTTTACATATATTTGCGCATTGCATCAGAAACAAATAGAAATATATTATTCCACAATGGGACGCCTAATAAAACTATTTTCACTTGTCACCATGCTCCTCGTAGCATTCGACGCCTCGGCACAAGAGAGGGTCAAGGTTAGTGGCACAGTAACAGACAAACAATTTGGAGATCCCCTCATCGGTGCTACCATAACTTGGGGCAACGGCAAGGGTACAACAACCGACACTGCGGGTAACTACTCTATCACCGTAGAGGCTGGCGACAGTGTCACATTCATCTACCTCGGCTACGCTTCGCACGTGTGGCAAGTACCCGCAGGTGCTGCTGAGGTCACCTACGACGTATCGCTCGAGAGCGACTCTCTCACAGCCGAGGAGGTCGTGGTAGTGGCATACGGCACACGCAAGAAGGGTACTATCGCGGGCTCGGTATCTACCGTAAAGAGCGAGAAGCTCGAGAGCGTTCCCGCCGCAGGCTTCGACCAGGCATTGCAGGGTCAGAGCCCCGGACTTATGGTGCTTTCGAACTCTGGTGAGCCCTCAAAGGCTGCAACATTCCAGATTCGTGGTACTAACTCTATTAACTCGGGCACAGCGCCCCTCTTCATCCTCGATGGCGTGCCCATCTCGAGCAGCGACTTCAACGCCATATCGCCCTCGGACATCGAGTCTGTATCGGTATTGAAGGATGCCTCGTCAACATCTATCTATGGTGCGCGTGCAGCAAATGGCGTGGTTATCATCACCACAAAGCGCGGTACAACATCTGACGACGCCAAGGTTACCTTCCGCACTCAGGTCGGCATTTCGCAGCTTGCCCACGGCAACTGGAACTTGATGAACACAGCCGAGCGTATTCAATTCGAGAAGGAGATTGGTCTCGACGCGGGACAGAACTACGACATACTCTCAAAGACCGACATCAACTGGCTCGATGCAGTTTTTAACGACCACGCCCTACTCCAGAACTACGACATCTCGGTTAGCCGTGCTACGGACAAGATGAGTTACTACGTGTCTGGTTCGTTCTACGACCAGGATGGTATCGCGCAGGGCTCGACATTCCGCCGCTACAACATCCGCGCAAATGCCGATGTTAAGGCGTCGCGCTGGTTGCGCCTCGGCACAAATACAATGGTTGTCTATGAGGAGGTGCAGCAGGCTGAGGATGGTGAATATGCACTTTACTCACCCATCTCAGCGAGCCGCTTCATGCTCCCCTACTGGAACCCCTACCGCGAGGATGGCTCGATAGCATCCGAGAGCGATGGCTCATGGAAGGGCACAGGCCAGAACCCCTTGGAGTGGATGGAGAACAACCCACAAACAAACAAGAAGTACAAGGCGCTAACGACCGTATTTGCGGAGGTTACACCCGTTGAGGGTCTTGCCATACGCTCGCAGTTTGGTGCCGACTTCACCAACTCGACATCCTTCATGCAGTCTATGCCCAGCTACGCTCCCAACAACGGCATCGGCGTGGCAGGACGCGCTTCGTACAACACCCTCACACTCACAGTGACCAACACTATCAACTACCAGACCTCGATAGCTGGCGACCACAACATCAACGTCCTACTAGGACACGAGGGCGTGAACTACAACTACGAGGGCTTCCAGGCTATCACACAGGGGCAAAACAACGACTACCTCACAACGATGTCGTCAGGCTCGAAAGTGGTGTCGTGGGGCGACGTAACCGACTCATACGGCTACCTCTCGTTCTTCGCACGTGGCGAGTACAACTACGCCAACCGCTACTATGCCGACTTCTCGGTGCGTACCGATGCCTCATCGCGCTTCGGTAAGAGTGGCCGCTGGGCAGCATTCTGGTCAATAGGTCTTATGTGGGATGCTAAGCGTGAGAGTTTCCTCTACGATGCAGACTGGCTCAACACCGCGCAGGTAGCGTTCAGCACTGGTACCTCGGGTAACTCCTCAATACCCAACTACGACCACTTGGCCCTTGTTGGTGGCGGCGCGAACTACAACGACAACATGGGTATCTACCCCATGCAGAGCGGTAATGAGGACCTCGGCTGGGAGAAGCTCTGGACAACAAACATCGCCTTACACCTCGGATTTATCAACCGCATAAACCTCGACCTTGAGTTCTACAACAAGCGCACATCAGATATGCTTATGTCCGTACCAGTGTCGTATGCTGATAAGGGCGAGGGCTTCCGCTGGGATAACATCGGCGAGATGGTAAACCGCGGTGCGGAGCTTCAGCTCAACGTCAACATCCTTAACCGCGCAGTGCGCTGGGATGTATCGGCAAACGTATCGTATAACAAGAACGAGATCACGGAGCTATACAACGGCTTGAACGAGTATGAGCTCTCGACAACGGGCACAAAGCTCGTCGTGGGACACTCCGTGGGCGAGTTCTACATCAACCGCTATGCAGGTGTCAACCCCGCGAATGGTGATGCCCTCTGGTACACCAAGGATGGTGAGGTGACAACCGAGTTCAACGAGAGCGACAAGGTGATGGTGGGCAAGAACTACATCGCACCATGGCAGGGAGGCTTCGGCACAACGCTCTCATGGAAGGGTCTCACGCTCTCTGCGCAGTTCTCATGGGTAGCGGACCGCTGGATGATTAACAACGACCGCTTCTTCGAGGAGAGCAACGGCCTCTACTCGACATACAACCAGTCGCGCCGCCTGCTCTACGACCGCTGGAAGCAGCCAGGCGACATCACCGACATACCCCGCTATGGCGTAACACCACAGATAGACTCGCGCTTCTTGGAGGATGCTTCGTTCCTACGCCTCAAGAATGTGATGCTCAGCTACAGCCTCCCAAGCAACGTACTCCACAAGAGTAAGTTCTTCACCTCAGCACGTATCTACGTTCAGGCGCAGAACCTCTTTACGTTCACACCCTTCACGGGCATCGACCCCGAGTCGTCGAGCAACGCCTATAAGGCGCAGTATCCCATGTCGCGCCAATACTCTATGGGCATCGACCTAACATTCTAACACGCACCACCATGAGAAAGATTTTTATTATATTGGCAACTTGTGCAACCCTCTCAGTTGTTGCAACATCGTGTCTTGACAAGTACCCCGTGGATGCCATACCTCAGGATAAGGCTATCACCAACCTCGAGGAGCTCGACCAGGCAGCTATCGGCATGTACGCACAGTTTAAGTCGAGTGCGCTATATAGCGGCTACCTCACGCTACTTCCCGACATCCAGTGTGACATGGTGCACGCCGTAAATGGCTACACCAACACCTATGGTAACATCTGGCGTTGGGACATCCTCTCGACAAACTCGGAGATTACATCGGTTTATGCATCGCTCTACAACGTCATCGCCTCGGCAAACTTCCTCTTGGAGTATGCACCCCGCGTGGAGATGACCCTAACGACCGATGAGGAGTGGAACCAGTATGAGCAGATATGTGGCGAGGCTTACTTCGCACGCGCCCTCGCCTACTCGGAGCTTATAAAGCTTTACTGCAAAAGCTACGAGAGTGCCGAGCAGGCAGAGAGTGAGCTTGGCGTGGTCATCGTTACGAAATACAACACCGACGAGCCCATGGTGCGCTCAACACTCGCACAGTCGTACGACCGCGTGATTAAGGACTTGGAGCTAGCAGCACAGTTGATGGACATCGACGAGAACAACGTGGGTGGTAACATCTACAACGCTACATACTTCAACGAGTACACTGCATACGCGTTGCGCGCACGCGTTGCGCTATACATGAAGGACTACGAGGCGGCTATTGACTACTCATCGCGCGTCATCGACAGCGACCTCTACATCCTCTCGTCAGCAACTACCGAGATATCATCTGGCATGAGCCACTTCTCGTACATGTGGCAGTATGACGACGCTACGGAGATCATCTGGAAGGTGGGCTTCACACCCACATCGTATGGTGGCGCACTAGGTCGCGTATTCTTCAACTACGACTACTCTTCGATGAAGCCCGACTATGTGCCCTCGGCATGGATTTTAAGTCTCTACGACGATAGCGACCTACGCTACGGCAACTACTTCTACTCTTACACTACGGGCCATAGCCACGGTCTTACTTGGCCACTCTTGGTTAAGTACTTCGGCAACATGAACTTCTACGACCAGTACATCCTCCATACCTCTATGCCTAAGCCACTGCGCCTTGCCGAGCAGTACCTCATACGTGCTGAGGCATACGCCGAGGGTCGCGCAAACTACGCCTTGGCGGGTAACGACATCGCCACACTGCGCGCAGCACGCTACACCTCGTATGGCAACAGCGTATCTATGACGGAGGCAAATGCCATGACCATCATCGAGGAGGAGCGCATCAAGGAGCTCTATATGGAGGGCTTCCGCCTTATGGACCTCAAGCGCTGGCACAAGGGCTTCGAGCGCACGCCACAGACCGAGTCGTTGGAGAATGGCAGCTCGCTCAAGATTGATGCAGACGACGCACTCTTCGTGTGGCCCATACCCCAGCACGAGTTGGAGTCTCCAGGCTCGATGATTCTACCTAACGATAGCAACAAATAATCGCAACTTTATGATTATGAAGAGACATACAACAATTAAAGCTCTGTTTGTGGCACTTGGTGCTCTACTACTTACCTCGATTGTAGGTTGCGAGCCCGAGCGCACGACATACGACGGTCCCAACTACATAATGTTCTCGGCAGAGCGCCACGACCTCGGCATATTGGATGGCGAGGAGTGGTTCGAGATACCCATCACTGCGACCTGCGCCGAGGAGTACGACCGCAACGTAGGCGTGGAGATTATCGCAGCACGCAGCAGCGCAATTTATGGCATGCACTACTCCATCGAGTCAACAACCGTGACCATCCCCGCGGGTGAGCTTACAGCAATGCTCCGCATCAAAGGCTACCCCGAGGCTATTGGCGTATCGGATAACCTTGGCATCACACTCAACCTTGTCATCGACGATGAGGATGTGTGGGAGGAGTATGGCACCGAAACCGAGGTCTATCTACACAAGTGTTGCAAGTTAGACATGAACGCCTTTACGGGCTATGCCGTGCTCACTTCGACATGGACCATGCAGTATATGAACGCTGAGTCGGTGCTTGTAAAGACGCACCTCGACGAGAGTACGCCCAACACCATCGTAGTTGAGGATATGTACTACGCCGGCTACGATATACGCCTTACACTCAACAACGACAACCGCCTCGAACCCCTTGTCGAGATGCCCGAAGCACAGGTTGCGGGCACTACGGGCGAGGCCTTCGGCACGATCTACGGCAACGGCAAGCTCATGATGATGCAGCCAGCAGGTTCTGGCTCATATTACAGTCCCTGCGAGGGTTTCTTGTTGCAGTACGTTACGATGTATGTCGAGGAGGTTGGCACCGTGGGCACCTTTGCTCATGTCCTCGAGTGGATCTCTGACGACGAGGCAGAGCGCATCCTCCGCGAGGGATTCTAACCCCCTGAAACACCGATATGACGAAGAAAAAAATAGAATAAGCATATGAGACACATTTTTAAGATTAAGTTTTGGGCGGTGATGCTCACAGTGGCGATGGTTGCTGTGTCGTGCGACAACAGCAATGAGGTGACACCTCAGCCCCTCCCCACTTTGGACAACATCGAGTGTAAGGCGGGTGACAAACCCAACTTCGAGTTTAGCGCGAGCCACGACTGGCAGCTCTCGTCAGATGCCACATGGTGTAAATTTATCACCGCGGCAGGTCCCGTGCTCGACACCTCAGGTAAGGCGGGTAACCATACCATCACCCTCAACATTACGGACGAGGGCATCAAGGATACTGCGACAACGGCTAACATCACCCTCAAGATGGGTTCGATAAACCAGACGTTGGTCATCGTGGAGCGTGCCCCCAAGGAGCTCGTGTTGAAAATTAAGGATGCCAGCGGCAAGAGCATCGAGGCCATAGAGTTGGGCTACGACGAGTGGCTGGCTTTCGACATCGAGGCAAACTTCACCTTTGCAGCGACGGAGTTCCCCGAGTGGGTGGAGCTCGGCACAAAGGAGGGCGAGACAATAGTAACGGGCATCGTGGGCACGGCCAATGAGCGACTCACAGCATACGCACGTATCATCCCCAATGGCGAGCGCGAGTGCTACACTATCGCGGCTGAAGAGGGTCACATCGTAACCTTCAAGGATGAGTCTCAGAAGGTAAAGTTCGAGTTCCCCATAGTGTTTAACGGCATGGGCGAGGATAAGCTCACCTTCACAGCGCCCACGGCCGACACCTTCGGCTGGGAGGTATCGCTCGACGGCAAGCTCTTCCGCCAGGTGGGCGAGACCGAGGAGGAGACAACAACCATAGAGAACGCGCTTAACTACACCATCGCATCGCGCAACATGGAATATACCGCGCTCCTCATTGAGAAGATTATCGACCGCGGCATATCGTCGTATGTGATTGGTGCAGAGTGGATGCACTTCGAGAATGGCACTCTCACCGTGGATGCTACCGATGCCACACGCTACGGCATGGTCATAGCTCTTCCCAACGGCATCTATAACGACATCCGCGACAACCTCAACGACAACCTCTTCGAGCTCGACTACACCTCGGGAGTAGGACTTCCAACGCTCAAGAACGACTACCTGAAATATGTCATTGCCGAGTTCACACAGCACGACTTTACGGAGCAGGGTGAGTATGAGGGTATGTACATCTACCACTCGTTGACTGCACTCGAGATTCCCGCAACGCCCTACACCGATAGCGCAGTTATAGCGCAGTATGGCGCAGAGGAGGCCTACACCGTGGAGTTTATCGACTCTATTGAGGGTAAGCGCCCCGGCATCGTCATTGACCCACGCATCGAGCTTTGGACAACAGTGACATTCGACGAGGGCACAGCATCAGCCGAGGTCTATTACAAGGGCACGAAGCTCAAGATCAGCGAGGGCGACTACTACCTCGGCGAGAACAAGGACGAGAAGATGGCACTCTACCTCTGGCAGTCCGCTGCCGAGCCTTTTGACGAGAACGTATATATCGTCTTCAAGGTTGGTGACACCGTGGCGAAGCTCCTTGTCGTAACTCCTACAACGAAGTAATACTCAGACAATTATGATAAAACACCTATTTACGAAGATATGTAGCCTTGCGGCTGTTGTATCGCTCTTGCTTGCAGGTGGCTGCGAGCAGCAGGGTGACAACCTCTCTGCCGACTATGGCTACGTACAGTTCCAGCTTGTCAAGGCCTCGCAGCTCGACGACACACGCGCCGAGCAGCTCGAGTGGCTCTCCGATGCGTATAAGATATGTGTCGTGATGCAGTACGAAGGCTCGACAATAACCCAGACACTTAACGTCGAGAGCTACGACAAGGCGACAGCCGAGTGGGGCCTCTGGAGCGAGAAGCTACGCCTCTTGGCGGGTGATTACAATGTCATCGGCTACTACATCTACGACAACCTCGACAACGAGATTCTTGTGGGTGAGGGTCAAGGTAGCTTCACCGTGGAGAATAGAGGTCTTACGATTAAGGCCATAGGCGTGGAGACCATAAAGCGTGGCACAGTGACATTTGCATTGCTCAAGGCCTTCGAGACTACGCGCTACACCTTCGAGAGCGACTTCCTGTTTAGCTCTATCGCCTCGGCAGACATCAGCGTGAAGAACACCTTCACAAACCGTACTACGACCTTCAAGGCTCTCCCCGCAAGCTACTACGAAACCTTCGTCGAGGAGACCATAGATGAGGAGCTATACGACCGCAATGGCCAGTCGGCATATATCATCTGTGCAGCATCGAGCTGGTTGGAGGCGGGCAACTACATCATCACCGACTATGTCGTATATAGCGACGCCAAGGGCCGTAACAAGATTGGCAGCGGCTCTATCGCCGATGTTAAGCAGTCCTTTGATGTTGAGGATAACCTAAACACCCTCGCTATCGTACCTATCGTACTATCTAAGGAGGCGGAGCATATCAAGGACTACAAAGCCTTGAAGGAGATATGGCTTGCGCTGGATGGTCCAAACTGGACATTCCATGGCGAGGAGTACATGGCGGGTACAAACTGGGACTTCAACAAGGATATAGATATGTGGGGTGACCAGCCTGGCGTTACGCTCGACGGCAATGGCCGCGTCGTGGGTCTCAACATCTCGGGCTTTGGTGCTAAGGGTGTTGTGCCTGATGCTATTGGTCAGCTCACGGAGCTACGCAGCCTCTACTTGGGTAACCACAACGAGCTTATCGGTGGCTACAATGCAGGCTCTACGGCACGCATCCACGCCCTCGACTACATGAACAACGTCGTAAGCCGTGACGCGCGCGAGGACCTAAGCCCCGAGCTTAAGTGCGCCATAAACAGCGACCCAGCGTTCAAGGCTATCGCCATGAGCAAGCCCGAGCGCAAGGATGTAGCATACGGCAACCTAACAAATGGTATCACAGCTATTTCGCGTGCCATGATGCGCCTTACGAAGCTCGAGCAGCTCTTTATCGCCAACTCACCCATCACTGATGAGTTCTTCGCCGAGGTGGAGCCCTCGTCGGAGTTCTACGCCGAGCGCAACACATGGTCGTGGAGTAACTTCGCGATGCTCACCGACGTCGAGATATACAACTGCGCACAGCTAACACGCCTACCCATGGAGATGCTCGCGGCACTGCCCAACGTGCAGTCGCTCAACATATCTATGAATAAGGGCATCTCTGGTGAGCAGCTCAAGGCCGATTGGGAGGCATTCATCGAGGGTGCTTCGGGCGGCGTAGTGCAGATTCTCTACATCGGTTACAACAACCTACGCGAGACACCTTCGCACGACTACCTCAAGCAGATGACCAAGCTCGGTTATCTCGACTGCACAAACAACCTCCTGGAGACCGTACACCCCTTCGGTAAGGAGATTTCGTTTGCTACTATCTACCTCGACAACAACCGTATCACACGCCTCTATGCTGCGGAGGATGGTTACTTCTGTGGTCTAAGCCAGATGGAGACCCTCTCATGCTCGAACAACTGCCTCACAGAGCTTCCCGACATCTTCACTGCGCAGTCGGTATATACCGTGCAGTCGGTGGACTTCTCGTCGAACAAGATCTCGACACTGGAGAATGGAGAGAAGTGGCGCGGCATCAACTCGTCGAGCCTCAACCTTGCGGACAACCGCTTCGAGGAGCTCCCCGCACGCCTTATGAAGTCGGGCTCGAAGATCGAGACGCTGATGCTCTCGAGCAACGGCATGCGCAAGATTGCCGATGGTGCGCTCACTGGACCATATAGCTACTATCTCACAACGATAGACCTCAGTTTCAACCGCCTAAAGGAGATACCCTACGACGACTTTAGCGCGTTGAACATACCCTACCTCTACGGTATCGACCTCTCGAGCAACGCCTTCGAGGCATTCCCCTATGCACCGCTTGGCATCAACACGCTTACCGTGATGAGCATACGCCAGCAGCGTGACGACGCCGGCAACCGCACACTTCGCGAGTGGCCAACGGGATTATACACATGTCCTAAGATGTCGGCATTCTACATCGGCTCGAACGACCTACGCCAGATTGAGGATACCATATCGCCCTACATCCTTCTCTTCGAGATTAAAGACAACCCCAACATCTCGATAGACCTCTCGGGCGTATGTCCCTACATCGAGATGGGCTACTACGAGCTTATCTACGACTCTACGCAGGATATTCGTGGCTGCGACGCCCTAAACCTTGACTAATGAGAACTATGAGACAGATACTTAGATATATAGCAGTGAGCGTGGCTGTGCTTACAGCCGTGGGCTGCGCAACGGATACTACGACGATACATGGCTTCGAGGCCGATACAACATCGATTGATGCCAAGGCTTCGGGTGGTAAGTACAACGTGGCTATTCGCTCGGATAAGGAGTGGACAGCCGTAGTCGATGCACCATGGGTTATGGTATCGCCTGCGAATGGCCGTGGCGAGGTGCGCTGCGAGGTGCGCATCGACTCGACACTCATCAACGATGCTCGCAACACCGAGATACGCTTCTCATCGGGTGGCGCACTACTGCAGAGCGTGAGCGTAAACCAGGAGGGCTATGCCCGTGCCATCACGCCCAACGAGAGCGAGGTAAAGATTGCAGCATCGGCAACACGCGATGCCCGCCGCTTCGACGTTGAGGTTAGCGCAAACGTGGAGTTTGTGATTGAGGCAGAGTATGACAGCGAGGAGAGCTGGCTAACGGTGGATAACTACACCCTAAACCTCGACCGCGGAGCACGTCCCCGTAGCACAACACTCGGTATCAGCTGGAAGATGAACCATGCACCCCAGGAGCGCATAGCGACGCTACACCTACGCTCTAAGGATGGCAAGCCACTGGAGAGCCCCGCCACAATCGTGGTACGACAGACTGCAGCGCCACTAATTGAGGATAACCGCCAGGGCGACTCGTTGGCCGTAATCGCTATCTACGAGAAGCTCGAGTGTTGGAGCGAGGGCGCAATATCAACGACTGAGGGCATGCACCGCTGGGAGTGCGTACGCCTCTGGGAGGCTAACGACCCCACACTACCCTCCGCGGAGGCTGTGGGCCGTGTGCGCGACATCGAGCTTAGCTACTTCGACACCTACGAGGGCATACCCTACGAGATTAAGTACCTCAAATACCTCGAGACAATATCGCTCTACGGTAACGTGAACACCATGATTAAGTCTATCGACTTGGGCGAGGAGATATGCACATTGGAGCACCTCAAGGCGTTGCGTGTGGCGGCATTTGGTCTTGCGTCACTCCCCGAGAGCTTCGCAAACCTCGGCGACACACTCGAGGACCTCGACATCAGCTCGAACAACTTTAGTGGCGTGCCCGCGGTACTCACCGAGGAGAACTTCCCCCACCTCAAGAGCCTCGACCTCACGGCAAACCGTCGTGCCATGGTTAGCGACCTGCGTAATAGCGCCTCAAGCAGCGAGGGCATAGGCATACACCACAACACAGCAACAGATGACGCACTGGAGCGCCTATTCCTCTGGGAGAACCTCGAGTCGCTGACACTCTCGTACAACTACTTCGAGGGTTCTATTCCCGACTTCAAAGTTGGCGAGAAGGGTGTGCGTGCTTACGAAATTGAAGACTTTGTGGAGCGTGGCGATACGCTTGCATGGGCTGTGGAGCGAGGACTTCCTCGCGTGCTTCCCAACATGCGTAGTTTGCGCCTGAACCTCAACTTCTTCACTGGCGAGCTACCCGAATGGTTGCTCTACCACCCACGCCTTATGGAGTGGAGTGCCGAGAACCTTATATATATACAGCAGGAGAACGGCATAGACAGCAACGGTAACCATGTAGGCTTCTCGAACGAGCCTACATCGCGTGAGTACTACTTCCAGGCATACCCACTTATGCGTGGCAGATATGAGTTTAACGACGAAATAGCGGAGTAACATGAGACGATATATTACGATAGTTGCAGCTGCGGCACTCGCTGTGGGCTGCGTAAACGAGAATATCTCGACCCTAACACCCGACAACGACACCACTACGGTTGTTGTGCCCGAGGGTGCTACGGCGGGTGAGGTAATCATCAAATTCTCTCCCGAGATGGAGGTCATCCTCGACCAGACCATGACACGCTCGGGTGGCGAGGCGACACGCTCGGGCATACCCTCAACAGATGAGGTCTTGGATATCCTCGGAACATACTCCTTCGAGCGCGTCTTCCCCGTTGACAGCGCTAACGAGGCACGCACACGCGAGGCGGGACTACACCTCTGGTATATCGTACGCTTCGACGAGGGCGAGGACCTACAGCAGGCCTTTGAGCGCCTCTCACAGCTTGGCGAGGTTGATAAATTGCAGTGCAACCGCCCTATCGCGCGAGCATACAACCCAAACTCAAGCCCCATGTTCATAAGTTGTGCCGAAGCCGATAGCCGCGCTACGACACGCGCAACAGCATGGCCCTTCAACGACCCCGAGATATATCGCCAGTGGTGCTATATCAACGATGGCACAGCCCCATTTGCAAGTGAGCGTGCGGGCGTATTGGCGGGCTCGGATGCTGGATGTGCCGAGGCATGGGAGATGTGCACGGGCGACGAGGAGATTATCGTGGCAGTTATGGATGAGGCTGTTATGTGGAGCCACCCCGACCTTGCGGACAACATCTGGGTGAACGAGGGCGAGGAGCTATACGCGGGTAAGGATGCCGACGGCAATGGCTATGTTGACGACCGCTACGGCTACAACTTCGTGCGTAACACCGGCATTACATCGTGGACATCGAACGGCAGCACAGGACACGGCACACACGTTGCGGGCACCATAGCTGCGGTAAACGACAACGGCATAGGCGTTGCGGGCATCGCAGGTGGCGGCAAGGGCAAGCGTGGCGTGAAGATTATGACCATACAGCTCTTCGACGGCATGAACTCTTGCTCGTTGGCTATGGAGGCGCGCGCAATGAAGTATGCGGCGGATAATGGCGCCGTAATCTTGCAGTGCTCGTGGGGCTACAACTCAGCAAAGTCAAACCTCATCATGGGCTACACACCAGGTCCCGCGACAGAGGAGGAGTGGGCAGCACTCTACCCCTTGGAGAAGGAGGCCTTGGACTACTTTATCAACTATGCGGGCTCGCCCAATGGCGTTATCGATGGCGGTCTTGCAATCTTCGCATCGGGCAACGAGTATGCGGCGCAGTCATCATTCCCCGCGGCATATTCTAAGTGTATCTCGGTGGCGGCAGTAGCGGCAGACTACACCCCCGCATCATACTCTAACTACGGCAGCGAGGTATTGTTGTGCGCACCTGGTGGCGACCTCGAGTACTACGGCGCTCCAGGCATGGAGGATAACATCTACGACGAGAATGGCGTACTCAAGGAGCAGGGCGCGATATACTCAACGCTCGTTATAGATGGCGTTGCGGGTTACGGATATTATGAGGGTACCTCTATGGCATGTCCCCACGTATCGGGCATCGCAGCACTCGGTCTGGCATATGCCAAGCAGCAGCACCGTCACTTCACAAGCGAGGAGTTCCGCGAGTTGATGTACACCTCAGCACGCGACATCGAGGAGTACTTCGTGGGCGAGAAGCTATACTACATGCGCCACGAGTCAGCGGGTGCTACACCCATAAAGATGAACCTCGCGGAGTACCGCGGTAAGATGGGTCGCCTTGCAGATGCGGGAGCCCTTTTGAAGGCTATCGAGGGTAGTGGTCGCGATATGCGCCTACCCAACCTCTGCATCGCACCTGGCGCAACAACAACGCTCAACCTCGCCGACTACATCACCGAGGCGGCAGCAAACGTGGAGGTGGCAAATAGCGAGATTGCAACAGCAACGATTGAGGCTGGCGTGCTCACCATCAGCGCAAAGAGCGAGGGCCAGACATCGTTGACACTAACGACAAATAGTGGCACTAAGCACCACGCCACAATCACCGTGCGCGAGGGTGCCGATAACGGCTGGTTATAGGCTATGAGGGGCATGTGGCGTTACATAGCCGTGGCGTTGATGTTTATAGTCGCGGAGGCGGGGGCGCAGGAGCGTAAGGTGCTCTCACGTGCCGAGCTTGACGCGTTGGTAAACCCCACCCTCTCGGAGGTTGCCCAAGGGTCTATCGTTGCAGAGCCCGCAACACGCAACGTGGGCGAGGTGGCAGATACGGCAACGATAAATACCGACTTCACGCTACACAACACAACAACCGAGGCGATAGAGATAACCGAGTTGCGCTCGTCGTGCAGCTGCCTGAAGGTGGTAACGCCCATAACACGCATAGAGGCGGGTGAGAGCGTGACACTGCGCGCAGAGTTCAACCCCACGGGGCGCAACGGCGGATTTTCAATTCCGATACTCCTTTACACCCCTCTAGATGCCTCACGTCCCACGACACGCCTAACGGTGGAGGGAAGCGTCGTAGCAACGGATGAGTGGTCGCACCTACCCCAGCGCATGGGCACGCTACGCATGAGCCGCAAGAGGGTAATCTTCACCCCCGACACACGCACAGAGCGCATAGCTGTGGTAAACGTGGGCGAGCATCCCCTTACAATAAGTGCGAAGGCTACGACAGAGGGCATAACGCTACGCACAGAGCCCACAGTGTTGCAACCTCGTGAGGAGGGCGACATAGTGATAACATACGCCCCCACTACCGAGCCAAAGCACGACATAGAGACAGTGATAATAGTTGAGGGATGCGGCACCGCACGACCCTCGGAGCGAATGATAAAGATTACAATAAAGCACTAAGATATGAGACTCTTAAACCGACTCGCAGCGACACTCTTGGTCGTTGCAACAACACTAATAGCGGGATGCGAGAAGCCTGCGCCACTACCCAGCGAGAAGCCTATCGCCGTGACCTACGCGGCACTCAACGGCTGCTGGCAGTTGACGATGTGGCAGGGTGCGCCAATGGCCGAGGATACCTATTTATATATAGAATTCGACCGCTCGTTACGCCGCTACACCATGTGGGATAACATCGACTCGATGTATGCCACCGACACTACGGGCACGTTTGCTATCTCCGAAGAGGAGGATGGCACATACACCCTCTCGGGCACCTACGACTATGGCGTGGGCGACTGGGGCAGCGACTACCGCGTGGAGCTAACCAACGAGGGAAATGACATGAGATGGGTGTCGCTAAGTGGCTCACACCAGGTTATGAACTTCGTGCGCGTGGCAGAGATACCTGAATTCAATTAACCAAAAAAATAGGACACAACTATGAAAATTAAGCATTTTGCAGTTGCCATCGTGGCAGCTGTGGTCGCACTCGCAGGATGGAGTTGCGACAAGGAGCCCGCAGAGACTCCCGCCCAGAAGCCTTCAATCGGCATTATGGAGCCCGAGTTCGACGCCGAGACCATGGAGGTAAGCGTTATGATCGCCCCTTCGACCGACGCTGAGGCGTGGTACTGGATGGTTAAGGGTGGCATCGACACTGAGGATGCCATGATGACCAAGGAGGAGGGCGCAGCAGCCAAGGAGATTTCGTTTACGGCCGAGTATGGCGTGGAGTACACCATCACTGCCTATGCCGAGAACAAGGCTGGTAAGAGCGACATCGCAGAGAAGAAGTTCTGCGCTATGCCAGAGGGTGAGGTGACACTCACCATCGGCAAGATTAGCCTCAACGAGGAGACGGCTATGGCGGAGGCTACTATCTACCCATCTAAGGCTACCGAGGCGTGGTACTGGCAGGCATACGCTGCGGATGAGGACAACTCTACCTTGGAGTGGAACGCTGAGGAGGGTAACACCGAGAAGGCTATCTCGTTCCCATACGCACTGGGTAAGACAATGGTGCTTCGCGCCTATGCAGAGTGTGGCGGCATCGTAAGCGACATCGTTACTGCGGAGTGCTTCTTCGAGCTTGCAGTGCCAACAATCACCGTATCGAAACCCCACTTCGACGAGGCAAAGATGACCGTCAGCTTCGACGTTACACCCTCGGAGGAGACACACCACTGGTATTACGGCATCTACGATGATGCAGAGAATGCAAACTACACAATAATCGAGGGCAGCGAGGCTAAGACTGTATCCTTCGCTATTGAGTACGACAAGGAGTATGAGTTTATCTTCCGCGCCGAGAACGCACTCAACGATGGCGAGGAGAAGATCGTTGACTTCTGCGTAATCTCACCCGTAGCGGAGATTGCTATCGAGAACCTCACAGCATACACTCTCGATGCGGTAATTACAAAGAAGGAGCACTGCGTGCGCTATGTGGCGGGCATCGTACACTCTTCGGCATACGAGCGCAACATCTTCGTGGAGCAGGCGCAGGCATCGCTCAACCCCGACCCAAGCTACCCATTTGCTGTGTTCAACTCTGCAACCGAGAGCCGCACATTCTCGGAGCAGGACCTCGTGCGTAACTCTCGCACCGACAGCAACGAGAACGCTGGCATCATCCTCCTTCCAAAGACCGAGTACACAATCGCAGTATATGGCGAGGATAGCAATGGTAACTACACCGTGACTACTCAGGAGGTTGTAATCCCCGAGGTGGAGATTAACGGCACAACACCCATCAGCGTGGAGGTATCGAATATTGGCCTTACATCGGCAACAACTACCGTAACAACAGAGGTGGGCGTAAAGGTGCTCTCAGGCTATATCGACCCAGCACTCGCAAAGGCAGACACAGAGAACCCCTTCGACTTCGAGGGTAAGAGCGAGGAGCAGATTAAGGCTTACATCGCAAGTGCAGTTAAGGGCGTACCAGCAATCTACGCTGAGCCTATCACATATGAGCTTAGCGACATCTTCGCTATCGACACCGACTATGTGGCATACGCCGTGGCTATCAAGGATGGTAAAGTTGGCGAGGTGGCATACACCACATTCCGCACACTCCGTCCATCACTCACTGGCGTGGCGAAGATTACCGCAGCAGAGATCGAGCCCCAGACATCGCACGAGACACTCACCGTGAAGCTCACAGTGGATGATAACGCTACAAAGGTACGCCTCTATGCTGCTCCCGCATCTGACCACTCTGCATACGCTGATAACCTCGAGTATATCATGGATGCGGACGACTACCAGAACTACCGCGAGGAGTATGCCGTTGAAAATGGCATGGCTACATGCGTCGTGGACATCTACCACCCCGCTGCTAACTACTACCTCTACGCTTCGGCAGTAGATGCTAACGGTCGCGCTGGCGAGATGGTATGCGTAGCAACCCTCGCAGGTCTCGAGACAGAGTACGTAACAACCATCGAGGAGGTTATCGAGGAGGGCTCACTCAGCTATAAGGGTACTGGCGACGCGACGCTCGTGGTTGAGGTGCAGGATGTTGTTGAGGACCGCATCAGCGCCGTGCTCACAGCAACAGACTTCAGCGCAAACGTTGACAAGGTATGGTTCATCCGCTTCAACGGCAAGATTGACGAGGTGGAGGCACAGGTTAAGGAGGCACTTATCGAGTACGTGGAGAAGAACAAGATCATCGGCTCGTATAAGATTGCGAAGGAGGACATCGGCGTTAAGTACATCGACGGCGGTAGCTCATGGGATCCCAAGTACGAGGCGTTGCAGTCGTACGACGACCAGTGGGGCGGTGACATCATCGTGATGGTTATCCTCGACACCGACGGCAAGGTTAAGATTCACAGCTACTACGCCGCAGGCCGCGAGGTAGTGGAGTTGTAGTCTCGCACCGCACCATATAGCAATAGCTACTCAGCCCGACGGGTTGGGTAGCTATTTTTTTAATTAGCAATGATGCCCTGTGTTGTCATTCTGAACGAAAGTGAAGAATCTCAAGGCCTCAGAGGCGATGGATTGTAGCACAAACTTCGAGATCCTTCGCTACGCTCAGGATGACATTTTAGCACCGCGACCTAATTTGTTGTCAGAAGAGTGCCGAGTGCAACACTCGGCAAAAAAAATGCGGATAGGTTGTACTAAGGCGTACTACCTATTCGCATTTATTTTTGTTAGCGGCAGTAGATGTCTGCCTTATAGCGCCAAATTAAAAGCTGAAGCCAGTCTTAATCAGCGCATAGTGACGGTTCGTTGTGGGGTTGTAGGTGTAGCCCGCACTAACGGGGAAGGTCACGCTACCCACCTCAAACTCGCGACTTAGAGTAAGAGAGAGGTTCGTTACATTGAAGCCCTTGACAGGAGGGTAAACGGGGTCGTAGTCCAAACAACGCTCGCCATCCTCAACAATCTGCTTACCCGCAGTCCAGAATGGGCCAGTCCAGGGTGAAGCACCCGCTACAACCTCGATTTCGAAGAGGTCCTTAACGGGCTGGATGTATGCCACCTCGAAATATGATGAGAAGGCGCGGCGCTTGCGTGTGCCATCCTCGTTATAGAGCCAGTCGGCAGAATGGAGGAAGGTAGTACCCCAATGGAGGCGCAAGCGGTCGAAGAAGGTGTATTGGATGGTAGCGGTGAGGCTGTGGTTCTTATCGTCGAGGAAGTCGTTCTGCCAGAAGTCTGCACCATTGGCACACCACACATCGTAGAGGGTGATAGAGAGGTTCTCGTAGTCGAAGCCGAGGGTCATATCGAACTCCTGGTACTTGCTGATAGTCGAGAAGTTGTACCACAAATCTACATAGAAGTTACCATAACCGAGTGTCACGCTGGGCTGAATAGCAGGATCGAACATATTACCAGTATAAGGCTGGTCGTAACCACGCCATAGGTAGTTTGATGCGATGTTGGCTCCCGCCTCCCACCAGAACGACCACTCGTCTTCCTCGTCAACAGCATCGATGGCTGTGAGTTCTGTGGTGTCGGTTACAACATCGTTTGAAGTAGGTTCCACTGCCATAGCCTGAAAGGCAATCACTGTAGAGGCAAGGAAGAGTAAAAGCTTTCTTGTCATTGTCTTAAAAGTTATGTTTAGGATTAGTAAATATCTCTATCTCTGCTGCTTGCGAGCGTGGTGGCGGCGCTTGAGCATCTTCTGCTGCTTGCGGTAGGCATCTATCTTACGCCAGATAATCCACACCACAATAACAGCAAACGACAAGATGATAAAGCCCAACATCCAGGGCGAGAGGTTATCACCCTTCACGCGAGACCACATCTCGAGCATCTTCTCGGTCTGCTCGCCGCTATCGTGCATCATGGCACAGCGGTCGATAACCGACAAGTCTGGGTACAAGATAGGGTCAACATATACGCAGTCGGCATGCACCATATAGCCATTGCCCATATCGAATGTTAATGGGTTACCCTCCTCATCCTTAAAGAAGTAGCTAAGGTCAACGCCATCGCTCTCCAAGAGGACATCACGCTCCGCCTGGAGTGCCAACTTCTCGGCCTCGTCCTCCGTCTCGTCCATAGCGGCGAGCATGGGGTCCATGGCGCGGAGCACCTCCTCGGTAGCAACGACGCTCACATAGCCCGTAGCATCCATATTACGCACGGCATTCTCGGGAGCACACATATAGTTGATGAAATAGCGCGCAGCACGTGGGTTTTTAGCGTACTTGGGGATTACCCAGCCATCGAACCACACAACACTACCCTCCTTGGGTACAACGTAGTCGAGGCTCACGCCAACCTCGGCAGCCTCCTCGATAGCCCACACGGCATCGCCACTCCACATAAGGTTTATCCACGCCTTATTTTGCGTCATCATCTCCTTACCGAAGTCGGCCTCCCAGCCCGCAACGAGGCGCTTCATGCGCTTGAGGTACTCCTCAACATGGGCGATAGACTCATCCGAAGCGTCGTACATAAGGCCCTCGATGGTGGGAACGGTAGCCTCACCCTTCTCGTAGTCGTAGAGGCCACGCTCCATTGCTGCGGCGGCGTTCAAGGGCAAGGTCTCGTCAGCAGCCAAGACACCCGCCTCGCGAAGCTCAACGGTGGTGGCATAGACCAGCATCGGAGAATAGACATCGCGGAAGGCATCCTTAACCAATATCTTACCCTCGAGGCGCTCGTCGAACATCAAGTCCCACGACGAAGCCTCCTTAGCCGTAATGTTCTCAGTATTAAAGAGTATGCCCGTAGTGCCCCACATATAGCCTACGGAGTAGTCGTTGGCATTGAGCTTGGGGCTGGGCGTGATGATATGGTCGAACTGATTGCGGATGTAGGGCGACACGCAGCCGAGGTAGTTCTCGGTGCCTGTACGCTCCAAGTCGGCGATAAAAGCCTCATTGACAATGGGTTGTAAGAGATTGTTACGCATCATGCGCTCGATGATATACTCCGACGGACAGACAACATCAAAGTCTGCCTCGCCCTTCTCAATTTTTGCGAGCATAACCTCGTTGATGTCGAAGGTCTGATAGACAATCTCCACCTCGCAGCCCGTCTGCTCGTAGTACCACACCTCAAACTCATCCAAGAGCTCCTCGTCGATGTAGTCACCCCAGTTATAGACCTTCAAAATCTCCTTACGCTCGGGCTCACCACACGACGTAGCAACGATGCCGATGCTTAGCACAACGGCACATAGGCGCATTACATAATTAGATAATGTCTTCATCGGCGCGAATAGTTTTTAATCTGTTTAGCCTGCTCCTCAGCACGCTTCGCCTGGCGGTGTGCACGGTAGTTGACAACGACCAAGAGTAACAACACAACAACCAAGATAATGGTCGAGAGGGCGCGCAACTCGGGCGTGAGACCTCCCTTGCGGGCATCGGCATAGATAAACGTCGAGAGCGTCTCCAAGCCGTCAGTGCCGTTAGTGAAGATCGTAACGGCGAAGTCGTCGATAGAGAGCGTGAAGGCTAGGATGAAGCCCGAAATCATACCGGGACGTATCTCGGGGATGATGACACGGCGCATAGCCTGCATGGGCGTAGCACCGAGGTCCAAGGCTGCCTCGTAGATGTTAGGGTTCATCTGCGTCAAGCGGGGCATAACGCTAAGCACAACGTATGGCGTACAGAAGGCGATATGTGCCAGAATAACAGTGGCATAACCCTGCGTGATGCCCAACGATACGAAGAGCAAGAAGAGCGAGATACCCGTGATGATGTCGGGGTTCAAAATCGGAATGTTGTTCACGAAGTTGATAGCACGGCGCTTACGATAGCGTAGGTCATTGATGCCGATAGCGGCAACCGTACCCAGCAACGTAGAGACCGTAGCGGCAACAAGGGCGATAAGGAAGGTGTTCTTAATCGCATCGATAAGGCGCGCGCTGACACCACCCGAGAAGAGCGACGTATATAGCTCTGCCGAGAAGCCCGTCCAGTTACCCAAGACCTTAGACTCTGTGAACGAGAAGATTGCGATGATGATGATGGGTGCGTAGAGCATCACCAGCAACAGCACAATATAGGAGTTAGAGAAAAACTTCTTCATACTACAATAAGCCACCCTCGTTTGTGCCATCCTCGTCCGAAGAGCCTGAGAATAGCGTGGTTAGACCAATGATAATAAGCATGATGAACGACAACGCCGCACCATAGTGCCACATACCATTGTTGATGTTCTCCTGGATGGTGGTACCAAAGAGCTTGATGTTGTTCATGGTGAGCAACTCCGCGATGGCGAAGGTCGAGATTGTAGGCATAAAGACCATCATAACACCGCTCACGATGCCAGGCATAGAGAGCGGGAAGATAACCTTGGTAAAGACCTGGCGAGGTGTAGCGCCGAGGTCCTCGGCAGCCTCAATCAACGAGTGGTCCATCTTCTGCAAGACGTTGTAGATGGGGTATATCATGAATGGCAGGAAGTTATATACCATGCCAAAGATGAGTGCTCCCTCACCCAGGGGCAACGTCAAGAAGTCGAAAAGAGCTACCGTAGCCAGCGTGCGCACAAGCACGTTAATCCACATCGGCAAGATGAAAAGCATAACGACAACTCGTGCCGTAGAGGCCTTCATCTTCGAGAGGATGTAGGCGGCGGGATAGCCCAAGAAGATACATATAAGCGTGGTAATCAGCGCAATACCTATCGAGTAGATAAACGTATTGATAGCCTCGCGCTGGTGTACAAACTTATCGAAATTAGCAAACGTGAAGCCACCATCCTCGCCCTGGAACGCATAGAGCATAATCAGCACGAGAGGCGCAACGACGAACACAGCCAGAAAGAGCACATACGGCAAACTCCAGCTGCGGCGGCGCGAGAAGAATTTTATTAGCTTACCCATAGCGCGCTAACGTTAGACGTTCTTAGTGTTGAGCGCAGTGACCTTGAGGGCCTGGGGGCGAATCGTGATACCTACCTCGTCGAGGTCCTCCCACACGTCGCGCGTATCGACGTATAACACGTCGTCATCCTCCGTGCGGATGGTGATGTGGTAGCGGTCGCCCTTATAGAGGATGAAGCGGATAGTACCCCACGAAGTACCGTCGTCTGGGTCGTCCGTAAGCTCGACATCCGAGAAGCCGAAGGATACATCCACCGACGAGCCATTCTCGATGCCCTCAACAGGCTCACACTCGAAGGTCTCTCCCAAAATCTCGACGTGCGTAGCGTCGATGAGCTTACCCTCGACATGGTTCTCGGTGCGCTCCTTGCGCATGACGTGTATGTCGTTTGGTTTAATCATCATGCCCACCTCGGTGCCGGGCTCGAAGCAGTTATAGTCCTGAATCTGAATCTCATAGCCATCGGGGGTCTCAACGAACATCTCGTAGTGTACACCCTTGAAGATGCACGAACGAACCGTGCCCTGGAACATCGCAGCCTCGGCATTGCGGATGATATAGACATCCTCGGGGCGCACGACAACATCCACGGGCGTATTCTCGCCGAAGCCCTTGTCGATACACTCGAACTGCTTGCCCATGAACTCCACCACGCCGTCGCATATCATCGTAGCGTTGAGGATGTTACTCTCGCCGATGAAGTCGGCAACAAAGGCGTTGCATGGCTCGTTGTATATGTCGGTTGGTGTGCCCACCTGCTGGATGACACCCTCGTTCATCACCACGATTGTATCAGAGAGCGTCAAGGCCTCCTCCTGGTCGTGTGTGACATATACGAAGGTGATGCCCAATGTGCGGTGCATCTCCTTGAGCTCCATCTGCATATCCTTACGCATCTTGAGGTCGAGGGCTGCGAGGGGCTCGTCCAGAAGCAACACCTGTGGGCGGTTGACAATGGCACGTGCAATGGCCACGCGCTGCTGCAGACCTCCCGAGAGCGAGTTCACATCGCGGTGCTCGTAGTCGGTCATGCCCACCATCTTGAGGGCACGCTTCACACGCTGCTCAATCTCCTTCTTGTCCACCTTCTTGAGGTTCAGACCAAAGGCGATATTGTCATAGACATTGTAATTTGGGAATAGTGCATAACGCTGGAACACGGTATTCACGGGACGCTCGTGTGGCGGGATAGTTGTCATATCCTTGCCGTCGAGGATTATTTTACCGCTCGATGCGCTATTGAAACCGGCGATAAGCCTAAGGAGTGTAGTCTTTCCGCAGCCTGAGGGTCCGAGTATGGTTAGGAACTCGCCCTGCTTCACCTTCAAACTAACATCGTTGAGCACCACCTTGTCGGGGAACGACTTTGTGATGTTCTGAATTTCGATGATGTGGTTCGATTTCGTCATTTCAAATAAGTGTGTTAACATTTAATAACCATTGTGTTACGCCCCTATTTTTGGTTGGGCCTCCATGCGAGCCCGCCCCTTTATGGCGCACACCCCATACACACAAGTGCGTATTCGGCACAAATATAAGAAAAAAAACGCAGACTCCGCGCTACACGGGGACTATTTTTTGACGGGATATAACTTTAGTTATAGTCCAAGCAGAGAGACAAGCGGCAGTAGATTGCGGCTCGTCGCTCAAAGTTTTGTTGTTAGAAGGTGCGAGATACAACGCTCGGCAAATTTCGAGGCAATGGGTTGTACTATGGCGTACTACCCATTGCTGAGATAATTTGTTAGCGGCAGTAGATTGCCCCTTATCACAACAAAATCACACTTATCACACTACCCCACCCCTTGTGATTTTGTGATTTTGTGATTTTGTGATTTTAGGGGTGGCACTATCCGCCCTTATCACACTAATAACGCTACCCCCACCCCGCGTTATTGCGTTATTTTGTGATTTGCGTTATTTTGTGATTTATTGGGTGGTGAGGTGTACGCATCAAGAGTGGCATCAGCACTCGGCAGATAGCCAACTATCTTACCCCACTCATACTGCGCCATCACTCCACTCACACTACACCATTACTCTGCGTGCAGAGAGTAGTCTATCGGTGTAGTACCAACGCAGTCTCTCGTATTTGCAGTCCTCTCCCTCGCAGTGCTCAGGGCATTGAATATAGCCATTACTATGACTATCTATACTACCATCTAAATGGCTATATAAATAACCATATTAGCATGTATATGGGTCAATAGGGGTGGGTATAGTCTTGTCCCCGTATTGCCCCTACTACTCACTATTATCAGCGTAGTATGCCATCAGTAAATATAGTGAGTATTAATATACTATATCTATTACACTATGTAATATTGCACATAGTGTGATGCGTAGTCGGAGCCATCCATGCGGTAGTTACCACACATGGTAAAATGAATATAAAAGTAGCAGTAGCAACTCGCGCATATTTCTTGTGGTTGCGATGCTCGTTCGCCCTACTCCCCGCCCTGAAAATCACAAAATCACAAAATCACGCAATCACAGGGGGTGGTGGGTGCGTGATAGATGTGATAAAGTGTGATTGGTAGTGGGTGTTGTCATTCTGGACACCACACTCTGTCATTCTGAACGTAGTGAACGTTGCGATTAAGCCGAGTGCAGAACAAGTTCACTTGTTATGCCGAGGCGGAGCAAGGTCGAGGAACTCAAGAATCTCGAGGTCTCCGTGGCGGTGGACGGCAGTGCAAGCCTTGAGATCCTTCGTTACACTCAGGATGACATTATTAGCAATGTTGCGCTCCGAGTGTCACTGCACCGAGCCGACCTACCCACCCCCAAAAATCACAAAATCACAAAATAACAAAATAACAGGGGGTGGGGGTAGCGTTATTTCTTGTGATAAGCGTGATAAGTGTGACAAGTGTGATTGGTAGTGATAAGGAAATTAAGGAAACTAAGGAGATTAAGGACGACTCCCTAAGTTCCCTAACCTCCCTAAACTCCCTAAATTCTCTAATCTCCTTAAACAAAAAAAATAGAGCCTGACCAACTTGGCCAGACTCTAACCTTTCCATGGTAGCACTTAACTACTTCTTCTTATCGTAGCGCTTTGCGTAACGGCTCATAAACTTATCCACACGACCAGCGGTGTCTACCAACTTCATCTTACCTGTGTAGAAGGGGTGAGATGTGTTAGAGATTTCCATCTTATACACGGGATAGGTTTCGCCGTTCACCTCGATGGTCTCCTTTGTCGAAACGGCGGACCTGCACAAAAACACGTGGTCATTCGACATATCCTTGAATGCCACTAAACGATA
>JAZQXV010000006.1:0-141655 GCA_045633045.1 Alistipes sp.
TAAATTCCTTAAACTCCTTACCCCCCCCCAAAAAAAAACTACCCCCGACCGTAGTCAGGGGTAGCTATATAGGCGTCTAATCGCTTGATTAGTTCATGCCATTCTTACCCTCGTTGAGGAACTCTACGAAGCCATCGATATCGGTGTTGTAACCGCGTGGACCTGCAAGAACCTCGCCCTCGGGAGTGATAAGGATATACGCAGGCTGTGCGTTAACCTTCCATGTATCCTGTGCGAGCTTTGAGTTAAGAGCACCAAGACGCTTGCCACCCTCAACCTTTGTCATATCGTCAACATAGAGTGCGCAGATGATGAAGTCCTCACGCAACATAGGCAATACCTGGTCGTTGCTCCATACCATAGTCTCCATCTCACGGCAGTTGTTACATGCGTGACCTGTAACGTCAACGAAGATAGGCTTGTTCTGCTCCTTAGCTGCTGCCTTAGCCTCCTCGAGGTCGAAATAACCGTCGAGCTGGTGGGGCAAGTGCAAGAAGTCTGCATACTTACGGCCTGCGTTAACATTCTCAACACGACCATTTACCTGGTAGTCCTGAGTGCTCATAGGAGGAATGTAACCAGAGATAGCGTTGAGAGGTGCACCGAACATACCAGGAATCATGTACACTACGAATGAGAATACACCGATAGCCAATGTGAGACGGAATACAGAGATCTTCTCAACCTTATCGTCGTGAGCAAAGCGAAGCTTGCCGAGCAAGTAGAGACCCATGAGTGAGAATGTCACGATCCAGATAGCGAGGTAAACCTCACGGTCGAGCAAGCCCCAGTGCATAGTCTGGTCTGCAGTCATCAAGAACTTCAAACCGAGGGCTACCTCGATGAAACCGAGGACAACCTTAACAGAGTTCAACCAGCCACCGCTCTTTGGAAGGTTCTTGAGCAATGAGGGGAACCATGCCAAAAGTGTAAATGGAAGTGCGAATGCGATAGCGAAGGCTGCCATAGTGATGATAGGCATCCAGAAGTTTGTGCTGCCGCTTGTAGCCTCGATGATAACGTTACCTACGATAGGACCTGTACATGAGAATGACACGAGTACGAGTGTCAAAGCCATGAAGAAGATACCTACGATACCGCCCTTATCTGCACCAGCGTCGCTCTTGTTAACGAGCTTCGAAGGCATGGTAATCTCAAATGCACCGAAGAATGATGCAGCAAATACCATGAAGATAGCGAAGAAGATAAGGTTAGGAATCCAGTGTGTACCGATGAAGTTGAAGATGTCACCCGATACATCGATGCCGAAGATTGTCAAGCCCATGATGATTGCGATAGGCAATACATAGAGGCCTACGATGAACAAACCATACAACAACGCGCGGAGACGACCCTGTGCAGGTGACTGTGAACCCTTAACGAAGAACGATACAGTCATAGGAACCATGGGGAATACGCAAGGTGTCAACAACGCTGCAAAACCCCAAAGGATAGCAGTGATGATTGAACCCCAATCCAATGAAGAAGCGCTATCCTCCTCTGCAGCAACTACAACAGCCTTACCAGGCATAGCGATAGTGAAGTCAACGATGTTAGCTGTGCACTGGTTTGACTCGTTAGTACAGATAGTTGCGTTGATGAAACCTACAACCTTCTGACCAGCCTTAGCCTCAATCTTCTGAACATAGATAGCCTGGTGCTCGTAGATGAATGCGGGCTCGCCAGTGAGCTCGTCGATGCCGTGCTCCTCGGGAGTAAGTGTCTCGACAACGTCGCCTACAACCTCAGCGTTGTCAAAACCAAAAATTGGTGCAGAGAAGTCTGTCATGGGGTAGCCATGGTAACCCTCCTTGATAGCACCGTCGAAAGTGATAACGAAGATGCCATCACCCTCCTCCTCAGCTGTTACAGTCCATGAAATGTTAGGACTGCCAGCGTCGCCACCAACGTTAATGGTGGTCTTTGCAGTCTCCTCCTGAGCCATTGCTGCGAAAGGCAACACGAGCGCAAGAGTGAGCGCAAGAGTCTTAAATAGTTTTTTCATAAATTAAATTGGTTAAAAATTATGTTTGATTGTTTGTTTGTCATTGCATGTTTCTACTCGTCATCAACCATAACATCGCTATACTCCTCGAGTGTTGAGGCGAAGTCGGTGTTGGCGAGAATCTCCTCGGTGCGACCATCCCAAATCTTATAGCGTGAGGGTGATACACCGACGCGCTGCTTGAAGTACTTGCCGAAGAAGGACTGCGACGCGAAGTTGAGCTTCAAGGCTATCTCGCGGATGCTCAAGCCCGAATACTTCAACAAGCGCTTTGCCTCATAGACCACAGCCTCGTCGATAAGCTTCGAGGCGTTGCGGCCGCTCTTCTTCTTCAAGATGAGCGAGAGGTACTTAGGCGTGATGCCCATCTTCGAGGCGTAGAACTCAACGCTGCGCTCCGTTGAGCAGTGCTCACGAAGGAGAGCAAGGAAGTTGTTAAAGAGCTCGTCTGTGCGGTTGCTCACGGTGCCATTAGCAGGGAGGCTATGCTGCTGCAAGATGCCCATTACGAAGTGGAACATCGCAGCAAAGAGCGAGCTAATGATCTTCTCGCGGTTAGCCGTGGGGGCGTAGTCGCAGAGCACCGAGCGCATGAGCTTCGAGATGTCGTGGATATATGCCGCCTCCTCGGGTTCTACGAGCACGCATGGCTCATCGAGGAAACCATGGTAGATAGAGATCAAGTCCTGCGTATCTACGTGTATGCTGTTGAGATACTGACGCGAGTATGTAATCATATATCCCGACGAACGAATAGAAGCCTTAACCTGCTCTACAACAGTGTTTTCATTGAAGATAAAGAGTGTATTTGGACGTAGCTCGTGGAGCTTGCCATTAATCTTAATCTTTGCCGTACCACTCACCGTTACGCCTATCGACACACCCTGAATGAGTGCGGTAATGTCATCGAGTTCGCGGAACATAACCAAGGGCGTGATAACCATATCCTCCGAGTAGTATGCCGTCTCGAAACGCGACTTGAGCTTGTCTATAGACGCTCTCTTAATACCATCCTGCTTCATTTATTCAATCTAAACGTTATGCGTTAGCCCTTTGGGCATTAGCGTTTTTCTTACATCACAATCTTGAGCGCTCCAGGCTCACAAGTTACATGGAGGGGTAGGTCGGGACCTCGCTCACCATCCACGTCGGTTATGGGCTGCTGTGGCGTAGTAATACTTAGCTTCGAACAGCGGAAGTGGCGCACAGCCTCGGGGTTACCTCCGAGCAAGTAGCGCAACATGTCGCTGTACGACAATATTTTGCTGTTTCGGCTCTCAAGCACCACGACATCCAATATGCCGTCGTCAACACGAGAGTTGCGCGTTAGGCGCATACGTCCTGCCGTAACGCCGTTGAATGCCAAGAGTATGAAGACCTCACCATCGTAGGTCTCGATGTCGGTCTCGATATGTACCTGTAGTGCCTGCATCGTCTTTAGGTCATCGAGGCCTGGCTTCAAGTATGCCAGTTTGCCAAACTGCTTCTTTGCGTCGCGCGCAGTGCGCTGCGATGCTGTGGTGAATAGTCCAAAGCTGAGGATATTCACAAAGTAGCGGTCGTTGACCTTGCAGCAATCGACATTGCGTATCGAGCCGTTGAGTATCCTCTTGGCTGCCGCAATGGGTGTGCGTGGTAACTTTAGCGCATTGGCAAAGTCGTTAGCCGTACCCATGGGCACTATGCCGAGTGCTGGGTTTATGCCAGCCTGGCGCATGCAGTTGACCACATAGTTGATGCTGCCATCACCACCACACACAATCGCCAAATCGGTGTCCAGTGCCTCATCAAAGGGGTTTACGCCCAGTATAAGGTGGCGTGTCTCGAGCGTTATGCCCCTCTCGGCAAACATCTCTTTAGCACGCTTTGCGAACTTCACCGAGGTGCCTCTACCCGCCTTGGGGTTGTATATTAGCAGTGCTCTCATATCGCGCAACCTCCTATCTATACTCTTCGGAACACTCTATTTTGTAGCCATCACCATCCGCGAAGATGAAGTAGTACTTCCAGCCGAGGGTACGCTCGCACTCCTTGGCTAACTCCACTGCTCCGCCCTCCGAGCCGAGTGCCATAAACATCGTCGCTGCGGCATCAGCCTCGGCACATGTGTGTGCCACGACCGTAGCCGAGAGTAGTGTGCTCGACACGCTATAACCGGTGCGGGGATCTATGGTGTGGGTGATCTTCTCGCCATTGTCGTTGATGTAGAAGCGACGGTAGTTGCCCGATGTCGCCAATGCACCATTATCAACCGATATAACCTTTTCGATAGAGTCCATCGCCATATTGCCATCATAGGGTGTCTCGATGCCTACCGACCAGAGCTTACCCTCGGCGTTGCGACCACGACAACGTATCTCGCCGCCAATGTTCACAATGTAATCAACGATGCCCAACGCCTCGAGCTCCTCGCTCACAACATCCACGGTGTAGCCCTTGGCAATGGAGTTGAGGTCTATCTGTGTGCGGCTATCCTCTTTGATGAGGCGGTTGCCCTCGATTGCTATGCGGTCGTAGCCCACGAACTCGAGAATAGAGTCGATGTTGGGTGCCTCTATCTCCTCGTTACGGCCAAAACCCCATACGTCGGTCAAGGGCTTTACGGTGATGTCGTATGCGCCACCGCTGAGTGTGTAGAAACACTCGGCAAGCTCGATGTTATAGATGAGGTGATTGTCGAGGGTGTCGCTCTCGTTGCGGTTGATGCGCGAGAGGAGCGATGTCTCGTCGAAGATTGACATAGAGGCCTTCATCTCGCCGTCGATAGCCATGATGCGCGACTCGATCTCTGTCTCGGGAAGTGTTGTATTGCACTTCACCATGACAAACGTGCCGAGCGTCACACCCTCAACTGTGATATACTCATTCTTGGGTGAAGAGCATCCCACAATGGCGAGTGCTGCAACGATGATTGCGGCGGTTAGTAGGCTATGTAGTCTTGAAAACGTCATCTCGTTATATGTATATACGACCGACAAAGGTAGTTAAAAAAATCCAAATTTCTAACACTTTTGCCACTAAAAAATGCGCGTATAGTGAAAAATGGAAAAATTTACTCAATTTTGGTTATAACGAAATTAGTTATATTAAATTAGTTTTTCGTTTTTGAAAAGAATATATAAATAATATATGCGGACCTTTTATATTTGGGCGTTCGGAGCAGTTGAAGTAAATGTTGCCAAAAGTGCTGGTCTGAGTTTGTGTGTGGAAACTGCCACTTTGTGGTCCAAAAGATGAGATTTTATCTTTTTCTAAGAAAAAGGCTTTGCAGATCGCGAAAAAAATCGTATCTTTGCCGCACGCTCTGGCAGGATCTAAGGTAAGGATGATCTGTCGTAGAGTGGAACCAGGGGCGTAATCCTCGGGAAATGAGAAGGATGCGCACCACAAAAACTTAAACCATTATGTATTTGACACCTGAGAAGAAGCAGGAGTTGTTTGGCCAGTACGGCAAGTCTACAACCGACACCGGTTCACCCGAGAGCCAGATCGCGTTATTCACTTATCGTATCAACCACCTTACCGAGCACATGAAGAGCAACCGCCACGACTACGGCACACAGCGTTCTTTGTTGCGTCTCGTAGGTAAGCGTCGTAAGTTGCTTATGTACTTGAAGGAGGTTGATATCGAGCGTTACCGCGCGATCCGTAAGACTCTTAACCTCCGTAAGTAGTACGGTTGTGCAGCAAATGAAGGCGGTGCTTCGGCATTGCCTTCATTTACACCGAAAATTTAGTATGTTACGACATATATTGATGACAATTTTTTAAGAGGTTTTTTTAATTTTTATGGAAGCTAACAAGTTGTACAATGCTGTACAGAAGACAATCACCTTGGCTGATGGTCGCGAGATTATGATCGAGACCGGCAAGCTCGCTAAGCAGGCTGATGGCTCGGTGGTTGTTCGCATGGGCGACACAATGCTTTTGGGTACTGTTGTTGCCGCTAAGGACGCAAAGGAGGGCACAGATTTCATGCCCTTGCAGGTTGAGTATAAGGAGAAGTACGCGTCATGCGGTCGTTTCCCCGGTGGCTTTATGAAGCGCGAGGGTAAGGCTGGTGACTCGGAGATTTTGGTGGCACGTCTCATTGACCGTGCATTGCGCCCTCTGTTCCCTGCAGATTACCATGCCGAGGTTTTCGTTACTGTTAACCTTATCTCGGCAGAGAAAGATATTCAGCCCGATGCTTTGGCAGGTCTTGCTGCTTCGGCTGCATTGGCTGTTTCAGACATCCCCTTCGGTGGCCCTATCTCTGAGGTTCGCGTAGCTCGCATCAATGGTGAGTACGTTATCAACCCTGGTTTCGAGGCTATGAAGAACGCAGACCTCGACATCATGGTAGGTGGTACTATCGACAACATCCTCATGGTTGAGGGTGAGATGAACGAGGTGTCTGAGGAGGTTATGCTCGGCGCTATCATGTTCGCACACGAGGAGATTAAGAAGCACTGTGCTGTTCAGATCGAGCTTATGAAGGAGCTTGGCAAGGATGTAAAGCGCGAGTACTGCCACGAGACTAACGACGAGGAGCTCCGCCAGACTATCATCTCTGAGCTCTACGACAAGGCATACGCTATCGCTACAAGCGGTACTATGAAGCACGAGCGCGCTGAGGCCTTCGACGCTTTGGAGGCAGAGTTCGCTGCTCGCTACACTGAGGAGGAACTCGAGGAGAAGGCTCCCCTTATCCACAAGTACTTCCATGACGATGTTCAGAAGAAGGCTATGCGTAACATGATCCTCGACGAGGGTAAGCGTCTCGATGGTCGTCGCACCGACGAGATTCGCCCCATCTGGTGCGAGATCGACTACTTGCCTTGCGCACACGGTTCTGCTATCTTTACACGTGGTGAGACTCAGTCGTTGACAACCGTAACTCTCGGCACAAAGCTCGACGAGAAGCAGAAGGATGAGGTTTTGGTACAGGGTACTGAGAAGTTCGTATTGCACTACAACTTCCCTCCCTTCTCAACTGGCGAGGCACGTCCCGCACGTGGCTTGAGCCGTCGTGAGATTGGTCACGGTCACTTGGCATGGCGCGCATTGAAGCCTATGGTACCTATGGGCGAGGAGAACCCCTACGCAGTACGTGTAGTATCAGATATTCTCGAGTCTAACGGCTCATCATCTATGGCTACTGTATGTGCTGGTACTTTGGCACTTATGGATGCAGGTGTTAAGTTGCGTAAGCCCGTATCAGGTATCGCAATGGGTCTTATCTCTGACTCTGCAACAGGCCGCTGGGCAGTGTTGTCAGATATCTTGGGCGATGAGGACCACCTCGGCGATATGGACTTTAAGGTGACAGGTACACGCGACGGTATCACCGCTACACAGATGGATATCAAGGTTGATGGCCTCTCATATGAGGTGTTGGCTAAGGCTTTGGAGCAGGCACGTCAGGGTCGTCTCCACATCCTCAACAAGATGGTTGAGACTATCGCTGAGCCTCGTGAGGATTACAAGCCATTCGTACCTCGTATCGTTCAGATCTCTATTCCTCAGGAGTTCATCGGTGCTGTTATCGGCCCTGGTGGTAAGGTTATCCAGGAGATCCAGAAGACTACTGGCACAACTATCACCATCACGGAGGTTGACGAGAAGGGTATCGTTGACATCTTCGGTCAGGATAAGGAGGCTTTGGATGCAGCTTTGGCACGCATCAAGGGCATCGTTGCTGTTCCTGAGATTGGTGAGACATACAACGGTAAGATCCGCTCTATCGTTGACTTCGGTGCCTTCGTAGAGATCCTCCCCGGTAAGGATGCTTTGCTCCACATCTCTGAGATCGACTACAAGCGCTTCGAGACTATGGAGGAGACAGGCCTCAAGGAGGGCGATATGATCGAGGTTAAGCTCATCGCCAAGGATCAAAAAACTGGTAAGTTGAAGCTCTCTCGTAAGGTGTTGTTGCCCAAGCCCGAGGGTTGGGTAGAGCGTGAGCCCCGCGAGCGTAAGCCACGCCCCGAGGGTGATAAGGGCGAGAAGCGCGGTGAGCGCGGCCCACGTCGTGAGCGTCACTAATAGAGATTAATGTCGTAGCGCGCTATATATATAATATGTATAGCGCACCGACGTTGATTATATTCAAACAGAGAAACCAATAATTTTATTTACTTAACTATTTTAATGTTTATGAAGAATCTTTTTAAGGTGAGCGCAGTGCTCGCAGTTGCAGTTATGACACTTGCAGGTTGTAACTGTTTCAAGAAGATGGCTAAGAACCAGGATGATGTGCAGCTTACTTGCACTCCCGAGGTTTTGGTGTTGAACAATGGTACTGTGGAGGCTGACATCGCTGTTACTTTCCCCGAGAAGTACTTCAACGCAAAGGCTGTCGTTAAGGTAACTCCCGTTATCGTATTTGAGGGTGGTGAGGTAGCTGGTACTACTCAGTACTTCCAGGGCTCAAAGGTTGATGACAACTACACTGTTATCGAGAAGAAGGAGGGCGGCGTTTACACTATGCACGTATCTTTCCCCTACGACGAGCGTATGGCATGCAGTGAGCTTCAGCTCCGCGCAGAGATCAAGTGTCCTAAGGGTGATTGCAAGGAGTTTACTTTGGTAAACCTCAATACTGGTGCTATCCCCACTGAGGAGGAGGCTGCTATCTTGGCTGCTGGCGACACAGCTGAGGCTTTGGCTTTGAAGAAGGCTTTCGGTCTCACTATCGCTCAGGGTGTTAACACTTTGCAGGGTGACATCAACTACGCTTCTGCAATGCAGGACATGGCTACTGGCTACAAGAACGTAACTACTGAGGTTACTAAGGCAAGCTACATGTACGCTATCAACTCTTCACGTTTGACTAAGAAGGCTCAGTCAAGCGACGAGCTCACAGCATTCCAGGAGAAGGCTGCAGCTCAGAAGGAGAACGATCGCATCAAGCAGAACATCTACGTTAACGGTTACGCTTCACCTGATGGTCCTGAGAAGTTCAACGACAAGCTCTCTGCAGCTCGTAGCGAGTCTGGTAAGAAGGCAGCTGAGAAGTTGCTCGCAGAGATGGGTCTCGAGCTCGACGCTGCATCTTACGGTGAGGACTGGGAGGGCTTCAAGGAGCTCGTTGCAGCTTCTGACATCGAGGACAAGGAGCTTATCCTCTCTGTACTCAACAGCTACGACTCATCTTCTGAGCGTGAGGAGCAGATCAAGAACATGTCACAGGTATTCGGTGACTTGAAGAAGGAGATCCTTCCTCAGCTCCGTCGTGCACAGCTCGTAAACAGCTCTGACATCACTGGTAAGACTGACGACGAGATGGTAGCATTGGTTCGCGCTGGTAAGTTCAACGAGCTCAATGTATTGGAGAAGCTCCATGTTGCTACTACTGGCAAGCTCTCACAGCAGGAGAAGATCGCTGTTTTGGAGGCTGCTGTTGCTGAGGGTGGTGCTGTAGCATATAACAACCTTGGTGTAGCATACGCTGAGGCTGGTGAGGGTGCAAAGGCTGCTGAGGCTTTCGCAAAGGCTGTTAAGGCTGGTGCTAACGCTTCAGAGATCAACAACAACCTCGCACTCGTTAACCTTATGAATGGCAACACTGAGGCTGCTAAGGCTTACACAGCAAACGCATCTAAGGAGGCTAAGGCTCTTGCTGCAGCTGCTGAGGGTAACTACGCACAGGCACAGTCTGAGCTCGAGGGTTACAACGCTGCTATCGCTGCAACAATGAACGCTGACTACACAGCTGCTAAGCAGTTCATCGCAAACGAGACTACTGCTGAGGCTGACTACCTCCGCGCTGTAATCGCAACTAAGCAGGGTGACATGGCTACTGCAACTGCAGAGCTCAAGTCAGCTATCGCTAAGGATGCATCTTACGCTGAGCGTTGCAAGAAGGATGTTAACCTTCGTAAGTACATTGGTAACGAGATCCAGTTGTAATAATTTCTCGTGATAGTGGGTCATTCTTGACCCATCACTAAAGTAAGACCCCTCGGGCTGTACTATTTGTACTATCCCGAGGGGATCTTCTTTTGCGATAGGCCAAGCCTAACCCACTCTGACGAGAAATTGGGTCTCGGTGCTAATCAGCGTTTCCCTTACCACTCAAATAAGAAATTGTGGGCGTGGGGTGTGGGCATGTCATTCTGAACTTTAGTGAAGAATCTCCTCGACGACAACTATTATTATGTGTGCCTCGTGAAGATTATACCTATAATTTTCAGCCATTTTGCATGTATATAGTTTTTTTTGATTATCTTCGCAACGTGAAATTGTGTCTGCACTCATTATGATACTCTTTTGTGTGGCGAAATATACTATTTCTCCATCGCGTAGCGTTCGTTACGGTGTGGGCAACAAGCAAACAAGAAACAACTTTTTAATTTTTTAATATTAACTAACAATCAATTATGAAAAAGTTTTTTTCAATGATGATGATCGCTGCAGCTGCTATCTCTTTCGCAGCTTGTGGTGAAGAGGGGCCAACAGATGAGCCCGGTAACAAGCCTACTCCAGAGGGTGCTAAGCTCGAGACTCCTGCTCTTGAGGTTGCAGAGGTAGGTGATACTTACTTTGTTATCTCTTGGAATGCAATTGAGAACGCTGACTCTTACACTGTGAACCTCAAGGGTAAGAACTACACTACTGCTGAGACATCTTACAAGTTCGAGAACATGAACGCTGGTGAGTACACAGTGCGTGTAAAGGCTACTGGCGAGGGTTACAAGGATTCTGACTTCGGCCAGGTTGTTGTAACATTGACTGGTGCTACTTCTGCTAACTGGTTCGAGGTTTCTATTGAGCTTGCTGAGTTGAATGAGGATGAGGGTTATGGCCCTTACAACGCTGCTGTAGTAACTATGAAGGGTACTGATGTCGCAAATATCGCTTATAATTTCTATCCTGCTGCAAGCTTGGAGGGTGTAACTGATGATGTAATCAAGGATGCGCTTGAAGTGGATACTGAGATCGTTGCTGACATAAACTCAGACAAGGGTTATAGCGCTATATTTGGTCCTTTTGCTGGTGATACTACTTATGCTTTGTGCATTCTTGTAACAAATAAGAAAGATGTTGAGTACTTCACTATTGAGAAGTTCACAACTGAGGCAGCAGAGCCAAGCGACGCTGCTTTGGCATGGGTAGGTACTTGGGAGGTTAAATCTACTCAGAAGTACTCTCTTGACCAGACAGCTACTGGTACTGTAGTTGATGGCGCAGATACTTTCACTGTAAACATCACTACAAGCCCTAACGATCCTAACGAGGTTGTTATCGATGGTTGGAGCGTACTCGGTCTCGGATATGTTACATACGGTTCTGTTGATGGTGACGAACTCTATATCTTGAATGGTACATACCTTGGCGATGGTCAGGCTCAGGATGGTAACGTATTTTACTACTACTGGGTTGGTTGGTTCTCTATTGACGGTAGCGATGTGGATTTCTCAACGCAAGCTTATCCTTCTAATGTCGTTACTATGAATGGTGACAAGGCTACATCTACTAATAAGTTTAACCTCTACTACCAGGATGGTACACCAGCACCTACTGTATGCTACTGCTCTGACATATTCGGCGTAGCTGCTAATGGTGGTCTCTACTTCCTCGGAATCAAGGAATTCCCTGGTGTTTACCGTACAGGTGACATGACTTGGACAAAGTCTACTGCTGCAGCTCAGGCTACAAGCGTTGACGTTATGAACTTCAACCCTACAACTCTCAAGTCATCAGTTGTTCTTCGCTAATTCGTTAGCACGAACACTATAACGACTGCCCCGCCACATGGTGGGGCAGTTCTTTTATATACGCACCCCTAAAAAAAAAAGTAGCGCGGAATAGTGTTTGTTTCAAAAAAAAATAGTACATTTGTGATTACAAAGAATGAGATATTGGTTGTACTATGGACTACGTTAAGGAATTAGAGAAATATGCACCCGCGCACACCGATGCACAGGTGGCGAAGGAGGTTGCCAAAATCAAGATGGCAGCAAACCGCAATGGCAATGTCGATGTCTATAAGTTCTGCTACTCGGCAATAGACCTCACAACGCTCTCATGTACCGACTCTGTAGAGTCTGTGCAGGCCTTCGTGCGCAAGGCGGTTGACTTCTACGAGAAGTACCCTCACATCCCTAACGTGGCATCTATCTGCGTCTATCCCTCATTTGTCGAGACTGTGGGCCTCGAGATCGACGGCACGCCCATGCGCATAACAAGCGTTGCTGGTGCCTTCCCCGCATCGCAAAGCTTCGTAGAGGTTAAGGCCCTCGAGGTGGCTATGGCAATCGAGAATGGCGCAGACGAGATCGACATCGTCCTTAACCCAGGCATGATGCTCTCGGGTCACGAGGCTGAGGCAGCAAGCGAGGTGGAACTTCTCCGTGAGGAGGCTAAGGATGTAGTCCTCAAGGTAATCATAGAGTCGGGCGCGCTCAAGACTCCCGAGCTTATCCGTCGCGCATCACTCATCTCTATGTTCGCAGGCGCAGACTTCATAAAGACCTCTACCGGTAAGATTGACGTAGCAGCGACTCCCGAGGCAGCATTCGTGATGTGTCACGCAATTAAGGATTACTACAACCTCACAGGCCGCAAGGTGGGTTTCAAGGCCGCAGGTGGTGTAAAGACTCCCGAGGATGCCGCGCTCTACTACTCAATCGTTGAGGAGGTTCTTGGCGAGGAGTGGCTCACAACTGATCTCTTCCGCATTGGTGCATCGTCAGCAGCGAACAACTTGATTTCAGCGATTGAAGACAAAGACATCAAATACTTCTAATTTTCCACGATAAGGCAGCATCTACTGCCGCTAACAAAAATAAATGCGAATGAGCAGTACGCTTAAGTACAGCCCATCCGCATTTTTTTTGCCGAGATAATTACTTATTGCCACTACCTTTACCTTATATAGACACCAAAGGCGGCTCGAAAGCCGCCTTTAGTATTAGTTCCCGAGGGAAGCTAATCCAAAATTATTTCTGTGCGAAGAATGCCTTGATCTCCTCATCCTCCAAGATGTTCTGTGTCTGGAAAACGTAAGCACCAGTCTTCTCTGACTTAACCATCTTGATGCACTTTGTGTACTTCTTTGCATTACCCGTTTTGAGGGTTGCAACTACTTTCTTTGCCATACTTTACCTAGATGTTAAAATTACTTAATCTCACGGTGAAGTGTTACTCGCTTCAAGTAAGGATTGTACTTCTTACGCTCCAAACGGTCGGGAGTATTCTTCTTGTTCTTTGTGGTGATGTAGCGTGACATACCTGCAACGCCGCTCTCCTTCTGCTCGGTGCACTCGAGGATCACCTGCACTCTGTTACCTTTCTTTGCCATTTTCTGTTACTCTTTTTTAGTAAACCTTCTTTGCGGCCTTTGCCTCACGGAGTGCTACTGCAAGACCCTTCTTGTTAATTGTTTTGATGCCGGCTGCTGAAACCTTCAAAGTGATCCAACGGCCCTCCTCCTCTGACCAAAAACGCTTTGTTCTCAAGTTTGGAGAGAACTTACGCTTGGTGCGGATGTGCGAGTGAGAAACGTTGTTACCCACCATCGCTACCTTACCAGTGATTTCACAAACTTTCATTGTACTTTATTTTTATCTTTCATGCCACCGTGGCACAAAAGCGCACAAAGATACATAAAAATTTTAATATAGCAAACCTGGAGTGCTCAAAATAGTAAGTTTTTTGCTTTTTTTTGCTATTTGTTACCCTGGTTACGCAACAAGTAACGATATACAGCAACCTCCTGGGGGTCACCCATCTCCTTACCCTCGACATCCGAGAGCTTAACGCACAACTCCTTAGGCTTGCGCGCGTTGATCTGGCATGATGATAGCTTCATCACGATGTTGCACGATGCGTGGCCTGTGTCGCACGTGAGGTTTGTGCCGATGCCGAACATACACTTGATGCGGCCCTCGCACGCATTCTTAATCTGCACACACTTCTCGAAGTTGAGCGAGTCGCTAAAGACGATAGACTTGGTCATGGGGTCGATGCCTAGCTCCTTATAGCGGTTGATAGCCATGTCGATAAAGGCGATTGGGTCGCCAGAGTCGTGGCGCACACCGTCGAAGAGGCTGGCGTGCTTCTTTGAGAAATTGTTGAAGAATACCTCCGAGCCAAAGCTATCAGTGAGGGCTGTGCCGAGGTATCCGTCGTAAACCTTTACCCAGTCCTCCATGGTAAGGTAGTTGGCATTTCGAGGTCCACCATTCACCGCTGCGATGAACATGGGCAACTCGTGGGGATATGTGCCTATCATCTTCATATCCAACTCCATAGCGAGGTGGCAGTTAGAGGTGCCTGTGCAACCGCAGGGGTTGTTCTTTAGGTGCTTAACAACCATGCGTTGCACGTCGTATGAGAAGCGGCGGCGTGTGCCGAAGTCCGAGAAGATGATGTTGTTCTCACGTGCTATCTGCTCCTTCTTCTCCAGGCGCTCAATCATAGCCTCAGCGTCGTAGCTGTTGCGTAGGTGGAAGAGCTCCGATACGGTTGCAAGGATAGGAATCTCGTAGAGCGTAACCTTGTACATGTAGTCCGTAACGTTGATCTGGAGGTGGCGCTCCTCGTCGAGATACACATTAATCTTCGACGCATCGAAGTGGAAACCCTTGAGCCACTCGAAGTAGTTCTGGGGGATGTACTTACAGTTATGAATCATATACTGGAACTCATCCTCCGAGAGTGCTATGCGCTCCAAGGCCTTGAGCTCTGCCTTGAGGTCCTCGAGGAAGTCGTCGTCGAACTGCGTCTTTGCGCGGTCGTTGAAGGTAAACGTACCTATCGCCTGTGGGTATAGCTTGAAGTAGGCGTAGGATGTCGTAAACTTGTAAAGGTCAGTGTCTAGGATAGAACGTATCATGGTTATAGTAGTTTGTTTCTTATTGTTAGTGTGTTAGCGTCTTAAGTTCGTTGTATAGCATCTCGATGGCGTATGCCGAGGCGCGGCTTATGATCTGACTGCGGTCGGTGCCACAGTTGCGCATCACGGCTATGGTCTTTGTGGGTGTAGCCACGGCCATCCACACAGTGCCTACGGGCTTTGCCTCGCTGCCGCCACTGGGGCCTGCGATGCCCGTTGTCGCTATGGCATAGTCGGCATGTGCTGCGCGGCGCACGCCCTCTGCCATCTCGCGTGCCACCTGCTCGCTCACAGCGCCATATGCTTCGAGGCTCTCGTTGCTCACGTAGATTATGTCGTGCTTCGCGGCGTTCGAGTAGCTCACCACGCCCGCCATGAAGTATGCCGAGGCTCCCGCCATGGCTGTGAACTTCGAGGCTATGGTACCTCCTGTGCAGCTTTCGGCTACGGCAAGGGTTTCGCCACGTGAGATGAGTATGTCGTGTATCTGCGCCTCGAGGGTGCTACCTTCATAGCCCACGATGTTGTCGCCGATGATGGTGCGTAGGGTGTCGAACTGCGCTGTTATCTCGCTCTCTGTCGCCTCACCTTCGACGTCGTATGCCGAGAGGCGTAGGCGCACCACGTTGGGCGCGGGGAGGTAGGCGAGGTGTAGGTGCTTAGGTAGTGCATCCTCCCATGCTGCTATGCGCTCTGCGAGGATAGACTCGGGTATGCCGCGCGTGATGAGCGTGCGGTGCACGATAGATTTAAGGGCGTAGCGTGCCTTAAGGCGTGGTATAACCTCGTCATCCATAAGGTGCTCCATCTCGAATGGTACGCCAGGTAGCGATACTACCACACCGCCATTGGGGGTGTAGAACCACATGCCTGGCGCTGTGCCATGGGCGTTGTGTAGCACGGTGCAGCACGCGGGGAGCATCGCCTGACCGCGGTTAAGGTCGGTGAAGGCTATTCCTCGGCGCTCGAGGAGCGTGCGCACATGCTCGCCCTCGGTCTCGTTATACACAAGCTCCGAGTTGAAGATGGCTGCAAGGGTGTGCTTGGTGATGTCATCCTTCGTGGGGCCGAGGCCTCCCGTGATGATTGTCACGTCGCACTCTGTCATTGCTCGCTCCACAGCCTCGACGATGGCCTCGCGCGTATCTCCTATGGAGAGTTTCGTGGCTATTGTGATGCCTGCGGCGTTGAGCTTGCGCGAGATTGAGGCGCTGTTCGTATCGACAATCTGGCCGATGAGTATCTCGTCACCTATGGTTATTATCGTTGCTTTCATTACGCTGTTTTAGTCTCTTTTGTAACTCCTTTTGCTGCGGCCTTGAGTAGGCGCATGCCATTTGTGCGTAGGCCGGTGTTGAGTGCTACGAGCGATGCTCCCGCCTCCAACATACGCTTAACATCCTCGGGCTGCATCATGCCTCCCGAGCCGATAATGGGGTAGTTGTGCTCGGTCTTCTGGGCTATGTAGCGCACGGTCTCTATGGCCTTCTCGGTGAGCATAGCACCTGTTACGGCACCTCCCGTTGTGCATCCCTGCTCCTTGGCCATGGCGCTTGAGCCACTAACGGCCTCTATGCCGTCGAGTGGTGTCTCGATAAGGATGTCGATTATAGCGTCGAGCTCCTCACGCGTAAGGTCGGGTGATACTTTGAGTAGCACGGGGCGGTAGTCGAGCTGACCGCGGCGGAACTCAAATAGGGGATCTATAATTGCGCGTACCTCCTCTGCCGTGCGGGGCTCGTAGGTCTTAGATGAGGTGTTGCACGCTATGTTAATCACGAAGAAGTCAACGTACTGATACATATTGCGGAATACGCGGAGGTACTCCTTGGTGATGTCCTCGGGATGCGTAGCCGTCATCTTCGAGATGTTGCAACCTATGATAAGGCTCTTGGTGTGCTTGCGACGCTTGCGCACCTTGCTTAGTGCGTGCTCGAGACCGAGGCTTGGGTAGCCACTTCTATCTATGAGGCTCTTCTTTGCGATGCGCTTGAGGCGTGGACGAGGTGTGCCAGGGTTGCGGCGGGGCATCACGGAGCCTATCTCCACAAATCCGAAGCCCATGGCTCCGAGGTTTTGGAGGTTGTCACCGTCGGGGTCGAAGCCCGCAGCTACACCTATGGGGTTGCGGAAGGGTAGTCCGAATACCTGTGTTTGGGGATCATTGTGCTTGGGGGCATAGAGTCTTTTAAGCCACAAGCGACCCATGGGCATCATGCCCACAGCGCGCATCAGACGCATGCGTATGTTGTGTGCCACCTCTGGGGGGAACATAGATATAATATGTTGAAACAGCGAGACTCTCATTGTCGTGACTATATAATTATACAAAGATAGCAAAAATTCTTGTGATTATACCTTTTTGAGGGAAGAAAAGAGCTATAAACGAGAAAAGAGACATAAAGGATGGCTCCCTTATGTCTCCTATCTGCATGATTTCATCAAGTGTGATGCAAATTATCTATGCTTATCGCTGAGTTTACTATTCTTAGTTGCTGCCGCCTCCGCTGCCGATACGGCCACGGTCCTCGGCTGAGCCACTCTCTACGCTCTTGGCGCGGAACTGCTTACCAGTGTTGAAGTTATACGATATGGAGAAGTTTACCATGGGGCGCATCCAGGGTTGATCAACATTCATCACGCGCTTGAACGATGCCTCCTCGATGGTTATATCCTGCGTCTGTGGAATGAGGTTGTCGATGCCGAGCTTCAAGGTCAATTTGTTATCCAAGAGGCGCTTCTTGACGCTGATATTCATGTTGCCCATATCTGCCAACTTGGTGTTACCCGCCACAAGGCCGTGCATATATCTGCCGCTAAGCTCGATATAAAACTCCTTGGGGAGCGTGAAGGTCATCTGCGCATTGGCAAAGCCCATGAAGTTGCGACGTATAGGCTCGTCGGGGTAGATGCGCTGACCCATATACATGCCCATGAGGTTGATATTCGCCTGCCACCACTTCGTAAACTGGAATGGTAGGTTTACGGATGCAAAGTAGCTGTTGAGCGTGGGGTAGTTGATAGTCTGCAAGATAAGCAGCTCGGGGTTATCCGCATCAACTATCGTAGCCTGCTGTATGGCGTTCTCGGTAATCTTCACGCCAAGCGTGATGGTGTACTTATACTTAAGCACCGCCGTTACCGATACGGAGTTATCGTACGAGGGCTTAAGGTTGGGGTTGCCACGCTGTATCATATACTCCGAAATCTTTGTCTCGTTGGGTGATAGTGCCCAGAACGAGGGTCGGCTGATGGTGCGTGCGTATTGAGCTATAAGTGAGTAGGCGTAGTCCTTTGTGAGGGCGAACGATACATTGGCATTGGGGAAGAGGTCGAAGTAGTTTTGAGCGATAGCACCAGCCTTATCGCGGAAGTTGGTGTACTCGCCACGCAGACCTCCCACGAGGCTCACACGACCGAGCTTCGCTGAGGCGATGACATATGCTGCGCCGATGTTCTCGGTGTAGCCTATGTCGTAGCTCTTGTCGGTGTTGGGCATCCATGCCTCTGCCTTGAGGTACTCATTGTCGGCAGTGTTGGAGTTGTTGTTGTAGGTGTACTTAACGCCCGCTTTGAGTGTTGCCTTTGGCGAGAGCACCTTCTCCAAGGCAATGGTTGCAGTTCCAAGCTGGTAGAGGCTCAACGAGTTATCGCGATATGTAGAGTCGCGCTGGAGGAGTGTTATGGGGTCTATCTCGCGGTCGAAATAGTTATTGCGGTCGGGAGAGTTTGAGTAGGTGTAGTCGCCGATAAACTTTAGCGTCGAGCCCATGTCGTCGAGCTTGTATATGTAGTTCAGCGTCGCTGTTGTCATGTGGTTGTCGTCTCGGCTCTTGTATCGACCATCTGTGCGTGTTGTGATGTCTGCCATGGTGTGTTCGGTCCACGTGTTGTTTATGCTGCTACTGCCGTAGTAGTTATATTGCACCTCTGCACCCAACGAGTGCTTGTCGTTGATGTCATAGACAACACCCACGTTTGCACCGCCCCATTGTGAGTTATCATCCATGTCGGATGCTGCATCGATGACGCTACCTGTTGTGTAGTCGGTGTGCTCCGTAGATATATAGTTGTTGCCCTGCGCACCGAGCCATGCACGACCGTAGGCATTTACCTTGCCACGGTTGTAGTTGAGCGATACCGAAGGCATGATGTTATACATGCCCTTTGTGCCCTGTGCTACGAGCGATGCCGAGCCCATAAGTCCTGCGTCGAGGCGCTTCTTGGTCGTAATCTTGATGATGCCACCCGACGATGCTGCGTCGTAGTCTGCTCCCGACTGTGGAATAACCTCGATGCGCTGTATGTCGTTGGCGCTCAACGAGCGTAGGTAGGCGATGAGCTGTGCATCATCGAGTTTTACTTCGCGGTCGTTGAGGTATATTTTCGAGCCTGACGAGCCGTTAATCGAGATCTTGTCGTCCTGAATCCACACACCTGGCGAGCTTTTTAGAAGCTCCTCGCCATCCTTACCCATGGCGAGGGGTGAGTTGGCTACATCCACCACGAAGCGGTCTGCCTCGCGACGTATAAGCTGCGATGTCACCACCACCTCCTCAATCTGCTCGCTGCTCTCGGTGAGGTTTATATCGCCGAGGTTGACGCTCTCGGTGAGGGCGAGGGTCTGTTTGTAGTACTCGTAGCCGATGAAGCTTATGACCAACTCGTAGTTGCCAGCGTTGGCCTCAAAGCTGAACTTACCATCGATGTCCGAGGTGCATCCCGTAATGAGCTTATCGTTCTGGGTGAGTGCCACCGATGCGTAGGTTATGGGCTGCGCCTGGCTATCTACTACGCGACCGCTAACCGAGAGTCGCTGCGCTGAAGCCGTGAATGCGGTGAATAGCACCATTAGTGCCATGAGAATTGTAGTTGCTGAACGCCTCATAATATCTTACTTTTAAGTTTATATTCGCTTAATATCTGTTTCTGTTTGCAAAGTTAACATTTCCCCCCCCCTTGCAAATTTTTCACCATCTTTTTTGCGGTGCGAGGTGAATTTTCTTATATAACGCTTTCCGAGCGATTTTGTTACAAAGGTTGTGTAACTAATCGAAATGTTTGTAGTGTACTATTAAACTAATACACTGCAAATATACCCTCTATTTTTCAATCCTCCAAATTATTTGCAAACTATTTTTAGGATATTTTATATACCTATGTTATATTATATTAAAGCCACTTTTTTAGGCGAAAACAGAAAATTAATCGTCAGAAAATTTGGTGATATAAAAATTATCATTACCTTTGCAGTGTATTAGTAATGTAATACACAATAAAAGTGCAGTTAACAACCTATAAAACGATAGGAATTATGATAAAGACAGAGAAGCTAACGTTTGGCTACAAGGCGCGACGCAAGGTGCTGAACGACATCACCCTCGAACTTGGCGAGGGTCACATCCACGGCCTCTTGGGCTGCAATGGCATCGGTAAGACTACACTCCTAAAGCTCATCTGCGGCATCATGCGCCCGGGTAGCGGTGAGGTGCGTGTCGATGGCATCGACCCCATGACGCGCCAGCCACAGATGTTCTCGGAGCTGATGATTATACCCGAGGAGTTTGACTTGCCCAATCTCTCGTTGGAGCGCTACGCAGCGATGATGAAGCCCTTCTATCCCCGCTTCGACCATGGCTCTATGCGCCGCTATGCCGAGGAGCTTAAGGTGAATACCGAGGATAAGCTCCACAGCATGTCCATGGGTCAGCGCAAGAAGGCCTACATCGCCTTTGCCCTTGCCTGCAATGTGCGCATGTTGCTTATGGATGAGCCTACAAATGGCCTCGATATCCCCTCGAAGTCTATCTTCCGCCGCTTGCTCGCCTCGTATGTCGATGAGGAGCGCATGGTGGTAATCTCTACACACCAGGTGGCAGATGTGGAGTCGCTTCTGGACAACATCGTAATCCTCGACAACGAGGGCGTGGCGCTCGCTGCTACAACAACCGAGATATGTAACAAACTGAAGTTCGGCCGTGCTGAAGAGAACGATAGTGTGCTCTATAAGGAGATGACCATCGCTGGCGAGATGGCGGTGATGGAGAACCGCGCGGGCGAGGATACGCAGCTCAACATCGAGCTCCTGTTCAACGCCGTGACTGCCGACCGCAAGGCTATTAACAACCTTTTTAACCGTTAGACCTATGAAGAGCTTTTCGATATCTCGCGTGGCGCACTACGCCCGCTACCACTATAGCGTAACACGCTTCCACTACCTTAGTTTTATCCTGGCTATGATAGCCCTACCCACGCTCTTTGGCATACTCGGCAAAGACCTCTATACGGCAAAGGAGATGCTTATACCTATCTATATCTTTGCGGGCGTGGCGATGGCAGTGACAACAACACGCACCATGCGTGGCCGAGGCACAAAGATTATGGATGGCGTGCTACCCGTAACGGCTGCCGAGCGCCATGTGTTCAACGTCTTTAACCTTGCCGTGGCATATCCAGTGCTCTTTGCTTTTGTGGCGGCAGTGACTCTGGGCATTGTGTCAGTATTTAATAAGGCGTCAATAAGTTTCGGTGAGGCATACTCGCAGTTGGCCGAAGATACACTTTTGGATTGGCCAGTCTATGTCCTTATACAGATTGGCTGCTCTACGGCACTGCTTATCAACCTGCTTGCCCGCCGCAGCCTAATCCTCGCATATATGATTGCCTTCTTCGGCTCGCAGACACTCCTTGTGCTCTTTGTCTTGGGCATGCAGTGGTTGTCGGATAATGTAGAGTTCGACTGGTCGTTTAATCCTACCGACGCGGAGATGGATGCTATAGAGTACACCCTTAAGACGCTCTTCTGCTTGATTCCCGTAGCGATATATACCCTCTGCTATGTTGTGTTGCGCAAGCGTCAGGTTAAATGGTAATCAAAGAGTTAGCCTATGCAGTTCAGTGAAGAGAAGCCTATTTGGCGACAGATATACGACCATATAACGATGCGCATTCTCTCGGGCGAATGGCGCGAGGATGAGCGCATAATATCGGTGCGCGAGATGGCGGCAACGGTGGGTGTAAACCCCAATACTGTCATGCGCAGCTATGAGCGCTTGGAGGCCGACGGCATCATCTACAACCGTCGTGGTGTCGGTTTCTTTGTGGCCGTGGGCGCACAGGACCACATAAAGCAGCTCGAGCGCAAGAAGTTTATGGACGAGGAGCTCCCAAAACTCAAGGAGCGACTCTCGCACATCGGCCTCAGCATAGAGGTTAGGGTGGAGCAGTAGGACGGGTTTGCCGTTGTCGAAATTTTTGCTACCTTTGCCGTAAATTCTAAAACGAGAAAAACTATGGAGACACCAAATTGCCCCGTATGTGGTGGCGAGAACACCTATTTCGATGGTTCACTTAACGTATGCCCCGATTGTGGCCACGAGTTCCACGCAGGCGAGGAGGCAGCACCCGCAGATAATGTGGCACGCGACAGCAATGGCGCAGAGCTTATGGATGGCGACGCTGTGACCGTTATCAAGGACCTTAAGGTTAAGGGCTCATCGATGGTCATCAAGCGTGGCACGAAGGTTAAGAGCATCCGCCTTACGGAGAACCCCGAGGAGGTGGACTGCAAAATCGATGGCAGCAGCATCGTCTTGAAGACCTGCTTCTTGAAGAAGTAGTCCTTGGGCGATATAACAACACATGAAGCACTCCGCGAGGGGTGCTTTTTGTTTGTAGTTAGTAATGAGCAATTTCGGATGAAAGGGTTGCCGCGTTGTCTAAAATTGTTGAAAACTTTTTCTTGTGATATACTTTGTATATCCGCAAAAAAATCTCTATCTTTGCCAAATTGAAAAAATAGCCCTGTAAAAACAAAGTCTATTATGTTAAGTTTACTCTATTACATCACCGTAGCAGTTGTGGCAATCGTGCTTTATACCCTGTCGTGGGTGGCCTTCGTACTCTGTTACCCCTTCGATAAGCGCCGCGTTGTAGTGCACACCATCAGCAAGTGGATTACCGACGTTACATTCGGCCTACCCCCACGCATGGGTCGCGATGTTATCGGCAAGGAGAATATCGACCCCAAGCAGCCCTATGTCATGGTGCTGAACCATAACTCGATGATGGACATCATGTCGCCCTATGTATTGCCCCTCATCTTTAAGTGGGTATCGAAGCGCGAGGTATATAAGATTCCCCTCGTAGGTCGCTTGTTGTTCATGCACGGCGATATTGTCATCAACCGCTCAAACCCAAAGGAGGCTATGCGCTTTGTTCACGAGCAGGGTCTCAAGTGGTTGAAGAAGGGCGCTTCGGTGGCTATCTTCCCCGAGGGTACACGCTCAAGCAATGGCGAGATGGGTAACTTCAAGGCTGGTGCCTTCATCCTTGCTAAGGAGGCGGGCGTTCCCATCCTTCCCGTTGTGCTCGATGGCACAACATCAATGACGCGCAAGGGCCCATGGTTGAACTGGCGCAACCGCATCACCATTCAGGTGCTTAAGCCCATCTCGGCGGAGGAGCTCGAGGAGCGCACAATTAAGGAGGTGATGGCAGATGTCCACACCGACATGGTAAACACTTTGGCCGAAATACGCGCTAACAAGAAGCAGAAATAAGAGAAGAGACAGATATATGGCAGAACAGAATACATCAACAGCCGCGTATGGCAAAGATGCGATTGTAACGCTCACGCCACGCGAACATATACGCCTACGCCCAGGTATGTACATCGGCAAGCTCGGCGATGGCACGCAGAGCGACGACGGTATTTATGTGCTTATCAAGGAGGTTGTGGATAACTCCATCGATGAGTTTATCATGGGTGCGGGTAAGCGCATCGAGATTACCGTTGAGGGTGATAAGGTCTCGGTACGCGACTATGGCCGTGGTATTCCACTCGAGGCTCTCGCCGATGCGGTGAGCAAGATGAATACGGGTGGTAAGTATGGCGGCGATGCCTTCAAAAAGACCGTAGGTTTGAATGGTGTCGGTGTCAAGGCCGTGAACATGCTCTCGAGCCACTTCCTCGCCCGCTCAGTGCGTAATGGCGAGGCACGTACCGTGTCGTTCTCACAGGGCCTGGAACTTACTGACCGCACCGAGAGTGGTGTAACGGAGGCTAACGGCACGTACGTGGAGTTTGTTGTCGATCGCGAGGTGTTTGGCGACTACGCCTACAACCTTGAGTATGTCGAGCAGATGGTCAAGAACTACACCTACCTCAACCTCGGCCTTACGGTTGTGCTCAATGGCAAGCCATATATCTCTAAGAATGGACTCTTGGACTTGGTCAACGACAACCTCTCGAGCGAGCCCTTGTATGCCCCCGTCCACCTCTCGGATGAGGATATCGAGGTGGTTATCACCCACGGCAATGGCTATGGTGAGTCGTACTACTCCTTCGTCAATGGTCAGTACACCCCTCAGGGCGGTACTCATCAGGCGGCACTACGCGAGGCTGTGGCAAAGACCATCAAGGAGTTTTATCATAAGGACTACGACCCCTCGGACATCCGCACATCAATCATCGCTGCGGTGTCGGTGCGCATCAACGACCCCATCTTCGAGTCGCAGACAAAGACCAAGCTCGGCTCAAAGGATAAGGAGGCGGGCGTTACGATGCGTCAGTTCGTAGGCGACTTCCTCGCTACACACCTCGACAACTACCTGCATAAGCACCCCGAGACTGCGCAGATTCTGCAAAAGAAGATTGTCGAGAATGAGAAGGAGCGTAAGGCGATTTCGGGCGTGCAGAAGAAGGCGCGCGAGGCTGCCAAGAAGGTGTCGCTAAACAATAAGAAGCTGCGCGACTGCAAGATACACTATACCGACAAGCACGAGTTGGCGGAAGAGACAATGATATTTATCACCGAGGGTAACTCTGCGTCGGGTTCTATCACCTCGAGCCGCGACCCTCGCACACAGGCCGTCTTCTCGTTGCGTGGTAAGCCACTCAACTGCTACGGCCTCACGAAGAAGGTAGTCTACGAAAATGAGGAGTTCAACCTCTTGCAGGCGGCACTCAACATCGAGGAGGATATGGATAACTTGCGCTACAAGAGGGTTATCATCGCTACGGATGCCGATGTCGATGGCATGCACATACGCTTGCTGCTTACCTCGTTCTTCTTGCAGTTCTTCCCCGATGTCATTCGTCGTGGCCACCTCTACATCTTGCAGACGCCACTGTTCCGTGTGCGTAACAAGAAGGAGACGCACTACTGCTATACGGACGATGAGCGCGTTGCGGCAATTAAGAAGTGTGGCGCACAGGCCGAGATTACGCGCTTCAAGGGTCTTGGTGAGATTTCGGCTGCCGAGTTCAAGGAGTTCATCGGCGAGGGCATGCGTCTGGATAAGGTGCGCATCACGAAGGAGGACCCCATTCAGGACCTTCTGGACTTCTACATGGGCAAGAATACGCCCGACCGCAAGGACTTCATCGTGGGTAACCTACGCGTGGAGGAGGATATTGTTGAAAACCTAAAAATGCTTAACTAATGGAGGAGACAAAAGATATAATCGAAGGTGCAGAGAGCGTCGTTGAGGCTGTCGAGACTGATGAGACTGTGGATGCCCCCAAGGGTAAGTATGGTGCATTGACCTCGGCGGATGATGGTGTACACCGCCTCTCGGGCATGTACAAGAATTGGTTTTTGGACTACGCCTCGTATGTTATCCTGGAGCGTGCCGTGCCCCACTTGGAGGATGGCCTCAAGCCCGTGCAGCGCCGTATCCTTCACGCCATGAAGTGCGTTGAGGATGGCCGCTACAATAAGGTGGCAAATGTCGTGGGTCAGGCTATGCAGTACCACCCCCATGGCGATGCCTCAATCAAGGATGCGTTGGTGCAGCTCGGACAGAAGGGCTTGCTCATCGATATGCAGGGTAACTGGGGTAACATCCTCACGGGAGATGAGGCTGCGGCGGCGCGATATATCGAGGCGCGTCTGTCGAAGTTCGCCCTCGATGTGGTGTACAACAAAAAGACCACGGAGTGGATGCTGGCCTACGATGGTCGTAAGGAGGAGCCCGTGACGCTACCTATCAAGTTCCCGCTGCTCTTGGCGCAGGGTGCTGATGGTATCGCTGTAGGTTTGGCGTCGAAGATTTTGCCGCACAACTTTGTGGAGCTTATCAACGCCTCTATTGCCTACTTGCGTGGCGAGGAGTTTATGCTCGTTCCCGACTTCCAGACGGGAGGTATCATGGATGCAAGCAACTATAACGATGGCTTGCGTGGTGGCTCTGTCAGGGTGCGTGCCCGCATCTCGAAGATTGATAAGCGCACGTTGGCTATCACCGAGATACCCTATGGCACAACCTCGGAGTCGATTAAGGAGTCTATCATCAAGGCCAACGATAAGGGTAAGATTAAGATTAAGAAGGTTGATGACAACACTGCCGAGAAGGTCGAGATTGTCATCCAAGTTGCGGCGGACGAGTCTTCGGACAAGACCATCGACGCACTCTACGCCTTCACCGACTGCGAGGTATCTATCTCGCCAAATGCCTGCGTGATTGTCGATAACAAGCCCGTATTTATGGGTGTTAGCGACATCTTGCGCTACTCGACAGACCACACCAAGGCACTCCTTGGTCAGGAGCTTCAGATCAAGCTCGACGAGTTGAACGAGGCATGGCATGCCGCATCGTTGGAGCGCATCTTCATCGAGAACAAGCTCTACCAGCTCATCGAGGGTTGTCGCACACGCGAGGCGGCATACGAGGCTGTGGATAAGGGGCTCGAGCCATTTAAGTCGAAGTTGCGCCGAGAGGTTACGATGGAGGATGTGCAGCGCCTTACGGAGTTGAAGTTCATTCGTATCTCGCGCTACGACAGCGAGAAGGCTGACAACGAGATAAAGCAGATTGAGAAGGATATAAAGCAGACGAAGCACGATCTCGATCACCTCACCGACTACGCTGTTGCCTACTTCGAGCGCATCAAGAGTAAGTATGCCGAGGGCAAGGAGCGCCGCACCGAGATTCGCGAGTTCGACACCATCGAGGCGTGGAAGGTGGCATCGTCGAATGCTAAGCTCTATGTCGATAGGGCAGAGGGTTTCTTCGGCTTTGGTAAGAGCATGAAGGACTCGGAGTTTGTCTGCGACTGCTCGAATCTCGACGACGTTATCATCATCCTCAAGGATGGCCGATATAAGATTACGAAGATTAGCGAAAAGGCCTTCTTCGATAAGGGTATATATTATATAGGTATATATAAGCGCAACGACGAGCGCACGATTTACAATATGCTCTACCGCGATGGCCGTGGTGGCGCTATCATGATGAAGCGCTGTGCCATTAAGTCCGTTACGCGCGATAAAGAGTACGACCTCACAAAGGGAACAGCAAAGAGTGAGTTGCTCTATCTCTCTGTTAACCCCAACGGCGAGGCCGAGATATTGAAGCTATACCTCCGTCCACGTGCGCGTTTGAAGAAGTGCATTATCGACCTCGACCTCTCGACCCTCGCAATCAAGGGCCGTCAGAGTGTGGGTAACCTCGTTACGCGCTACCCAATCAACAAGATTGTGCTTAAGGAGCGCTGCGCCTCTACGCTTGGTGGCCAGAACATCTGGTATGACGAGGATGTTCGCCGCCTCAATACCGATGGTCGTGGTATGCTTCTGGGCGAGTTCAAGGGCGATGATAAGATTGTCGTTTGGACAGCGAAGAACCAGTACTACATCACGGGCTTCGATGTGCAGCAGCACTTCCCCGACGACACCATCCGCGTTGAGCGCTATATCGCTGATAGGGTATATTCGGTATGCTACTACGACGGCGAGCAGAACTACTACTACATGAAGCGTTTCCAGCTCGAGGAGGGCGACAAGACGCAGTTCTTCTTGGAGGAGGGTGCTCCTATGCGCTTTGAGGCTATCACCTACCGCAAGGGTGCTCAGCTCGAGATTACGTTTGGTGGTCAGCATGAGCAGCGCCCCGTGGAGATGGTCGATGTAGATGAGTTTATCGCCGTGAAGAGCCACCGTGCTAAGGGTAAGCGCCTCACAACATATGAGGTTGCTACGCTTCGTTTCATCGAGCCCGAGGAGCCAGAGTTGGAGGATGAGGAGCCAATGGATGAGCCACTCATGGATGAGGAGATAGGCGAGGATGAGGCTATCGACATGGATGACATCGTGGGCGAGGAGATAAGCGCTGACCCAAATGTCGATTATAACGAACGTGCCGAGGAGACTGAGATACTTGGTGCTTCGCAACTTAACTTATTCTAAAATAGAGGATTATGATACTCTTCTTGGTGGGATATGCTGGCTCGGGTAAGAGCTCATTGGGTAAGCGCCTTGCACGCCGCATGGGCTTGCGCTTTGTCGATACGGACAATGTCGTAGAGCAGCAAGTGGGTGCTCCCATTGCCGACATCTTCCACTACGAGGGCGAGGAGTACTTCCGCATCGCCGAGCGTAGGGCTGTTGAGGGCTTGGCAAACGAGTGCATGGACCTCGTAATCGCTACGGGCGGTGGCCTGCCCACATGGCGTGACAATATGGAGTGGATGCTCCGCTCGGGAGTTACAATATACTTGCGTCGCACGCCCGAGCAGATACTCTCGCGCCTCTCGGCATACGGCAGGGAGAAACGCCCTATGTTTAGGGGTAAGAGCGATGAGGAGCTCTTGGCGTTCATGCACCAGCAGATGGGTGAGCGCGAGAAGTACTACAACCAGGCGCATATCACCGTGGACTGCACGGCGATGAGCGACGACGAGGTTGTTGAGCACATAGTTAACAAACTGTAAGATAATGAATAACGCACCCATAGGAGTCTATGATTCAGGCTTTGGAGGCCTTTCGGTGTGGCGCGAGCTACGTCGCTTGCTTCCACACGAGTCGTTGCTCTATCTCGGCGATGGCAAGAACTGCCCCTATGGCGGTAGGTCGCGCGCAGAGATTGAGGGCTTCGCCATTGAGGCTGTAGAGCGCCTTGTGGAGGAGGGTGTGAAGATGGTTGTTGTGGGGTGCAATACCGCCACAACGGCTGCAGTGGCGACACTGCGCAAGTGCTGGCCAGATATGCCCATCGTGGGCCTGGAACCAGCCGTTAAACCCGCTTGCCTCACTACCGTAACACGCAAGATTGCGGTCCTGGCAACGGCGCATAGCCTCTCGAGTGATATGTTCCTCGCAACGGCAGAGCGCTGGGCCTCGGATGTCGAGGTGGTGAAGGTCGTGGGCGAGGGCTTCGTAGAGCTTGTCGAGAACGACATGGAGCAAACTCCAGAGGCTGAGCACCTTGTGCGCAAGGCCGTAGAGCCGCTGCTCGGTAGGGGAGTAGATAGGTTGGTATTGGGGTGTACGCACTACCCATTCCTGCGCCCAATAATCGAGCGTGTGGTGGAGGGCTCGGGCATCGAGGTTATCGACTCGGGTGCTGCAGTAGCTCGCAGGGTGGAGTGGCTTTTGGATAGGTATGGTATCGCGGCTTCGGAGGATAACGACCCCGAGATGCGCTATCTTACCTTTGCAGACGATGAGTACCGCAAACGCCTGGAGCACAAGGCTCAAACGATTATAAACATGGATAAATAGAGAACGATATATGGCAAAGAGTAAAAATAGTAAGCAGAGTGATGCGGGTAGTGCTGAGAGCCTATCACGCTGGGAGAATGTGCGCCTAATCGTAGGATTTGCACTTGTAATATTTGGCATCTTCCTCATCTGCTCAATCATATCATACCTCTTCTACTGGAAGGAGGATATTAGTGCTATCTACGAGACCAACCCTCGCGTCGATGTGGAGTATATGAACATCTGTGGCCCTATGGGTGCACGTGTAGCACATGGCTTGGTGGGCTGTGGCTTCGGCCTGTTCGCCTTTGTCTTGCCGCTCTTTATCACGGTTTTCGGCTGGAGACTATTCCGTTTTAAGCCTCTACGCCTTTATCGCTTTGGCCTTATCTGCGCGCTTGTGCTACTTATGGGCTCGCTTACGCTTGGTGCAACCTTTAAGACTGCATGGGAACTCTTTGGCTCGGGCCTCGGTGGTGACTATGGCTTGGCGTTGAGCGGTTGGCTCACCGCGCACATCGGCTTTATTGGCATGTTGCTTATCATCGTTATCGGCTGGATAACAATCGGCATACTTATCAACCGCAACTTTTTGCAACTCCTTGGTAACTGGTGTGTTGCGGGATATAATAAGCTTGCTATTGCTACAAAAGGCCTCTTTGCTAAGATGCGCGCTAAGCGTAATAAAAAGGGTGAGGATGCTCCCGTTGATGAGGATGTCGTGGAGCCACAGGTTGTCGTTAGCGCAGATGAGCCCGTCGCAGATATGGTGTTGGAGAGGGTCGAGGAGGAGGATGACATCTTCGTCGTCGAGCCCCGCGATGACGTGGAGCCAGAGGAGGATATGACACCTGCCGATGAGGAGGTAGTCGTTGAGAAACTTATGGAGTCAGAGCCTGCACCTGCGCCCGTAGAGCCTGAGGATGACTTCTATGTTGTGCCTCGCGATGAGGAGCGAGGTGGTGATGAACCACTTACACACGATGCCGCAGCAGATATATTGGGCATCGAGGAGGATAAGCCCGAGGAGGAGGGCATCGTGGTTACGGTAACGGAGAACGATGTCAAGGAGCTCGATGAGGAGGATATCGATATAGACCTCTACGACCCCATGCGTGACCTACACAACTATCAGGCACCCACGCCAGCGTTGCTTCGTGACCATAAGTCGCAGTCGGCATTCGACGAGGAGGAGATATTTAGAAATAAGGAGCGTATTCGTGAGACCTTGCTGCATTTCCATATCCCCATCATCAGCATGCACGCTACGGTAGGTCCCACTGTTACGCTCTACGAGATTGTTCAGGAGCCAGGCGTGAAGATTTCGCGCATCCAGGGCTTGGAGGATGATCTGGCGCAGAACCTCAAGGCAGAGAAGGTGCGTATCATCGCCCCAATTCCTGGCAAGGGTACTGTCGGCATCGAGGTGCCTAACCAGATTAAGCAGACCGTATCTATGCGCTCGGCGATATGCAGCGAGGAGTTCCAGAACTCTAAGGCTGAGCTCCCCGTGGTTATCGGCCGCACCATCCAGAATGAGAACTATACCTTTGACCTCGCGAAGATGCCACACTTGTTGGTGGCGGGTGCTACGGGTCAGGGTAAGTCGGTAGGTCTCAACGCCATTATCACGTCGTTGCTCTACCGTAAGCACCCTGCGGAGCTTAAGTTTGTGCTTATCGACCCCAAGATGGTGGAGTTCTCGCTCTACAACAAGCTCGAGCGCCACTTCCTCGCTAAGATGGAGTCGGAGGATGAGTCTATCGTTACGGACCCCAAGAAGGCAGTTTACACACTTAACGCCCTCTGCACCGAGATGGCTAACCGCTTGGAACTCTGCAAGAAGGCACATGCTAAGAATATCGTTGAGTACAACGAAAAGTTCGTGGCGCGCCGCCTAAATCCCGACAATGGCCACCGCTTCATGCCATATATCGTGGTTATTATCGATGAGTTCGCCGACCTTATCATGACAGCCAAGGAGGTTGAGGCCCCCGTTATGCGTCTTGCACAGAAGGCGCGTGCTATCGGTATTCACCTTATCGTGGCAACGCAGCGCCCCGATGTCAAGGTTATCACTGGTGGTATCAAGGCCAACTTCCCCGCGCGCATCGCCTTCCGCGTTATGCAGATGACCGACTCGCGCACCATCATCGACCAGCCAGGTGCCAACCAGCTTATCGGTCGTGGCGATATGCTCTTCTTGAGTGGTGGTGAGCCCACGCGCATCCAGTGTGCCTTTGTTGATACCCCCGAGGTGGAGAACATCGTCGAGCATATCGGAGCACAGCAGGGCTACCCCGCAGCATACAACCTCCCCGACTATGTCCCCGCTGATGGTGCTGGAGAGGCATCCGTAGGCTTCGGCTCGGAGGAGAGTGGTGCGCCCCAGAAGTTCGATGCCAAGTTTGGCGAGATTGCCCGCGAGGCGGTGTCGAGTGGTGCTATATCGACCTCTATGATTCAGCGTAACTTCGAGGTGGGCTTCAACCGCGCTGGCCGCATCATGCTACAGCTCGAGCGTGCTGGCATTGTAGGCCCGCAGATAGGCTCTAAGCCCCGCGAAATAAAGTATTATGACCTTCCCTCTCTTGAGGCTCGCCTCCAGGAGTTGGGTATATACTAAGTTGCTATGAGAAAGATTGTTATATTGTTTGTCGCTCTTTTCTCAACGCTCGGCGTTGTAAGGGCGCAGAGCGCCAAGGAGTGGCTCACGAAACTCGACAACTCACTCGGCGAGCGCTACGCCATGCACATCGCCGTGACGGTTGCGGAGGGGGCTCCCATAAGTGGCTACATTATGGTCGAGGGCGATGCCTACTACATCTCGCTCGGCATCATGGAGGTATATAGCGACGGCAAGCTCCGCTACGAGATAAACAACGAGCGCAAGGAGGTCGTTGAGGATAGGGTAAACCTCGAGGCGTGCGACCTGCTCTCTAACCCCACGCGCGCCTTTGCCTTCGTGCCTCAGGAGTTTTCGTCAGAGGTTACTTCTGCAACTAACGAACGTGTTACGCTTAGGCTCACGCCCAAGAGCGATGCTATGGGCATCGACTCCATAACCCTCACCCTCGAGCGTAGTGGCTCACAGGTTGTGCCCGTGGCCATCAGCTACGACTACGATGGCGACGCCGTTGCCATCACCCTCAGTCGTGCCGATGTGAGCGATGCGAAACTTCCCCGCTGGGATAAGTCAGCATACCGCGCCTACGATATTGTATCATTTTTATAAATAATTGTCTATGAGAAAGTTGATGTTTGCTGTGGCTCTATTGGGTATGGTTGCTTGTGGACTTGAGATTGTCGACAAAAAGCCCGTCACCGAGGTCGAGAACTTCGATGTCGCTATGACCCAGGAGAGCGCCTACGGCTTTGAGAATGAGGTGTTTGAGTTCGAGTATTTCTATAACGAGGAGTACGCCTACTGGGGTGGTTTTGCCCTCTCAAATGTTAAGGATGCCGACCCCGCAAATGGTCTTTTTGCCAACCAGTATGCCGTCTTCAACGACGCTGCGGCATCGGGCGACAACTTCCTTATTTACTACTACGACTCCTTCAACGAGCCCTGCGATATAGTGTTCAAGAAGGCTGTCCACCTCTCGAATGTGAAGCTCAACCTCACAACCTATACCTACGCCTCAATCACCAATGAGGCTATCAACGACTTTGCCCGCGCCTTCACCGATGGCGACTACCTCAAGGTCGTATTTACCGCCATGAAGGGTAACGAGATTACAGGCGTTGACGAGTGCTATGTTGTTGATTATCGCGATGGTAAGCGCATAATGGCAACCGACTGGACTGAGTATTCTCTTGTCAACCTCGGCCGCGACTATGACCGTGTGCGCGTGACCATCGAGACAACAGACGTAGGCGAGTGGGGAGCGAATACACCTCTCTACATTGCCCTCGACGACCTTACATATTTCTTGTGATATTTCTTGTGATAGTGGCGCATCTGCGCCGCTTCAATCAAATCCCCGAATGGGATGTACGCCAAAGTACTACCCATCCGGGGATTTTTCATGTCAGCGACACATCTGCACAACTCTGACAAGAAATATAGTGATAGCACCACTCTGACAAGAAATATATAGTGGCTCTAACAAGAAATAGGGCGGGCGGTATTGGGTGTGTCGAAGAATATCTGCGAGCAAAGTATAAGTCACCATATTCCCTTCAAAACTTTATTAGTCTAAAATTTTGCCATTCGCACTTTTTTTTATACCTTTGATACGTTGTATATACCTATATGTAGTTACTAAATATGGCACTAAAAAGAGTTGATGAGCGTTTGTCTCGCCTAACGAGCATGGTCGAGAAGTGGAACAATAGTGGCAATGTGCCACGCATAGAGCGCGATATGGCCCTCGAGGAGTTGCGTCGTATCTATGATGAGCTGCTCGACTACACCCCACAACAGACTGAAACTCTGGTAGTTGATAAGGTGGCGGTACCCGCAGTCGAGGAGCCCAAGGCTGAGACAGACGAAACAATAGAGGATAGGGTAGAAACCGAGGTCGAGAAGTCCGAAGAGGTTGTTGTTCCCGTGGTCGTAGCCCCCGCAGTTGTGGCTGCGCACGGGGATGTGGGCGACGCCTTTGATGATGCCCTCGATATAGATGCTCTGCTCGGTCTTTCGGGTGACGATAGCATCGAGGAGGCTGAGGCTGTGCTCTCAGCAGAGGAGCCCGCAGAGGAGGCTGTAGAAGAGCCTATTGAACTCGCAGAGCCCGTAGAGCCCGAACCCGAGGTTGAGGAGACTCCCGAGCCCGAGGTTGAGGAGGTCATAGAGGAAAAGACTGAGGCGGTAGAAGAGAAGGTTGAAGTAAAAGCCGAGGAGAGTGCCCCAGAGCGACCAATAGGCGGAGGTCTCTTTGATATTGATGATATACCCGTTCGCACCAAGCGAGGCCGCAAGATGATCTCACTATACGATGCGCCAATTAAGACAACAGCACCCGTGAAGGAGACAGCACCAGAGCCCGTAGAGGAGATCGTAGCAGTAGAGGAACCAGTGGCAGAGCCTCAACCCGCACCTGCGCCCGCACCCGCACCAGCGCCACGCGAGGAGGAGGCACCACAGCGCTTGGGTGATGTGATAGCGAAGAATGTGACTACGCTTGCCGACAAGATGGCAGAGGAGCAACCCACAGCGGCATACAACCGCATCACCGACATCCGCAAGGCGATAGGTCTCAACGATAAGTTCCTTATGATACGAGACCTCTTTGGTGGCGATGCCAACCTCTACGAGGACACCATCAACCACCTTAACGAGTATGATGACCTCGACGAGTGCATGATATTTATTGTGGAAAACTTCCGCTGGAACCCCGACTCGGAGGGTGCGAAGCTCCTTGTATCGCTTCTCGAACGTAAACTCTCATAAGTAAGACTATGGCAAAACTATATATCGTACCCACACCCATTGGCAACCTCGAGGATATAACCCTACGTGCCATAAACGTACTCAAGGAGGTTGACTTCATCCTCGCCGAAGATACGCGCACATCGTCACACCTTATGCGCCACCTCGGCATCGAGAAGCCCATGCACTCGCACCATAAGTTCAACGAGCACGCTACGGTAGGCCGTGTCGTGGAGTCTATAGCTGCGGGTAAGGATGTGGCATTGGTGTCAGATGCTGGCACGCCAGGCATATCGGACCCTGGCTTCTTGCTCGTGCGCCGCTGCGTAGAGGAGGGTATCGAGGTGGTGACGCTGCCTGGCCCTACGGCCCTCATCCCCGCACTTGTGCAGAGCGGTTTTCCGTGTGACAGGTTCTGCTTCGAGGGCTTCCTTCCGCAGAAGAAGGGCCGCATGAAGCGCCTCGAGGAATTATCGTCGGAGACGCGCACTGTCATCTTCTACGAGTCGCCATACCGCGTTGTTAAGTGCTTGGAGCAGATTGCCGAGACCTTTGGCACGGAGCGCCGTGTCGCCGTGGTGAGGGAGATAACCAAGAAGTTCGAGGAGACCGTGCGTGGCACAGTTACGGAGGCTATTGCCCACTTCAAGGCCCACGAACCTAAGGGTGAGTTTGTGATTGTTGTGGAGGGCTACAACCCCAAGGCGGAGCGTAGTGCCGATGCAGAAGAGGATAACGAAAACGACGAGGAGTAACAATGGCACGACTTAGCGTAGTCATACTCAACTGGAATGGCCGTCGCCACTTGGAGCGATACCTGCCGAGCGTCGTTGCCCACACCGAGGGTGACGCCGAGGTTGTCGTTGCCGATAATGGCTCTACGGACGACTCGTTGCAGTGGCTGCGTCTGAACTATCCCGATGTGAGGGTCATACGCCTCGACCGCAACTATGGCTTCGCGGGGGGATATAACCGTGCGCTGAGGGAGGTCGAGAGTGAGTATGTCCTGCTCTTGAACTCCGATGTAGAGGTTACGGCAGGGTGGTGGCAGCCCCTTGTCGAGGTGCTCGACACAGAGAGCGATGTTGCAGCCGTTGCGCCCAAACTCTTGGCAGATATGGAGCGCACGAAGTTTGAGTATGCTGGTGCCGCGGGAGGCTTCATCGACTACCTCGGTTACCCCTTCTGCCGTGGTCGCATACTCTCGAATGTCGAGGAGGATAGGGGGCAGTATGACAACCGCAGAGATATATTCTGGGCAAGTGGTGCCGCTATGTGTTGCCGCAGGGAGGTATTCAACTCGCTCGGTGGCTTCGACGAGGATTTCTTCGCCCATATGGAGGAGATAGACCTTCAGTGGCGCATGCAGTTGGCGGGCTGGCGCATAGTCGTTGAGCCCAAGTCGGTGGTGTATCACCTCGGTGGTGGCACACTCCCCGCATCGTCACGCAAGATATTCCTCAACCACCGCAACAACCTCGCCATGCTCTTTAAGTGTGCCTCGCCCATGCAGCGTGCCGTGGTTGCCGTTGTGCGCCCTGCAACAGATATGCTCGAGGCCTTCGTGAACCTCGTAACACTACACCCTCATCGCGCCTGGGCCATCGTGCGTGCCTGGGGTGAGTTTATAGCGTGGCATGGTGCACTCAGCCGTAAGCGCAAGGCTGTGGTACGCACCAAAAAGGTCGATAACATATACCGAAACTCAATCGTCTTGCGTTACATCTTTGGACGACGCAAGTTTAACACTATGATGTGATGAAACGACTGATTATCATACCCACATACAACGAGCGCGAGAACATCACAAAAATGGTGGAGCGCGTGATGGCGGATGACCTGAAGTTTGACCTGCTCATCGTTGATGACGGCTCACCCGATGGCACGGCAGACCTCGTGCGCGAGGCGCAGAAACGCTACCCTGAGCGCCTGCACATGATTGAGCGAGAGGGAAAACTCGGTCTCGGAACTGCCTACATCGCGGGCTTCAAGTACGCCTTGGAGCATGGCTACGACCGCATCTTCGAGATGGACTGCGACTTCTCGCACAACCCCGACGACCTCACACGCCTCGATGCTATGCTCGAGGAGCGCGATATGGCCATAGGCTCACGCTACTCGAAGGGTGTCAACGTCGTGAACTGGCCCATGGGACGACTCCTGATGTCCTACTTCGCATCGAAGTATGTGCGCATAGTGACGCGCATGCCCGTGTGCGATGCCACGGCGGGATTTGTGGGCTACCGTCGCGAGGTGCTCGAAGCCATAGACTTCGACCGCGTGCAGATGAACGGCTATGGCTTCCAGATAGAGATGAAGTACTCGGCATGGAGGCTCGGCTTTAAGATTGGCGAGGTGTCCATCATCTTCATAGACCGCGTGGAGGGCACATCAAAGATGTCGTCTGGCATCTTCGGCGAGGCATTCTTTGGCGTCATGAAACTACCATTCAGAAAGATTAAACGCAAAACTACTTTATAACTATGAATAGAGACGAGGCAAAGATGGCAACATCGCGTCTGTTGGATGTCATGGACAAGCTCCGCGCGGAGTGCCCATGGGATAGAGAGCAGACATTCGATTCGCTACGCAACAACACCATAGAGGAGACCTACGAGTTGGCGGATGCCATCACGGATAAGAATATGGAGGGCATAAAGGAGGAGCTCGGCGACCTGCTCCTGCATGTTGTCTTCTACTCGAAGCTCGGCGAGGAGGCTGGAGCATTCAACTACACCGACGTGGCTAATGGCGTGTGCGACAAACTGATATATCGACACCCTCATGTATATGGCGACATCCACGCCGACACGCCCGAGGAGGTAAAGCAGAACTGGGAGGCCCTCAAGCTGCGCAAGAAGAACCGCAAGAGTGGTGCGCTGGGTGGTGTCCCCGTATCGCTGCCCGCCATGGTAAAGTCGTTCCGCATTGGCGAGAAGGCCGCGGCAACTGGCTTCGACTGGCAGAAGAGGGAGGATGTATGGGCTAAGGTCAAGGAGGAGCTTATGGAGGTGGATGCCGAGCTTGAGGCCAAGGACCAGGAGCGCCTCACCGACGAGATGGGCGACCTCTTCTTCGCCCTCATCAACGCCTGCCGCCTCTACGGCATCGACCCCGAGGGTGCCCTCGAGCGCACAAACAAGAAGTTTATACGCCGCTTCAACCATGTGGAGTTGCGCGCTGAGGAGCAGGGTAAGAGCCTCCGCGACATGACCCTAGAGGAGATGGACTCATACTGGGACGAAACAAAGGCGATTGAGAGACAACAGACTGAAAATAAATAATATAGAAAACAATATGGCACTTATTAGAAAGGTACGCGGCTACGAGCCCGAGATTGGTAAGGACACATGGTTGGCAGAGAATGCCACAATCATAGGCAACACAAAGATTGGCGAGAACTGCTCAATTTGGTATAACGCCGTGCTCCGCGGCGATGTTAACGCCATCACCATCGGCAACCACACAAACATCCAGGATGGCGTGGTCATCCACACCCTCTACGACGGCTCGCCAAAGCCCTCGCAGACACACATCGGCAACTATGTATCCGTAGGTCACAACGCCGTCATCCATGGCGCTATCATCGAGGATGACTGCCTCATAGGCATGGGTGCAACAATCCTTGACAACGCCGTAGTAGGCACAGGCTGCATCGTCGCTGCAAATGCCCTTGTTCTTTCGAACCAGAAGCTCGAGCCCAACTCTGTTTATGCTGGTGTGCCCGCCAAGAAGGTTAAGGATGTGACTCCCGAGCAGCGCGAGCAGATCATCAAGCGCACGGCCCGCGACTATCGCACATATGCCTCTTGGTACGAGTAATTTGTTGTGATAAGGGGTAATCTTTGACGCTTTGCTTGTCTGAAAAATGCTCATTTACTTCGAGTAAACTCTGCTTTTTCAGCCTGCGACAAATCGCCAAATCTTACCCCTTCTGACAACAAATTTCAATTAAGGGGGGCGTTACAACGTCATTTATAACCTCCATTTAACTACTAACTCCTCATTACTAATCGCTTATGCATCGTGTTAGTCAACATGTTATAATACACATCTTGGTGGCGATACTCCTTAGTCTTGTCATCAACTTTTCGTATCTGCTCATGCCCATAATCACCGAGAGTGGCTTGGGTGAGCGAAGCATGGGCGAGGCTCCCGTGGGAGAGCACACCTCGGGCGTGCTACATCTCGAGCGCGACATGCACGGATATATCGTCTGCGACTGCGAGAAGCAGGATAGCGTATATACCTCGGCATGGCAGGTCTTCAACTTCAAGCTCAAGGAGGGTGACCACCTCACATTCACAACACGTGAGGCACGCGAATATGTGGTTGGAGGAGAGACGCTTGCGCCACATCCGCGTCTCGAGGAGCTATATGCGGTCAACGGCGAATCCTTCGACTTCGATGCTGTGCTCGACCGCCCCAGTCGCACGGTGGAGTTCGTATGGCAGATACTCTACTATGCCGCGGTGGCGTTCCTAATGATTCTCATCCTTGCGCGCACGGGCAATACAGGGGGTAGTCGCAAGTGGCGTATTTTACGTCGCGCGGTAATGCTCCTCGTGCTCACGGCAATAGCTATATACTGCGCCCCAGTGATGTCGTTCGACAACGGAGCTATGAAGCTCGACTTCTTCTTCCGTAGCGACATACGCGACACGACATACATCATTGTGCTCACAAAGTCACTCTTTGTACTTGTGGTAACGGCACTCTACGCACGCATCTACACCCTTATGCGCCAGCAGCAGACCATGGTGGTGGAGAACGAGCGCCTCAAGACCGAGAACCTCTCTACGCGCTACAACATGCTTATGGGTCAGATAAACCCTCACTTCTTTTTCAACTCGCTAAACTCCCTCGCAATGCTTGTGCGTGATGGTGACCAGACACGCTCGTTGGAGTATATCGACCAGCTGTCGTACACCTTCCGCTACATCATCCAGAACGGTAAGTCGAGCACAACGACACTCAAGGAGGAACTCGAGTTCGCTGAGGCATATGCCTACCTATTTAAGATACGCTATGCCGATAAACTATTCTTCGACTTCGACATCGATGATAGATACAAGGAGTGGACACTCCCCGCGTTGTCGTTGCAGCCACTCATAGGTAACGCCGTGAAGCACAATAGTATAACAACGAAGAACCCACTTCATGTAGCGATACGTGTGGTGGATGGCGTGCTCGAGATAGAGAATGCCAAGCACCCCAAGCTCGACATAGAGCCCTCAACAGGCATAGGACTCGACAACCTACGTAGTCGCTGGCAGATTATATCGGGCAAGGAGATAGAGATTATTGACGAGGCGCAGCGCTTCATGGTGCGCCTACCACTTGAAAACCCCAATAAGCGATGATAAACAAGGTTGTCATAGTTGAGGATGAGACCGCGGCAGCGGCAAATCTTCGTAGCATGCTCAAAAATATAAACCCCGATGTCGAGGTCCTCGAGGTCCTCGAGTCGGTGGAGGAGGCCGTGGACTTCTTCTCCAAGGGCACTGATGCCGACGTGGTATTCATGGATATACACCTCGCCGATGGCGACTCATTCCGCATCTTCAGGAGTGTCGATATCGCCATTCCCATCATCTTCACCACGGCATACGACGAGTACGCCCTCGAGGCATTCAAGGTTAATAGCATCGACTACCTCCTCAAACCCTTCAAGGAGGAGGACCTCACACGTGCCCTCGATAAGCTACAGCGCCTCACGGCTACAGAGCGCGCCACAGCCACCGAGCGTGTGGAGACCATGGTAGCCTCTGCCGATAGCGACACTCTGCGCACCATCCTCGTGCGCTTTAAGGATAAGCTCATTCCCATATCTATGGACGATGTAGCCTACTTCTACACCTTCTCGGAGCGCGTGACACTCACAACACTCGACGGCACAACATACCCCGTTGATAAGACCCTCGAGACCCTCACACAGCAGCTCGACGCCCACAAATTTTTCCGTGCCAACCGCCAGTTTATCGTGTCGCGTAAGGCTGTGAAGGATATTGCCGTGTGGTTTGGCTCACGCCTCGCGCTCAATCTCCAGATCGAGACCCCAGAACGCATAATAATCTCAAAGGCACGAGTCCCTGAATTCAAGCGCTGGCTCCAGTAATTTCTTGTGATAGTGGCGCGTTAGCGGCACATCCCTAAAAGTAAAACACCAAAGGCTGTACTATCTTGTACTATCCTTTGGCGTTTTCTTTTGTGATGCACCACTACCACACCACTCTGACAAGAAATTGTGTGGTGTTGCACTCGACACACTTCTGACGCTAAATTTAATCCCATGCACCACTCTGACAAGAAATTGGTGAGCGCCTCATTCCTCATTTCCCCATTCGCTTCGCCCCCGCAAATTGCCGCTTCAGCTGGCTATATTGCCGTTTCACACACACACTAACTCCATACTACAAAATCTTGCCGTACCTTTGCAATAGGAAAACAGAGAAACCTGCAAACAAATGGTTATAAACACTTTAATACCGTAAGATTATGAAGAAGATGTTGTTTTTAAGCCTTGTGCTATCAGTTGTATCACTCGGCTCGGCTATGGCAAACGATGCTGATATGTCACGCAACCGCGGACCAAAGAGGGTTGTTATAAATGTTACCGTGCCTCCCAAGGGCGTATGTGCAGACCACGACTTCCATTGCTGTCCTCCACCCGTGCACCACAAGCCACATCACGACTGCTGCGACTGGGGTCACAACCACCACAACAAGCCAGGCAAGCCTCACGGTCACTTCAACCACGGCAAGGGTCACGGCAAGAACCATGGTCGCGACGACTTCAAGCCTAATGGCAGACCTGGTGGAGCATACGGACACGGAGCACCTGGTCGTCGCTAACGAGCACAATGAGGCTAACTCACAGCCAATAATAGTGGGGTGTTGGGCAACTGACACCCCTTTTTTGCCGTTTCACCCTCCAATAATACATTTATTAAATAAAATGTATTAAATTCGTGCCGTGATATTGTGCAAAACCGAAAAAAATAAAAACAATATATTTATGAAAAGATTAATTACATTCGTTGCCTTCCTACTCATGGCTATCCCTGTTATGGCGCAGTCGGGTAAGGTGACGGCACGCATCATCGATGGCGACACTAAGGAGGGTATCATCGGTGCTATCATGGAGGTGCGCAAGGCGGGTAGCCAGAGTGCTGGTCGCCACTCCGTTTCGGGTGCCGAGGGTAAGGTTACCGTATCGGGTCTCGCAGCGGGCGACTACACTGTAACCATCTCGTTCATCGGTTATGCAACACAGACACACGAGGTGAAGCTCGCACCAAGTGCCGACCTTGGCGTGGTGGAACTCATGCCCGAGGCTGTGGCTATCGACGCCGTAGTCAAGGAGGTGCAGGCGTTGCGTACATCGCAGAATGGCGACACCGTGGCCTACAATGCTGCGGCATTTAAGGTTTCGGCAGATGCCGACGTGGAGGGCCTCTTGAAGAAGATGCCTGGTATCACAATCTCTAACGGTCAGGTAGAGGCTCAGGGTGAGCAGGTTAAGAAGATCTTTGTTGATGGCAAGGAGTTCTTCGGCGAGGATGTATCAACCGCCCTCAACTCACTCCCCGCGCAAGCTGTTGACCGCGTTGAGGTATTCAACAAGCTATCGGACAATGCTGAGTTCTCGGGTATGGACGACGGCGAGGGCTACAAGGCTATCAACATCGTTACGCACTCGAACATGCGTCAGGGTGTCTTTGGTAAGCTCTACGCTGGCTATGGCTATCAGCCCGACATCGACGGCGGTAGCCCCGAGCCAACATTCAACAATTCAAGCGTTTACAACTCGCAGCTTGATGATGTGACATCGCACCACAAGTTCAATGTGGGTGGTAATGTCAACATCTTCCAGGGTTCGAGCCGTGTATCTATCATCGGTCTCTTTAACAATGTCAACCAGCAGAACTTCTCGTTCGAGGATATTCTCGGCGTGACTGGTGGCGGCGGTGGCGGCATGGGTCCTGGCCGTGGCGTAGGTCAGTATATGGTGCGCCCACAGAGTGGCGTGGCACGCGTAGGCTCTATCGGCGTTCAGTACTCTGACACATGGGGCGAGGGTGACAAGGTTAAGCTCAGCGGCTCATACTTCTACAACGACACTAAGACACGCGACAAGAACTACCTACAGCGCTGGTATGAGTTCCCATCGCCCGACGATGAGCTCGAGCAGGTGGGTGAGTCGGAGTCGCACAACTACAACCACCGCCTCAACTTGCGCCTCGACTGGACAATCAACAAGAATATGTCGTTGATGTCGCGCACAAACTTCAGCTTCCAGGGCAACGACCCCTACAAGCAGCAGTATGGCGAGCAGTGGGGTGAGTCGGCCGAGAAGAAGGGTATCCCCTACGAGATGCTCTACAACGGCACTGATGGCTCGTCATATTCACGCGGCTTGCGCTTTAGCGAGTTCTTGCAGTATCGCGTCAAACTCGGCAAGGATGGCCGTACCATCACCGTGGATGGCCGCTTTGGCATACGCAACACGCCTAAGTCTGTGACTAACAGCTACTCAAACCTTGCAACGCTCTACGACGAGGCGTTGGGTACTGCGACACCCGACATCCGCTACGTATCAGCACATGCACCTCAGGGTGAGACCGATATCAATGCGAATGTGACATACACAGAGCCCGTGGCAAAGAATGCGCAGGTGAGTATGCAGTATCGCTTCGACTTCGAGAACCAGGATATCTCAAAAACTGCTTACATCACGGGTTCCGACTACGATATCACGGGCCTTACTCCCGATGCGTCGCTCTCGTCATACACCGACAGTCGCAGCATTGAGCACCGCGTAGGTCCCGGCTTCCGCTATGCTAAGAACCGCAATACCTTCATTGCAAACATCTACTACCAGCACTCGACACTCGATGGCTTGGTCAAGGGCGAGAATATCAAGCGCGACTACGACCATGTGACATACTTCATGATGGGTAACATCGCGTTCAACCCCCAGAACTCTATCCGTATCTTTGTGAACTCTTACACACATAACCCCGATGTGCGTAACTTGCAGGATATCTACGACGTATCTAACGCGCAGTACCTCTCAAAGGGTAACCCCAACCTCAAGTCGTCGTACAACCACCGCGTGAACTTCCACTACATCCGCTCGAACATCGAGAAGGGCCGCACCTTCATGTGGATGTTCTCGGGTAACATCACGCAGGACTACATCGGTCAGTCTATCGTTTACAACCCCGATACCATCACCATCGACGGCCAGGAGTACAACCCTATGCAGTACTCTACATACGAGAACATGGATGGCTCAAGTTCATTGCGTACACACCTCAGCTATGGCTTCCCCATCTCGCCTATCAAGTGTAACTTGAACGTCATGGTGGGCTACAGCTGGACACGTACACCCTCAAAGATTAACAACGAGCTCAACATCACAAGCAACATGGGCTACGACGCTATGGTATCGCTCGGTAGTAACATCTCCGAGAACATCGACTTCACAATCCAGTGGAACGGTGCCTACAACGATGCTAAGCAGTCGCTCGCGGGTAAGAATGACAAGAACCAGTACTTCAACCATACGGCATCTGGTACGTTGAAGTGGGTATTCTGGAAGGGCTTCACCCTCACCGCAGCGGTTAACTACAACCAGTATATCGGCTTCACAAACGACTATAACGAGGACTATCTCATCTGTAACGTTTACCTTGGCAAGAAGCTCTTCAAAAATCAGCAGGGCGAGGTGCTTATTGGCGTAAACGACCTACTCAACGAGAATGCAGCCTTCGCGCGCACCGTGGGTAGCGGTTACACACAGAACGCATGGAACAGCGTCGTAGGTCGCTACTTCACCGTGCAGTTCAACTACAACCTCCGTCACTTCGGCAAGAAGGGCTCAAAGGATGCTGCGGACTACGGCATGGACGTTAAGCCAGGCATGGGATTTCCCGGTGGTCGTCCGCCCATGATGCCAAGATAATTTCTTGTGATAAGGGGTCATCTGCGACCTCTCAATCAATAGCCCGAATGGGATGTAAGCCATGTACTACCCATCCGGGCTATTTTCATGTCGAGGCCACATCTAACCCCTTCTGACAAGAAATCCGTGGTGGGGTTAAGGTAGGGTAGTCTTGCATAAAAAAGCGCTGACCTTTTACGGTCAACGCTCTTATTTTAGTATTGTATCGCTCTTATTTTCAACGCTATATCGCCCTATTTGAAGTAGATATCCAAGAGCTCCTTGGCGGCGATGAACGACGAAAGCTTCGCATCCAAAACCCTCTGCTCGACCTCCGCCATCTTGGCCTCAATCTCGGGGTTGTTATAGAAGCTCGACTTCAACGTCTCGTTGATTGTCTCATACATCCAATACTTATTCTGGCGGTTGCGGTTAGCCATGAAGTAGCCGTTGAGCTCGATGTGCTGCAAGTACTGCTCCACGCCCTGCCATACCTCCTCGAGGCCTGTGCCCTCGAGCGAAGAACATGTATAGACCTGAGGACGCCACTCCGACTCGGGCAAGGGGAAGAGGTGCAAAGCACCCTGATACTGCGCCTTAGCCAACTCAGCCTTGGTGATATTCTCGCCATCGGCCTTGGTGATAACCATCATGTCGGCCATCTCCATAATACCGCGCTTGATGCCCTGAAGCTCGTCACCAGCACCCGAAATCTGCAACATCATAAACATATCAACCATAGAGTGTACCGCAGTCTCAGACTGTCCTACACCCACGGTCTCAATGAAGATGACATCGTAGCCCGCAGCCTCGCACAACACGATAGTCTCGCGTGTCTTGCGCGCTACGCCACCCAACGAACCCGCTGAGGGTGAGGGGCGTACAAAGATATTGGGGTTGTGGCAGATGCTCTCCATGCGTGTCTTATCGCCGAGGATTGAGCCACCGCTACGCTCCGAACTGGGGTCGATAGCCAACACCGCGAGCTTGTGGTTATACGATGTAACCATGTTGCCCACAGCCTCGATGAAGCTCGACTTACCCGCGCCAGGAACACCCGTGATGCCGATGCGTACCGACCTGCCAGCATGGGGCAAGCAGCGCTCGATAATCTCCTGTGCCTGAGCATAGTGCAAGGGGTTGTTGCTCTCGATGAGGGTGATGGCCTGCGCGAGGATGGTAATGTTACCCGCGAGGATGCCCTCGACATACTCCTCGGTGGTCATCTGGCGGCGCTTCTTACGCACGAAATATGGGTTTACGACGGGCTTCTCCTCGACACCCTCGGTGACATTGAGTGCGCTGTCGTGATGCTGGTCAAGATACTCCTTCTCGTAGTGTTCTATCTTACTGAAAGCCATATTGTTATGGGTTTTATCGGTTGCTTATTTCTTCTATCGTATCGCGCCTCAAATGGTGCACGGGACCGAACCACTCGACACGCGAATTCTTGGTGCGGTATATCACCGCAAAGGGGACATAGTTTATGCCAAAGGCCCTGAGTGTGCGGTTGTTGTCGTCGAAGGCTACGATGTAGTCCTCGATGCCCAAACGCTCGATGATAGCCTCGCTGTCGCTCTCGGCCTCGCCCGTGATGATGACGATGGCGCACGAGAGGTGTATCTCCTCGGCCGTAGCCTTGAAGTTGCGCAGAGCCTCCACGCAGGGTGTGCTGGCGGAGTGTGCGAAGATGAGGCATGTGTAGTCGCGGTTGTAGAGTGCGAGGGTCTCGTCGATGGTGGGACTCACGCTGATAGCGGGGATAGGCTCGCCAAGGCGTATGCTCTGGGCATGCGCGGCAACTGCTGTGGCCACCATTAGGGTGAATATGGCAAGAATGCGTCTCATCGAGTCGAAATGATTATTATGCGAAGATAGCTATTTTTCTGCAATAATCAATCCCTCGGCACTATCTTTTTTCACTTGCTGAGTTAAATTAGCGCCACGACCTCCCTGTAGTTGAAATTATTTGAAAAAAGAGGGTAAAATATTTCGTGCCTTCAAAAAAAATAAGTATCTTTGGGTGATTTTTGTGGATATGTATTGTATAAACAATAAAAAACAAATATTAAGTTCAACTTTATAAAAACAAAACAAAAATGAAAGTATCACACATCGAGCACCTCGGCATCGCAGTTAACAGCCTTGAGGAGGCAATTCCTTACTGGGAGAACGTATTGGGTCTTAAGTGTTACGCTATCGAGGAGGTAGCTGACCAGAAGGTAAAGACAGCATTCTTCATGCTTGGTCAGACAAAGATTGAGCTCTTGGAGCCCACATCACCTGAGTCAACAATCGCTAAGTACCTTGAGACTAAGGGCGCTGGTATCCACCACATGGCTCTCGCTTGCGAGAACATCGAGGAGCAGCTCGCTGACGCTGAGGCACACGGCATCCGTCTTATCGACAAGACACCTCGTAAGGGCGCTGAGGGTCTCACTATCGCATTCCTCCACCCAAAGTCAACTCAGGGTATCCTCACAGAGCTCTGCGAAAACAAGAATAAGTAGTCTAACAAGGCTATTTTGTCGTTACGCTTGCCTTCGAGATCCTCATTTACGCTAAGTAAACTCCGGTCTCTCAGGCTGCGCAAGCCTAAAACTAGCTCTTGTTATACAACTTATTAAACAAACGGGGTGGGCTACTAAATTATTGCTAAAAACCATTCCGCACAAACTGAAAATTAACTAAACTAAAATAGAAAAACACTATGAGTGAGATTCAGAAAGCGATTGAGAAATTGATGGACAACCGCCAGACAGCACGCATGGGTGGTGGCCAGAAGGCAATCGACAAGCAGCACGAGAAGGGTAAGTACACAGCTCGTGAGCGTATCGCTATGCTCTTGGATGAGGGTAGCTTCGAGGAGTTCGACATGTTCGTTACACACCGTTGCTACGACTTCGGTATGGACGCGAAGCATACTTTCGGTGATGGCGTTGTAACAGGTTATGGTACCATCGCTGGTCGTCTTGTTTACGTATTCGCACAGGACTTCACCGTTACTGCAGGTTCTTTGTCAATCTCTTTGGCTGATAAGATCTGTAAGGTTATGGATATGGCAGTTCGCAATGGTGCTCCCTGCATCGGTCTTAACGACTCAGGTGGCGCACGTATCCAGGAGGGTGTAAACGCTTTGGCAGGTTATGCTAACATCTTCCAGCGCAACGTTATGGCTTCTGGTGTTATCCCCCAGATTTCAGCTATCTTCGGCCCCTGCGCAGGTGGTGCAGTTTACTCTCCCGCATTGACCGACTTCATCATCATGCGTCGTGAGACATCAAACATGTTCTTGACTGGTCCTAAGGTTGTTAAGACCGTAACTGGTGAGGATGTAACTCAGGAGCAGCTTGGTGGTGCAAACATGCACACAACAAAGAGTGGTGTAGCACAGTTCGCAGTTGACTCTGAGGAGGAGGGCTTGCAGCTTATCCGCGACCTTCTCTCATACATGCCTCAGAACTACACAGCGTTGGTTCCCGACCAGCCATGTACTGACGACATCGCACGTAAGGAGGATATCTTGAACGACATCATCCCTGACAACCCCAACAAGCCTTACGACATGATGGAGGTTATCAAGGCTATCGTTGACGATGGTAAGTTCTTGGAGTCTGCAGCAGCATACGCAAAGAACATCATCACAGGTTTCGCACGCTTCAACGGCCAGAGCGTAGGTATCATCGCTAACCAGCCTAAGTTCATGGCAGGTGTACTCGATATCAACGCATCACGCAAGGCTGCTCGTTTCGTACGTTTCTGCGATGCGTTCAACATTCCTTTGGTTACTTTGGTAGATGTTCCTGGTTTCTTGCCCGGTACAGCTCAGGAGTACGGTGGTGTTATTACTCACGGTGCAAAGCTTCTCTTCGCTTACTGCGAGGCTACTGTTCCCAAGATCACTGTTACATTGCGTAAGGCATACGGTGGTGCATACATCGTGATGTCATCTAAGCACATCCGTGGTGATGTTAACTACGCATGGCCTACAGCTGAGATTGCAGTTATGGGTGCAAGCGGTGCTGTTGAGGTATTGCACGCTAAGGCGTTGTCTTCATTCGAGAACAAGGAGGATAAGGCTAAGTTCGTTGCAGAGAAGGAGCAGGAGTACCGCGACAAGTTCTCTAACCCCTACAACGCAGCACGCTACGGCTATATCGATGACGTTATCGAGCCTCGCAACACTCGTTTCCGCGTGATCCGTGCTTTGGAGTCATTGCGCAACAAGCGTTTGGAGAACCCCGCAAAGCGTCATAACAACATTCCTTTGTAGTCTTATAATAATATATAAGTAAGTTATGATGATTCTTGCAGCAAATTTGGGTGATGCAGGCCTTATCGCACTTGTGAGCATCTGCTTGGTGTTTGCTGTGCTTGTACTCCTTATCTTCATCTTGAAGCTTTTCGGATTTATCCTCAAGGAGCGTAAGGCAGCTGCAGTAGCACCCGTCGCAACATCATCTGACGAAATCTCTGACGAGGAGGTGGCAGCCATCGCTATGGCTGTCAACCTCTTCTTCAATCGTCACGATGAGGAGAGCGATGTGCTCACCTTCCGCCAGAACCACGACGTTTCGGCATGGCAGGTGCGTAATATCAACAAACAATTGTAAAACTAACACCACTACATCAAACACGCAATTATGCAGAAATTCAAATTCAATATTAATGGCAAGAGCTACGAGGCCATTGTTGAGGAGACAGAGCGTAACACAGCTCGTGTCGAGCTTAATGGTAAGAGCTACACCGTACAGGTTGAGAAGGAGGAGGCTATCGTTTCTCCCAAGATTGCAGCCGTTAAGCCTTCACAGTCTGGTGGCGACTTCGTAGATGCTCCCGCACAGGTTATCACAGGCAACGCTGGCTCAATCAAGTCACCACTTCCAGGCAACGTATCAAAGATTAAGGTGCAGGAGGGTCAGGCAGTTAAGGCTGGTGAGGTTCTCATGACCTTGGAGGCTATGAAGATGGAGAACGAGATCATGGCTCCTGCAGCTGGTACAGTTAAGAAGATCTACGTTACTGAGGGTAAGGCTGTTCAGCAGGGTGAGGCTCTCATCGACCTCGAGTAATACTAACTCTTTAATTATTAACGTAATATGAAGAGTGTAAAATTCTATTTTTCATTGCTCATCGCAGCTGTGATGTTCGTGATGCCCTTGCAGGCACAGGAGAATCAGCCCGCCGAGCCTTTTGAGGGCGAGATGATTGAGACTCCTGCTACCGAGGCAAACGAGGGCATTATGCTCATCGACGAGGTTGTGGAGGCTGTAGAGGCTGAGACACCTGCTGCGGAGGAGGCTGTTGCTGAGGAGGGTTTCAATCCAACTGAGGCATTGAACAAATTCGTTTCTGATTCAGGTGTCGCACGTTTGGATGGTGATGTTACCAATACTGACGGAGAGTATGCTAAGTTTGGTTCTGCTTTGCAGAATACGTCAAACTGGAAGAATTTGGTGATGATTTTCATCTCATTCGTATTGCTCTACTTGGCTATTGTAAAGAAGTACGAGCCATTGCTCTTGATGCCTATCGCATTCGGTATGCTCTTGACTAACCTTCCTGGTGCTGAGATGTTCCACGCTAATTTGTTCGAGGGTGGTCATGTAAACTGGGAGGCTATTGGTTCTGGCGGTGCAGGTCTTTTGGACTACCTCTATCTCGGTGTTAAGCTCGGTATCTATCCTTGCTTGATCTTCGTTGGTGTAGGTGCTATGACCGACTTCGGTCCACTTATCGCTAACCCTAAGAGCTTGCTTTTGGGCGCTGCAGCACAGGTTGGTATCTTCCTTACCTTCATCGGTGCTATCGCTATGGGTATGTTCACATTCCAGGAGGCTGGTTCTATCGGTATCATTGGTGGTGCTGATGGTCCTACTGCTATCTACCTCACATCGAAGCTTGCACCACAGTTGCTTGGTCCTATCGCGGTGGCTGCATACTCTTACATGGCACTCGTGCCCGTTATCCAGCCCCCTATCATGAAGCTCTTGACTACAAAGAAGGAGCGCATGATCGAGATGAAGCAGCTTCGCACTGTTTCTAAGCGCGAGAAGATTATCTTCCCTATCGCTATCACCGTTATCATCGCATTGCTTTTGCCCTCTGCAGCACCACTTATTGGCTGCTTGATGTTGGGTAACCTTATGAAGGAGTGCGGCGTTGTTGAGCGTCTTTCAAAGACCGTGCAGAACGAGTTGATGAACATCGTTACCATCTTCCTCGGTATCTCTGTAGGTGCTACAGCAACAGCTGAGGCGTTCCTCGACTTCAAGACACTTGGTATCTTGTTGTTAGGTGTTATCGCATTCGCAATGGGTTCAGCATCTGGCGTAATCTTGGCTAAGATTATGAACCTCTTCAGCAAGGAGAAGATCAATCCACTTATCGGTTCTGCAGGTGTATCTGCTGTGCCTATGGCAGCACGCGTATCTCAGACCGTTGGTCAGCAGGCTAACCCCAGCAACTTCCTCTTGATGCACGCTATGGGTCCTAACGTAGCGGGCGTTATCGGTTCAGCAGTTGCGGCGGGTCTTTTGTTGGCCTTCCTCGGCTAATTAAATTTCTTGTGATAGCGGCGCATCTGCGGCGCTTCAATCAAAGCCCCGAATGGGACGTACGAAGAGTACTACCCATCCGGGGCTTTTTCATGTCAGCGTCACATCTGCACCACTCTGACAAGAAATTGCCTCCTTAACCGTCCTATTATTTTCACCTTTGACGATACCTGTCAAAAAGTGGTGGTTACTTTGCATCGTGAAACAAAACGATAAGCCTAAAACCACTACTACTATGAAACTAAACTACACCATCGACTGTCGCCATTGTGGCACACACACCGAGTACAGCATAACAAGCTACTACCGCACAATGAGCGATGCAGAGGTTGCGGGAAAGATGCACATCGACACCGAGTGTGCTATGCGCTGCCCAGCGTGTCGCTACCGCCTCAATACCACGGAGGCAGATTTCCGCTCGCAGGTGCACATCACGCGCGAGGCATAGCGAGGGTGTATAACTCTTACCTATACCTATATAAATAAAAATTAGTGGCTATATTTCTCGGTTTCGGAAAAAAATAGTAACTTTGAGAGTAAATAATAGAATAACCAAAAACGAGATATAACTATGAGCAAGATAAATATAAAGATAGGTGACCAGATTCCAGAGTTCGCAAGTGTTACGCAGAGCGGTGAGAGCTTTACGCTCAACGAGTTGAAGGGCTCGCCCACGGTGCTTTACTTCTATCCCAAGGACAACACCTCGGGATGTACGCTCGAGGCGAAGAGCCTCCGCGATGGCAAGGCAGAGCTCCTTGCGCGTGGCTTCAAGATTGTAGGCGTGAGCCCCGACTCTGTGAAGTCGCACCAGAACTTCTGCACGAAGCACGAGCTAAACTTCACACTCCTTGCCGATGTGGACCACTCACTCTCGGAGGCGGTGGGCGTATGGCAGCAGAAGAAGATGTGTGGCAGAGAGTATATGGGCATTGTGCGCACAACCTTCATTTTGGATGCGGAGGCGCGCGTAACACACATCATCGAGAAGGTGGATACGAAGGACTCTTACGGTCAGATTATCAAGTTGTTGGATAAGTAAAAAACGAAATAAAACAGATATATTATGGCAGAGAAAGTACAGGTTAGTGCTGACAAGTTGAAGGTGTTGTCGGCAGTAATGGATAAGATTGAGAAGGACTTCGGCAAGGGCTCTATCATGCGCATGTCGAGCGAGACCGTGGCAGATGTCCCCGTGATTCCAACGGGCTCTATCACGCTCGATATGGCGTTGGGCGTGGGTGGCTACCCCAAGGGTCGTGTAATCGAGATCTTCGGCCCCGAGTCATCAGGTAAGACAACCCTCGCAATTCACGCTATTGCCGAGGCACAGAAGGCGGGAGGCATTGCAGCGTTCATCGACGCGGAGCACGCCTTCGACAGCTACTATGCGCAGAAGTTGGGCGTAGATGTTGACAACCTTCTCGTGTCGCAGCCCGACAATGGTGAGCAGGCGTTGGAGATTGCCGACTCGTTGATTCGCTCAAGCGCCATCGACATCATCGTCATCGACTCCGTGGCTGCGCTCACGCCCAAGGCGGAGATTGAGGGCGACATGGGCGACTCTAAGATGGGTCTCCAGGCGCGCCTCATGTCGCAGGCATTGCGTAAGCTCACAGCCTCAATCTCAAAGACAAAGACCGTTTGTATCTTCATCAACCAGCTCCGCGACAAGATTGGCGTGGTATATGGTAATCCTGAGACTACAACGGGTGGTAATGCGCTTAAGTTCTACGCCAGCGTGCGTATCGACATCCGCCGTGCTTCGGTAATTAAGGATGGCGAGGAGCAGCTCGGCACACGCACCAAGGTTAAGGTTGTGAAGAACAAGGTGGCACCCCCATTCAAGAAGGCGGAGTTCGACATCATGTTCGGCGAGGGTATCTCAAAGATGGGCGAGATAATCGACCTCGGCGTGGACTATGAGATCATCAAGAAGTCTGGCTCGTGGTTCTCGTATGGCGACAAGAAGATTGGCCAGGGCCGCGACTCTGTGAAGGAGGCTCTCAAGAACGATCCATTGCTCATGGAGGAGATTGAGATGCGTGTTCGCCAGGCGATGAGCGAGAACTCTGCGAGATAGCGTAAGGCGCTAAAATAATAGTAACTAAAACCCAAACACGGCTGCCAAGATAGGGTAGTCGTGCTTTGGCATATATAAAACAGCGAGATATGAGATATACACCTGAGGATGAAATACTCATTGAGGAGAAGTGGCAGGAGCTGCAGGATGAGTGCCGCAAGGCGAAGGTGTGCAAGAGGGAGGACGACTGGCTATTTGTCAAGCGTGCCTTCTTGTTGGCCAAGGAGGCGCATAAGGGTGTGCGCCGCCGCTCGGGTGAGCCATACATCATACACCCCATTGAGGTGGCCATAATCTGTGTCCGCGAGATAGGCCTCGGCAAGAAGTCGGTGGTGGCAGCACTGCTCCACGACGTGGTCGAAGATACGGAATATACGGTCGAAGACATCTCGCGTATCTTTACGCCCAAGATCGCCTCGATGGTGGATGGTCTGACGAAGATGGCAGGTGTCTATAAGAATGACACCACGGAGCAGGCGGAGTACTTCCGCAAGGTGCTGCTCACACTTTCGGACGACGTGCGCGTCATCATCATAAAGATTGCCGACCGCCTACACAACATGCGTACGCTGGGTGCCATGCCCCGCAACAAGCAGATAAAGATTACGAGCGAGACAATATACCTCTTCGTGCCCTTGGCATACCGTCTCGGCCTCCACGCCATAAAGAGCGAGTTGGAGGACCTCTGCATGAAGTATCGCTTCCCGGAGGAGTATGAGGAGATACGCCGCAAGATTGACGCCACGAAGAGCGAGCGCGAGGAGTATATCGAGCGCTTCATCAAGCCCATACGTGAGGTGTTGGACCGAAACAAGTTCCAATACGAGATTTCTGCGCGCGTCAAGAGCATCTACTCCATCTGGAACAAGATGCGCCGCAAGGAGATACCCTTCGAGGAGGTCTATGACCTATTTGCCATACGCATCGTCTTCAAGGCGCTGTCCTTCCCCTCCGAAAAGACGCAGTGCTGGCAGGTGTATTCGTGCGTCACGGATATCTACACGCCCAAGCCCGACCGCCTGCGCGACTGGATAAGCATACCCAAGTCCAACGGCTACGAGGCTCTGCACTCAACGGTTATGGGCCCCGAGGGCACGTGGGTAGAGGTGCAGGTGCGTACTGAGAGAATGAACGACATCGCCGAGCGTGGCTTTGCGGCACATTGGAAGTATAAGCACGCCTCGATTACGCAGGAGGAGGATGGACTCGACCGCTGGCTCAAGAAGGTGCGTGATGCGCTCAACAGCCCTGCGGAGAATGCGCTGGAGTTCCTCGACAACTTCAAGCTCTCGTTGTACAAGAGCGACATCGTGGTCTTCACGCCCAAGGGTGAGCCACAGACGCTGCCATACGGTGCTTCGGTGCTCGACTTTGCCTACGAGATACACACCAAGATTGGCGACCACGCCATAGGTGCTAAGATAAACCACAAGATTATGCCCGTTACGGCGCTCCTGAATAGTGGCGACCAGATTGAGGTCATCACGGCGGAGAATGCTCACCCCAAGGCCGAATGGCTCGATGCCGTCATCACAAGCAAGGCGCGTCAGGCAATTCAGGACTACCTGAAGCGTGAGCGCGAGGACAACATCGACTACGGCATGGAGCTTCTGCGCACGCGCCTCGAGGAGTATAACGTGACGCTCAGTGGCCGTGTTCTTAGGAAGCTGATGCCCGCGTACGAGTGCCGAAATAAGGATGAGTTGTACAGCAAGATTGGCGCTGGAATCATCAGCCTCGACAACCTCGACAAGCTGCTTAGGGAGAACTCATCGCGCAAGATTTTGAAGTTCTGGAAGCTCCTCTTGCCAGGCTCGGAGGGCGATGCGCAGAGCGACGATATGGAGGATATAGACCTCGATGACGATGCTTCGTCGCTGGACGATACCATCAGCGAGGAGGGTAGAGGCGACGCTCCCGAGTTTATCATGGCGGAGTGTTGCGAGCCCATCCCTGGCGATAATGTCGTGGGCTACCGCGACCCAAAAACGGGTGTCATCGTTGTCCATAAATCGACGTGCGACACGCTTATCCGTCTGGCTGCGCAGTCGGGCGACAACATCGTGAAGGAGGAGATTAAGTGGTCGCGCCAGAAGGCGGTATCCTATTTGGCCTCTGTGGAGATTAGCGGTGTCGATCGTCCTGGAGTGCTCTTGGATTTGACGCGAATTATCACGGCAGACTTTAGCATAAATATGCGCGCTATAAACATCCACTCGCACGATGGCATCTTCGAGGGAACGATAAGTTTGTATGTCAAGGATATCGTTAGCCTCAATGCGCTTCTGGACAACATCCGCCAGATAAAGGGTGTCGATAGGGTAAAGCGACTACTTAATACGTGATGCTCTTTGCTCGGCTCAGAGGGGCGTAGCTTTCGCCTTCGCAATACGCTCGTTGCTGTGGCGTTATGGCCTTTCGGGTTGCCAGTTTCGGAGGATGCTTTGGGCGGATAGTTGACGAAGTGCAGCAAATAGGGTAGCAACACCCCGTTATTATGTGGTGTAGAAAATAAGACAATTTTATACTAAATTTCATACTTAACTATGGCGACAATTTTTTCACGAATTGTAGCGGGCGAAATCCCCAGCTACAAGGTTGCCGAGAACGAGCGCTTCTATGCGTTCCTCGACATCGCTCCCTTGGCAAAGGGCCACACTTTGGTTATTCCCAAGCGCGAGGTTGACTATTTCTACGACCTCGAGGATGATGAGTTGGCTGAGATGATAGTTTTCGCAAAACAGATTGCGAAGAAAATTCAGGCAACTACACAATGTAAAAAGGTTGCAACGGTGGTTTTGGGCCTCGAAGTGCCCCATGCACACATCCATTTGGTGCCTATGAACACCGAAAAGGATGTAGATTTTGGTGCAAAGAAGCTCGAATTATCAACAGAAGAGTTCCTCGAAGTAGCAAAGTCATTACAGTAAAATTTGACTGTTAGCAACTTGTAAGTTGTTGATAAAGAATAGGGTATTATGTTATTAACATAGTGCCCTATATTTTTATTTAACATAATCTATCCACTCTATTAACACTCCCCATTTTTCGCACTTATTTCGCACTTTACGGTTGTAAATTCGTCATAGCTTTACAAATGTAATTACAAATGTAAAACAATTACAGATGTATTTCCATGTCGATAATTACAAAAGTAATCATAATTCTATCTGTTAACAACTGTTTATTGTTACATCTGTCATATTTCATTGAACCCTATTGAACCTCCTATTTTACGTTATTTTAAGGTTGTTAAAATAATTGATATTAATTTCTAACTACTTGAAAATAAGGCGCTACACGGTTTTATCTAAAATTTAATATAGTAAAATAAGCTCAAAACTGCCGTTTAATCAAATAATGTGCTGATAATAGTGTAATGTGTGTGTAAATGCTGAAATAATAGCGAGTTGCGCTTATTATGTAATAATCATTATAGCTCGTTCTATTTATTGGTATTTACATAATTTCGTAAATTACAAATGTGAAAGTTATTAACACTTTGCATTTCTTTACTTTTGTAAGGAAGATTTGTTTTACAAGAATAATTTTCTTACCTTTGTAAAAATTGCAGATTATGAAGGAAAAATTGGAGTTTTTGCTAAAAAATAAGGGCCTCACAGCAACTTCGCTCGCTCGCCTACTCGAAATACAGCCCTCTGGATTGTCACACATTCTGTCGGGAAGGAACAAGCCGAGCTTCGATTTGGTGGTTAAAATCCTCAAGGCTTTCCCCGATGTTAACCCCGACTGGCTGCTGCTCGACAGCGCGGAGATCTTCCGTGGTGAGGTGTTGCCCACTACTACTCCACGCCAGGAGTACCTCGATGTTGCCCCCTCTTCGCCATCGTTGCCATTCGAGGCGGCTCAAAATATCGAAACTACAGAGCCTCAAAAAATCGAGGAAAATGATTTTGCTCCCATTTTTTCAACCCCTAAGAGTGCGGGTAAAAAGGTGTCGCGCGTAATCGTCCTCTATGCCGATCGCACATTCGAGAGCTTCACGGAGTTTTAGGCTTTGACCCTTGGAGGCAAGTTAACATCCCGTACCATATTATATAATGCAACATAGGTGCAGTCCGCTAATGGCTGCGCCTTTTGCTTTTCCCTGTGTTGGCGTGTGGGGTGTGTCGTTGTTGAATTTTGTGCTGCGCCTGTCTCCTTCGGATGGTTGCAGGGCGTCTCTATCTACTCGAGGTGGTTATTCATTAAAGTGGGATAATATGCAGTAGTAGTGCATAGATATGACGGTGCTTTGCGAAGGAATTTTCGCAATGTGGAAGATGTGGGGTGTGTTGAATGGGGATAAGCGGGCTACTTGCGTAGTCTATGGTCGGCTTTGAGGAGATGCTTCGACTTCGCTCAGCATGACAGAGTGTGTGAGATTGTCATGTGTTGTCATTCTGAACTTTAGTGAAGAATCTCGAGGTCTCCGTAGCGGTGGACAGTAGTACAAGCCTTGAGATCCTTCGTTGCACTCAGGATGACAGGGTGTTGGGCCAGTGGGATGCTATTTGCTCTCGTCGGCGAGTTTCTGGAGCTCGCGCATGCGGTCACGGTGCTTCGCGGCGGATACGAAGTCGAGCGATTTTGCTGCCTCCTCCATGGCCTTGCGTGACTCCTCTATAAGGGTCTCTAACGTGCCCTGTAATGCGTTTGTCGTGGGCGTTGCGGTGTACTCCTCCGTGGGCTCGGCGACGCTATTAGGAACGATTTGAGGCGTATTGTAGGGTATAGAAGGGGTGGTATCCTCGGGGGTTGTGCGCTCCGAGAGGAGGGCGGCGCCTGTGCCGCTCTTCTTGGCACGGCGGGGAAGAACGCCATGCTCGAGGTTGTAGGCTATCTGCTTAGCGCGGCGGCGGTTGCTCTCGATGAGTGAGGTGCGCAGTGTGCCCGTGAGGCGGTCGCCATAGAGGTTGACCTGTCCGTTGGTGTGGCGGGCAGCGCGGCCTGCAATCTGCGTTATCGCCCTTACATTACGCAAGAAGCCCTCCTTGTCGGCATCAATAATAGCAACGAGGCTAACCTCGGGGAGGTCGATGCCCTCGCGCAAGAGGTTGACGCCCACGATGACATCAATCCTATCCTCGCGCATGTCCTCGAGGATTTGGATGCGGTTAAGGGTCTCGATGTCGGAGTGGATGTAGCGGTTGCGGATGCCTATGCGGTCGAGGTAGCCCGACATATCCTCTGCCGAGCGCTTAGATATGGTCGTCACGATGACCTTCTCGCCACGGTGTACAACGCGGTTTATATCGTCTAAAAGGTCGTCTATCTGGTGCTCCGAGGGGCGGAGACGCAGTGGTGGGTCAACGATGTGTGTGGGGCGTATGAGCTGCTCCACAACCTCACCCTTGCTATCGGCAATCTCGTAGTCGGCGGGTGTGGCGCTGACGTATATAGACTGCGGCACGAGGCGCTCGAACTCCTCGAACTTCAAGGGGCGGTTGTCTAACGCCGCGGGGAGGCGGAAGCCGTACTCGACGAGGTTCTCCTTACGCGAGCGGTCGCCACCAAACATACCGCGCACCTGGGGCACGGTGACATGGCTCTCGTCGATGACGGTGATGAAGTCCTTGGGGAAGTAGTCGATAAGGCAGAAGGGGCGCGAGCCTGGGGCACGGCCATCCATATAGCGTGAGTAGTTCTCGATGCCCGAGCAGTAGCCCAGTTCGTTAATCATCTCTATGTCGTACTCCACGCGCTGCTTAATGCGCTGAGCCTCAAGCTCGCGGCCCTCGCGCTCGAAGAAGGCGACTTGCTTTGCAAGGTCCTCGCGTATCTCCTCCACGACGCGGTTGATGCTCTCGCGTGTGGTGACAAAGAGGTTCGAGGGGTAGATGGTGACGCTGTCCAGAGACGAGAGCTTCTGGCCAGTCTCGGGGTCGATGCTGTATATCGCCTCAATCTCGCGGTCGAAGAACATGATGCGGAAGCACTGGTTGCCGAACTCGCCAAACGACGCCATGATGTCGATAGTCTCGCCCGTGACACGGAATGTGGAGGGCTGCAATGTAAGCTCGGTGCGTGTGTAGAGGGCATCAACGAGGCGTATAAGCAGGTCGTTGCGGTTGTGCCTATCTCCAACCTTTAGTTCGATGGCGGCGGCGTGGAAGGCCTCGGGGTTGCCACAGCCATAGATGCACGAGACGCTCGACACCACGATGACATCCCTGCGTCCCGAGAGCAGCGTGGCCACGGTCTTGAGGCGCATCTGCTCAATCTCATCGTTGATGGCGAGGTCCTTTTCTATGTAGGTGTCCGTGGAGGGGATGTAGGCCTCGGGCTGGAAGTAGTCGTAGTACGACACGAAGTACTCCACTGCATTCTCGGGGAAGAAGTTCTTGAACTCCTGATAGAGCTGCGCCGCGAGGGTCTTGTTGTGGCTGATGACAAGTGTGGGGCGGTTGAGTCGCTCGATGACATTGGCTACGGTGAAGGTCTTGCCCGAACCGGTCACACCAAGGAGGGTGGTGCCACGACTGCCCTCATGGGCTATCGACTGCACCATCTTCTCTATCGCCTCGGGCTGGTCTCCCGTGGGCGCGTATCCTGCGACTAACCTAAAGTCCATGTAGTTAAGTTGTTAGTTGTTGTGTCGTGCTGAGCGTGAGAGATTGCCACGGCTTGTTCCAAGCCTCGCAATGACGGGGTATAGTGTCAGAGTGTTGGTGGCGCCGTGCTACTCCTTGCTGATAAGCGAGCGGATGTTCTCAATAAGCATGCCCACGGCAACAGAGTTGAAGCCTCCCTCAGGGATGATGACATCGGCATGCTTCTTCGAGGGCTCAACGAACTCCTCGTGCATGGGCTTCACGGTCGTTGTATATTGCTCGATGACCGACTGCATCGTACGGCCACGCTCACATACATCGCGCAAGATGCGGCGCGCAAGGCGTAGGTCGGCGTCGGTGTCCACGAAGACCTTGATGTCCATCAGGTCGCGCAACTCCTTATTCTCGAAGATGAGGATGCCATCGACGATGATGACACGCGAGGGTTTCACCAAGACGCGCTCCGCGGTGCGGTTGTGGTCAACGAAGGAGTAGGTGGGGTGCTCGATGGGGACGTTGGACTTGAGCGTGCGGATGTGCTCCACAAGCATGTCGGTATCGAAGGCTGCGGGGTGGTCGTAGTTGAGTTTCGTGCGCTCCTCGTAGGTGAGTTCGGGGTGCGCCTTATAGTAGTAGTCGTGGCATAGGGTCGCGACATCGTCGTTGCGGAATGCCTCCTGAAGGCGCTTCACGAGTGTTGACTTGCCAGAGCCTGTGCCGCCAGCAACGCCAATAACTGTAACTTTCATATATAAATTAGTAATTAGTAATTAGCAATGGGGGAGGGTAGGGAGATTAGGGAATTTAGGGAGATTAGGGAATTTAGAGGACCTCCCTATACTCCTTAATTTCCTTAAACTCCTTAACTTCCTTTCTTCCTCGAACTCTCCTGCCCCTGAGCGCTCTTAAAATAAGGGGTCACACCGTTCAGCGTAACCCCTTTATCGTTAATCTTTATGCGTCGATGTTTGCGTAATGCGCATTCTTCTCGATAAACTCACGGCGGGGAGGTACCTCATCGCCCATGAGCATGGAGAAGATGTGGTCGGCCTCGGCAGCATTCTCCACCGTAACCTGACGCAAGATGCGCGTGTCGGGGTTCATAGTGGTGTCCCACAACTGCTGTGCGTTCATCTCACCAAGACCCTTATAGCGCTGAATATGAGTGCCCTTAGCGCCAAACTCCGCGGTAATCTCGTCACGCTCCTTGTCCGTCCAGCAGTAACGCTCCTGCTTGCCCTTCTTAACGAGGTACAACGGGGGCGTAGCGATGTAGATGTGGCCATTCTCGATGAGTGCCTTCATCTTGCGGAAGAAGAAGGTGAGCATGAGGGTTGCGATGTGCGAGCCATCGACATCGGCATCGGTCATGATGATAATCTTGTCGTAGCGCAACTTCTCGAGGTTCAACGCCTTGCTGTCCTCCGCCGTACCGATAGAGACGCCCAAGGCGGTAAACATATTTTTAATCTCCTCGTTCTCCCACATGCGGTGCTCCTGAGCCTTCTCGACGTTCAAAATCTTACCACGCAAGGGCATGATAGCCTGGAAGTTGCGGTCGCGGCCCTGCTTTGCAGTACCACCCGCAGAGTCTCCCTCGACGAAGAAAATCTCGGCGATAGAGCGGTCGCGGCTGGTGCAGTCGGCGAGCTTACCCGGAAGACCCGCACCCGACAACACGGTCTTGCGCTGAACAGCCTCACGAGCGTTACGTGCTGCATGGCGTGCCTGGGCGGCGAGGATGACCTTCTGCACGATGGCCTTAGCATCCTTGGGGTTCTCCTCGAGGTAGTTGCTCAGGGCCGCAGACATGGCGCGGTTTACGGCACCTGCTACATCGTCGTTACCGAGCTTCGTCTTGGTCTGACCCTCGAACTGGGGCTCCGCAACCTTAACAGATACAACGGCGGTGAGACCCTCGCGGAAGTCGTCACCATTGATGTCGAACTTGAGCTTCGCGAGCATGCCACTCTCCTCAGCATACTTCTTAAGTGTGCGCGTGAGGGCCGAGCGGAAGCCTGTGAGGTGCGTACCACCCTCGATGGTGTTGATGTTGTTTACGTATGAGTGCACATTCTCCGAGTATGAGTCGTTGTACTGCATAGCCACCTCCACGGGTACGCCACTCTCCTCGGTGTCGAGGTAGATGATGTTCTCGATGATGCGCTGGCCGCGGGTAGCATCGAGGTACTCGACGAACTCCGAGAGGCCATGCTCCGAGTAGAAGTGGTCCGAGAGTGAGTTGCCCTCCTCATCCTTCACGCGGTGGTCGGTGAGGGTGAGGTGGATACCCTTATTCAAGAACGCCAACTCGCGGAGACGGTTCGCGAGGATGGCATACTTGTACTCCTGTGTGAGTGAGAAGATCTCCGCATCGGGCTTGAAGGTGATTGTAGTACCGCGGTCGTCGCAGTCGCCAACAATTTCAACCTTCGACGTAGGTGCGCCCTTAGAGTATGTCTGTTTGTAGATTTTGCCGCCACGGTGAATCTCGGCGATGAGGAGCGTAGAGAGCGCATTTACGCACGATACGCCCACGCCATGCAGACCGCCTGAGACCTTATAACTGCCCTTGTCGAACTTACCACCCGCGTGGAGCACGGTGAGTACAACCTCGAGGGCCGACTTGCCCTCCTTCTCGTGCCAGTCGGTGGGGATACCACGGCCGTTGTCGCGTACCGAGATAGAGTTGTCCTCGTTGATGGTGACATATATATCGGTACAATAGCCTGCCAACGCCTCGTCGATAGAGTTGTCAACAACCTCATACACAAGGTGGTGGAGACCCTTCTCGCCGATGTCGCCGATGTACATCGCGGGGCGCTTACGCACAGCCTCCAGACCCTCGAGGACTTGGATATTCGACGCTGAATACTCCTCCTCGTGCTTCATAACTTTTTCCTGTTCGGTGCTCATATAATAGTTTTTGTTTATATTTTCAATATAAAGGTCGCCGTATAAAACGCACAAAGATAGGAATAAAAAATGAAAACACAAAATAAATGGCGCGAAAAAAGCGTGTCGCGGTGGCTAAAATGGGGTGTTGCGAGGTGTGTGTCTCACCTGCGTCATTGCGAGAGCCGTTAGGCTCGTGGCAATCTAATTCTACTCATGGCTTGTCACACCCATTAACACTATTAACACACCCCCACCCCTTGTTAATGTGTTAATGTGTTAATAATTTGGGTGGGTGCGCCGCGAAGAGGAGGCCGAGTACCACGAAAAAATAAAAAAAAAGTTATCAAAATACTTGACAAAGGGTATTCAATTGTTGTATATTTGCAGCAGGAATAAGAGAAGAGAAGTTAAGGAGGTTAAGGGAGACTAAGGAAGATAAGGAAATTAAGGAGATTAGGGATTTTAAGGAAATTAAGGATAGTCCTCCCTAAACTCCCTAAATTCCCTAAACTCCTTAAACTCACTAAGTCACTAAACCCCTAACCTCACTAAATTCCCTAATACACTAAGTAATAAACCATATAAATCCCTACTACTATGAACAATCAACCAAAAGCGCAGGGCGGAGGCGCTATCTCTGCCACACCCGTATTCAATCCTTTAACCCAGAGCGACATCGACAAGCAACTCAAGAGGATGGAGTATGACTTGGCAAAGGAGCGCGTGGAGCCATACATCGTCGATATGACCAAGGAGCTACCAGAGGTACTACCACTAATAAGCATAAATGGTAGGTGCATCTGCTCCGTGGGCAACATCTCGGCCGTATGCGGCGAGGCAAAGTCGCGTAAGACATTCCTTACGTCGGGACTTGTAGCATCGGCCATGGCCATCCCCTACAACAAGTTAAATAACTTCCAAATAGTGGATAAGAACCACAATTTGGATGTGTTGTGGGTCGATACGGAGCAGGGCGAGATGCACGTACGCAAGGTTGTGGACCGCATCAGCGAGATGACGGGCGCAAAACTTGGCGGCTTGCCCTCCGAGCCACGCCTTACAACCCTTGCACTCAGGGAGTTAGCACCCCATGAGCGTAAGCAACGCATGTACGACGCTATGCGCCTGATGCACTACGACCTCGTGGTTATTGACGGTATTGCTGACCTACAGCGTAATACCAACGACCTCGAGGAGAGCGATGCCTTAGTGACTGAACTTATGGCACTTAGCACGCTTGCCGAGACACATATATTGTGTGTACTGCATACCAATCCTGGTAGCGACAAGGCGCGTGGTCACCTCGGCTCGTCGCTTCAGCGCAAGGCCGAGACCGTACTCTTCGTGCACCGCGTTGGCGAGACCTCGGTCGTAGAGCCTCAGTTCTGCCGTAACGAGCCCTTCGAGCGCTTTGCATTCAGCATCAACGAGGCGGGCATCCCCGAGGTGTGCTCCCTACCCATGGAGGGTGGAACAAGCGAACGCCACCCCGCCATAGCATTGCTTGAGGATGAGTATGGCGGAGCGATAGAGCGTGCCACGCTCATAAACAAACTTATTGAGACACAAGGTCTTAATAAGAGTGCGGCGTATATGCAAGTGATGCGACTGATACGCAGGGGCGAGCTGCAACTCGACGGCAATGTTGTGAGGCTTCGCGCATCGAGTTAGACTCCGAGCCTTCGGGATTTATTAACACATTAACACATTAACACATTAACAGGGGTTAATAGGTGTTACAAGTGTTAATGGGTGTGATAAGGAGATTAAGGAATTTAAGGAAGTTAAGGAGATTAAGGAGATTAAGGATAACCCTCCCTAATTTCCCTAAACTCCCTAAATTCCCTAAATTCCCTAAATTCCCTAAATTCCCTAACCGCTCCCTCTTCCCAACCCCTCCTCACTCAGGATGACACCGAAGCCGACCGCGGCAACCCGCGATTTTTCCGCACCGCGCGCTTTGATATTTCACTTTTTTTGCTTATATTTGCGAGAATTTATCGCGTGCGTGCGTTATTAGTATGTACGCATACGTGCGCAATGAACACCCAAAATAAAGTGTAAATAATTGTAAAACAACTGAATAAAAAACTATGGAAAACTTGCAGAAACTAATTGACACGATAGTCGAGGCCATCGACGATAAGAAGGGTAAGGGCATCGTATCGCTCGATTTGTCGGGATTTGATGGCGCCATTTGCTCGCATTTTGTGGTCTGCCATGCCGATTCTACCACTCAGGTGGATGCCATCTCGGGCGGTATCGAGGATAAGGTATTCGAGGTTATGGGTGAGTGGCCCATGCGCGTGGAGGGTCGCCAGAACGCCTTCTGGGTGGCCATGGACTACAACGATGTCATCGTGCACATCTTCCAGACCGACATGCGCGAGTACTATCGCTTGGAGGAGTTGTGGGCCGATGCGCCTATGAAGCGCTATGAGTTTGGCGACTAATGTGGCGTAGGAGTAGTGTGTAACAAGAAAAGTGTGTATTAGAGAAAAATGGCGCAAATGAAAACTAAGCCCTCCCCAAGGCCACGCTTCAACTTCATGTGGTTTTGGGCTGTGGTTGCCATAGGCATCATCGCCTATGCCTTTTTCAGTGACTCGGAGAGTGCCCCCGTCAAGGGCAACCAGCGCATGGTTGAGGAGCTCGTCGAGGGAGGTTCGGTGGAGCGTATTTCGATTTTGGACCACGAGAAGGTGCGTGTCTTCTTGAAGAAGGAGCACATCGACTCGTTAATCAAGAGCGACAAGCGCTTCAAGAGCATGCCCCGCTCAGGCGCGCAGATTACCTATGTCTCGCATGGCGATGCCGAGTACTTCGAGCGTAAGATAAACGAGGCCCAGCGCCCCGCCGTTGTTGAGCGTGCCGAGCCAACCACAGATGTTGTTGTGGCAGATAGCCTCGCTGTGGGTGCGGATGTTGCTGTTGTCATTCCCGCGGAGAAAGTCGCTGATACAGAGCCTATTAACGATATTATCTTCGAGTACGAGATTAGCGAGCGTGGCTTCTGGGACCATGTCTTGGGCTTCCTGCCATGGGTGCTCATGCTCGTAATCTTCTTCTTCATCTTCCGCTCGATGACTCGTGGCGCGGGAGGTGGCGCAGGTGGTGGCATCATGAATGTGGGCAAGGCACGCGCGCAGATGTCCGACAAGAATAACAAGGACCGCGTGACGTTCAAGGATGTTGCGGGCTTGGAGGAGGCTAAGGTCGAGATTATGGAGATTGTGGACTTCCTTAAGCATGCCGATAAATACAAAGAGTTGGGCGCAAAGATTCCCCGTGGTGCACTCCTCGCAGGCCCTCCAGGAACGGGTAAGACCCTCTTGGCTAAGGCCGTTGCGGGCGAGGCTAACGTCCCCTTCCTCTCGATTTCGGGTTCCGACTTTGTCGAGATGTTCGTGGGTGTGGGTGCTTCGCGTGTGCGCGACCTGTTCGAGCAGGCAAAGAAGGAGGCACCATGTATCGTCTTCATCGACGAGATTGACGCCATCGGTCGTGCGCGTGGCAAGAACTCGGGCTTCTCGGGTAACGACGAGCGCGAGAATACTCTCAATCAGTTGCTTACGGAGATGGACGGCTTCCAGACCAACGCCGGCGTCATCGTCTTGGCGGCAACGAACCGCGTAGATATTCTGGATAAGGCGCTCATGCGTGCTGGCCGTTTCGACCGCCAGATAGAGGTGGGTCTTCCCGACGTCAAGGAGCGCAAGGAGATATTCGATGTGCACCTCAAGAGGCTCAAGCTCGACAAGAAACTCGACCGTGAGTTCTTGGCCAAGCAGACCCCTGGCTTCGCGGGTGCCGACATCGCAAACGTATGTAACGAGGCTGCGCTTATCGCTGCGCGCAACAACCACAAATATGTTATGCAGGAGGACTTCCTCGCCGCTATCGACCGCATCGTAGGCGGCTTGGAGCGTAGAAACATGCCTATGACTGCCGAGGAGCGCCGCTCTACGGCTATCCACGAGGTGGGCCACGCTACGGTTATGTGGCGCTTGAAGAACTGCGACCCCGTGCTTAAGGTTACCATCATCCCTCGTGGCCGCTCGCTGGGTGCTACGTGGTACTTGCCCGAGGAGCGCGTAAACCACAATGTCGAGCACTTCATGCACAAGATGGCGGGCTTGCTTGGCGGCCGCATCGCGGAGCAGGAGCTTATGGGCGTAACCTCTACGGGTGCTATCAGCGACCTCGAGCGCACGTCAAAGACGGCATACGCCATGGTTGCCTACTACGGCATGAGCCCCAAGGTGGGTAACATCAGCTACTACGACGCTACGGGCAGCCGCGACACCTTCACCAAGCCCTTCTCGGAGCAGACGGCACAGATGATTGACGAGGAGGTGCGCCGCATTGTTGAGGAGGTTGTAGCCATGACACGCGATATTATCCGCCAGGAGCGCGAGAACATCGAGCGCATCGCGGACGTGTTGCTCGAGAAGGAGACCATCTTCTCGGAGGACATCGAGGTGGTGTTGGGTAAGAGCGCCCAGCAGATTGCCAAGGAGGCTCAGGCGGAGGAAGTGGCTCAGGCTGGGGAAGTGGCTCAGACAGAGGAAAACACTGAAATTAAGTATGTAATTGAGCCTACGGCCGAGGACAAGACCGAGGAGGCAGAATAAAACAGACGAAGAACCTCATGTTGGCTCTATGTCATCCTGAGTGAAACGAAGGATCTCAAGGCTTGCACTACCGTCCACCGCCACGGAGACCTCGAGATTCTTCACTAAAGTTCAGAATGACAGAGCGAGTGTTCAGAATGATAAATTAAAACAGACGAAGACTATGAGTGACAAGATGCGAAATCTCATTGTGCGCACCATCAGTGGTGTTGTCTTGCTGGGCATTGTGCTTGGCGCTGCGTATGGTGGCAAGTATGCCTACGGCAGTTTTCTGCTGCTTATTGTTGTTGTCGGAATGATTGAGTTCTACAACATCGCTGCGGCTACGGGTGCTGTTCCGCGCCGCACGCTCGGCCTCGCAGCGGGTATCGTACTCTTTGTCACCTCGTTCTTCCTCTTCGATGGCTATGTCGATGAGATGCAGAACGCAGATAGCGTCGATATGCTTATCGGCGGTGTGCTCTACTTCTCGGCCCTTATCCCGTTGTGCTTCGTTGTAGAGCTGTTCCACGACTCGGAGACACCGCTTCGCAATGTTGCGACAACGCTTATGGGCATCTTGTATGTCGCATACCCCATGTCGCTCATGCTCTTTATCCCGTTGCTCATCACGGGAGAGTGGCAGCCCGAATCGTTCCTCTTCTACTTGTTTATCGTGTGGGGTAACGACGTCTTTGCCTACCTCACGGGTATCGCCATCGGCAAGCATAAGATGGCGCCCCGCATCTCTCCTAAGAAGTCGTGGGAGGGCTTCGCTGGCGGTATCGTAGGCGCTATGGGCATGGGTGCTCTCGGCTCATTTGTTGTGGGCGGACCTCTCGGCATGTGGCTCGGCTTGGCCGCTGTTGTGGCTATCACGAGTGTCTTTGGCGACCTTGTGGAGTCGATGTTCAAGCGCGAGGCGGGCATCAAGGATTCGGGCAAGATTATGCCAGGTCATGGTGGCATGCTCGACAGGTTCGACGCACTGCTCATCTCCTCGCCCTTCGCCTTTGTCTATCTTGTAGGTGCCCACGTGCTCCTCGAAAATATGTAAACAACCTAAAACTAACATAACTATGAAGATTAATAAAGAGGGTTATATCATTATCTCGGTTACGGGTCTTATATGCGTAGCCATGTGGCTTGCTGCGTTCTTTTTCATCAAGCCCATGGTCGGTATATATCTATGGATATTCGGCGCTTTGCTATTCATCTTTTGGCTCTTTGTCATGGCCTTCTTCCGCCAGCCCCGCCGTGTTCAGATTCACGATGATGAACTCGTCTTCTCGCCCTGCGACGGCCGTGTGGTTGTTACGGAGGTTGTTACCGATGATGAGTACCTCAAGGGTGAGATGCTCCAGGTCTCTATCTTTATGTCGGTTACTAACGTGCATATGAACTGGTTGCCCGTAGGAGGCGAGGTGGAGTACACCAAGCACCACCATGGACGCTTCCTCGTGGCATGGCACCCCAAGTCGTCAACCGAGAATGAGCGTACTACGACTGTTGTGCGCCTCAAGGATGGCCGCAAGGTGCTTATGCGCCAGATTGCAGGCTTCGTAGCCCGCCGCATCGTCAACTACATGAAGCCCGGCAAGAGGGTAGCCCAGAATAGCGTTATGGGCTTCATCAAGTTTGGCTCGCGCGTTGACCTTCTGTTGCCCAAGGACTCGGAGTTGTTCGTCGAGATTGGCGACCCTGTAATCGGCTCGCAGACACCTATCGCCCGCCTCAGCCGTAAGAAGTAGGGGCGTGAGTTATAACCTTTAACAACGACACTAGCTATGAATACCGATAAGATTATTAAGGGCCTTGCTACGCTCATCATCGTTGCTGCGGTTCTCGCCGTTCTTGGCTACTTGTGGCATGTCGTTGTCTATGTCGCTTCGGCCGCCATCCTTGCAATCTTGGGCCGTCCCCTTGTCCGCGTCATCTCTTCGGTTACGCTTGCGGGTAGGAGGGTGTCGCGTGGTGTGGCAGCTGCAATCACGCTCGTTGCGATATGGATTATTACGGGTGGCCTCTTGGCCCTCTTTGCGCCCTTGGTGCTGAACAAGGTCTATGAACTTGCGAACCTCGATTGGAGCGCTATTACGCAGATGGTGCGCCAGTGGCTCATCGACTTCGAGGTGCTTATCGAGCGCAACCTGCCGATAGATCTCCCCAGCCTCGAGCTTATGCTTAAGGATAGGGTATGGAGCCTCTTCACGCCCGAGATGCTGGAGGGTGTTGCAGGCTATGTGCTTAGTGCCGCCATCGCCTTCTTCTCCATCTCGTTCATCACCTTCTTCTTCCTCAAGGAGGATGGCCTCTTCTATAAGGGCGTTGCGCTCTTCTTCCCCGATAAGTACCACGAGAATGTATATCGTGCGCTTGACTCCATCACCAAGCTGTTGTCGCGCTACTTTGCGGGCTTGTTCGTCGAGAGCCTTATGCTTATGACCGTCATCTCGGTTGTCATGATGCTCTTTGGCATGGAGGTTAGCGATGCTCTTATCATCGGCCTGATTATGGGCGTTATGAATGTCGTTCCCTACGCTGGCCCCGTAATTGGAGCCTCAATCTCGATGATGTTGTCTATGCTGGCACCCATCGACGGCAATATACTCTTTACGGTGGCTGTGCTCGTCTCTACGATTATCGTAGTGAAACTAATAGACGACTTCATCATTCAACCTACGCTCTACTCGGAACGTGTTCAGGCGCACCCCTTGGAGGTGTTCCTCGTCATCCTTGTAGCGGGATATATCGGTGGTGTGTGGGGTATGCTCTTGGCGATACCTCTCTATACCATCCTCAGAGTCTTTGCACGCGAGTTCCTCTCGGAGTATAGCATCGTGCAGAAGCTCACAAACCAAATGACTAAATAGCAATTATGATAGATATTATAGCGGAGGTGGTTCATGGCCGTAAGATAGGCCGCGCGTTGGGCTTTCCTACGGCAAATATGAGCCTTGAGGGGTATAAGGTTGAGCGAGGTGTCTATCGCTCGTCTGTGGAGATTGACGGTGTGCGCTATCGTGCTATGTCGAATGTTGGTGTACGCCCCTCTGTTGGCGGCAAGGAGTTACTTTTAGAGACCCATGTCATCGGCTTTTCTGGCGACCTGTATGGCCGTAAGTTGTGTGTCACTCTCGAGGAGAAGTTGCGCGACGAGAAGCGTTTTTCCTCCATCAGCGACCTCAAGGAGCAGTTGCAGCGCGACTACGCCATCTGTGCCGGAAAGTAAACTACCTATATATAATATATAGTGAATTATGAAGTACGATGTTTTTATCAGTTACAGACGTGATGGAGGTTATGACACTGCCAAGCACCTTAATGACCTTTTGATTCGTGACGGCTATAAGGTTAGTTTCGATATTGATACATTGCGCAGTGGTAATTTCGATGTGCAACTGCTAACGCGTATTGAGCAGTGCAAGGACTTTATACTCATTGTTGATGCCCACGCCTTCGATAGAACTTTAGATCCTTCGTTCGACCGCTCTAAGGATTGGTTGAGGTGTGAGTTGGCGCATGCGCTAAAGCACAATAAGAATATTATACCTGTCTTTCTTGCTGGTGTCTCAGGTTTTCCTGAAGATCTACCCGCAGATGTAGTAGGCGTGGTAAAAAAGAATGGTCCCGAGTACAATAAATACTATTTCAACGAATTTTATAAGAAGTTGAAATATAGATTCCTTAAGTCGTGGAGTATCAAGAAAAAAGTACTTGTAGGTCTAATGCCACTGATTATATGTACTTTAGTGGTGCTCCCATTCCTATATCCCTATATCATTAGCAAAGAAAGTGCCCCCACTCCTGTTGAGGAGCCAGATATCGTCTTTTGGCAAGATCCTATTGTCCCTCATGTAACTAATGAAAAAGAACTTAGAGAGTTTTTAATAAGCCACTTAGATGAGGTTGCTCCATCTCAAATAGGTGGTGACCCATATTATACTTACGATGCGTTTGATTATTGGAATTCTTTGAATGATGCTAATAGTCAACTTAATGTTGGATTATGCTATTTGGTTGGCTATGGATGTGGTGTTGACAAAACTAAAGCTATAGAGTATATCTCAGATGCAGCAAATAACGAATCGGTGTTTGCACAATACGTTTTGGGAGTGTGCTACTATAATGGTATTGGTGTGCCCAAAGATTTGACCCTTGCAGAGCAGTGTTTAGAAAATGCGGCGGATGGGGGAGAAATAGTAGAAGCTCAATGTGATTATGGTATATTTTTTAAAATTATATATAATACCAATAGAGCAGATCAATATCTATTTTGGTCATCAGAAGGCGGTTATGCAAAAGCCCATTATGTTATAGGCTATATATATGGTTATAATGGGAATTTGAATGAGAGTAATAAATATATGCAGATGGCCGCAGACCAAGGATACATCTATGCTGATATTGCTATGCTTAATCTTTATTTAAACATGTATAAAGCCAATAATTACTTTGATATAGATATTGATACAATATTAGAACGCTTAACAAGTTATATGGGTTCAGAAATAGACTATGTAGAGTATGTATTGTCACAATATTATTCAAACATAAAAGAGGATATGGACAAGTCATTTGAACTGTTACGTAAGTCTGCAAGCGGCCATCCTATGGCTATGCATGATTTAGCTTGCTTATATATCAATGATAATCCGTATTGCGAATATGACCCGAAGAAAGCAATAGAATTATTTCATCAATCAGCAGAATTGGGCTATACAATGGCTATGGACAATTTGGGACAGATTTATGAACAAGGATTATATGGTGTTACAAAAAATCCACAAGAGGCAGAGAAATGGCATAAAATGGTATCAAAAGATATCAACTACCAGCAATATAAGCAACTACAACAGTTCAAACAGACACAACAATATTCGCAGCAATAGCATATGACCATTAGGGCGAATTGCAAGATAAACCTCGGTCTCTTCGTTACGCGCAAGCGCGAGGATGGCTACCACGAGCTGCAGACCGTCATGCTCCCCGTGCGCGAACTCTACGATGTTGTGGAGGTGGAGCGTATGGAGTGTGCGGGCGTGCATTTCGAGGGCTCGGGCATCGTTGTGGACTGCCCCGCGGAGAAGAACTTGTGTGTGCGTGCTGCACGCCTTATGCAGGAGCGATATGGTGTAGGTGGCATAGGCATAAGGTTGGATAAGCGCGTACCCTTCGGTGCTGGCTTGGGCGGTGGCTCTTCGGATGCTACGGCTGTTGTTGTTGCCGTTAACGACCTCTATAACCTCGGCTTGGATAAGCCCACGTTGGCATCGTTAGCAGCAGAGTTGGGTAGTGATACGCCATTTTTTGTATATGACACCCCGCAGTTGTGTGAGGGTCGTGGCGAGGTTATGTCGCCCGTGGATGTCGATTTGAGGGGGCTGTGGTTGGCTGTTGCAAAGCCTTTGAACGATAGCGTTTCGACGAAGGAGGCATACTCTGGAATACGTCCCAAGATGCCCTCGGCGAGCCTCACGGAGCTCCTAAAGAGGGATAAGAGCGAGTGGCAGGGTAGCGTGTTGAACGACTTCGAGCCCCATATCTTCGCTGCTCACCCCACTATTAAGGCACTGAAACAGAGTATGTTGGATGCGGGAGCTGTCTATGCTGCCATGTCTGGCTCGGGCTCTGCGGTCTTTGGCCTTTTTGAGGCTGAGCCGCATCTCGACCTTGGCGATGAGGTCTTCCTACATGTGGAACATATCAACTAACTTAAATATAGTGCAATATGAAAAGAGTTATTACATTGGCGGTAATGTTGCTCGTTGCAGCATTCGCAGTTGAGGCTAAGGCGCAGATGTCGCAGCTTGTGGGTAAGTGGAAGGTAAAAGATGCTTCTACTTTCGTGGGCAACGGTTTTGAGTGTACAAAGTTCACTATCGCATTCGACGCTGATGGCGAGGGTGAGATAGAAATGGAGGCCGATGGCAAGGTCGAATTGGATGACCAATACACATTGTATATGACAATCGAGATGGATATAGAGTTTACATGGCGGTTGTCTGGCAGTACGTTGTCGTTGAGTAATATCGATACTGAGTTTGACTTCGATGATTTCTCAATCACGCCATATTCAGAGGAGAAAAATCAGCTTATACCCATGTTGAAGGAGTTTATGCTGGCTGACTACCAGGAGAATAAGGAGAAGTATACTTCCACATCTCTCAATTTGATCGGAGATTGGTCTGTGAGGTTTATTAATAACGACACCATACAACTTGATGATGGAACGTGTATTCGCGTAAGATAGTCTAAATCATGCGATTGCCCGACGTTAAGCATCGCGTAGGATAGCATAAAAAGAACATGGAGGTACCCAAGCAGGATACCTCCATTTTTTTTGTTGATATGAGATGTCATGCTGAGCAACGCGAAGCATCTCCTCGTCATACTCTATACTATGTCATCCTGAGTGTAACGAAGGATCTCAAGGCTTGCGCTACTGTCCAACGCCACGGAGACCTCGAGATTCTTCACTAAAGTTCAGAATGACAGAGCGTGTGTTCAGAATGACATAGTCTTCGTCATTGCGAGAGCCGTTAGGCTCGTGGCAATCTCACATTGCTAATTACTAATTCCTTAGAACGGCATGTCGTCAACAACGCCCGCGCCTGCTGCGTATGATGGCTGTGGCTCCTCCACGAATGGGGGCATGTTGCTTGCGGGAGCTGCGCCAGCCGCACCGACAGGCTGAACACGCCATGCACGAACATCGGTGTACCACTTACCCTGATAGTTACGGCTCTCGATGTCGAACGACACGAGGTAAGTCTCGCCCACGCGGAGGTTTGCCACCTCCTGACCCTTGTTCATGAATGTCACTGCTATCTCCTTGCCATACTGCTTGTTAGGCTGCTCGAATACTACTGTCTGACGCTCCCATGTGCCGCGTGCCGACTGACCCGTCACGGCAGGAAGAATCTCCATTACTTTACCTTCAAAATCCATTTTCTTATTCTATTAGACGTTATTTTATACCTGAATGTCTTGTTTAGGGTAGCCTATGCCACCGAGCAGGGTATGCCCAATGCCTCCACGCGCTCGGCGATGGCGCGCAAGTCATCCTTCTCCACCTTTGTGATTGTCTGGCAGGGGGTGTCGCGGTCGAGCGAATATACCATCACCTGCTTGGGCTTAAGCTCCTCCACAATCTTGAGCCATGCCGCAACCTCCTCCTCGGTGGTGTTGTCCACAGCCTTACCGAGGTACTCGCCACGCAAGAACATGGTCTGGAGGATGAAGTCGCCCTCGAACATCTTCAGAAGCTCCACGGTGCGTGCTACGGTGTAGTTGCCCTGTGGCTTGTTCATGAGCTGCACCGTTGCGTCAAATGCCGAGTCGAGCTTTAGGATGTTGTTGTCCACACGCTTTAGCGCACGGCGCACATCCTCGCGGTGTATCTGCGTAGCGTTCGAGAGCACCGATACCTTGGCATTGGGGCAGTGCTTGTCGCGCAGCGCTCTTGTGTCCTCGATTATCGCCTCGAAGTCGGGGTGCATCGTGGGCTCGCCATTACCCGCAAAGGTGATGACATCGGGGGGCGTACCCTCCTTAACCATTTTGCCGAGTGTCTCGTCGAGCATGTTATAGACATCCTCGCGGGCGTTGAAGCGGCGCTTGCCTGGGTGCTCATCGTTCCATCCACACTCGCAGTAGATGCAGTCGAAGCTACACAACTTAGACTCGATGGGCAATAGGTTGACACCCAACGAGATGCCCAAGCGGCGTGAGCGCACAGGACCAAAGATTATGTTGTCGTATAGTGAAGTCATATTTTTATACTATTAGTAGGTTATAGGTTCTCCTCGGGCCTAATTTTTAGAGCCTTTAGCGCCACCGAGCTTCGCGCCATGCTTCGCCTGGTAGGCGAAGATGTTCTCCGAGTAGCTTGTGGTCTTGAACTCCGAGTCGCGCTTACGCTTGAAAGCCACGGCGATAAGGCGGTCAACAAGCTCGTCGAACTTCACGCCCGTAGCCTCCCACAAGTAGAACGACAATGAGCCAGGGATGGTGTTAATCTCGTTGACGTAGATGTTGCCGTTGGCCTCGTCAATCATGAAGTCGATGCGCGATACGCCGTCGCAGGCCAATACGCGGAATGTCTGGCATGCAGTCTTGCGGATGAATGCCGTAACATCCTCGGGCAAGTTCGCGGGTATCTCACGCACGGTAGAGTGCATACCTTCGGATGGTTTGTTCTTGCCACCACCCAAGTATTTATCCTCGTAGCTGAGAATCTCGCCACTGCGCACGGGAGCCTCACATACCGAGGGCACGCAGTCGTAGTAGTCGCCCAAAACCGAGCAGTTTATCTCCTTAAGCTTCTCCACGAGACACTCGACGATGATACGCTTCGAGTACTTGATGGCGTTATCCACGGCCTCCACCAGCTCCTCGCGGTTGTGCACCGCCTTGATGCCTACGGATGAGCCGAGGTTCGCGGGCTTCACGATAAGGGGGTAGTTCAACCCCTCGGCACGCGCCACGCATGCCTCCTGCTCCGAGAGCCACTCCTTATCCGAGAACCACATGTAGTCGATTACGGGGATGCCGCTCTCCTTGAGTATCATCTTCATCGTAATCTTATCCATGCCGTTTGCCGAAGCAAGGGGGTTGGGGCAGGCGTAGGGTATGCCTGTCATCTCGATGAGACCCTGGAACGAGCCATCCTCGCCCGATGTGCCGTGCAAGCAGGGGAGTATGACGTCGATTGTTGTCACCACATCGCTGCCGAACATGGGCTTACGCACCTTGTAGAGCTTATTGTCGCCATATACGGGGCGGAAATATACCTCCTCCACCGATGCGAGCAACGCCTTCATGTCGCGGTAGTTGTCCGTAGTCATGAGCTTGTCGCCAGTGTACCAGTGACCCTCCTTTGAGATGTAGATAGGCACGATGTTATACTTCTCGCGGTTCATCGCCGCCATAGTCTGTGCCGCTGTGATTACCGAGATCTCGTTCTCCACCGAGCGACCTCCGAATATTACACCTACATTGATTTTCATTGTCTTATGTCGTTTGTTTTAGTTATTACTCCTACTTAAATGAGTCGGGGAGGTCGTTCTCATAGAGCACAACGTCGCCCGCCTTAAGACGTGGCTGCAGCTCCGCCATTGCCTCCTTGAATGATGCCACGGTAGCCACACGCGCCATGTCGTAGCCTCCCGCCTCGAGTCCTGAGGTTATGGCCTCGCGGTTTACCTCGTTCACGACGATTACGCCATCGGCCTTCGAGCCAGCGATGTCCGTGCCGAACGCGCGGTTGTTGTCATACTGCTTCGCACCCATCTCCACGAAGCCTGGTGTTACAACATATCGCGCACCCTCGGTCTCGAAGCCTCCCAACACCTCGAGCGCCATGCGCGCACCCGTAGGGTTAGAGTTGTAGGCATCGTCGAGGATTGTGATACTGCCACTGCGGCGCATGCTCAGGCGGTGCTCCACCTGCTCAATCTGCTTCACGCCACGACGTCGCGCCTCGATGCTCACGCCCATATGCTCCGCAATGGCGAGCGCTGCGGTGATATTGAGGATGTTGCCACGACCCAAGAGGTGCGTAGCGTAGCCCTCATCCGTGGTTGCGCCATGCTCGACGCTGAATGTCGTGCGCTGCGAACTATATACTATATCCATTGCACGATAGTCCGCCTCGCAACTATCTATGGCATAGGTCTTTACCTTAATGCCGTTAGCCTTGATGTGCTTGAGTGCCGCCTCCGAGTCGATGTTCACGATGCCGAAGCCACCCGCGGGTAGCGCATCTATAAGCTCGAACTTTGTGCGTGCCACGTTCTCCACCGAGCCGAAGGTCTCGAGGTGCATCTCGCCCACCGATGTCACGATGCCCATGTGGGGGCACACGAGGTCGCAAATCTCCTTGATATCGCCACGCTGCTTGGCACCCATCTCCACGATAAATACCTCGTGGTGGGGCTTGAGGTGCTCGCGTACGGTGCGCACAACGCCGAGCGTGGTGTTGAAGTTACCGGGTGTCATAAGCACGTTGTAGCGCTCCGAGAGTATGCGGTGGAGGAAGTGCTTTGTCGATGTCTTGCCGAAGCTACCTGTGATGCCGATGATGGTCAAGTGGGGCATGGAGCGTAGTATGCGCTTAGCGTCGTTGTAGTACCAGCGCGTGATTGCCGCCTCCATGGGCTTGTTGATGAGGTTGGCAAGGATTGTCCAGTAGTCCACCGCGAGTAGCATCATCGCAAGGAGTGTGTAGCGGGGTATGTAGATGTGCACGAGGGCTACGATGGCAAATGTCACGATGTAGCGTGTCGCCATAAGACGCTTTACGCGCATGGTGTATGCGATGGGTATCTTATAGCGTATCGAGAACTCGGCAATGGCGATGATGAGCATCCACAACCCGAGGCCGAGCATCATACCCCAATGGGGTACAAGCGTGAGGGCCACACCACCGAGTAGCGCGACCATATTGGCACGCGAGAACCACTCGCCCGTAGAGCGTAGCCAGCGGTTGTAGCGCTCCACGCGGTATGAGTTCTGCTGGAACATCTGCACTGAGTAGCGCATGGTAGCGAAGAGGAAAACGAGCCAAACGACTGAGAATATGTGTGTTGCAACCATCATAGCTTACTCGATGTTAAGAAACGACTTTAGCGATGCCATCCATAGCGTGGGCTGCTCCAACATCGCGAAGTGACCAGCACCCTGTGCCACGACCAAGCCCGCATTGGGCATCAAGCGCTCCATCTTGTGGGCATCTGAGATTGGTGTTGCGGTGTCCTTATCTCCCCAGAAGAGCAATACGGGCGCCGAGACCTTAGGCATCATTTTGCAGAGGTCCTCATTCACGCACTTCGAGAGTATGGCACGCATCATGGGCGTTGCGCGGTTGTAGTCCGACGAGCCACCCTTCGAGCGGCGCTGCTCTATTATCATAGCCGCTTTCTGCTTGCCGATGAGAAGCGGTAGGGTAGCCTTCATGAGCTTGAAGGTATAGACCTTGCGGTAGTAGTTTAGTGAGCGCTTGGGCTTCACACCCGCAGCATCGGTGAGCACCACACGTGCCACCTCATTGCGCGAGGCGTAGAGTATAGATACGCGACCACCAAATGAGTGACCGATGAGCGTTGGGTGCACTACGCCGAGTGAGGCAAGCAGTGCTTCGATAGAGCGTGTATATTCCTCGACGCCCCACACCTCGCGTGGCTCGTTGCTTGCGCCGAAGCCCGCAAAATCTACGGCTATGACCCTGAAGTGGTTTTTGAGTATGTCGGTAGTGGCCTGCCAAATGGTGTGGTCACAGCCCCAGCCGTGTAGCATTACGACTGTATTGCCCTCACCCTCAATGGTATAGGCTAACTCGATGTTGTTGTATGTAAATCGCGCATCCATAACGCACAAAGGTAGTAAAAAAAATAGGAATGAGGCGTGTGTATGAGGTAATTTTTGGTTTTTTTTCGGGTGTGTGCCTATTCTCCTTGACAACTAAAACAAGAAGCCCCGCGGTTTTCCGCAGGGCCTCTATCCTATCAGGGTAATCCTATTAGCTTATGTTGAACGAGCGACGGGGCTTAACCATTACGGCATTGCTCTCCATCTCGTTTTGCAACGTAATCATATCTACGATATGCTCAGCACACTCAGCACCGCCAATCTCCACGACCATGTTCCACTGCACCTGGATGGTTACGATGCCATTCATAAGTGCTAAGTTACTCATTACGCGGTTATTGGGTGCGAGGATGATAACGCCATCCACGTCTGTGTACTCTGCGAAGAACTCCGTTCCCATGAGCAGGTCGTGCATCGTTGGCATATCCCTAAGTACGATGTTGTGATGCGAGCAACCGAGGCGTGTGAGCTCTTCGATGAGCGCCGGAAGGTTGGCATCGGTGTATTCGGAGAACTCACGCACTATGAGTACGCCGAATTTCATGTTTCGTGCGGGGAAGCTGCTCATGTAGCAAGTAGGATTAACGGAGTGTTACTCCTTGATGTAGTTAGCGAATAGTGCCTTAAGCTCAGCGTGTGCCTCAACAGCCTTCTTGTATGTAGCCTGAGCCTGAGCCTCGTCGCCCATAGCCTCGTAAACCAAGCCGAGCTTGAGGGCGTTGTCGCCGTAGATGTCAGTGTTCTTGCTTGCAGCGAGAGCCTCCTCAAACTTAGCAGCAGCAGTCTGGTAGTCACCCTCCTCAACTGCGATGTCGCCAGCGAGAGTGAGAGCCATAGCGTTAATGTGTGCGCCGAGCTCACCCTCTACGTTCTGCAACTTTGCGAGTGCAGCCTTAGCGTTAGCCAAGTCACCAGCGTAGAGGTAGTTAGATGCTGCCAAGAAGTAGCACATGTTACCTGAAGCAGTCTCGGGGTACTCGTTAGCGATAGCCAAGTATGCCTCAGCAGTAGCAGTGTAGTCGATGTCGAAGCTTGTGACACCAGTCATGATGTTAGTGCTCTCGAATACAACGGCAGTCTCATCCTGGCGTGCAGCAGCGTTGTCTGCAACGTTCTGCTTCTCGTTGCGGTTAACGAAGAAGAAGATACCAACAGCGATAACTGTAACAGCTACAAGGCCCCACATGAGCTTGCTGCCAAACTTGTCGAAGAACGACTCAATCTTAGTCTTGCTCTCAACCATGATGTCGGTCTCGGGCGTCTGTACTTTCTTTGTCATAAGTAGTTTTTATTTTTTAGTAATTTATAATTTCCGTGTATAGGAGTAATTCAACCTACAAAAGTACACAAAAAGTTTTAATTTCATAGCCTGAGGGCTAAAAAATCGATAATTTTCGCTATCTTTGTCGAAAACAACGTTGCGTATGAGACTCGATAGGCTATCAATCATAAACTTCAAGAACATCGAGAGTGAGGATATCGCGCTCTCGGCGGGCATAAATTGCTTCGTCGGCGACAATGGCGCGGGCAAGACAAACATCCTCGATGCTGTGCACTGCCTCGCCTTTGCGAAGTCCATGCACACGCTCACCGATGCGCAGTGCGTACGCCATGGCGAGGAGGGCTTCATCGTCGATGGACGCTTCACGCGCGATGACGATCGCCCCGAGCAGGTCGTATGCTCATATACGCGACGTGGCGGAAAGACTCTCAAGCGCAATGGTAAGGAGTATGAACGCCTCTCGGAGCATGTGGGCAGCGTGCCCATCGTCGTTGTCTCACCCGCAGATACGGCCCTCATTAGCGACTCTGCCGAGGAGCGCCGCAAATACTTTAACCGCTTCCTCTCGCAGATAGACCGCACCTATCTCGCGGCTCTTATGCGCTACAACGCGGCACTCCAGGAGCGTAATAAATTGCTTAAGACCTCGCCTACGGAGGATATACTCCTCATCTACGATGCGATGCTAAGTGCCTCGGCAGATGTTATTTACGCCAAGCGCACGGAGGTTATCGAGCAGATGAAGCCCCTTATCGCGGAGTTCTACGCAGCACTCTCGGAGCAGCGGGAGGAGACAGGCCTTGAGTATCGCTCCGAGTTGCAGACGGCACCGCTTGCCGACCTGCTTCTCGCCTCACGCCAGAAGGATTTTATTAACGAGCATACCACCTCGGGAGTACATCGCGATGATGTACACTTCACCATCGGTGAGCACCCCTTGCGTAAGTTTGGCTCGCAGGGTCAGCAAAAGACCTTCCTCGTGGCGCTCAAGTTGGCCGAGTACACCCTGTTGGCGCAACATGCGGGGGCCAAGCCCATCCTCTTGTTGGACGACCTCTTCGACAAGCTCGACATGCGTCGTGTAGCGCAGCTTCTGAAGCTTACGGGAGGCGATTCGTTCGGTCAGATACTCATCACCGACTGCAACAAGCACCGCTTGCAGCACACGCTCAGCGAGGCGGGTGTGGAATACAAGCTTATTAATATAATTAATGGTAAGGCACAGCTATGAGACGCACACAGACACGCGCAATAGGCGAGATATTGGAGGAGTTCTTCAAGCGCCCCTATGTAGCTCGCAAGGTCGCTGAGGGCAAGCTACCCGAGTTTTGGCGCGAGGTAGTGGGGGAGTATGTCGCAAGCCTCACGAACGAGGTGCGCCTTGAGCGTGGCATACTTCATGTCAGCGTAAGTTCGAGCGTTGTGCGCAACGACTTGTTCTTTAAGCGCGACCAGATTATGCAGCTCATCAACCAACGTGCTGGCATACAGCTTGTTAATGCTGTTATTATTCGATAAAAATAGGGAGTTTAAGATGATTTCTTAAGCTCCCTAAATTCTCTAATATCCCTTAACGCTTTCTACTCCAACGTGTAGATCAAGTCCTCCATCTCGTGCATAAGTCTGCGCTGGTTATCCTCGGGGGCGTAGAGTGCAAAGACGATGACCGTAGCCGTTGAGGTCTCGGGGTTGAAGATGGTGTATGCGGTAAATGAGCCACCCATATAGTCGGTGCTCACCTCCCAGCAGCCACGCAACTCCAAGAGGTTGTAGTCGTTAACCTCGATGATGTCGGCAGCGATGTCGCGGTAGGTGTTAACCTGCATGCGTGAGCCGCTAACATCCTTGCTCGATATGGTGCTGAACTTCGCGTTTATGGCGTTCACTATGTCGGCACTCGCGCTCTGAATACCCGCCTCGGGGTTATACTCGGTAGTGAAGGCGAAGATATACTGCGCCTTATTCTTGTAGTCGCGGATATACCATGTCAGGCTCTCGTCTGCTGGGTTTGCCTTCGAGAAGTTTGCGGGGATGAGCATTGTATATCCCGTAGCCGCGGTGAAGTCCTCCATGAGCTGCTTCGCGGGCTTGCGCTCAGCACCCTTGAGGTACTCCTCACGCTCACTCGCCAACATCACCTCGCGTAGCTCCTCGGCATTTGCCCAGATGAATTGCGCCGCCTGCTCGGGTGTCGATGCCTTGATGGTAAGGCTCAACTGTGGCACTGCATATACGTCCTCGCGTGTCGAGTATGAGGGAGCCTCGGTCGTGGGTACGACGTTGATATTTAGGAGTATGCCATACTTCTTATCGAACTCTGTAGCCTCGCTCGCGGGTGTCTGCTTAGCGATGTCGAAGTAGCCCTCGGGGCGCACAAGGCCGGGTATATCCTCCTCCAAGAGGTCGCATACGGCATCTGCCACATCGCCCTCCCATACCTCATCGTCGCAGAGCACCACGACCTGATAGTCGTAGCCAGCGGTTGTCTTAGCTTCGGGGCCCGACTCAACGCGGCAGCCCGCAGCGAGTAGGAGTGATGTGATAGCCAAAAGAATAGTTGATGTGTGTCTCATAATTCCGAAATCTTTACACATTTCGTGCCGCCCATGTGCGCGACACCTTAAATATTATAGATACAAAGATAACCATAATTTTCTATATACGAAAAAAAAGTCTTATTTTTGCATCTCGAAAACTTAGAGAGTAACACGAATTAAGGCTATGCGCGTAAACCCAGGCAAGATACTAAGGTGGCTATATCCCGATGTGGTGTGGGAGGTCGATGATCCCGAGGGCATCTACCTCACCTTTGACGATGGCCCCACGCCTGGCGTCACGGAGTGGATACTTCAAACCCTCGACCGCTACGATGCCAAGGCCACCTTCTTCGTGCTGGGTAAGAATGTGGAGCTATACCCCGACCTCTACCAGATGATTCTCGACCGCGGCCATAAGGTTGGCAACCACACCTACTCCCACCAGAAGGGACTAACCATGTCCACGGAGCGCTACCTCGAGGATATAGACCTTGCCGCCGACATGGTGCACACGGAGCTCTTCCGCCCTCCCTATGCGCGCATCACACGCCCACAGGTGCGTGCCGTTGCCAAGCGCTTTCGCATAGTGATGTGGAATGTCCTCTCGCGCGACTACAACCGCAACCTCTCGCCCAAGAAGTGCCTGCGTGGCACGATACGCGGCCTCAAGGGTGGCGACATCATATCGTTGCACGACAGCGCAAAGAGCTTTCGTAATACGAGCTATGTGCTACCCGCGCTACTGCGCCTTGCCCGCGAGAAGGGCCTCGAATGTAAAATCTTAGAACTCTGATTATGAAAGTCATAGTAGCTATAACGGGTGCTAGTGGCGCTATATATGCCCGTCAGACCCTCGAGGTGCTCACGGCACACCCCGCAGTGGAGCGCATCGCCCTAATCCTTAGCGACCATGCCGAGGATGTAATGCGCGCCGAGGGTGTCACACTACCCACCTCGGAGCGTATCGTGCGCTACGCAAATAGCGATATGTGGGCATCGGTGGCAAGTGGCTCGGCACGCTGGGATGCCATGGTCGTAGTGCCCGCATCTATGGGTACCGTGGCACGCATCGCAACAGGCATATCGCGCACACTCATAGAGCGCGCAGCAGATGTCATGCTCAAGGAGCGCCGACCTCTGGTTATGGTAGTGCGCGAGAGTCCCTACTCGCTCATCCACCTGCGCAACATGACCACACTCACCGAGGCGGGAGCCATCATCCTCCCCGCGTCGCCCTCGTTCTACTTCGCACCCACCACCATCGAGGAGCTCTGCCTCCCCGTCACACTGCGTGCCCTCGAGCTTGCAGGGCTCGAAATCATACACCGCGAGTGGGGTGAGGAGCAAAAAGAAGAATAAAAATTTGGAAATTCAGAAGAGATTTCTTACCTTTGTGTATTGCAAAAACTTAAACTAATTATACTATGGCAAATTTACGAGTATTGAAGAAGGAGATTGACTACCGTTTGGAGGAGTTCGTTTTCGATTGCGAGATGGCAGCATTCGTGCAGCCTAATAAGGAAGAGAAGATTGTAGAGCTTATGCAGAAGAGCCTCGAGCTCCGCAACGCACTCTACCACAAGGCTAATAACCCCGCAGAGCCTAAGAACCGCACCCTCACTCGCAAGCACTACTCAGCATTGCGTCGTGATATGGTTGAGAGCTATGCAGGTTTGTTTGCAGATCTTAGCGCCGTCTGCGAGTAATTTCTTGTGATAGCGGCGCATCTGCGTCACCAAACTTAAATCCCCGAATGGGACGTACGTCAAGTACTACCCATCCGGGGATTTTTCATTTGGTAACACATCTGCACCACTCTGACAAGAAATTGGGTCGTGGTGCTAATCAATGTTTGCAATGCGCCACTCTGATCCTCGTTATACTCTATGCTATGTCATCCTGAGTGCAACGAAGGATCTCAAGGCTTGCACTGCCGTCCACCGCCACGCAGACCTCGAGATTCTTCACTAAAGTTCAGAATGACAGAGTGTAGCGTTCAGAATGACAGCACAAAACATCATTACTAATTGCTAATTCTAAAAATACTCCTCCCTGTAGCGGTAGTCGTTTCTGAGCGACTCGAAGTGCTCGGGTGAGCGTTTCAATGTCTCCGTCTCCGATACAATGTCGCAATATCTCTCTATCGTCGCGCACATCTCCACCCAGCCGATAAGGCGTGGGGTGGTGGACGCAACCTCCGCGGGTCGCCACTCGCTGAGCGGTAAGCCGAAGTGTCGCGCTAAGGCGTTGATGCTCATAGCGGTAGCGTTTGCCTTGCCCTGCTGTGAGTAGCCCGCAATATGTGGCGTAGCAAGCATGGCGCGTTGCAGTATCTCGGTGTTGAGGTGTGGCTCGTCCTCCCACACATCGAAGGCGTATCGGTGGCCGCTCTCTGCCACGGCGCGGTTGTCCACCACGGCACCGCGCGAGGCGTTGAGTATCACTGCATTGGGTCGCATGGCCTCGATGCGCTCATGGTTTATAAGGTGGTGCGTCGTAGGGTCGAGGGGTGTATGTAGCGTGATGATGTCGGCCTCGCGAACGATATGGTCGATGGGGTAGAACTCGCCGCCCTCACGCTCATGGCGTGGCGGGTCGCACATCAAGACGCGGAAGCCCCAGTGGCGGGCATACTCTACAACCAAACTACCGACATTACCCACGCCAACGACACCCAAGGTATAGTCCTCGGGACGCTTGCTGTCGCTCTCCGCGATATGATTGAGTGTCGCAGCTACCCACTGCAATACGCCGCGCGCATTGCATCCCGCAGCCGAGGCTATCTCGATGCCGGCATCGTTGCAGTAGGCCTCATCTATATGGTCGCGGCCTATGGTTGCGGTGGCTATAAACTGCACCTTCGATCCCTCCAATAGTTCGTGGCAACACTTCGTACGGGTGCGTACAACGAGTGCATCAGCATCGCGCACGACCTCTCTATCTATCTCTGTGCCTTTGCAATAGATGACCTCGGCGTATGGCTCCACAACACCGCGTATGTAGGGTATGGCACTATCTATGATAACTTTCATAGAGTTTGTTGAATGTAGTGTTTAATTTTTTAGCAAATATAGGTATTTTATAGGAAAAAAATGCTAAATTTGCATGATATTTTGGCTTACAGAAGATATAATTTTTAGAGTTATGGAGCGTAAGAAGTTTGACCCCAATGGAGCGATCCCCGACAATGGTAACTACTTTGGTATTCCGCTCGAGCCCGAGGATGCCGCACTGGTGCTTATCTCTGCGCCCTGGGACTTGAGTCTCAAGGTGCGCAATGGTAGTTCGTTCGCCCCCGATGCCATCATCGAGGCGTCGCGCTCTGTCGACTTCTTCGAGCCTATGGCACCCGATAGCTGGCGTAAGGGCATAGCTACGGTGCCTATTGACTACACAATCCAGGATATGTCGCACCGCCTACGCTCGGATGCCGAGCGCATCGTCAAGGTGCACGATAAGCAGGGTGGCACACCCTTCGATAACCTCGTCTATGAGCGCAGCCTGCGCCGTGTTAACGAGGGCTTCCAGACGCTAAACGAGAATATCTACAAACAGTCGAAGATGTGGCTCGATGAGGGTAAGATTGTCGGCCTTGTGGGTGGCGACCAATCTACGGCATATGGCCATATACGCGCTGTGGCGGAGCACCATGGCTCGCTCGGCGTGTTGCACATCGACTCGAGTTGCAACCTCAAGAGTTGCCACCAGGGCTTCGAGTTCTCGCACGCCTCGGTTATGCACAACGTCTTGCGCGATGTGCCACAGGTGGAGCGCTTGGTGGGTGTGGGTGTCAGGGCCTTCAGCCCCGAGGAGTGGCAGCGCGCAGAGGCGGACTCTCGCATTAAGCTCTTCACGGGTCAGTCCATCTGGTCACGCCACTTTGAGGGTGTGCTGTGGTCGACCATCTGCAATGAGATTGTGGAGTCGTTGCCCCAGAATGTATATGTCTCGCTCGATGTCAACGGCCTCACGGTGGAGTGCTCGCCCCACAACGGCATGGTCGTAGCGGGTGGTGTTCGCTTTCCCGAGGTCATCTACCTCCTTGGCAAGATTGTCGATTCGGGACGCAAGATTGTGGGCTTCGACCTCTCGGAAGTGGTGCCCGATATGGACGACAAGACCGATGCAGCTATCGCCTCGCGCCTCTTGTACAACATATGCAGCATGGCGCTCAAGAACCACGATGCGCCAATGGTTTTGTAATATAGTATAATACCTAAACTATAACTATTATGCACGGAGAAATTAATGTTGAGCTATGGATGGTCATACCCTTTGCCATCATGTTGCTCACCATCGCCATTGCACCGCTTGTTGCGGAGCACTTCTGGGAGAAAAACCGTAATAAGCTCATCTTCACGGCAGTAATTTCGGTTGTCACGGTGGCTCTGTTGTCGTCGTTTGGCTTGGGTGGCGCTATCGTGCACAACATCCTCTTCGACTACATTCCCTTTGTGATGTTGCTCCTTGCGCTCTTTGTGGTTACGGGTGGCATACGCATAAGTGGCGATATCACCGCTACACCCCTTGTCAATACCTTCATCCTCGGTGCGGGCTTCGCCATGGCCTCGGTGATGGGTACTACGGGTGCTGCGATGTTGCTCATACGCCCCTTGTTGCAGATTAACCAGCAGCGTACGCACAAGGTACACACTATACTATTCTTCATTGCGTTGGTGGCAAACTGCGGTGGTCTGTTGACTCCACTTGGTGATCCTCCGTTGTTCTTGCTATACTTGCGTGGCGCAGACTTCGTGTGGTTCTCGTCGATGTTCCCACAGTGGCTCACCGTAGGAGCCTTGCTCTTGGGTCTTTATATGCTTGTTGACCGCTACTACTATGCTAAGGAGCCCGCTGAAGCTAAGCTTCGTGACCTTAAGGAGCAGGAGCCTATCAAGGTCCAGGGCATGCGTAACTTCCTCTATCTCGGCATGGTCATCGCTGCGGTGTTGTTCCTCAATCAGAACTACATCCCCGCAATGGGCGAGGAGCATGCACCACTGTATATCAAGTTCTTACGCGAGATAGCCCTTGCTGCCATCATCCTCTTGTCGTGGTTCACAACACGCCGACAGATTCGCCAGGATAACCACTTTACATGGGAGCCCATCTCGGAGGTTGCCATCCTCTTTGTGGGTATCTTCATCACCATGACCCCCGCGATGTTGTACCTCAGAGCCAATGCCGAGCAGTTGGGCCTAAGCGAGCCTTGGCAGTTCTACTACTCTACGGGAGCGCTCTCGTCGTTCCTCGACAATGCCCCCACGGCCGTGGCATTCTACGAGGTCGCTATGGGCCTACCAACTGCTGAGGGTGTAGATTTGGTTGCTGGCATCCCTGCAATATTGCTTCAGGCGATATCTCTGGGTGCTGTGTTCTTTGGCGCCATGACCTACATTGGCAATGGCCCTAACTTCATGGTCAAGGCCATCGCCGAGCAGGAGGGTATCAAGATGCCATCGTTCTTTGGTTACATCTTCAAGTTCACGTTGATAGTCCTGCTCCCCGTATATATCATCGTGCAGCTTATCTTCCTACCGTTCTAACGTAACATATTTATATTAAGCATAATGAGAAAAATACTTATCGCAATAGTATCGCTCATGCTCATGGTGGCATGCGGTGGCAATACACAGATAGCACCCTCAGCCCCTGAGATGCGCACGAGTGCAGACTCCATGTCATATGTTATGGGCATGAACATCGGTCGCAACCTTATGGAGGCGGACTCTCTGCTCAATATCGACATGGTTGCCCAGGGTATGTGTGATGCCTACCGTGGTGGGGCACGCCTTTCGGATGAGGAGGCACGCATGGCCTTTATGAAGTATATGAACTACGATAACTATGAGCGCATCAAGGCCTTCGAGACGCAGTACCTCGAGGAGATACGCCGTGCCGACCGTAAGTTCGTGGCCACTAACTCGGGCCTTACGTATAAGGTCGTAGAGCTTGGCGACCTTAAGACTACGGTGCGTACTAACCGCGATACTATGCTTATGCGCTACCGCCTCGTAGATATGTCGGGTGCGGTGCTTGATACTACCTACTTGCGTGCCGACACGTTGCGCATTGCTGCGGGAGAGTTGCCTAAGGGTGTGCTCGAGGCTGCGAAGCTCATTGGCAAGGGTGGTCATATCGAGGCGTGGGTGCCCTCGCAGCTCGGCTATGGCGCTGATGGCTGTGACTCGTTGGGCGTAAGGCCAAATACTATCCTATACTACGAGATGTGGCTCGTGGATGTTGAGAAGCGTTAATCACAAATACTAATTATAACACATGAAGAAAATTTTATTTTTTGCTGTTGTCGTAGCAGCGTTGGTATCGTGTAGTAGCGAGACAGCGACCAAGAACGACCTCTACTACTTTGACAAGGCGGTATCGCGCCTCTACAACGACCCGAATGCCGAGATGGATACACTCTCGTATGCTGCGGGTATGAACGTGGGCCTTGTGCTCTCTATCCAGAATGCGGACTTTGACCTCGACACCGAGGAGGTAATTAAGACCCTCGATAAGGAGCTTAAGAAGACAAGCTCTGATCAGGAGAAGTTGGACGAGGTTAACGAGTACCTCTCTGCATACTCTAACGAGGTTGTACGTCCATATATGATGGCTAAGCGAATGAACTCGATGGTTCAGACTGACCGTCCCGATACGTTGAAGCTCCCCGAGTTGTTCACCGAGACATACACAAAGGAGAAGTTCTGCTCGTCGTTGGTTCTTGCAGTTGCTGACGGCATGCGTAAGCAGAGCCTTCCCGTAAACCTTCACTGGGCTTACCAGGCTGTACGCGACGCTGCAAACGTAAACGATAAGAGCGAGATAGACTCTGTTATGGCTATCACCGAGGCTCAGTTCATGGCGACATTGCGTAACTATACGCAGAATGATTTGCCAGCCTACACTTCAGGTTGCGTGGATAGCTGGATGCAGCGCGTATCTGCGAAGGAAAATGTTAAGGCTATGACCGATGCTAATGGCGCCGAGACAGGTGTGTACTACCGCATAAATAGAGCTGGTGGCGAGCCTAAGCCCGTGAACGATACCGACTCTATCGCTGTTAGGTATGAGGTATATTCGCGCACAGGTAAGCTCTTAGAGTCTAACGATATGTTCATTGAGCACCTTAAGAAGCAGCGTGAGCAGCTTGAGAAGAATACTATGTTGCCCGTTGATACGCGCAAGAAGTATATCGATAAGATTGATGCCGAGATTGCAAATAGCGACCTCCGCAAGCTCCCTCTCAGCACCTTCATGCAGCAGTCAGTGCAGGATGTCGTTAAGCTCGTTGGTAAGGGTGGTGACGTCACAATATGGCTCACTGCAAACAAGGCCTTGGGCTCTAGCGCTGTCCGAATCTTGCCCATTAACGAGGCTGTTGTGGTGAATGTAGAGCTCGTCGATGTTGAGACCGTTAAGCCTGCACTCAAGCCTGTTGGTAACGTCATTGCTCCCGAGAAGGGTAGCTTGAAGCAGGGTAAGGCTTCGCAGAAGTTCTCAAAGCCTACCATCGTTCCCGTGCAGAAGTAGGGATTGGGAGATATCGTATGAATGAGGCCTCGCAAGACTTTGTGGGGCCTCTTTTGTCCTCTCATCTCTAAATTCCTTGAACTCCTTAGACTCGCTAAATTCCCTACACCCTCCCTACAAAAAAAAAGATACTTTTGAGCTATTTGCCCAAGAGTATCTTTGCTTGTTTGAGTGCAGCATCCGTAATCTCGCTGCCCGAGAGCATCTTAGCAATCTCGCCCACGCGCTCCGTCTTCGTCAGACGACGAATGTTGGTGCGCCCCTCCTCCTTATACACTACAAAGTGCGCTCCGCTCTTCGAGGCCACCTGTGGTAGGTGTGTGATGTCAACGATCTGCATCGACTCGGCAAGGCGCGCTATGATGTCGCCCATAGCGTCGGCAATACGGCCCGAAACACCTGTGTCTATCTCATCGAAAATCACCGTGGGCAACATGCGCTTCTCGGCGATAAGGGCCTTGAGTGCCAGCATAATACGCGAGAGCTCACCTCCCGATGCTATGCGCTCCACGGCACCAGGCTTCGTAGTGCGGTTCGCCGTAAAGAGATAGGCAACATTGTCCATGCCAAGTGGAGTATATGCCTCGGTCGCCGTAACCTCCACCACAAACTGCGCATCCTCCATACCGAGCATGCGGAGTGTCTCCACGACGCTCTCCTCGAGGTGTTTAGCCACCTCCACACGAGCTGTGTGAAGTGTGCCAGCTGCTGCGCGGCACTCCTTGTCAGCCTCGGCTATGCGTGCCTCGAGCTCGCGAAGTGCGGTGTCGCTATTATCTATCGTTGCAAGGCGCGCCTCGAAGGCTGCGGCCTTAGCCAAGAGGTCGTCGTACGACTCTGCGCGGTGCTTCATCTCGAGCGAGTAGATGGTGTTGAGCCTATCGCTCAGCTTCTGCAACTTCTCGGGGTCGGCATCTATGCGCTCCGCCTCATCTGCCGCCGTGGCACTTATGTCCTTAAGCTCCGCAACCACCGACTTTAGGCGCTCTGCAATCGTAGCACCCTCAGCATAGCGGTCGCCAAGCGACTCCAACTCACGCTGTGAGCGTGTGAGCGCAACGACTGCGCCCAACTCCTCCTCATCCAGCGCATTACGCAATGTGGTAAGTACCTCGCCAATGCGGTCGGCACTCTCCAACGTCGCCAATGTCTGCTCTGCCTCTGCCTGCTCACCCTCCTTGAGCTTTGCCGCGCGAAACTCCTCTACCGTATAGCGCAACCACTCCTCATCCTTGCGTGCCGACTCCATCTCTGCCGACATCGCACGGTGCTCACTGCGTAGCGCATTTAGCGTTGCGAGCTTCGCGGTATATGCCTCCATAAGTGGGGCATTATCAGCTAATGTGTCGAGCGTCGTTGTGCGGAACTCTTCCGATGCGAGGATTAGGTTCTGATGCTGCGAGTGTATATCTACGAGGTGTGCGCCGAGCTCCTTGAGCGTAGCCAACTGCACGGGCATATCGCCCACAAAGGCGCGACTCTTACCCGCAGGTGTTATGACGCGGCGTATCGTAACCTCCGCCTCATAGTCGAGGTCGAGCTCCTCGAAGAGGTGCTGAAGGTTGAGCCTTGCGATGTCGAACGTAGCCTCCACGACGCAGTTGCGCTCGAGGTCCTTGGTTGCCTGACCCTCATTCTTGGCGCCAAGCAACAGACCCAACGCTCCGAGGAGGATAGACTTACCCGCACCCGTCTCACCAGTGATGATGTTGAGGTGCTCGTCCCACTCAACGTGGAGCGAGTCGATAAGGGCATAGTTCTCTATCGTTAAGCTCTTAAGCATCTCTATATTACTTGTTTAGTCTCTCAATCTTATCCACGATGACTGCCGCCACCTCGCGCTTCGACATCAGGGGATGCTCCTCGCGACCGTTGCGGTCGATGAGTGTTACCTTGTTTGTGTCGCCACCAAAGCCAGCACCCTTATCGCGCAACGAGTTAAGCACCACGAAATCGAAGTTCTTACGCTCAAGCTTACCTTCGGCATTAGCCTCCTCGTTGTCGGTCTCGAGGGCGAAGCCCACGAGTGTGCGACCCTCCTTCGTCTTGCCCAACTCCGCAGCGATGTCCTTGGTGCGTACAAGCTCTATGCGTAGGTCGTCATCCGACTTCTTGAGCTTCTTGTCTGCCACAACGGCGGGTGTGTAGTCTGCAACTGCGGCACACATAACTGCGCCATCAGCCTCGCGCCATGCCTCTACGGCTGCGGCATACATATCTGCTGCCGAGAGCACATCTACTCGCTCCACGCCAGCGGGAGTAGGTAGGGTAGTGCGACCCGAGATGAGCTTAACCTCGGCACCACGCTTTGCCAACTCCTCGGCGATGGCATAACCCATCTTGCCAGTAGAGTGGTTAGTAATGTAGCGTACGGGGTCAATAGCCTCGATTGTAGCGCCCGCAGTGACGAAGTAGCGCTTACCCTCAAGGTTCTTACTCTCGCCCATAGCGAGGATAGCCTTCACCTGCTCCACGATCTCCTCGGGCTCTGCCATGCGGCCCTTACCCACCAAGCCACTTGCCAACTCACCAGCCTCGGGCTCGATGATGGCAACGCCACGCTCCGCGAGGGTGCGCAGGTTCTGCTGTGTGGTGATGTGGGCATACATGTCTAGGTCCATAGCGGGAGCTACGGCAACAACTGAGCGTGCCGAGAGGTAGGTTGTAAGCAAGAGGTTGTCAGCAACACCTGTAGTCATCTTAGCCAAGGTGTTTGCCGTTGCGGGGGCTATGAGTAACATATCTGCCCACTCGCCGAGCGAAACATGTGAGTTCCACTCGCCATTCTCGGGGTTGAAGAACTCCACGAGGATGGGGTGCTTAGATAGTGTCGCCATCGTAAGTGGCGTGATGAACTGCTTTGCCAGAGGTGTCATGATGACACGCACCTCGGCACCCTCCTTCACTAAAAGACGGCACAGCATAGCTGCCTTGTAAGCTGCTATGCTGCCTGTAATGCCGAGTATGATATGCTTGCCTTTGAGCTGCATAATCCTATCTCTTTATGTTCTACGGTTGACCCTACTACTTGTCGCCGTGGCGGAAGTAAACCTCACCATCGAGGAACTCCTCAGTAGCGATGATTACGGGCTTTGGAAGACGCTCGTAGTAGCGTGAGATCTCAATCTGCTCGCGGTTCTCGAAGGTCTCCTCTACAGCGTTGTCGGTGGGAGCAGAGAAGTCTGCAAGCTTGCGGTTAAGCTCGGTTTTGAGCTCTGTAGCAATCTGATTTGCGCGACGAGCGATGATGTTGATGCTCTCGTAGATGTTACCTGTGGGCGAATCGAGGTCAACCAACTTGCGGGTAATGGTGTTGTTTGGAACGTTCTTCTTAATCTCCATAGTCCTATATGTTTTTGTCTTAATTATCGTTGTAATGCTTCTCTTATAGCTCTGTGTTCTGGCGCTTGTCGAGGAAGTTGCGAGCATCCTTAGCCATGCGTGTTAGCTCTTTTACGTGTTTCGACTCGGGGTACTCCGCAACAAACGAGTAGTAGTTGTCGAGCATTGCGAGGTAGCGGTCCTCCTGTTTCGACTCTATCGAGTTCTCTGCGAGGCGGTATGCCGAGACAGTCTGGTAGTACATCATCTGCTCGGTGTAGGGTGAGTCGGGATGGCGCTTCATAGCATTCTTGAAGGCCACAATTGCCGCCTTGTAGCGTCCCACCTTGTAGTAGGTGTAGGCATTCATGTAGCTCTTCTGCATAAGGCGGTTTGAGAGTTCGTCGAGCATGTTGCTAAACTCAGCGTTGTGCTCCGACTCAGGGTAGCGCGACATGAACTCTGTGATGGCGATAATAGCCTGCGAAGTCATCGACTGGTCATACTCTGGCGGTGGCGACATGTAGTAGTGACATAGCGCATACATTCCCTCTGCCTCCTCAATGAATGGGCTTCGGCCGAACTTGCGACGGTATGCGTCGAGCTGTGTTGAAGCCTCCTCCCAGTCGTGGCGCTTAAACTTGCATCGCGCATTGTAGAACGTTAGCGAGTCCTCGCGTGGTGTGCCCAGGTAAATGTGGCGGCACGCCTCAAAGAGGGTAGATGCCTGGTCCCACTTCTCATCCTCGTAGAGCGATAGTGCCTGCTGGTAAGCGTACTGTGGGTCACCCGACTTGATAGCCTCGTTCACCACGCTGCAAGCGACACTGCCGACAAAGAGCAATGCGGCGAGTATGTATCCAAAAATAGACTTCATTGTTCTAATGTTTCCTGCGCTTATGCGTATAAGCGCACAAAGTTACACAATATTTTTGAATAAACGACTATCATCACGAAATTATTGTTTGAATTTATTGCGCTATTGATAATAAAAATGTCATGCTGAGCAGCGCGAAGCATCTCCTCGCAGAAAATTTACTTTGAGTGGTAGCGTGCTGCAATGGGTATAAGGGTTTGGCGCGGCCTCTATTTTTACAAAATAAAAATGGGGCATATCCTTTCAGATTGCCCCATAAACGAGTCGAAGTTATGCGTTAGAAATAGTACTTAAAACCAACGGAGGGTGTTACACCCAAGTTGACGCCTACTGTACTTCCTGTAATTCCCTCCATAGACATGACTACGAAATTAAGCGAAAATAGGTTTGCACTGAAACCAAAGTGCTCAGTAGGTCTAAATTCGAGTGTGCCAAGATTTGCAGAAAATCCAAACCCTGGCAATGTGTATCCCTCTGCAAAACCGAGTGCCAATCCCAACTCAACGCCAGGTGTATAGTATAAACCATCGCACAAACGAGCATAGTATGATATGTTGGGCGTAATGGTTAATATATTTACTCCATTTTCAATACCATATGCCACACTCGCTCCAATCTTAAGCCTGTCTGCTACAAAATAACCAAATTCAGGCTGAATAGCGAAACTTACACCAGTTGCACTCTCTCCATCTATGCTCACATTTTGTAGAGCTACTCCCGCGTAGCCGCCGATATATTTATCACCTTTGTTTTGTGCAAATGCCGCTGATGTGCAGAGCATTAATGCAACCGCAATAACCAAAAATTTCTTCATAGTGCTTGTTATTAAAGTTGATTATATAAGTCTTTATTTCCCTAAGACTTACACAAAGATACAAAAATCTATCAACAATAAAAAGTAATAGCCATTTTTTTTGGGAAGGGTAGGCCTACGCGAGCTGCAAAACATCGTTGCCACGCACACAAAAAAAACTCCCCGGATGTTTCCATCCAGGGAGCATATAGATTCCGCGCAAGGCGGGACTCTACAAAAATTACTCAGCTACAACAGCAAACTTGATAGTAGCCTTAACCTCGCGGTGAAGCTTTGCAACAGCCTCGAACTCACCAAGAGTCTTAACAGAATCTACAGTGATGTTCTTGCGATCTACCTCGATGCCCTTCTCCTGAAGTGCAGCAGCAAGGTCAGCAGCTGTTACAGCACCAAAGATCTTCTCCTCCTCTGCCTTAGCAGTGATAGTGAGGTGAAGGTTGTTGATAGTCTCAGCCAAAGCCTGAGCGTCAGCAAGGATCTTAGCGTCCTTGTGAGCGCGCTGACGAAGGTTCTCAGCGAGTACCTTCTTTGCAGAAGCAGTAGCAGCCTTAGCGAAGCCCTGAGGAATCAAGTAGTTGTTGGCATAGCCGGGGCGAACGTTAACGATGTCGTTTGTGTAGCCCAAGTTCTCTACGTCTTTGATAAGAATTACTTCCATGGTCTATCCTCCTCTTTATTATTTCATACAATCTGTTACGAATGGAAGGATTGCGAGGTGGCGAGCACGCTTAACTGCCTGAGCAACCTTCTTCTGATACTTCTGAGAAGTACCGGTAAGACGACGGGGCAAAATCTTACCCTGCTCGTTGAGGAACTTCTTCAAGAACTCACCGTCCTTATAATCTACGTACTTGATGCCGAGCTTCTTGAAACGGCAGTACTTCTTCTTCTTAACATCTACTGATACGGGGTTGAGATAGCGGATCTCAGATGCACCCTGCTGTGTGTTCTCTGCCATGATTACTCCTGAGTTTTGTTAGCAAGCTTAGCGCGACGCTTCTGAGAGTACTCAACAGCGAACTTGTCCTGCTTGAAAGTTAAGAAACGAATGATGCGCTCATCGCGACGATACTGTGTCTCGAGAGTGTTGATGATTGAGCCCTCACCGGTGAACTCTACGAGGAAGTAGAAACCGGTAGTCTTCTTCTGAATAGGATAAGCGAGCTTCTTGAGGCCCCAGTTCTCCACATTCACAATCTGACCGCCGTTCTCGGTGATTACGCCCTGGAATTTGTCAGCAACCTCCTGCACCTGAGCCTCAGAGAGGACGGGAGTGACAATGAAAACGGTTTCGTAATTGTTCATAACTGTTTAATTAATTAAAGTTTTTATTGCATAAAGCGGTGCAAAGGTAGTAATTATTTTCTATTCTGCAATACTTTACTCTTAATTTTTACTCTTTTTATTAAGAAGTTAGGGTGTGCAGAGCCCTCTACACACCCATCCCAGCGATGTCGCAGCATGCCCCATACTACTCTTCCGCCTCGAATACCTCCTTGCCGAGGCCGCAAAGCGGGCATGTCCAATCTGTGGGCACATCCTCCCATGCGGTGCCTGCGGGTACGCCAGTTTCGGGGGAGCCTACCTCGGGGTCATAGACATAGTGACATGCTGTGCATACATACTTTTTCATAGTGTTGAATTTTTTTTGTACCTATATATATATTTATAGGCAGTGGTTACTTTCGACTCGCAGTGCAAATAGCGCACCACGCAGGGCTTGATAAAACAAAAAGAGCACCCGACCATTTGGTGGATGCTCTTTTATGATTTGTGGCGTTATGGATTACTCCTGAGTCTCAGTTGTAGTCTCCTCAACAGTCACGTTAGCGTCAGCCTCGGGAGTGAACTCCTCCATCTCCTCAGTAGCCTGGTTAACGATACCTGCCTGCTCCATAGCAGCCTTAACATCGCCCTCATCGACCTTGTCGCTCTCTGCTACCTCCTTACCCTTGCCAGCGAAAACAACTGAGAGGAGTGTGAAGATAACAACAGCGGCAATCATAGCCCATGTAAACTTCTCAAGGAAGTCAGATGTCTGACGAACACCCATAGTCTGGTTTGCAGCACCGAAGTTAGCAGCCATGCCGCTCTTGGGGCTCTGAACCAACACTGCAAGTATCAAGAGGATACTTGCGATAACAATCATAATAATGCAAAAATTAAACATACTTGTTATTTTATTTTAATTATTCTTCTTTATTTTCTATCCTTCTTACCCTCGATTTCGTCGATAAGTCCCGCAAAGTAAATACTTTTTTCTGAATTTAGCAAACTTAATTTGCGATATATCGCTATTGCCTCGCTATATAACCCCTGATTTTTGTAAATTTCTGCCAAATCTTCGCTAATCATGTCGTCATCATCCTCGATTTTTATCTCCGAGAGATCCTCCGCAGTACCCTCCTCTGCTACGATGCGGTAGTCGCTGCGTTTGAGAAAGCGGTCGATGAGGTCGTCGGTCGAGAGGTGTATCAATCGCGCGGCATCTATGGTGCGTCGTGCGATGAGGGCGGTGGGGTGTAGCATGGCTATCAGGCGTGTTGCATCATCCTGTTTCTCGTCGCTCTCGTGGCGCGCAAGGAGCAGACGTGCTGCGCTCCACCAGGGGTAGCGCTCCACAACTGTTGCGATGTCACTTATGTTAATATGGTTATTTGCCATGTTTCGAAGCCCTAAATTACCAGTTGCCGGCAGCTGCCATGTAGATATCGTTCACGAGGTCCTCTACAATCTCCTCGATGAGCTGATCCTGAACATCGACCAAGAGCTGTGAGGCGTCATAGTCGGCATACGACGAGAAGGTCTTAGCATTGAACGACGTAGTCTGATCCACGGCATTCTGGAAGTTCACCTTCACGGTGATAGTAAGGCGGTTCTGCAAGGCGTAGTCGCCACTCGACACCGAAGCTGTTGTAGAGGTGTAGTTGGTAATCTCGCCCTCGAATGCGAAGTCGCCACCCTCCTCAACCTGCTGTAGGCGAGTCTGGCGTGAGAACTTGTCGCGCAAACCCTCGGTCAATACGTTACTCAACGTTGGAGCCACCATGGGTGCGTTGTTCGGAAAGTATGCCACCGAGAATGTCTTGGCCTCGGGAGGAATAGAACCACCCGAGAGGTTGTATGTGACCTTATATCCACAACTGCTTGTGAAGCAGAGCGATACGGCGGTAATTAGTGCAATTGCAAAGAGTGAAATGAGTCTTCTCATAGAGTTTATAGCTTTGTGTCGTCGTCAATTCCTAACGCCTTCATGCGGCGATATAGTGTGCGCTCCGAGATGAAGAGCTCGCGTGCGGCATCCTTGCGGCGGTAGCCATGCTTCTGTAATGCCTGGATCATCTGCTCGCGCTGCACATCCTCCTTTGTTAGCTCCTGCATAGGCTCCTCGCTCTCCTCCTCCACTTCGTCGTAGTCGTAGTTTAGGTCGTTGGTGGGGTGGGCGGGCAAGGCGATTATGTCGTCGCGGCGCTCGGTGTGTGCGCTGGGTGCCACATTGCCACGCATTGCCTCCATCATCATGCGCTTGAGTTCGTTGATGTCGCTGCGCATGTCGAAGAGTATCTTATATAGCAACTCGCGCTCGGTGTTCATGCTCTCGTAGTTGGCATTGTCGCCGTTGCCACCTATTGTGCGCACCGAATAACCCTCGTTGGGGAGGTAGCGACCCAGTATCTCAGCGGTTATGTTGCGGCTCTGCTCAATAGCTGAAATCTGCTCTGCTACGTTCTTAAGCTGGCGGATGTTACCACGCCAATGGTGACTCTCGAGCATGGCGCGTGCACCCTCATCGAGAGTGATGGGCGGCATGTTGTACTGCAGTGCCACGTCGCTTGCGAACTTGCGGAAGAGAAGGTATATGTCACCGCTGCGCTCACGCAATGGTGGCACTACGATGGGCACGGTGTTGAGACGATAGTACAGATCCTCGCGGAAGCGACCGTCTGCAATAGCCTTGAGTAGGTCGTTGTTTGTCGCTGCCACCACGCGCACGTTTGTCTTCTGTACCTTTGTCGAGCCCACACGCATGAACTCGCCAGTCTGCAATACGCGCAGTAGGCGCACCTGTGTCGAAATGGGCAACTCACCCACCTCATCGAGGAAGATAGTGCCTCCGTCAGCCTCCTCGAAATATCCCTTGCGGCTCTCGATAGCGCCTGTAAATGAGCCCTTTTCGTGTCCGAAGAGCTCCGAGTCTATCGTGCCCTCGGGTATTGCACCGCAGTTTACGGGGATATATTTCTTGTGCTTACGTGCCGAGTAGGCGTGTATGACCTGGGGGAAGAACTCCTTACCCACGCCACTCTCTCCAGTCACCAATACCGAGAGGTCGGTGGGTGCCACGCGCATCGCCACCTCGAGTGCCGTGTTTAGCGCGGGGGTGTTACCGATGATGCCGAAGCGTTGCTTTACCGTGAGTAGATCGTTTGCTGTCATCTGCATAGACTTTTTTTACTCGTTGATAATCTCTGTTGGTGTTACTGTTGTTGTTGTGGGGAGTATCTCCTCCGATGTATTTGCGATATCCAGTGAGTCGATTAGCAGTGAATCTACGAGTGCTGTTGTGTCGCTCTCAATAACTGCCTCGACAATATTTGCGGGTGGTGTTGGCGTGCTCTTCTTGCGAGGCCAAAGTAGGTAGGCCGCACCTGCAACGATTGCTATAAATAGGAGTAGTACGATCCAGCCCTTGCCACCTCCGTGTACTCTTTTGCCATGTCCCGACTCCTCGCGCTTCTTGTTCTTGCGGCTGTCGTACTTTAAGCCGCGAAGATAGGCGTCTGGCTTGCCTAATGTTAGGCTCTCCTCCTCGCTCTGCTGGTTGCGCTTTGCTGTTGTCTTTGTGGTTATGGGGCGTGCGCTATGTAGGTTTGGTTTAACCTCCTGCTTGGGAGGTATGCGCTTTTGGATTATCTCCACGGGAGGTTTTATGTTGCCTCCGAATACTCGCTTTATAGGTGCTGGCGTGAAGGTGATGGTGTTGTTTATGTCTGCTGCAAACTCACCAAAGCCCTCGATCTTCATGCGGCCCTCGATGCTTATGGCGTGGTGTATCTCGAATACGAAGCGGTCAATAGCACCATTTGCCTCGAGCTCGCGCATGCCTGCCGCAGTGAGCAGTGAGCGCAATACGCCATCATCGCCACGCATAAGGTCTGAGAAGATGATACTTCCCGACGACTGCTTGACGATGAAGGTTCCGAGCTTAGGCACACATAGTCGCTTGTTGTGCTTGAGGTGCTCGACGATTATGTTAGTTATAATCTCCACGCGTTACGTATAGTAAATAATCGCGCAAAGGTACGAAAAAAATATTAATTACGGAATTGCAATATGCCAAAATAGTTGGAAATTATAGCATCTTTGACCATTCTTGCAGTCGAATGTGGTATTATATATGGGGGAAGTGGTTGATGGGAGCGTAGTTGCCCTCATTGTCGTGTGTGTAGCAGTAGGTGGTAAGGCCGTTGGTTATCACCACATAGCGGCACTTCAAAATGGAGTTGTAGCGCACCACCTGCGCCAAAACTTCGTTGTCTATTTTTATGTTTGGCTCTTTGCACTCCACGACGATATGGGGCTTGCCGAGGTTATTGACTGCGACGATGTCGGCACGTTGTGCCATGCCGTTAATCTCCACGGGGTACTCCTCCACAATCTGTTGTGGCTGGAGGTCGCAGTTTGCAAGCATATACTCCACGACGTGTCTGCGTACCCACTCCTCGGGTGTGAGTACGAGCCACTTGCCACGCACGCGGTCGAAGACCTCGGTGCGGCCACACTCTCCACGGCGGGCGCGGAGGTGAATAGGTGGGTAGTTTAGCTTGGGATACTCCATGGTTTGTGTTGTGTGTTTCGGTGCTTATCTTGGCAAAAATAGATAAAATTTCATAAAAGCACAAACATATTTTGTGATTACCCACCGTTGGATATTTGTGCTGAAACAAAAAAATCATATCTTTGCACAAATTTAATATGCAAACAGGGATGAATATCAATATTGATGAGCGCGTTGAGCGTGCTCGTAACTACTTCCTCGAGGGGTATAACTGTGCACAGGCTGTGGTGATGGCCTTTGATGATATTATGGCTATGGATGTTGCTCTGCTTGCGCGCCTTGCAGCACCCTTTGGTGGAGGCATGGGCCGCATGCGCGAGGTCTGCGGAACGGTGAGCGGCATGGCCATGGTAGCGGGTGCAATAGAGCCCTCTGTGGACCCAAAGAATATGTCGCAGCGCCAGGCTAACTATGCTCTTGTTCAGGCGTTTGCCGAGCGCTTTCGTAGCGAGAATGGCGATATTGTTTGCCGCCGTTTGTTGGGCCTTGAGCCTATGGTAGAGCGTGCTGAGATGCCTATGCCCTCGGAGCGCACCGCGGAATATTACAAGAAGCGCCCATGCGTGGAGTATGTGGCATGTGCTGCCCGCATCGTTGCGGAGCACCTCGCAGCATGCAATGCCTAACTGTTAATCTGTATAACGATGTCACAGCATAAAATAGACTACTCAAAACTCGCCCTAAGGTGCAACTCTCCGGAGGTGACATCTGGCAAGGGTGCGAATATCATCCCGCCCCCGGAGCGAGAGCCGATGTGGAAGGCCTATCTCGAAAAGTTCAAGGACCCCATTATAGTAGTCCTCCTTGTCGCATTCATGCTCTCGGTCTGCTTGTCGCTCTACGAGATTTTTGCCGAGGGTGGCGCCTGGTCGCTTATGTTCGAGCCTATGGGTGTGCTTGTTGCGCTCTTGTTGGCTACGGGCGTGGGCTTCATCTTCGAGGTCAAGGCGAATAGAGAGTTCGAGATATTGAACAAGGTCAAGGACTCGCGCCCCATCAAGGTGTTGCGCATATCCGATGGTGGCACACAGCCCCGCTTGATGCAGATTGCTAAGCAGGATGTTGTCGTTGGCGACATCGTGCGCCTGGAGAGTGGCGACGAGATTCCTACCGATGGTATTTTGTTGGATGGCAAGCAGTTGACCGTCGATGAATCGAACTTCACGGGCGAGCCCTACGCTAATAAATATGTCGATGAGGCCGATTTCGATAGGGATGCAACCTATCAGTCCAACTTCCTGTTGCGTGGCTCTACCGTTATCGAGGGTAATGGTGTTATGCGCGTTACTGCTACTGGTGTTAACACCGAGGAAGGTCGTGGTGTGGCCCTCGCAGGCGAGGGTAGCGATGTCAAGACCCCGCTCAACCTGCAACTCGAGCAACTCGGTAAGTGGATATCTAAGGCGAGCTTCGTCATCGCCATATTAATCATCGTGGGCCGCATGCTCTACTTCTGGCTCTCGGGAGGTTTCGGCGGAGAGGATTTCTCGTGGGTTGGCTTCATGTCGTTTGCCCTCAGTTCGGTGATGATTGCTGTTACGCTTATCGTCGTTGCTGTGCCTGAGGGTCTGCCTATGAGTATCACGGTGAGCCTGGCTCTAAGCATGCGTCGTATGCTCAAGGAGAATAGCCTTGTGCGTAAGCTACACGCCTGCGAGACTATGGGTGCTGCAACCGTTATCTGTACCGATAAGACGGGTACGCTAACTAAAAATCGCATGACCGTAATGGAGTTCGATGCGGGCGATGAGGCGCTTATGGAGGAGCTATATCGTAATATCGCAACAAACTCAACAGCTGAGCTTACAATAGATGAGGATGATAAACTAATGGTCATCGGCAACCCCACCGAGGGAGCGCTCCTTATGTGGTTGAATAATAGGGGTATAGACTATGCTGCCTACCGCGCGGAGTATGCCGTTGTGGAGCAAGTCCCATTCTCTTCGGAGACCAAGTATATGTGTACGACCGTCAGTCGTGATGGTGTCGTAGTGCGATATATCAAGGGCGCTCCCGAGATTGTTATGGCTATGTGTGACCGCCTTGCTGGCAACCGCACGCGCGAGGAGTATGATGCTCTGCTTCTGTCGCACCAGCAGCGCGCTATGCGTACCCTCGGCTTTGCTATGCAGCGCATTGAGGATGGTGTTGCGGGCGAGGTTGTCTTCCTCGGTGTTGCGGGCATCGCCGACCCCATTCGCGATGATGTCGCCGAGGCTATTGATACATGTATGAACTCCGCGGGTGTGCGTGTCATCATCGTTACGGGTGACACCCCAGGTACTGCCAAGGAGATTGGTCGCCAGATAGGTCTTATAACCTCAGATGAGGAGGGTCAGATTATCACAGGCCCGGAGTTCGCAGCACTCTCGGATGAGGAGGCTCGCGAGATGCTCAGGGGTTGCACGCTGAAGATTATCTCTCGCGCCCGCCCCGACGACAAGGCGCGCCTTGTCATGTTGTTGCAGTCCAATGGCGAGGTCGTGGCGGTTACGGGCGATGGCACGAATGATGCCCCAGCGTTGAGCAAGGCACAGGTGGGCCTCTCGATGGGTGACGGCACATCGCGCGCTAAGGAGGCGAGCGACATCACCATTATAGATAACTCGTTTGCGAGCATCAACAAGGCGATTATGTGGGGTAGGTCGCTCTACTTGAACATCCGCCGCTTCATCATCTTCCAGATGACCATCAACCTCTGTGCCTGCCTCATAGTGCTTGCGGGTGCCTTCATGGGTCTCGACTCGCCGCTTACGGTTACGCAGATGTTGTGGGTGAACCTCATCATGGATACCTTCGCAGCTATGGCCTTGTCGTCGTTGCCTCCCGATAGGGGTGTGTTGCGCGATAAGCCCCGTAAGTCAAATAGCCATATTATTGATGGTCGTATGTTGCGATTTATCGTGGGTGGTGGTTTGATATTCTTCGTCGTTCTTGTCGCCTTGTGGCAGTTCTTGTGGCATAAGCAGATTGAGAGCGTCGCAGAGATGCTTACGCTCGACTCCATGCGTATCTTCTTCCTCGAGATATTCAGTCCCGAGAAGGTTGCTAATCACCTCACGGACTACGAGATGGGTCTCTTCTTCTCGATATTCGTTATGTTGCAGTTTTGGAACTTGTTTAATGCTAAGTACTTCCGTACGGACCGTAGCTTGATCCTCGATATCGTCGATCTCTTGCGCGCGCCCTACAAGGTCAAGGAGTCTTACAACAGCATGTTCCTTATGATATTGGCTGTTATCTTTGGCGGTCAGGTCATCATCGTAACCTTCGCTGGTCAGTTCTTCAGCGTCTCGCCTCTCGCGTTTATGGATTGGGTGTGGATTGGCTTGCTGACAATGCCGGTGTTGCTTATCCCCGACCTATGTCGCTTCGTGAGACGCATAAAATAGGATAAGGAGGGCCGAGGCTCTCCTTATCCTATTTTATTTCGCCATATACCAAACGACGTGTGTGGGGCGGGGTAGTGTCGATGCGGTGTGCGGGGCTGTCGAGCGGTGCGCCAAAGGGCATCTGGGCTATAAGCCTCCAGTCGGGATTTATCAGCCAGCGCTCCATGACTGCCTTGTCTATCAACGGATTGTAGTGCTGTAACGATGCTCCATACCCCATATCTTCGAGCGCTGTCCACATGGCAAACTGCATCATGCCTGAGCTCTGCTCCGACCATGTAGCCACGTTGTCGGCATATAGAGGAAAGTTCTCGCGCATGCGGTTTAGGGCATCCTCATCCTCATAGAATAGTATCGTGCCATGTCCCGCCATAAAGGCGCGCTCCACCTTCTGCTTCGTGCGCTCGAAGCGCTCGGGAGGTGTTATGTGGCGTAGCGTTTCGAGTACTATGCGCCATAGCTCGTGGTGCTGCTCGTCGAGGAGTAGGACCATGCGTGCCGACTGCACATTAAAGGGTGAGGGCATAGTCTCAAGCAACCCATCCATCAGCCCCACGACAATATTATCATCGACCAACGTGCGGTTGTCGAGGTGGTAGTAACTGCGGCGATGTGCTACCGCTTCAATAAAATTGCGACTCATAAATTTGAAATTTACAAGCCTTATAAGCAATTATAGTACCATGCTACATGTTTTATGCTCTATATAGTTTGTAATCACAAAAATTAATGCTACATTTGTTGTATAAATTAGTTAACTTTATAATCTCGTATTTATGAAACGATTAATATTTGCACTTGGTTTAATGATGCTTGCCATTGGTTGTGTAGGTGGCGGAAACAATGCCGATGATGGTGAACTTAAGGAGACATCTGCTCCATATAAGGTGGGTGATATTTACTTTGAGGATGGCGTGCTGGGTGTTGTCTTTGATGTTACGAGTGATGGTATGCATGGCAAAATAGTATCGGTAGATGAGGGCAAAATGATGTGGTGTGATAATTCGGTTTACTACGATGCCACATATGCGCGAGATGAGTATGACGGCATGGTTAATACTACTGAAATAATGAACCGTGACAATTATAATCTGTATTTTGCTGCGTGGTGGTGTGCTGAATGTGGTTCAGGATGGTATTTGCCAGCAAAGAGTGAGTTGGAGAAGATATATCAGAATTGGTCAACAATTAATAACACTCTTGCAAAAAATGGCCATTATATGATGTCTGATTATTATTATTGGTCTTCATCTGAATATGATGATCATAGTGTGTGGTATTTATATATGCGCAACGGAGATACCTTCAATGGCAACAAGTTTAATAAGTGCTATGTACGCGCTGTGCACGCTTTTTAATATTTAGAATTGTTATATAATAAAACTCTCTCTTCACCCATGAAGAGAGAGTTTTATTTTGTTGCGGTGCCACATTGGGGGCTTATTCTTTAATACAACTTGATATACTCGTATGTGTTGCCCACCTTTGTGAGGTAGCGCTCGAACTCCTCACGCGATATAACCACTGTAAAGCGGTTGTCGTTGGGGTGGAAGCTCAGTGCTGGCTGCTGGCGGAGGGTCTCGTCGAGGAAGAGGTGCACGTGGTTCTCTGTGTCGTTGATAAGACCAAAGGGCGACACCGAGCCAGGCGAGAGGCCCAACCACTTAAGCATACGCTCGGGCGAGGCAAACGACAACTTGCCCTGCTTAAGGATATGCTCAAGGTCGTGAATCGCCATCGACTGCTCCGAGTCGAAGACAACCAGATAGTGGCGGTTGCCCTTGTGGTTGCGGAAGAATAGGTTTTTGCAGTGCTTCGAGCCATCCTGTCGCCAATACTGGCGTGCTATCTCGATTGTGGGAGCCTCGGGATGCTCATACCACGAATATGTTATGCCCTCGTCGTCGAGCCATTTGAATACGTTATCGCGTCTCTCCATAAGATAAAAGTTGCTGTTTAGTTAATGCAAAGATAGTAAAAACTGCCGAAAGATGTTGTGCTTTCGGAATAAAATTCCTAACTTTGTAAGGATTAACCGAAAATTAAATTTATACACAATACTATGAATGTAAATACTATTCGCGAGAAATTCAACGAGAAATTCGGCGTAGAGGGTGCGCTCTTCACCTCACCTGGCCGCATTAACCTTATCGGCGAGCACACCGACTACAACGGAGGCTTCGTCTTCCCCGGCGCTATCGACAAGGGTATGGTGGCAGAGATTAAACTCAACGGCACAGATAAGGTGCGTGCCTACTCTGTTGATCTCAACGACTATGCCGAGTTCGGTCTCAACGAGGAGGATGCTCCCGAGGCAAGTTGGGCACGCTACATTTTCGGTGTATGCCGCGAGATTCAGAAGCGTGGCGGTAAGATTGCTGGCTTCGACACTGCGTTCGCTGGCGATGTCCCCCTCGGCGCAGGTATGTCATCTTCTGCAGCCCTCGAATCTACATTCGCTAACGCCCTTAACGAGCTCTTCTCGCTCGGCATCGACCGCTTTGAACTTGCGCGCATCGGCCAATCTACAGAGCACAACTACTGCGGCGTGAAGTGCGGCATCATGGATCAGTTTGCATCCGTATTCGGCAAGGCGGGACACCTCATGCGCCTCGACTGCCGCTCTATGGAGTTTGAGTATTTCCCCTTCGACCCCGAGCAGCATGGCTATAAACTCGTTCTCCTCGACTCTGTTGTTAAGCACGAGCTTGTCGGCTCACCCTATAACGACCGCCGTGCATCGTGCGAGCGCGTAGCTGCGGTACTTGGTCAGGAGTTCCTCCGCGGTGCTACAATGGAGCAGCTCGAGGCCATCAAGGATAAGATTTCCGACGAAGACTACAAGCGTGCGCGCTACGTCATTGGCGAGGAGCAGCGCGTGCTCGATGTGTGCGAGGCACTCAAGGCTAACGACTACGAGACCGTTGGTAAGCGCATGTACGAGACACACTGGGGTATGTCTAAGGATTATGAGGTATCATGCGAGGAGCTCGATTTCCTTGCTACTGTAGCCCAGGAGTGTGGCGTTGCTGGCTCTCGCATCATGGGTGGTGGCTTCGGTGGTTGCACTATCAACCTCGTTAAGAGCGACCTCTACGACAACTTCATCGCTACCGCAAAGGCGCGTTTCAACGAGAAGTACGGTCACGAGCCTAAGGTATATTCAGTAGTGATTTCCGACGGCGCCCGCAAACTTTAATTTCTTGTTATAAGGGGTCATCTGCGACCTCTCAATCCAAAGAGCGAATGGGAAATACACTATAGTATGTCCCATCCGCTCTTTCTCTTTATCGAGGCCACATCTAACCCCTTCTGACAAGAAATTAGGGGTGGTGCTAATTAAATAAGTTAGGGAGTTTAAGAATTAAAATTATTTCCTAAACTCCCTACGCTTTGTGGCTTATTTTGTTCCTACTCACACATCTCAAAGATGCGCTCTACATCCTTCGGAGTCAGCGTCTTGAAGCCCTTGATGTCGCCATAGCGGCATGCCTTCTGTGCCATAACGGCGTAGTCCTCGCGCTTGATGCCCACTTCGGACAATGTGCGCTGCAAGCCCAATGTCTCGAACAAGAACTCCGCAGTGCGGCGGATACTCTCCTTGGCAATCGCCATCTTATCCATCTTTGCGTCAATGCCGAAGACATTTACGCCATACTGAACATACTTATCTACCGTAGTCTCGTCCAAGCAGTACTCCATCCAGCGGGGTGTGAGGATGGCGAGGCCCAAGCCGTGGGTGATGTCGTATATTGCCGAGAGCTCATGCTCCATGGGGTGGCAGCTCCACGCTTTGCGCTTACCGCCATTGATAAAGCCGTTGATTGCCCACGACGATGTCCACATAAGGTTTGCGCGTGCCTCGTAGTTCTCGGGCTTGGCAAGGGCGATGGGGGCGTACTTAACGATGGTCTTGAGCATGCCCTCCATAAAGGTGTCGAGCATATACAAGTCCTCCTGAGTGTTGAAATATACCTCAAGGATGTGCGACATGATGTCTGCCGAGCCACACGCCGTCTGGTATTTGCTTACCGAGTAGGTAAGTGTGGGGTCGAGGAACGACACCTTGGGAAGGAGTGGCTGAGCCAATCGGCCGAGCTTGTCGCCTGTCGCGAGGTTGGAGATGACACCCGCGGTATCCATCTCCGAGCCTGTTGCGGCGAGCGTGAGGATGGTCACGATGGGCAATGCGCGCTCGATGGGCTTGGCATTCGCGCCGAAGAACTCCCATGGGTCGTGCTCAACGCAGGCACCCGCAGCCATAAACTTCGTAGCGTCGATGGTAGAGCCGCCACCCACGGCGAGCAACACGTCGATATTCTCCTGTTTGCAAATCTTGACACCCTCGCGTACCGACTCGATGCGTGGGTTGGGCTCGATGCCCGAGAGTTCGAATACCTCCGCACCAGCATTGCGCAACTCCTCGATAACTCTGTCGTAGAGGCCATTACGCTTGATAGAACCACCACCATAGGTTAGTAACACGCGCTTGCCGAAAGACAAAATCTCCTTGCCGAGGTTGCCCAACTGGTTCTCGCCGAAATATACCTTCGTGGGGATGTTATAGATAAAAGGATTCATAGTCGGATAGTTTTTGTTAATAAATATATGTACTGCATGCAAAGATAGGATTTTTTTTATATCTTTGCAACGCATTTTGCATATAACCGATTCAGTTCATTAGACTATGTTGAGTAGAAGATTGCTCCGAGTGAAGGTCGCTAAGAGCCTTTACGCACATCTTAAATCAGGCTCCGACAACCTTAAGGCCTCGGAGAAGAACCTCGTTGAATCCATCGATAAAGCATACGACCTCTATTTCCAGATGATGTCCCTCATCGTCGAGGTGTCGCGCTATGCCGAGAGCCGTCAGGAGTTGGCAAAGCAGAAGAAACTCGCTACATACGAGGATCTCAACCCAAACCGCCGCTTCGTGGATAATGCCATCATTGCGCTTATTGCTAATAGCGATTCTGTGAACGATGTGCTCGCACAGCGCAAGCTATCGTGGGCTAACCACTTCGACACGGTTAAGGATGTATATAACCGAATGGTTGAGTCGGAGTTTTATACTAAGTATATGGCTCTTCCCGCTGCATCGTTTAATGATGACCGCCGCTTTGTTGAGGACTTCTACATGTGGCTCGAGGAGGACGACGCGATGTTGGAGGTGTTGAATGAGATGTCGCTCCTCTGGTGTGACGACTACGGCTTTGCTCTCTACATGGCATTGCGCACCGTGCAGAACACCAAGCAGAGCCACGATGTTCTCCGCGTGTTGCCCAAGTTCAAGAGCGACGAGGACCTCGACTTTGCACGTACACTCTTCATCAAGTCGTTGGTGCAGTATGAGGACAATCAGGAGATTGTTGACCGCTACACACAGAACTGGGATGTCGAGCGCGTGGTATTCATGGATAACCTCATCCTCTCTATCGCTATTACGGAGCTTGTTGTATTCGACTCTATTCCCGTTAAGGTGACACTCGACGAGTGGATTGACATCGCGAAGTACTACTCATCACCTTCGAGCAGCACCTTCGTAAATGGTGTCTTGGATAAGGTTGTTGCAGACCTTACAGCCGATGGTCGCATCGCTAAGAGCGGCCGCGGACTCCTCTAAAAGCTCGCGCTATGCACGCTTTTTGTCGCATAACAGCCCTTTTGGCACTCGTTTTGTGTGTCGTAGCCTGTGGTGCTAAACAGACAAAAAAAGATGCCAAGAGTGTGGCGTGCGAGACAGCGCCTGAGGTGCTCGTAGCAGAACTTGCTGAGGGCTATACCGCCGAGGTGTTGGCGGACTTTGGTGTTGTCGAGCCGCGCTCTGTGGTTGATATGCCCATTCGCGTGATTAACAATACGGATGAGCCAATAGTGCTTGTAGATTACTCTACAACATGCCGCTGTACTACGCTCGAGCTACCACGCGGCCCCATTGAGGCGGGTGGTGTGTGCGAGGTGGTGCTAACCTTCGACTCGCGTGGCGAGTGGGGTGGGGTGGGTAACTTCCTCGATGTCACAACCTCGAACTCCGAGTGTGGCTTTGTGATATGGATGGGTGCTACGGTGGAGTAGCTCATAAGGTGCAGAATTTGATAAAGAGGTGCGAATATTTTGGTAATCTGAGAATTATTCCTACCTTTGCAGATGTACTAAAAGTGCAAACAACTAATAAATTAAATAATTACAATTATGAATTTGCTTTTTATTCAGAACGAGGGTGCTGAGGCAACTGTTGTTGAGACTGTAGCAGAGGCTCCCGTAGTTGAGAACGCAGTAGATACTGCAGAGACTGTTACCGAGGAGGTTGCTGCCGAGGAGGCTGTTACTGAGCCAGAGCCCACTTTCATGCAGCAGTATGGTATGTGGTTCTTGATTCTTGGTATGATCGTTATCATGTACCTCTTCATGTGGCGTCCCGAGCAGAAGCGTCGTAAGCAGATGCAGCAGTTCCGTGATGGCCTTAAGAAGGGTGACAAGATCATCACTGCAGGTGGTATCTACGGTGTTATCAAGGAGGTACACGAGACTTCATTGCTCATCGAGGTTGACAGCAATGTAACACTTCGCATCGACAAGAATATGGTTGTTGGTGACACTTCACAGGGTGTGATGCAGAAGTAATCCTATTGTGTGATAAAGGGCTTTATGCCCGTCACTGAAAGAGATTACCCAGGGTTGTAAACACAATCCTGGGTAATTTTTTTATTCTCTTAAGTAGAGTAATAGCGCGCCTTTAGCCTATGTGTTCATCTTATTAAAATGCTCGAAGAAGCGCTCCTTGTAGTTCTCGCCCAAGGGGATATACTCGCCGTTGTCAAGGAAGATGCGCCCCTTCGTGTAGCTCGCTATGCGCTTTACGTTCACGATGTATGAGCGGTGCACGCGCAAGAAACCATCCGCGGGGAGTGTGGTCTCCATGTTCTTGAGGCGGAAGAGGGTGGTGATGGTCGAGCTACCCTCGATGTGTAGGCGTACATACTCGCCAGCACTCTCCAAATATACGATGTCGGCAACCTTGACGAGCTGCGTCTTGTAGTCAGCTTTCACGGATATAACCTCCTTGTCTGCGGCCTCGGCTTCGTTCTGCGCAATGGCGCTCTCGGCGGCGTGGCAGCGCTCCACAAGATCAACTAGTGAGATAACCTTCTGTGTAGCCTTCATAAACTCCTCATATGAGAATGGCTTGAGTAAGTAGTCTATGGCGTTGAGCTTGAAGCCCTCGAGTGCGAACTCGGGGTGTGCCGTAGTAAATACGATGTAGTGTCCCACATCTATGCTACGCACAAACTCCAAACCGTTCATATCAGGCATGTTAATATCTACGTATAGGAGATCCACGTTGGTTGTTTTGAGTACCTCTTGTGCCTCCAATGCACTGCGGCATACTGCAACCAGCTCTAGTTGCTCGGTGCGCTCTATGTAGCTCTTTATCTGTCTTAGAGCCATAGGCTCATCATCAATGGCGATACATCTAACCATAATAAGTAGGTATTAGAAGTGTTTATTAATAGGTATCACAAGCTCAACGATATACTTGTCGTTGCTCGAGCAGTCGATTGTGAGCGTGTAGCTCTTGCCGAAGAGCAGGTCGAGACGCTTTGTTATGTTGTTTAGGCCGATGCCACTATGCTCTGTTGTGTGTGCCGAGTGGCGGCTATTCGATACTACGCATGTCAATGTCTCCTTGTCCACCGCGATGTTGATGTCGATGTAGGACTCCTTGTTGTAGCTGATACCGTGCTTAAAGGCGTTCTCCACCAATACGATAAGGAGTAATGGTGGCATTGTCACCCTGCGACAAGTGTTTAGGTCGGGCGTGTTAATCGAGATCTTTACATCGTCGATATAGCGTATGCGCATCAACTCTATGTAGTTGTGTAGAAACTCCACCTCCTTGTCTAGCGATGTGTGGCTGCCGCTCGAGTCGTAGAGCACGTGGCGCAACATTCGCGATAGCTCCATTACGCTCTGCTTTGCAAGCTTCGAGTCGAAGTCTATCATCGCGTGGATGTTGTTGAGTGTGTTCATCAAGAAGTGGGGGTTTATCTGATACTTCAGATACTGCATCTCGGTCTCGATGCTCTGCTTCTCAAGTGCTGTCATGCGCTGCTCGGTCTCGAGGGTGCGGTAGTAGAGCTTAATCATGGAGTTAGCACCCGCCATCAGAATGCCGATAATGACGTTCCAATACCACTCTAGGTCGGTGAACGAGGCCTTGTCACGTAGGTTGACATCGCCCTGCCAATACTGGAAGTCGCAAATCTCTATGGTGCCGAAGATGGCGAATATCATCACGAGGAGCAATACGCTATATGCTATATAGCGAGTGCGCAGCAAGAGACGTGGCGCGAGCACAGTGGTGTTGACCATGAAGATGATGAAGTATGGGGCGATTTTCCCCCACGAGATAATAACCTTGTTGAAATCAACAACCCTTTCGCTCATCAGCTGAGCGTTCATAAAGGGAATGAGGAATATGGTTACCCACACGAGTGTGTATAGCATATTCTCACCAAGTCTCCAGTTTCTAAACATTTTCATACTTTGCAAATGTAATAATTTAGTCCAATAAATCAAAATAAAGACTCTATTATTAAACCGAATAGTTGAATTATTAAATAAAATTTATTAACTTTGTATAATTTTAGGCCGTGTGGCTCTCAATAACAAAACTTTTCAGATTATGAAACTTGGAATGCCTCAAGCCCTTATTGGGGTGGGTGGACGTAGCAATCAGGAGGATTCTATTTTCCCAGCTAAGGGTGATGCCAATACATCCACTCGCCTCTTTTTGGTGTGCGATGGTATGGGTGGACACGATAATGGAGATGTCGCAAGTAGCATCGTTTGTTCAACCTTTGGCTCTAATCTCTCAGACATAGACCACGATGCCTTCACTGTTGATATGTTCGATAAGACACTCTCTGCGGCATACGATGCCCTAGATAGAGAGGATTCCAGCCCCGCGAGCTGCCGTAAGATGGGAACAACCTTGGCGATGCTGTACCTTAATAATAAGGAGGCTACGATAGCACATATTGGCGATAGTAGGGTCTATCACGTGCGCCCCTCTGCAGAGAGTGCTATCCTATACCAGACACGCGACCACTCACTTGTTAACGATCTTGTGCGTGCCGAGGTTATAACTGCTGATGAGGCTGCCGACTACCCACGTCGCAATGTCATCACTCGCGCTATGCAGCCACGTCTCGAGCTTCGTTATAGCGCCGATGTCCATACAATCCAGGATGTTAGGGCGGGAGACTACTTCTTCCTCTGCTCGGATGGCGTTCATGAGTCTCTCACAAACAAGGCCTTGGTAGATATTCTCCGTCGCGATATTTCAGATGCCGACAAGGTAGATGCTATTAGGGTGTTGTGTGAGGTGCTAAGTGGCGATAACTTCTCTGCGTATCTCGTTCCCGTTGTAGAGGGTATGTCGGTCGTTGCCGCAGCGGAAGTCGTTGAGAAGGTTGAAGAACCAGTGCAGGAGGTTGCAAAGGTGAGTACTCCAGTTACTCCCGTAGCCCCCGTAGGCGTAACTCCCAAAGGTAATAAGCGCAAGAGCCGTAATATAACACCACTGAATATCATTCTGTTATGTGTCGCCATAGGTGCTATTATAACGGCTATATGGTTGGGCTTGGGTAATGGTAGTTTGAAGGTGGAGATTGTTACTGTTGAGGGTAGTCATGCCCCCGTAGTGCAGTACGCTATAGAGGATGCTGAACCCGTGGAGCAGCCCGAAATAGTTGAGCAGGTAGAGAGTGTAGAAGATGCAACTGCTGTTGAGGAGACGCAAGAGGTTGCTGATACTGACGAGAGCCCCGCTAAGAGTGAGAAACATAAGCCAACACTTCTTAGAGGAATGTAACGAAATTTCAAGCAGCCGCCATTTGACGACTGCTTGTTCTACTATATTATATTATGTTGAAGGGATTGCTTTTTGATATGGACGGTGTGCTGGTTAACAACCTTGAGGTACACCGTGAGGCCTTTGCCGAGTTCTTCCGCCGCTATGGCGTGGAGCGCACGTTCGACGAGCTAAGTCGCGTATTTGGCAAGGGTAACGATGATATTATGGGCGAGCTTATGCCTCGCGAGGTTGTGGAGCGTGTCGGCATCCGCGAACTAGGTAACGAGAAGGAGGCTATCTATCGCGAGATATACGCCCCCACCATTGTGCCACAGCCAGGCTTGCTGGAGTTTCTCGCCGAGAGTGAGCGTGAGGGGCTTCGTGCCGCCGTTGGCTCATCGGGTTATAGGGCAAATGTCGATTTCGTGTTGGACAAGTGCAACATACGTAGCTACTTTATGGCGGCAGTTGCGGGCGATGAGGTGACGCGCTGCAAGCCCGACCCTGAGATATACCTTACGGCTGCGGCGAAGTTGGGTCTCGAGCCTCACGAGTGTGTGGTATTTGAGGATGCCGAGGCGGGCATAGAGTCTGCAAAGCGCGCGGGTATCAAGGTCGTGGCGCTTGCTACAACCTTCGATAGGGAGTTCTTGAGCCACACCGAGGCGGACATCATCGTTGATGACTTCCGCGATGTCAATGTGGCAATGTTGCGTAGGCTTGTTGAGGCTTAAACCTTGTTGAGTAGTTTTGTGACGGAGGGTATGCGTATCATCACATCGAAGAGGCGTGCAGGGATGATTGAGCATGCGGCAACCACGAACTTAGTGAATAGGCCAGGTGTTAGACGTCGTCTGCCACGCATCATGGCGCGTGTTCCACGTCGTGCTATGGTCTCTGCGCGGTGCATGACACCGAGGCGCACAAACCACTTACGCCACGAGGGCTTAAGGTTGTAGAAGGGTGTGTCAACAGCGCCAGGGAATACGGCTGTGACACTCACGCCGTGGCGATGTAACTCATACCATAGCGCAAAGGCGAGGTTCTTGATGTAGGACTTCGTTGCGCTGTAGTGCGAGATTGTGGGGTAGGGTAACCACGCTGTAGATGAGGACATTAGGAGTATGCGTCCATGTTTGCGCTCCTTCATCGCCTCGCCAAAGTAGCGGCATAGGAGCGTTGTCGTAGTGCAGTGCAGGCCTATGATTGTCTCAAGGCGCTTGGGCTCGGTGCGTGTGAGTGTTGAGAAGAGCAGCATGCCTGCGTTGCAGATGAGGATGTCAACCTGCCAGCCCTCCGCTTCGCATCTGTCGAAGATACTCTTTGCGGCATCGGGTGCTGCGAGGTCAGCGAATATGTGGTGCGCAGTGATGTTGTACGTCTCACGCAGCTCCGCTGTGACTACTTCCAACTCATGCTGTTGGTTGCTTACGGCTATGATGTTGTAGCCGCGCTTCGCCAACTCGTTGGCGTAGCAGCGACCGATACCTGAGGATGCTCCTGTGATTAATGCGTAGTTCATACTACAAAGATACAACTTTTTAAGCAATGGCAAAAAAGATAGAGAAGACAAATGCTGCCCGCCTCTTGGATAGGGCGAAGATTGTGTACGAATTGGTGCCTTATACGGTCGATGAGGATAACCTCGCTGCTACGCATGTTGCCGAGGAGCTTGGCGAGGATATAGCCACGGTCTTTAAGACGCTTGTGCTGCGTGGCGATAGGGCGGGCCTCTTCGTCTGCGTCATCCCTGGCGATAAGGAGGTGGACCTCAAGGCTGCGGCGCGCGTCTCGGGAAACAAGAAGGCCGACCTCATACCCATGAAGGAGCTGTTGCCCACAACGGGATATATACGCGGAGGCTGCACGCCTATCGGCATGAAGAAGCCGCTGCCCACATTCATCCACTCCACCTGCCTCGACCACGAACGCATATACATAAGTGCAGGAGTGCGTGGCTTGCAGATTGCCATCGCCCCCGCCGACCTTGTCTCCTTCGTAGGCGCCACGGTCACCGACCTAATACAATGAAAAAGGGATATCCACGGATATCCCTTTTATCATCTATAATTTATCTGCTACTTAGCCTCAGACTCGCAGTAGACGCAGCGCACGATACCCTCCGAGTGCTCGAAGCGGGGACGTACGGGCTCCAAGTTAGATATGCAGAGTGGGTTAGGACACTTGCACTCCATAGCCTCGCCACCATGGTCGAAGGTGCGACTCTCGTTGTTCTGCCACTCGAGGAGCTTCAAGATGAGCGCCATGCGCACAAACTTACCATTCTCCACCTGACGGAAGTATGCCGCGCGAGGATCGTCATCTACGTCGATAGCAATCTCGTTGACGCGGGGTAGTGGGTGCAATACTGCCATACGCTCCTTTGCGCCACGCATCTTCGCAGCGTCGAGAACGAAGCAGTCCTTAACACGCTCATACTCATCCAAATCGGTGAAGCGCTCCTGCTGCACACGTGTCATGTAGAGGATATCCACCTCGCCAATCACGCTCTCGATATCCGATACCTCGCGGTACTCTATGCCGTTGCGGTCGCACACATCGCGCTTGATGTAGTCGGGCAATGCCAACTCTGGGGGCGCGATAAGTATGAACTTAGTATTTGCGTAGCGTGTCATCGCCTTGATGAGCGAGTGCACGGTGCGGCCATACTTTAGGTCACCAACCAAACCGATGGTGAGGTTGTCGAGTGTGCCCAACTCACGCTTGATGGTGAGAAGGTCGGTCATTGTCTGCGTAGGGTGGCTGTGTGAGCCGTCGCCAGCGTTGATGATAGGTGTGCGCGACACCTCCGTAGCTGCGAGGGGAGCACCCTCCACCTTGTGGCGCATAGCGATGATGTCGGCGAAGCAGTTTATAACCCTCACGGTATCCTGCACGGTCTCACCCTTCGATACTGACGATGACTTAGCATCGGCAAAGCCCAAGACGTTGCCGCCAAGTTCCATCATTGCTGCGGTGAAGCTGAGGCGTGTGCGTGTGCTTGGCTCGTAGAATAGCGTAGCGAGCTTCTTGCCGCGACATACCTCGCTATACTTCGCACGGTTGGCGATGATATCCTCGGCGAGGGCTATGATCTCGGCAATCTCCTGTACCGAAAGGTCGGTAGGGTCAATCAGATGCTTCATGGATGTGTATATCGTATTATAGTTGAATTACTTAATCCAGCTCTCGTCAGAGGGGTTGTTGCGGAACTTAAGGATGCGCTCCTTGTCCTCAGCCTTGATGTAACCCTCCTCTGCTGCTACCTCTACCAAAGCGTCGAGGTTAGAGAGTGAGTAGTTCTTAGCCTCGGCAGCAGCCAAGCGGTCGAGACCCTTCTGCATGCCGTATGTGAAGATGCTCACGATACCCAAGACATCAGCACCAGCGTTGCGCAATGCCTCAACTACCTCGATGCAGCTACCACCTGTTGAGATAAGGTCCTCCACAACAACTACCTTCTGGCCAGCCTCCAACTTACCCTCGATCTGGTTGCCACGGCCGTGGTCCTTAGAGCCAGAGCGAACATAACCCATGGGGAGGTTGAGGATTGTAGCTGTGATAGCAGCGTGTGCGATACCAGCAGTTGAAGTACCCATCAAAACCTCTACCTCGGGGTAGTGCTTGCGGATGAGCTCAGCAAGACCCTCCTCCACGTGGTTACGTACCTCGGGAGCTGTGAGTGTAAGACGGTTGTCACAGTAGATAGGGCTCTTGATGCCACTTGCCCATGTGAAGGGCTGCTCGGGGCGCAAGAATACTGCACCAATTGAAAGCAAATCTTTCGCAATCTTCTTTTCCATAGTATATTTCGTTTTTAATTTATTCGGTTGATTATGTAAAATTATGCCTCGGCAAACTCCTTCATGCAGCGCTCGTATGCTGCAACGGGGTCGTCAGCAGCAGTGATGGGGCGACCTACAACGATGAAGTCTGAGCCAATCTCGCGAGCACGCTCGGGAGTAGTTACACGCACCTGGTCGCCAACATCGCCATCAGCAAAGCGTACACCAGGGGTTACGGTCATAAACTCCTTGCCACATGCCTCCTTAACCATTGCTGCCTCGAGGGGTGAGCATACTACGCCATCCAAGCCCGCAGCCTTAGCATTCTCGGCATACTTAACGATAGTGTCGTTGATTGATGCGCCAATCAAGAGCTCCTTCTGCATGCGCTCCTCAGATGTTGAGGTGAGCTGTGTCACGGCGATAAGCAAGGGGCGTGTGCCATCCTCGCGTGTGAGACCCTCGATTGCGGCCTTCATCATATCTACAGTACCCGCTGCGTGAACATTGGTCATGTCAACGTCCAAGTTGCGCAATACAGACATCGCCTTCTTAACCGTGTTTGGAATGTCGTGCAACTTAAGGTCGAGGAAGATGCGGTGACCGCGCTCCTTGATGGTGCGCACGATCTCGGGACCCTCAGCATAGAAGAGCTCCATGCCAATCTTCACGAAGGGCTTGCGGCCGGTGAACTTATCTAAGAAGTTAAGTGTCTGCTCCTTGCTGCTAAAGTCGCAAGCAATAATTACATCACGCTTACTCATAATTTTTCTTTATAGTTTTAGGTGTTTTTACTTTACAATGCCAATAATATCGCTTAGGCGCTCAATGCCGAGGCGCTCCATCTCCTTGGGCAATGCCTCGATAATTTCCTTTGCGGCGTAGGGGTTCTTTAGGTTTGCTGCACCCACCTGTACGGCTGTGGCACCCGCCATCATCATCTCGATGACATCCGAAGCAGAACTTACACCACCGCAACCCATAACGGGGATGTTACAAGCGTTAGCAACCTGATATACCATGCGCACAGCAACGGGGAAGATAGCGTCGCCCGAGAAACCGCCCATCTTATTAGCGATGACGGGCTTGCGACGCATGGTGTCGATGCGCATACCCAACAAGGTGTTAATCAGACAGATGCCGTCAGCACCTGCCTCCTCGCACGCCTTGGCGATGGCCACGATGTCCGTAACATTGGGGCTGAGCTTGATGAATACGGGCTTCTTAGTAACGGCCTTGACGCGGCGCGTAACCTCGGCTGCCGACTCGGGCTGTGTGCCGAAGCTCATGCCGCCATTATGCACATTGGGGCACGATACGTTGACCTCGATAATCTCCACCTGCTCCTCCTTGTCAATCTTGGCGCAGCACTCCTCATACTCCTCCAACGAGAAGCCGCTGATGTTGGCTACGATGGGGTTGTGGAAGATGGTGCGGAGGTGGGGTAGCTCCTCGGCGATGACCTGGTCGATGCCGGGGTTCTGCAAGCCTACGGAGTTGATAAGACCCGAGGTACACTCCGCGATGCGGGGTGTGGGGTTACCAAAGCGGGCGTCGCGCGTAGTGCCCTTGAATGATATTGCACCAAGGCAGTCCAAGTCGTAGTACTCCGCAAACTCGCGGCCGAAGCCGAAGGTTCCTGATGCGGGAATTACGGGGTTGATGAGCTTCACACCGCAAAGCTCAACCGATGTGTCAAAGTGCTTTACCATATAATCTCCTCTCTTTTAAGTACGGGACCATCCTTGCAGATGCGCTTGTTGCCATACTTGGTCTTGCAGGTGCAACCCATGCAAGCACCAAAGCCGCAACCCATGCGCTCCTCGAAGCTGAACTCCGCGGGTACATCGGTAGCATCGTACAAGGCCTTCAACATTGGCAATGGACCACATGTGTAGAGGTAGTCGAACTCGATGCCCGCCTCGCGGATGGCGTCGGTAACGAAACCCTTGATGCCCATTGAGCCATCTGCCGTAGCAACATATACATCCACGCCCAACGCCTCGAACTCTGCCTTATAGAAGACCTCGCTTGCGGTGTTGAAGCCCAACACCACGCGGGGCTGCTTACCCTCGCTAAGGAGGCGCTTGCAGAGGTTATACATCGGTGGCACACCAACGCCACCACCTACAAGAAGTGGGCGCTGTGCTGCGTTCTCGGTAGAGAAGCCGTTGCCGAGGCCTGTGAGGATGTCGAGCTTCTTGCCTGCCTCCATCTGGCGCATCTGCTCCGTACCACGACCCACCACCTTATATATAATAGTGAGCGTAGTGTCGTTGTAGTCGCATACCGAGATAGGACGGCGCAAGAACTTACCCTCGAGCTCGATGTTGACGAACTGACCCGAGCGTGTGATATATTGCGTATCGCCCTCCAACACCATGCGGTAAACCGCAGGTGTTAGGGGCTCATTAGATACGATAGTGTAAATACCTCTTTTATACATTGTTACTCTGCATCGATTGTTGACACGCCCAAAGTAATCTCCTCCAATACGTCGAGAAGTACGCTTACGGTCTCGAGCGCTGTGAAGATTGTAACGTTGTTCTCAACGGCACAACGACGGATGTCGTAGCCATCGAGGCGAGCGCTATGCTGGTTGATGTCGATGGTGTTGATAACATAGTTTACGTGACCCTTGCGGATAGACTCGAAGATCTCGGTAGAGCCCTCGCTGAGCTTTTTGAGCATACGAGTGCGGATGCCGTTCTCGCGCAAGAATGTCGCAGTACCGCCTGTAGCCTCGATGTTAAAACCGAGCTCGTAGAAGCGGCGGATGAGAGGCAAGGCGCGTGGTTTGTCAGCATCGGCGATAGATACGAAGATAGTACCGTAGTTTGCGATTGTCATGCCTGAGCTCTGCAATGACTTGTAGAGGGCACGGCGCAATGATGAGTCGTAACCGATAGCCTCACCTGTTGACTTCATCTCGGGAGAGAGGTAAGAGTCCACGCCACGAATCTTGGCGAATGAGAAGGCGGGAGTCTTGACATACCAGCGCTTCTTCTCCTCGGGAACGATTACGTTGATGCCCTGCTCCTTGAGGCTCTTGCCGAGCATTACGTTTGTAGCGATGTTCGCCATAGGCATGCCTGTAGCCTTAGACAAGAAGGGCACGGTACGAGATGAACGTGGGTTAACCTCAATTACATAGACCATGTCGTTGTCGTCGGCGATGAACTGTATGTTGTACAAGCCGAGGATGCCAATCTCCTTACCGAGACGGATAGTGTAGTCGATAATTGTATCCTTAACCTTCTGGCTTACGCTGAATGTAGGATATACGCTGATTGAGTCACCAGAGTGGATACCTGTGCGCTCAACGTGCTCCATGATACCGGGGATGAATACGTCGGTGCCGTCGCAGATGGCGTCAACCTCCAACTCCTTACCCATGATATACTTATCAACCAATACGGGCTGGTCCTCGTTGACCTCTACAGCTGTCTTGAGGTAGTGGCGCAAAGCCTCCTCGTTAGATACAATCTGCATAGCGCGACCACCCAATACGTAGCTTGGACGTACCAATACGGGGTAGCCGATGCGCTCAGCAGCCGCAACACCGCGCTCGATGTCGGTGATAGCCTCTGCATCGGGCTGAGGGATGCCCACGCGGCGCATGATAGCCTCGAAGCACTTTCTATCCTCAGCGTTGTTGATAGCCTCGATGCCTGTACCGATAATCTCTACGCCGAGGTCTGCCAATGGCTTAGCGAGGTTGATAGCTGTCTGACCGCCAAGTGATACTACAACACCTGTAGGCTTCTCCAACTCGATTACGTTCATCACATCTTCCACGGTCAAAGGCTCGAAGTAGAGCTTGTCGCTGGTGGTGTAGTCCGTAGATACGGTCTCGGGGTTATTGTTGATGATGATAGCCTCGTAGCCCGCCTCGCGGATAGCCCAGATGGCGTGTACGGTAGAGTAGTCGAACTCGACACCCTGACCGATACGGATAGGACCAGAGCCGAGAACCACAATCTTCTTGCGGTCGGTAACGATAGACTCGTTCTCCTGTTCGTATGTAGAATATAGGTAAGGCACCTTAGAGTCGAACTCCGCAGCGCAGGTGTCAATCATCTTATACACGGGGAAGATGTTGTTTGCCTTGCGCAAGAGGAATACCTCGCTCTCGGTCATGCCCCAGAGGCTGCCGATGAACTTGTCGCTAAAGCCCATGCGCTTAGCGTCGTACAACACCTCGGCGTTCTTAGCATTCTCCTTAACCACGCGCTCCATCTCCACGATGTTCTTGAGCTTCTCGAGGAAGAAGAGGTCGATCTTAGTGTTGTCATAGACGTGCAAGAGGTCAACACCGCGGCGGATAAGCTCTGCGATAGCGTAGATGCGGTCGTCAGTGCCCTTGCGGATGTATGCGAGGATACCCTCAACAGACATGGTGTCGAACTTCTTGTGGTAAATATGGCATACACCGGTCTCAAGAGAACGGACCGCCTTAAGAAGACCCTCCTCGAAGGTGCGGCCTACAGACATAACCTCACCCGTAGCCTTCATCTGTGTGCCGAGCTCGTTCGAAGCGTCGCTGAACTTATCGAAGGGGAAGCGTGCCACCTTAGTCACGATGTAGTCGAGTGTAGGCTCGAAGCTTGCGGGGGTGTTAGCAATCTGAATCTCGTCGAGGGTCATACCGATAGCGACCTTTGCAGTGACACGCGCGATGGGGTAGCCACTGGCCTTTGATGCAAGAGCTGAAGAGCGGCTTACGCGGGGGTTAACCTCGATGATGAAGTATTTGAATGAGAGGGGGTCGAGTGCAAACTGTACGTTGCAACCGCCCTCAATCTTGAGTGCGCGGATAAGCTTCAAGGCGCTTGAGCGGAGCATGTTGTACTCCTTAGCTGCAAGTGTCTGGCTGGGCGCAACAACGATAGAGTCACCCGTGTGGATACCTACGGGGTCAACGTTCTCCATAGAACAGATGGCGATAGCCGTGTCGTTCTTGTCGCGCATAACCTCGAACTCAATCTCCTTGTAGCCCTTGATGCTCTTCTCGACGAGCACCTGGTGGATAGGAGACAATGCCAAGGCGTTACGCATAACGTCGCGCAACTCCTCCTCGTTGTCAGCAAAACCACCACCTGTACCACCGAGTGTAAACGCTGGGCGCAATACTACGGGGTAGCCAATCTCCAGAGCAGCCTTAACACCCTCCTCTATAGAGTTCGTGATGCGTGAGGGGATGACGGGCTCGCCGATGCGTACGCAGAGGTCCTTGAACAACTCACGGTCCTCAGCCTCCTCGATAGAGGTGAACGATGTACCGAGAATCTCAACGCCACACTCCTCAAGAATGCCCTTCTTTGCGAGCTGCACAGCGAGGTTCAAACCTGTCTGGCCACCCAAGCCTGGAACGATAGCGTCGGGGCGCTCATAGCGGATAATCTTTGCCACATACTCCAATGTCAAGGGTTCCATATAGACCTTGTCCGCGATGTGGGTATCTGTCATGATGGTTGCGGGGTTAGAGTTTACCAAGATAACCTGGTAACCCTCCTCCTTGAGTGCGAGACATGCCTGTGTACCGGCGTAGTCGAACTCTGCGGCCTGACCAATAACGATAGGTCCCGAGCCGATAACCATTACTTTCTTGATATCTGTTCTTTTAGGCATTTTTCTGGTCCTCCATCAATTTAATGAATTTATCAAATAGGTATGTGCTGCTTGACTCTGGTGAGCAGTCGGGCTGATACTGCACTGAGAATGTGTGATCCTCCAATGCCTCGATACCTGCGATTGTGCTATCCAAGAGGTTGCGGTGTGTGACCTTGAGAGGTGTAGCCTCGAGTGACTTCTCCTCAACTGCGTAGCCGTGGTTCTGTGTCACGATCTCGAGTTTGCCATTCTCCAAGTTCTTTACGGGGTGGTTGGCACCACGGTGACCAACCTTCATCTTGGTGATCTCTGCGCCGTAGCTCATGGCGATAAGCTGGTGACCAAGATCTACACCGAAGATGGGCAACTTGCCACGCAACGCCTTGAGGGTGTTGCATACGATAGCTGCATCTGCGGGGTTACCTGGGCCGTTAGATACGAAGATGCCGTCAGGGTTGAAGGCCATAATCTCCTCGGCTGTAGAGTTGTAAGGCACGATAGTGACGTTGCAACCCTTGGCGTTGAGCTGGCGGATGAAGCTATACTTAATGCCGCAGTCGAGCGCTACTACATCCCACTTGTGGTTGGGAGTACGCGAGAACCAACGCTTCTTGCAGCTGATGCGCTCCAAGAGGTTGCCCTTGAGTTCTGTTGTGCGGATAAGCTCCATAGCCTCCTCGTGAGGCATGTTGATGTCAACGATAGCGGCACGCTGAGTACCCTCGTTGCGGATGATGCGAGTGATCATACGAGTGTCAACGCCGCTGATTGCGGGGATGTCCAACTCCTCGAAGGTCTCGTTCATGGTCTTTGTGTAGCGGAAGTTGCTGGGTGCGTCGCAGCACTCGCGAACTACCATGCCACCCATTGCGGGGAACTTACTCTCGTAGTCCTCATCCATAAATCCGTAGTTACCCATGAGAGGGTATGTCATAACTACAATTTGGTCGGTGTACGTTGGGTCGGAAACAATCTCCTGGTAGCCCACCATAGAGGTGTTGAATACAATCTCGCATACCGCTACACGGTTCGAGCCGAATCCATAGCCTGGAAACTCTTTGCCGTTCTCAAGTACAAGTTTTTTGGTAAAAGGTTTCATCTACTGAACTGTTTTTATATTATTTTGTTTTGTTGTCATATACAATTTCACCACGATGTAGCGTCATAACCACATCGCCAACCATCTCTCTGCCGTCGAACATCGAAATCTTACCCATAGAGTAGAAGTTGTTGCTATCCACGCGCCACTCCTTCTCGGTGTCGATGAGCACTACGTCGGCACGGTCGCCCTCGTTCAAGCCACCCTCGATGCGGAACACCTTGCGGGGATTGATACTCATAAGCTCCACCAAGCGCTCCATGCTAATAACGCCACGCTTTACGAGGTGTGTGTTGAGCGCTGCAAAGGCGGTCTCGAGGCCCACGATGCCCATGGCGCTATCCTTCAAGCCGCGCGACTTCTCCTCAATGCTGTGAGGTGCGTGGTCCGTAGCAATCATGTCGATGGTGCCATCCTTGATGCCCTCAACAAGTGCAGCCCTATCCTCTGCCGAGCGCAAAGGTGGGTTCATCTTCCAGCGTGCATCCTCCTCGAGGTCCATGTCGGTGAAGATGAGGTAGTGGGGACCCGTCTCGCAAGTGACCTTAACGCCACGCGCCTTGGCCTCGCGCACCAACTGCACGGTCTCCTTTGTAGATATGTGGCACACATGGTAGCGGCAGCCCAAGCGCTCCGCAATCTCTATGTCGCGCTTTACCTGCTCCCACTCGCTCTCCGAGCAGATGCCCTTGTGGCCATGTGCCTTGGCATACTCGCCATCGTGGATGTAGCCACCCTTGAGCAACTCCTCAACCTCGCAGTGTGCCGCGATGAGTTGGTCATGCTTCACCGCCTCGGTCATGGCGCGCTCCATCATGCCATCAACCTGCACGCCGCTGCCGTCGTCCGAGAATGCGCAAACCTTACCAACGAGCGAGGCCATATCCACGAGTTCCTCGCCCTTGCGGCCGATGGTGATGGCGGCATAGGGCAACACCTCAATCTTTGCGTCGCGGTCGATGATCTCCTGCTGCGCCTTGAGGTTCTCCACGCTGTCGGGAACGGGGTTGAGGTTGGGCATTGAGCACACGGTGGTATATCCGCCACGCGCTGCCGCCATAGTACCTGTTGCGATGCGCTCCTTGTAGCCATAGCCTGGCTCGCGGAGGTGTACATGCACATCGACAAATGCGGGTGCTACGACCAAGCCCTCGGCATCGATGACTTTGTCATCTGCCAATGCCTCAATGAGTTCTGCACACTCAGCAATGCGACCCTCGGCGATTGCTATATCTCTCTTGCCGACTCCTGGAACGAAGCCATTTTTGATAATTGTTCTTGTGTTGCCCATACTATAAAAAACAAGCGGCCCATAGAGCCGCTAATATCAATTAAAAACAGTAAGTCCGAATGAAGAAAAACGTCGATAAAAACACGATGCCTGCTCGCTTGGCTGATTGCAATTCACCATATTTTCAAACGCTCGTTTCATAGTTATTATAAATTTGCGCAAAGATAAGGAATTTTTGCAAATCTCGCAAGAGTTTATAATGAGTTTTTTCATTTATTTTTACTTAGTGTGTCGCATGATCAATTTCTTGCTTTTCGGGAGATAGTGAATACCTATTTATTAATATTTTTTAATATTGTGAAAAGTTCACATTTTTATTTCTATCTTTGCGCAAATTTTGTGAAATGTTGGACTATTTGATAGTGTGCCCGCTGGTATTTTTGGCGGGTTTTGTTGATGCTGTAGCAGGTGGTGGAGGCCTTATATCTCTGCCTGCGTATATGATGGTGGGACTTAATCCCATCGATGCTATTGGTACCAATAAGTTTAGTGCAAGCTGCGGAACGTTGGTTGCTACGATGCGCTATTCTCGCTGCGGATATATACGTTGGCGCGAGCTTGTCCCCGCCATTATGACTGCTCTAATTGGTTCGTGGATAGGTGCGCGCTTAGCTCTTTTGGTGGATAATGAAATATTCAAAATCATTATGCTCATAATACTTCCGATAACAGCATTCTTTGTGCTGAATAAAAGGACGTTGAGTAAATATCGTTGTCCATATCCTGGCGGTAAAACAATGACAATTATCGCTCTTTTGGCTCTTATGATGGGTGCCTACGATGGCTTCTATGGACCGGGTACAGGAACCTTCTTGATGTTGATGTTGGTGGGTATTGCACACGTTAATTTGCAGGAGGCTGTGGGTGCTACAAAGGTTATAAATCTCTCTACAAATCTCGCCTCGTTAAGTGTCTATATTGTGCATGGCAAGGTGCTGTTCCCGCTGGCTCTCGTAGCTGCGGTTTTTGGCATTGCTGGCAACTTTATCGGCGCTCGATATTTCACGAAGAGGGGTGCTGGATTTGTGAAGTTGCTTATCATCGTTGTTTTGGCGATGTTCTTTGTAAAACTCTGCCAAGAGGTATTTATATTGAAGTAGTTTATATAATGTAGGTATTTGCATGTAAAAACTTTATATATAATGTTATAAATGGTGTTATATAAAGTATTTTGCACGTTGTAATTTCGTATTGATGTTTTGCGATTAAAAGACCATATTATCTTTTGCTGAAAAATGTGGTTTGTGGGAGAAGTTAACTTTGTTAAAAAAAAGTTGATAAAAGTGCGTAGCACTATTTCTTATTTAAGAAATTTTCGTTACCTTTGTTGCATGAATAATCAAAGAGGATATACCCCCGCGCAACTATCAGCCCGATGCCAAAAGCACGTGGAAAAGATGAACGACGCTTGTGGTATGCCTAAAAAATATAGTGCAAATTCCCTAATATAGGGCATAGACCGCTGACACTCAATGGGTTGGCGGTCGTTTGTTTTGAAATAATTGAGTAATTAACAAACATAAACGAGAATTATGAAAGTAGCAGTTATTATGGGTTCTACCAGCGACTGGGATGTGATGAAGGCCGCAGTCGAGACATTGGAGGAGTTGGGTATCGAGTATGAGAAGCGAGTTATCTCGGCACACCGCACCCCTCACCTCATGGTTGAATATGCAGAGTCGGCACGCGAGCGTGGCATTGGCGCCATCATCGCGGGTGCTGGTGGCGCAGCGCATGTAGCGGGCGTTACCGCAGCGTTGACCACTGTTCCCGTCATCGGCGTGCCCATCAAGACCTCGGCACTCGGAGGCATGGACTCTTTGCTCTCAATCGTGCAGATGCCTGGCGGTATCCCCGTCTCTACCACGGCTATCAATGGCGCAAAGAACGCTGCGCTCATCGCAGCCTCAATCTTCGCACTTACGGACAAGGCATTGGAGGAGCGCCTCATCGCCTTCCGCAAGGCACAGACCGAGAAGGTGCTTGCTGCAGAGTTGTAATTTTCAATTAACCCCTAACAACAAACTAAAACGATTATGAAGAATCGCCGCATATTTGTTGAGAAATATTCGCGTTTCCAGGTCGAGGCCGAGACATTGCGCCACGAGCTTAACACAAACCTCGGCTTGAACATCGAGCACTTGCGCTTTGTGAATGTGTACGACCTCTTTGGTTTTTCGGATGAGCTCCTTGAAAAGAGCCGTTATAGCGTCTTTGGTGAGGTCGTTACCGACTCGGTTACCGACGAGTGCGACACCGAGGGTATGCCCTCATTGGCCGTAGAGTTCTTGCCTGGTCAGTTCGACCAGCGCGCCGCATCTGCTGTTGACTGCGTACACCTCATCGAGCCTAATGCCGAGGTGAAGATTAAGTCATCGCGCCTCTACATCTTCGACAAGAGCATCGACGCTGCCGCCATGGCACGCATCGAGAAGTACCTCATCAACGCCGTGGAGTCGCGCAAGAAGAACCTCGACATCTTGTCGGATGCTGAGAGTGCAGAGATTAAGCCCGTAGCAGTATTGGAGGGCTTCCGCGATATGAAGGAGGAGGATTTGGCGCCATACTGCAAGGCTAATGGCTTGGCTATGAACGCTGACGACTTGCGCGAGGTGGTGACATATTTCCGCGCCGAGGGCCGTGACCCCATCGAGACTGAGCTTCGCATCCTTGATACATACTGGAGCGACCACTGCCGCCACACAACCTTTACTACCGAGATTGAGGAGATTACGCTCGACGAGTCGTTCATGAAGGCTGAGTTCGAGGAGTCGTTGGCCTTGATGCGCAAGATTCGCGAGGAGTTGGGCCGCGAGAATAAGAGCCTCTGCTTGATGGAGCTTGCAACGATTGGTGCGCGCTACCTCAAGAAGCAGGGTAAGCTCGACGATATGGAGCAGAGCGAGGAGAACAACGCATGCTCTATCTTCGTTAACGTTGATGTTGATGGCGTTATGGAGAAGTGGTTGTTGCAGTTCAAGAACGAGACCCACAACCACCCAACCGAGATTGAGCCCTTCGGTGGTGCTTCTACATGTCTTGGTGGTGCTATCCGTGACCCATTGTCAGGCCGTAGCTACGTATATCAGGCTATGCGCGTTACGGGTGCTGGCGACATCTACAAGCCCGTTGACCAGACCATGGAGGGTAAGCTTCCCCAGCGCATCATCTCTACGAAGGCTGCTGCGGGCTACTCGAGCTACGGTAACCAGATTGGCTTGGCTACGACACACGTCCGCGAGGTCTATCACCCCGACTACGTAGCAAAGCGCTTGGAGGTAGGTGCTGTTGTAGGTGCTGTTAAGGCTGACAACGTTCGCCGCGAGAGCCCCGCACCTGGCGATGTGGTGTTGTTGCTCGGTGGCCGCACTGGCCGCGATGGCGTAGGTGGCGCTACAGGCTCATCTAAGGAGCACACGCTCACCTCGTTGGAGGAGTGTAGCTCGGAGGTGCAGAAGGGTAATGCTCCCGAGGAGCGCAAGTTGGCTCGTCTGTTCCGCCGTGGCGATGTAACACGCTTGATTAAGAAGTCTAACGACTTTGGTGCTGGTGGTGTCAGCGTTGCTATTGGTGAGCTTACCGATGGCCTTGATATATACTTGGATAGAGTACCTACAAAATACAATGGATTAAACTTCTCGGAGCTCGCTATCTCGGAGTCGCAGGAGCGTATGAGTGTAGTTATTGAGCGCAAGGATATGGAGACCTTCATGGCTCTCTGCCACGAGGAGAATGTTGAGGTTACTTATGTCGCAGATGTTACCGACACACGCCGCATGCGTATGTATTGGGGTGATAAGGTTGTTGTTGACCTTTCGCGCGACTTCATCGACTCGGCAGGTGCTAAGCACTACACTAAGGTGCGCATCGGCGGTGTCACTAACGAAAATCCTTTCGAGCGTAAGATTGAGGGCGCAACTACTACAAAGCGCATGAAGACCAACCTCTCGGACGACAATGTGGTGTCGCAGAAGGGCCTCGTAGAGATGTTCGACTCTACTATCGGCGCTTCAACCGTGTTGATGCCTTATGGCGGTAAGACGCAGTGCACCGAGACACAGGTGTCGGTTCAGAAGTTGCCCGTAGGTGGTGGCTTTACAAATACGGCAAGTATCATGGCCTATGGCTACAACCCCTTCATCGCGAAGTGGAGCCCCTACCACGGTGCTGCCTACGCCGTAGTTGATGCTTGTGCAAAGGTTGTTGCTGCGGGTGCTCGCTACGACAAGATGCGCTTCTCATATCAGGAGTATTTCGAGCGCATGACCGACGATAAGTCATGGGGTAAGCCTATGGCGGCGTTGCTCGGTGCGTTGAAGATGCAGGTGGAGTTGGGCTTGCCCTCTATCGGTGGTAAGGACTCTATGAGCGGTACGTTCCGCGATATCAACGTGCCCCCAATGCTCATGGCCTTTGGTATCACTACTGTTGATGCTCGCACGGTCATCAGCCCCGAGTTCAAGGAGGCAGGCAGCAAAATTTATGTCATCCGCCACACTCCCGAGGCTAACTACATGCCTTCTACCGAGTGCTTGAAGTCTAACTTCGACTTCGTATCGGAGAAGATTATGGAGGGCGACATCGTAGCGGCATGGGCTGTTGGTGCAGGTGGTGTTGCTGAGGGTGTCGCAAAGATGGCCTTCGGTAATAAGATTGGTGCAGCGTTGGAGTGCGACGAGCAGATGTTGTACAACTACTCTTACGGCTCTATCGTTGTTGAGAGCCGCCGCACGCTCAACCACCCATCAGCCGAGCTTATCGGTGTCACTTCAGCCGAGGAGGCAATCTTCGTCAACGGCACACGCCTTCCTTTGGAGGAGCTCTTGGAGGCAAACACCGAGCGCTTCACTAAGGTCTATACAGATAAGGGTAAGGCAGGCGCGCCCACACGTGTAAGTGACGGCAAGGGATTTATTAAGAAGTACGAGGGTGCCGCAGTGGATAAGGTGCGAGTTTATTTGCCCGTCTTCCCAGGTACCAACTGCGACTACGACACAGCGCGTGCCTTTAAGCGCGCAGGTGCTGAGGTCGTAATCTCGGTGTTCAAGAACCTCACAGGTGCCGATGTCTTGGAGTCTATCAAGGAGATGACCGAGAACATCGCGCAGTGCCACATCATGGCGCTCAGCGGTGGCTTCTCTGCTGGTGACGAGCCCGATGGCAGCGGTAAGTTCATCGCCAATGTGCTTAATAATAAGGATGTGGCAGACGCCATCCACGCGTTGTTGGACCGCGGAGGCTTGATGTTGGGTATCTGTAACGGCTTCCAGGCGTTGGTTAAGTCGGGCTTGTTGCCCTACGGCCGCTTGGGTAAGGTTACAAAGGAGTCGCCCACATTGTTCCGCAACGACATCAACCGCCACATCTCGCAGATTGTCTCAACCCGTGTCGGCACTACCGCTTCGCCATGGTTGAAGTCATTCGAGGTTGGTGATGTTCACTCTATCGCCGTTAGCCACGGTGAGGGTAAGTTCGTCGTTAGCGATGTTATGGCCGAGGAGTTGTTCCGCAATGGTCAGGTTGCGTTCCAGTATGTAGATGCTGATGCGCGCCCCACAACCGACTCGCCCTATAACCCCAACGGCTCGAGCTTCGGTATCGAGGGTATTATAGACCCATCGGGTCAGATTCTCGGTAAGATGGGCCACACGGAGCGTTACGAGCGCGACCTTATGAAGAACATCCACGGCGAGAAGGTTCAGGACATCTTCTCTAATGCCGTTAACTACTTTTACAACCGATAGAGTATGAAGGAGTTAGAGTTGCTCTACGAGGGTAAGAGTAAGCAGATATTTAAGACCGACATGGAGGATAGGGTAGTCATCCGCTTCAAGGATGACACCTCGGCCTTCTACGGCATCAAGCGCGCCAATATCGAGAATAAGGGTCGCTTCACTTGCGACATATCCTCTACGGTGCTCGAGTATTTGAACGCCAACAACATCAACACGCACTTCATTGAGCGTGTTGGTGCTGATGGTCAGTTGTGCCGCGTTGTTGAGCATGTTCCCGTTGAGGTCATCGTGCGCAATGTCGTTGCCGGCTCTATGGCTGCGCGCCTGGGCTTGGATGAGGGCATCGTCCCCGAGAATACAATCTTCGACCTCGTGTTGCGTCGTAACGACCTTGGCGACCCACTCATCAACGACCACCACGCTGTGGCCTTGGGCCTTATGAGCTACGAGGAGATAGCGCAGATGTACGAGATGTCGGCTGCCATCAACCGCTGCCTCGTGCAGTTGTACGCTAAGGCGGGCATCACGGTTGTCGATTTCAAGATTGAGTTTGGCCGCGATGCTAATGGTGCGTTGGTTTTGGCCGACGAGCTCTCGCCCGACACTTGCCGCTTGTGGGATAAGGAGACAGGCGAGCGCATGGATAAGGATCGCTTCCGCCGCGATTTGGGCCGTGTGCGCGAGACCTACGAGGAGGTTGCACAGAGGTTGCACAATATTCTTAAATAGATATAGGTATGCTTAAGGATTCATTAGATATATATGGCGACGACCTGCACGAGGAGTGCGGTGTGTTTGGTATTTTTGGCGTGAACGATGCCCCCAACCTCACCTACTATGGCCTGCACGCATTGCAGCACCGTGGTCAGGAGGCGTGTGGCATTTCGGCCTTCGATGGCGACAAGCTCAACACCGTCAAGGGTGAGGGTCTCGTTACGGAGGTGTTCAACCAGCAGAAGTTGTCGAAGCTCAGTGGCCGCATCGCTATTGGCCATGTGCGCTATGCCACTACGGGTGGCGGTGGCGCTAACAATGTTCAGCCCTTCTCGTTCAACCACCACACGGGCGACTTCGCCTTGGCGCACAACGGTAACCTCGTCAACTCACGCGAGTTGGCCGAGTACCTCGAGGTGCGTGGCAGCCTGTTCCACTCTACGTCGGATAGTGAGCTCTTGGCGCACCTTGTGAAGAAGGATAACCGCGAGAATAAGCGTATCGACAACATCATCGAGGCTCTGAACATGATTGAGGGCGCCTTTGCATTCCTCATCATGACCAAGAACCGCATCTACGCCTGCCGCGATAAGCATGGCTTGCGCCCCTTGGCTATCGGTAAGCTCGGCGATGGCTATGTCATCAGCTCGGAGACTTGCGCTTTGGATATTGTTGGTGCGGAGTATATCCGCGATGTTGAGCCAGGTGAGATTATCACCATCGACCACCACGGCATCCGCTCGAACTACTACTCGCGCTACCAGCGCCACTTGATGTGTGCCATGGAGTACATCTACTTCGCGCGCCCCGATAGCGATATCGAGGGCTGCAACGTGCACTCCTTCCGCAAGCTCTCAGGCCGCTACCTCTATGAGCAGTGCCCTACAAAGGCCGATGTCGTTATTGGCGTTCCCGACTCAAGTATCAGTGCTGCAATTGGTTACTCTGAAGCAAGTGGTATCCCCTATGAGATGGGTCTCATCAAGAATAAGTACATCGCACGTACCTTCATCCAGCCCTCGCAGGAGATGCGTGAGAAGGGTGTGCGCATGAAGCTCTCAGCAGTGCGCTCGTTGGTTAATGGCAAGTCGGTAGTGCTCATCGACGACTCTATCGTGCGCGGTACCACATCGTTGCGCATCGTGCGCTTGTTGAAGGAGGCGGGCGCTAAGGAGGTGCACGTACGCATCGCGAGCCCCGCAATCACCAACCCCTGCTTCTACGGCATCGACATGTCAACCCGCGAGGAGTTGCTCTGCGCGCGTATGTCGAAGGAGGAGGCATGCAAGGCTATCGAGGCCGACTCGTTGGAGTTTTTGTCGGAGGAGTCGTTGCTCAAGTCGGGTAACCGCTCGGAGTTGTGTATGGCATGTTTCAACGGCTGCTATCCTACGTCGTTGTACCAGAATAAGTTGAATAAATAATAAATACAGATATAATTATGGCAAAAAGTTACGAAGCAGCCGGCGTAAATCTCGAGGCTGGTTACGAAGTTGTTCGACGCATCAAGTCGCATGTATCATCTACAAAGCGCGTAGGCTCAATGGGTAACATTGGTGCTTTCGGCGGTATGTTTGACCTCGCAGCTCTCAACATCAAGGAGCCCGTATTGGTTAGCGGTACTGACGGTGTTGGTACAAAGCTCAAGTTGGCGTTTGAGATGGATAAGCACGATACTATCGGTATCGACGCTGTTGCGATGTGCGTAAACGATGTTTTGGCACAGGGAGCAGAGCCTTTGGTATTCTTGGATTATGTTGCTGTAGGCCACAACGAGCCCGCAAAGGTTGAGGCTATCGTTGCAGGTGTTGCAGAGGGTTGCCGCCAGGCAGGTTGTGCCTTGGTAGGTGGCGAGACTGCCGAGATGCCCGGTATGTATCAGGATGGCGAGTACGACATCGCGGGCTTCACCGTGGGCGTTGTAGAGCGCTCGAAGCTCATCGACGCAGGTGAGCGTGTTAAGGTTGGTGATGTGTTGGTAGGTATCGCTTCTAGCGGTGTTCACTCTAACGGCTTCAGCCTTGTACGTAAGGTAGTTAGCGATAACAACCTCAAGCTCAGCGAGACATATCCCGAGATTCCTGGCCGCACACTTGGTGAGGCGCTTCTAACTCCTACACGCATCTACGTTAAGCAGGTGTTGAAGGTTATCGCCGAGTGCGATGTTCACGGCATCAGCCACATCACAGGTGGTGGCTTCGACGAGAACATCCCTCGCATCTTGAAGGATGGCCAGGGCGTAGAGGTTAAGGAGGGCACATGGGAGATTTTGCCCGTATTCCAGCTCTTGGAGAAGTATGGCAAGGTGTCACACCGCGAGATGTTCAACATCTTCAACATGGGTATCGGTATGGTTATCGCGTTGCCCGAGGCAGATGCCGAGAAGGCTATCGCAATTCTTGCCGAGTGTGGCGAGCGTGCTTCGGTCATCGGTCGCGTAGTTGAGGGTGAGGGCGTAACTATCATCTAAGCTATGAGAAAGACACGTTTGGCCGTATTTGCCAGCGGCAGTGGCAGCAACTATGAGGCTATTGCCAAGGCGTGTAGCGAGGGTCTTATCGATGCTGAGATAGTACTCTTGGTATGCGACAAGCCAGGTGCTTATGTTCTCGAGCGCGCAAAGCGCTACGGCACAGAGTGCTTCGCTTTCAACCCCAAGGAGTATGGCTCGCGTGAGGCCTACGAGACGGTGTTGGCTACGATGCTCGACGAGCGTGGGGTGGACTTCGTCTGCCTCGCAGGCTATATGCGCATCGTGGGCAAGGTGCTCTTGGAGCGCTATGAGCGTCGCATCGTAAACATCCACCCCTCGTTGTTGCCCTCATTCAAGGGTGCACATGCCATTCAGGATGCGGTGGACTATGGCGTAAAGCTCTTTGGCGTTACCACACACTTCGTTGACGAGACTCTCGACGGCGGTCGCATCATCGACCAGGCGGGCATCGTCTATGAGGGTAGCGACATTGAGGAGCTCACAAACCTCATCCACAGCATCGAGCATAAGCTCTACGTAAAGACCATTAATAAATTGATAAATAAGAAGTTTTAAGATATGAGAGCATTAGTTAGTGTTAGCGACAAGTGTGGCGTTGTTGAGTTCTGTCAGAACTTGCGCCGCCTTGGCTGGGAGATTATCGCTACGGGAGGTACACAGAAACTCCTCGAGGATAGCGGCGTAGAGACCATCGGCATCAGCGATGTTACGGGCTTCCCCGAGATTTGCGATGGCCGTGTTAAGACCCTTCACCCCAAGGTGCATGGCGGTTTGTTGGCACGCCGTGACGACGAGAGCCACCTCCAGGCATTGCGCGATAACTCTATCGAGTTCATCGACATGGTGTGCGTAAACCTTTATCCCTTCCGTCAGACTATCGCTAAGCCCGATGTTAAGATGGAGGATGCAATCGAGAATATCGACATCGGCGGCCCATCAATGTTGCGCTCTGCAGCTAAGAACTACCGCGATGTAACCGTTGTGTGCGACCCCACAGACTACGCTCGCATCATCGCCGAGATTGAGGAGGGTGGTAACACAACACTTAAGACACGTCTCGAGCTCTCGGCAAAGGCTTATACCCACACCGCAGAGTATGATATGTGCATCGCGACATATATGCGTAAGCAGGCGGAGTTGAACGAGAAGCTCTTCGCATCGTTCGACCTCGTGCAGTCGTTGCGCTATGGCGAGAACCCCCACCAGTCGGCAAAGTTCTACGCTTCGGCAGATAAGGTGCCCTACTCGTTGGCTACAGCTAAGCAGCTCAACGGCAAGGAGATGTCATACAACAACATCCAGGATGCTAATGCGGCGCTCAACATCGTGCGTGAGTTCAGTGAGCCTTTCGCTGTGGGTCTCAAGCACATGAACCCCTGTGGTGCAGCTATCGGCAAGGACATTAAGGAGGCATGGCAGAAGGCATACGAGGCTGATACAGTGAGCATCTTCGGTGGTATCGTAGCTGTTAACCGCGAGATTACTAAGGAGGTAGCCGAGCTTATGAAGCCCATCTTCTTGGAGATTATCATGGCGCCCTCATTCTCTGACGAGGCACTCGAAATCCTCTGCACAAAAAAGAACTTGCGCCTCTTGCAGGTTGATATGTCTGCAAGCGACATGGAGCAGATGCAGTATGTAACCGTAAATGGTGGCCTCTTGGTGCAGAAGCTCGACACCGATACTAAGGAGGTTGTTGCCGACATGTGCGTTACGGAGCGTAAGCCCTCTGCAGCGGAGATCGAGGATATGAACTTCGGCTGGCGCATCGTTAAGCATGTTAAGTCTAACGCTATCGTTGTTGTTAAGGATGGCCACACCGTGGGCGTTGGTGCAGGCCAGATGAACCGCGTAGGCTCTGCTGAGATCGCTCTCAAGCAGGCTCAGGCAGCGGGCTTCACCGAGGGCCTCGTGCTTGCATCAGACGGCTTCTTCCCCTTCGACGACACAGTAACTCTCGCCCAGCAGTATGGCGTGACAGCGCTCGTACAGCCCGGTGGTAGCGTTCGCGATGAGGACTCTGTTGTTAAAGCAAACCAATATAAGATGACTATGCTTGTTACAGGTATGCGTCACTTCAAACATTAATATTGTAAGTAAAAGAGTATGAATGTATTAGTTATTGGTTCGGGTGGTCGTGAGCACGCCATTGTCGAGGCTATCTCGCGCTCGCCCAAGGCCCCAAAGATATACGCTGCACCCGGTAACGCTGGCATTGCACAGCTCGCCGAGTGTGTGGCAATCAAGGATACCGAGGTCGATAAGCTCCTCGAGTTTGCCAAGGCTAACGCCATCGACCTCACCGTCGTAGGCCCCGAGGCAGCACTCGCAGCGGGTGTTGTAGATGCCTTCCGTGCGGCAGGTCTCAAGATTTTCGGCCCCACAAAGGCGGCAGCAGAGATTGAGGCGAGCAAGGACTTCGCAAAGCGCCTCATGGTTAAGTACGATGTGCCCACTGCGGCATACGAGACATTCAGCGACTTCGACGCAGCGTTGGCATATGTTAAGAAGGGCTCACTCCCCACAGTATTGAAGTACGACGGCTTGGCAGCGGGTAAGGGTGTAGTCATCGCCACAACAATGGAGGAGGCAGAGGCTACATTGCGCGATATGCTCTTGGATACACGCTTCGGAAAGGGTAGTGTCGTTATCGAGGAGTTCCTCACAGGCGAGGAGTTTTCGTTGATGTGCTTCGTTGCGGGTAACAAGATTTGCCCCATGCCCGTTGCGCAGGACCACAAGCGTGCCTACGACAACGATGAGGGTCCCAACACCGGCGGTATGGGTGCATACACCGAGCTTCCCTTCATCAGCGAGGAGGACCACGCATACGCTATGGAGAATATCATGCAGCGCGTAGCAGATGCAATGGTTGCGGAGGGTACTCCCTTCACTGGTGTCTTGTATGGTGGTTTGATGAAGACCCCCAATGGTATCAAGGTTATCGAGTTCAACGCTCGCTTCGGTGACCCCGAGACCGAGGTTGTATTGCCCCGCTTGAAGAGCGATGCTATCGACGTATTTATGGCCGTAGCATCTAACGAGCAGCCCGCAGCAGAGTGGTCTGAGGGCGCAACACTCGGCATTGTACTTGCATCGAAGGGCTATCCTGGCGACTACACAAAGGGTCATGTCATCCGTGGTGTGGAGCGTGTAGAGTCGAAGGTATATCACATGGGCACAGCCATGAAGGATGGCGAGCTCGTGACAAATGGTGGCCGCGTGATGTTTGTTGTGGCTGAGGCTCCAACACTCCGTGAGGCACAGCAGAAGGCCATGGAGGATGTCGAGCGCATAGAGTGCGACAACCTCTTCCACCGTAATGACATCGGCGCTAAGGCGTTCCGCTAATGTTCTAATATTAAAACGTAACTTTATGATTATAAGTGGTAAAGAACTATCAAAGTCACTCAAGGAGGAACTTAAGGTAAAGGTCAGCACGCTCAACGCAGAGTATGGCCGCACCCCCAACCTTGTGGTTATCCTCGTAGGCGACGACCCCGGTAGTGTGTCATACGTTACTGGTAAGGCTAAGGCAGCCGATGAGGTAGGCATTCGTAACACTACACTCCGTCGTGAGGCTACGATTACCGAGGATGAGCTCTTGGCTCTCGTTGATGAGCTCAACAACGACAACGATGTCGATGGTATCCTCATTCAGTTGCCCTTACCCAAGCATATTGACGAGAATAAGGTCATTGCAGCCATCTCGCCCGAGAAGGATGTTGATGCCTTCCACCCAATGAACGTTGCTAAGTTGTGGCTCAAGCAGCTCTGCGTGCTCCCATGTACCCCTAAGGGTATCATCAAGTTGTTGCACTTTGCAGGCGTAGAGATCGCTGGCAAGGAGGCTGTAGTAGTGGGTCGTAGCAACATCGTGGGGCAGCCCGTAGCAAAGTTACTCCTCGATGAGAATGCTACGGTTACCGTGGCTCACTCGCGCACAAAGAACCTCGCAGAGGTGACACGCCGTGCCGACATCCTCGTTGTGGCAATCGGTAAGGAGCGTTTCCTTACGGCCGACATGATTAAGCCTGGCGCTGTGGTCATCGACGTGGGCGTTAATCGCGATAGCCGCACAGGCAAGCTCTGTGGCGATGTGGATTATGAGGAGGCGCAGCATGTGGCATCGGCCATCACTCCCGTACCTGGTGGTGTAGGTCCCATGACCATCACCTGCCTTATGGAGAACACCGTGGAGGCCTTCCTCAACCGAATGAACAAGTAATAACTTTAATATAACATAACTAACCTGCCTTATGATTGAGAGATATAGCAGAGAGATTATGCGCAAGGTGTGGACCGAGCAGAACAAGTTCGATGCCTACCTTCGCGTTGAGATTTTGGCTTCAGAGGCTTGGAGCCAGTTGGGCGTAGTACCCAAGGAGGATGTTGAGAAGCTCTGGAAGAGCGCATCGTTCAACATCGACCGCATCTATGAGATTGAGCAGCAGACACGCCACGACATCGTAGCCTTCACACGCGCCGTGAGCGAGACCCTCGGCGAGGAGCGTAAGTGGGTGCACTATGGTCTTACCAGCACCGATGTTGTGGATACAGCTAACGGCTACCTTTTGAAGCAGGCAAACTCTATCCTCTTGGAGGATATCGAGAAGATGCTTGAGGTGTTGCGCCAGCGCGCTATCGAGTTTAAGAGTACTCCTTGCATCGGCCGTACACACGGCATCCACGCCGACATCACATGCTTCGGTCTTAAGTGGGCGTTGTGGTACGAGGAGATGAAGCGTAACCTCACTCGCTTTGTTGCTGCAGCACGCGGCGTAGAGGTTGGTAAGATTTCTGGTGCTGTGGGTAACTTTGCAAACATTCCTCCATTTATCCAGGACTACGTATGCGAGAAGCTCGGCATCGAGAGCGCAAACATCTCTACACAGGTTATCCAGCGTGATCGCCACGCCTACTACATGGCAACTCTCGCATGTATCGCATCGTCTATCGAGCAGATGGCTATGGAGATTCGTAACTTGCAGCGCACTGAGGTACACGAGGTTGAGGAGTCATTCGGTAAGGGTCAGAAGGGCTCAAGCGCTATGCCTCACAAGCGTAACCCCATCTCGAGCGAGAATATGTGTGGCTGCGCTCGCGTAATGCGTGGTTACATGGCTACATTCTATGAGAACGTGGCTCTCTGGCACGAGCGTGATATCTCACACTCTGCAACTGAGCGTATCATCCTTCCCGATGCTACAATGTTGCTCGATTACATGCTCAACCGCTTCCGCGGCATCCTCGAGAACCTCGTAGTGTTCAAGGATGTTATGATGGAGAATATCTACCGCACACGCAAGGTTATCTTCGCGCAGCGCGTTATGAACGCCCTCATCGAGAAGGGCTTCTCACGCGAGCAGGCTTACGACACCGTGCAGCCTGTCGCTATGCGTGCTATGAGCGAGCGTGCTGACTACCAGAAGCTCCTTGCTGAGACTCCCGCGGTTATGGAGGTGCTCACACGTGACGAGCTCGACGCTTGCTTCACACTCGAGTACTACCTCAAGAATGTGGACTTTATCTTTGATCGCGTCGGCATCGAGTAATTTCTTGTGAAAAGAGGTCATTCTCGGCCTCTCAATCAATAGCCCGAATGGAATGTACACTTAAGTACTATCCATCCGGGCTATTTTCATGTCGAGACCAAGCCTAACTTCTTTTGACAAAAAATTATGGGCCGGGTACATATGTACATATTGGAGGTTTTCAAGATTGTTGTTAGAGATTGCAAGCGATTTACAGTAAAAAAGGGCTTTATTGCATTATAAATCTGTGCACAGCCCCTAAATTTCGTCGCATATACGTATCGTAATTGTAAAAACTGTCGAGATTCGGACGGAAAACATGTAAAAAGCCCGAATTTTCGATTGAAATTCAGGCTTTACATTTTCCTGGATGGAAAATTTATTGTATGTCTTCAATTTTTAGATTCAATAGTGCAATATTCTATAATTCAGCAAGTTACAATCTACTTGCAAATCGAAAAATTGCTGATTTTTACACGTGAAAATACAGCTTAATACATTGTGAATCAATGTGTTACAAGTATTACTTGCCGATGCAGAAAGTGAAGCGTATTTGAGTATCAATGAGTTACAAATTTGACGCCGAAATAAGGCGGAAATAATTGATAATCAATGATTAACGATGATAAACGATGATAAAATATCTATTAGTCATCATTGCTTATCATTAGTGTTCAAACCACTTAAATCTGGGCCTCTAATTTGTACATTTCTGTCGTAAAGATAGTAATTATTCATGACTTTTCCAAATATGTAGTTTTAGTGTATTTATAGTCAATATTGCTTACTTGTTTCCGAAGTCTGCTGGCGTCTCTCCCCACTCGCGATTGTCCCAATGAAGTACCTGAATATCCTCTATTTTAGCCGCCATAACTTTGAGGAATATCTCGGCTAATTGTAGCTGCTCACAGCGTCGGGATGATGCGGTTTGCTTATTACGATACCAAGTGATTGCGGTAATGCTATCTGAGTAGATAATGCGAGGTGCTTCGGGGTGTCTAAGGATATATTTGACAGCCTCTACGATGGCGAGAAACTCTCCGATGTTATTCGTCTTGTTGCCTATGGAATGGTTGAAGAGTTCCAAACCAGAAGAGAGGTCAACCGCTCTGTAGCGTGTCAACCTCTCCTTCGTGGAATGTGCGCCGTCAGTGGCTATTCCTACTATTGGGCGCTTCATTTGTGACCACCTCCTATGTAACGCTTGCCGGTGTAGATATATCCGTC
>JAZQXV010000007.1:0-107051 GCA_045633045.1 Alistipes sp.
TATCTACGCCATATATGGATGAGGCTTCACGATGTGATAGAGTGGCTTTGTGCAACGAGGGTCGCATCTTGGGTATAGATGCCCCAACCGATATTGTTGCAGGCTTTGATAATCCACTATATTCCGTGCAAGCAGATAATATGTACAAACTACTCCTTGCGGTTCGTAAAGCAACAGGTGTTGTGGAGTGCTATCCATTTGGCGAGACACACCATCTTGTCGCCGATGCTGTGTTCGATATTAAGCAGTTCGAGGTGGAACTTGCTGATGTTCAGGGCTTGCGTATAAAGCCTGCTGAGCCTACGATTGAGGATATGTTTATAAAACTTATGAAGCAATGAACGACTATATTATATCTGTCAGAGAACTGACAAAATGCTTTGGAAACTTTACTGCTGTCAATCGCATATCGTTTGATGTCCGGCGAGGTGAGATTTTCGGTTTCTTGGGTGCTAATGGTGCAGGAAAAACTACGGCGATGCGTATGCTCTGCGGTTTGAGTTATCCAACTTCGGGCAGTGGTACAGTTGCAGGTTGGGATGTTATGCGTGAGGGTGAACAGATAAAACGACATATCGGCTATATGAGCCAGAAGTTTTCGCTGTATAACGACCTAACAGTATGGGAGAATATAAGACTCTTTGCGGGTATCTACGGACTGTCAAAAGCCGAGACGGAGAGGCGTGCTGCCGAAGCCCTCGAAAGGCTCAACTTCACTTCGGAACGTAATACCCTTGTAGGCTCATTGCCGCTCGGTTGGAAGCAGAAGTTGTCGTTTGCCGTAGCAACCATTCATCGTCCCGAGGTGGTCTTTTTGGATGAACCTACGGGTGGAGTAGACCCAATCACACGCCGTCAGTTTTGGGAGATGATTTACGAGGCTGCCGATGGTGGCACGACTATATTTGTTACCACACACTATATGGATGAGGCGGAGTACTGCTCACTAGTATCCATTATGGTTGATGGCGAGGTGCGTGCACTTGACACCCCTGCACGCCTTAAAAAACAATATGCCACAGAGTCGATGGATGAGGTCTTCCGCATCTTGGCTCGTGGTGCAAAGCGAGGAGAGTAGGCATTATGAGAAATAATTTTCTATCGTTTGTAAAGAAAGAGTCGTGGCACATCCTGCGAGATGTGCGCACGATGATGATTGTGCTGCTAATTCCCGCAGTGCTGATGATACTCTTCGGCTTTGCCATATCTACCGAGGTGAATAACCTTAATGTGGCAATAGTCGCTCCTAATCGTACAGAGGGTGTAAGACAAGTGGTTGAAAGGCTAGCAAACAATCCATATTTTACAGTTATCGACTACGATAGCAGTATCGATATAGATAAGGTGTTACGTAGTGGCAAGGCTGATGCTGTTGTTGTCTTTGATGAGGATTACGAACATTTGATAGCACAGCGGGCAGAGGGGATAGACACCCACCCTGCAATACAGTTTATATTTGATGCCTCAAATACGAACATAGCACAAACTGGCGCGGCATATCTACAAAATGTAGTATCGGCAGACCATACACGACAAGAATTACTAAACCTTCATCTGCTCTACAATCCACAGATGAAGTCGGCGTACAACTTCGTGCCTGGCGTTATGGGACTTATCTTTATCCTAATATGTGCGATGATGACATCCGTGTCAATCGTACGAGAGAAAGAGATGGGAACAATGGAGGTATTGCTCGTGTCGCCAGTAAGACCTATCAAGATTATACTTGCGAAGATGATTCCATACTTCGTGATTTCGTGTATAAATCTTATGACCATACTGTTCATTGCTCATTATATGCTTGATGTGCCAATGAGTGGCGGTTTGGGTGGAATTATCACAATCTCGTTAATCTACTTAATTCTCGCCCTTGCATTGGGATTGCTTGTATCTACGCTTGCCTCTTCGCAAGTCGTTGCACTGCTCATATCTGCAATGGTGATGCTACTGCCAATGATGATGCTCTCGGGAATGGTATTTCCGATAGAAAACCTACCTACGGTATTGCAACCCCTGCCATATATCGTACCTGCACGATGGTATATTGAAGCCATACGCAAGATGATGATTATGGGATTACCCCTCTCGGCAGTAGTAAAAGAGGTGCTTATTCTTATACTAATGACCTTTGTGCTTATGGGTGTATCGCTCAAAAAGTTCAAAGATAAACTCGAATAGTCTATGCGACAACTATTTATATTGATACAAAAGGAGTTTACGCAGATTTTTCGTAATCCATTCCTTCCTAAACTCTTTATCGTCTTTCCTGTGATGATAATGCTTGTTATGCCGTGGGTAACAACGATGGATGTGCGTAATGTCAGTGTGGCAATTATCGACGAGGATGGCTCTACACTCTCTCGCCGCATATCAAGCGATGTGCGTGCTGCCGAGTATTTTACTGTTAATGATGAAGCAACGACACTCGATAGGTCGCATAGTCTATTGGAAGATTGCCAGATAGATATAATCCTGCAAATACCCAAAAATTTTGAGCGAGATATAACAAGCATCAAGCCTAAAAAGTTGGATATATCTGCCAATGCTGTAAATGCAACAAAAGGGTCGCTCGGAAGCCAATATCTTGTACAAACCATAGCATCTACTCTATCTAAATATATGGGCGAGCAGGGCGCAACTCAACTCTCAGACCTTGTAGTGGTGCAGAATCGCTATAATCCTACGCTGAACTATCGGTATTTGATGATTCCTGCACTGATGATTATGCTTCTGATTCTTATCTGTGGTTTTTTGTCAGCAATAAATATCGTAATCGAGAAGGAGAATGGCACCATCGAACAGATAAATGTTACCCCGATAGGTAAGTTTACCTTCGTGCTCGCCAAACTTATTCCTTTTTGGCTAATAGGACTCTTTGTTATCACTGTGGCGATGTTTGTGGCGTGGTTAGTCTATGGTCTGGTACCTCTCGGCTCATTTGGCAATATCTACTTGGCGACAATTCTCTTTATCCTCGGCTTCTCGGGATTTGGTGTCGTAGTGGCTAATATCTCGGATAATATCCAACAAACGATGTTTGTGATGTTCTTCTTTATTATAATCTTTATGTTATTGAGTGGTCTGCTAACACCGATTAGTTCAATGCCCGAGTGGGCACAGAAGTTTACAATCATTCTGCCTCCTCGCTACTATATCGAGATTATGCGTGCTGTATATTTGAAGGGAACGACCTTTGTGGATATGTGGCATAACTTTGCAGCACTCGGAGTATTTGTTGTAATCTTCAATCTTCTTGCTACCATAACATATAGGAAACGGACATAAAACGACAATGGCGACCGTAATTAAAGGTAGTGTTCGGGCACTCTCGCCTCATTTTCTGGCAGTATTTAGAAAAAAAATGACCGACTGGACTGTCCAATTGGTCATTGTAAATCGTTGATATTTAGGTGTTAAACCTTTTTCAACCTCTTAATACTCCTCTTCGTCGAAGAGGTCTTGAACCCATTTTACCCTCTGATAGTCATCTACATTAACAAAAAAAAATTTTTTTGTCGCACCAAATCAACAACCACCATAATGATATTATGGTGGTTGTCGATATGAAGATAGTTTTGTATGTATTGAAAGGTGCTTATTCCTCTTCTTCGGGTTCGTGGTCAGGCTCGTGTTCATCAATGAAACTATGGATATAATCTTCAAGAAGTTTCACACAACCGTTCTTCGCCGCTTTGTCATAGTCCTTTGCAGTCTTGACCATATTAGCAGCAGGTTGCTTTCTTCCGTTCTTGTTATCTTCCTTAATGAAGTCCTCAAATCTCATTAGGTTGTCAAGTTTTCTATTCTCTCCAAGACCCATAGCAACGGCATAGTCGTTGGGAACGGTGAGCATAAACATATATTTGTCGGTCGCAGGTTCGCTAAACGATAGTCCATCGGCTCCGCCAATCATTTTTTTACCATTATATCTCAACTCTACGATATACTCCTCGCTCGTAATAGGGTCTTTGACTGTGATTATGTCCAACAGCGTTTCGTCAAATGTATCCCGATCGCCGACTTCAAGGATATATTCGTATATGGTGTTTTGCTCATCAAACACATCTGCACTCAAAAGGGTAAGTCCCTCTCTTTCATTTGCATCATCAATAGCAATCAATATCGGATGGTTTATAGCAGATAGCACATTGAGATTTTGTATCTTGCCCTTTGAGTTGCCTAACTCATAAAATATCTCACCATTAGTTCGGATAGCAACGCCAATATCGGCACAATCAAAAGTCTCATAGTCCCGTAGAATATCCAATTTGTTGTCGTTGGGATAAAGGGCGTTTCTTTCGCAGTCCCACCTCCACGCATTTGCTTTCAGCAGGTCGTATTCATTAAATGTTACTTTTGAAACTTGGTATCTCACACGCTGACCTGCAACTTTCACTTTCAACACATTACTCATAACTCAAAAAATAAATTTTTTTTTATTTTATAATGTATTTATGTGAGGTGGTTATGCTGCCTTCTTCACTGAACACCAACCCTTTTTCTTCATAACAACTTCTTCTGGTATGAACTTAAAATCATCCATAATAGTCTCGCCCGAACTGCTCTCCAATTTGATATTAAGCGTGGCATCAAACATTTCTTTACCGATAGCAACCATCGTTTGCTTCACCTTCTCGGCATCGCTCGCCCTGCATCCAATACAGTCGTGGATGGTATAGAAGTATTTGACATCAGGAGCGATTGCTTTCAAACACGCCTTGATATACTTCACCTCCATCTCCGTCATATTGATAGAAAGGTTGTTTCTCTTCTTCGTCGTTTTCCCTTTCGCTGTCGGTTTTCTCCGCTTCACCTCTTTCAAATTAGTTCTTGCATCATATACCATTTTATACAACTCTGGTTCCTCTGCTTTCAGATAGGACATAACGATGAAGTCAAAGGATTTGAATAATTTCCCCTTCCCCAGATTTTCTTTTTTGCTTGGGTTCTTCTCTTGTAAGTAAGTCTTCAAATACCACCAAAATGGTGTTTCATCCTGCTGCTCCGTAGGTCGTTGAGCGATGTATAGCATTCTCATAATTAAGACTTTTATAACCTTTCTCTCCTCTTTCGTTATACCTCTACCGATAGCAATACGACCAATCCATTCGTAGAAATCTCCCTTCTCACAATGCTCTAACCAAGCAGAACGGATATTAGGGTATCTCTCTCGGAGCAGCAATCCAAGCATAGCAGGTTGAGCAGAAGAAATATCCACCTCCACTATTGGCTCTCCATCAATACGCAGTTCTCTTCTTATCTCACTATGCATATTGGTCAAGCAAGTATAGTATCTGCCAGCGTTATGTATCATCTTCTCATCATCGTTATCCTCACTGTCATCACTATGGCGGAGCATATGATAGGTATCGTGTTCAGCGATAGCACAAACTGCTCTTGCAGCAAACAACTTATCAGTAAAGTGCTTCTTCTCGTCTGCTTTCAGCGTGGTAGTAAAGAAATACTCGTCGTATCTCTCCAAGTAAGACCTTGCCTGCTCATAGACCTTTGGTTCTACCGACATTGACTTAATCGTCTCAAACTGTCTCTCTCCATACCAATCATCATAACCAGACCAATCAACCTCAAAATCCAACGATATAGAAACATTACCCTTTGACACGCCCTTCATCAGTTCAAACCACTTGAAATAATCTACTTTGTATTGATAACCGTGAGGATTTTCCTTTGAGTGGCTGTAATTCTCTTTGACCTTTTCCAACAAACCCATTAGACCCAGAGCGAGGATAACCTTATGAGCATAAATCTTGCTTGAACACTTATCCTTCTTACTCTTCTTTACTATCTCCTTCTTATACAACTCAAAGCAAGTCTCTCCGAAGCGACCATTACTAAAACTACTCTTACAGATAACGAAGAACCACTCTTTGAACTTTCGCTGATAATCCTTTCTCTCTTCATTTAACTGGTCTTCTAAATCAACTACCTTCTTTGCGTGAGGATAAAGTCTTCTGGTCATACTCTCATACAACTTAAATCTCTCATCCTTTGTCTTACCTTTCAAACCATCTATGAGGGTCATATACTCTTCATACAACCTCTCTACCTTTCTACTAACTACTATATCCACTTTCATATACTTTTATTATATATATTATTTCTATCCATTATTGAATGCCGCTTTCAGCAGCATTCTGTTTCTTCTCTCCGTTTCACTATGAGAAGAAACTTTTATATCAATCATTCTCTCTTTCTTATCTTTCATATCTTTCTTTTCTCTTTTCTTTTCACTCTTCTGTCAATTCTCTTTCAATGCCTATATCCGTAATGTTCCTCATTACACTATTAAAAATAACAAAAAATTAGGCGACTTGATAGCCAAATCGCCTTCACCCATAAATACTTTATACATAATAATATAATAATATGAAGAGAGTTTATCAGATATTGTTTAACCGTCCTCTACAATATGAGAATAAGGTTATATATGGTGTGCGTGTTGCTTGCGATGAGGGTAAAGCGAAGCGTCTTATGGACTATGCTGTTGAGATAATCGGACAATGGTGTTTCATTCAAAAACACGGCGGTAAGATAACAGAGGGTTTCACCAAATGGGTAGATGCAAATGGTAATATCTACAAGTCTCGGTCATCCCGACAACTATACGCATACACAGCAGCACTTGCCACGCAAACATACTTCCGAATTGACGAATGGATGGTAGATGATAACTGCGATATAGAGAATGAAGTAGATATAACCGACCCAACAGAATACTTTCACACCCTTTGCGTATTACAAGAAGATGATTTCAAAACTGGATATAATGGGTTCTTGCAAGTGTATCAGAAGTTGCTGTCAAGGTATAATAGGCTAACCCAAATCAGTTCTACCCATACTGGTATGCTGGATTACGATGAACAGGAGATGTGGGGAGCAGAGGATTTGTGTCTCCAATACATATTAAGTTAGAGGGTTTGAATAAGTTGTTGTTCTAAATGGTTGATAATCAGCGATATTAAATACCACTATACAATAAACTATGACTTTTGGGTCAATTTTTAGTCAGGAGGATGTCCGATTTGGACATCCACTTGACTATTTTAATTTTTGGACCAATTTAACTCATTGAGGACCAAGTAATTACAAAATAATTATTTTATCTTTGCAGAAGAAATCAACATAACTAACAAAACAATGGACAGCCCCCTCATACCTGACAAGCAGTATCTATTCGCTTATTGCATTACAGACGGAGCGTTAGATGATATGACCAAAGCACAGCGGGCATCAATCATCAGCGTTATTGAAAGTTTGCTGTCAGAAGGAGAAGATGCAATTAGTGAGAGTTTGCTATCGGGAGAAGACGCTTCGGCGTGTTCAAAAAAAAATAATTATTTTTTTTACCCGTGAGACCAAATAACTCTTTGGCTGAACTGACCGCAAGAACCAACAGGTTCAAATGACTATTTAAGACTTAATTGAACCCAACATTAAAATGAACCCATATATGACTACGACAGACATTAAAGCAGCGATATACGCTCGTGTATCCTCAACAGGAGACAGACAGAGCACAGAGAGACAAGTAATAGACCTGACAGATTACGCCAGCAGAAACTCAATGGCTATATGCCAAACTTTTGAGGAGCATATCAGCGGAGCAAAGAAGAACCACGAGCGACCTGTTCTACAAGAATGCTTGACTTTTTGTGTAGAGGAGAATGTGGATGTGTTATTGCTATCAGAGTTAAGTCGTCTCGGTAGAAATGTAGATGAAGTCCTCGCCAACATCCGCTTCGCAAAGGAGAACCACCTAAATATCTATTTTCAGAAGGAGGGAATCTCCATTTATGGATGTGATGGCAAAGAAAACCCATACCTAACGATTATGATTGCTGTTCTCGGCACCTGTGCCCAGATGGAGCGTGAGAACATACACTATCGCTTGCAATCGGGCAGAAAGGTATATGTGGATAAGTGTCTTGCTGCAACGGGTAAATCAGGTCTTGGGCGTAAAGAAGGATACCGCAAGCCAGTTGAAACCAAGAAGGAGGAATACAAGGAGGCGTTGAAACTTCTGCGTGCTGGATATCCCATACGAAAAGTCGCCAAACTAACGGATGTATCCGAGAGCACGGTGAAACGATTAAAGAAGGAGTTCGCCATATGCTAAACATCCGAAGAACGATATGGATATATGAGCACTGTGGGATGGCGTGTGCTGTCAAGTGTGTATGTTATGATATAATCGCAATTCTCGCATATGTCGGGTATTGCTTAACGCTCCCATTTCGGTTCTTATTGATACTTTGGAGAGGGTTAAAATAAATGCGATTTTTTGAAAAAAAAGTTGTCTAATTTCGTTATTTTCTGTGAGTTTTTGTTATATTTAATATAGAGGTTAATAAATTGGAGATTAGAAAGATAAGTCCGATTTCAAACCTATTTTAGTGTAATTTCTTAAAAAATAAATAAAATGGATAATAATTGTAGTTTAATGAGAATGGAGGCAGAGGTATCTGCTATTCTCGCAATGCTCCAAGAATTGAAGGAGCAGACAGTAGGAAAGGTGTATAACACACAAGAGTTATGTGAGTATCTTAAAGTCGGCAAGGCGGTCATTGACAAGTTGCGACAGGACGGCGAATTGGAGTTCTCAAAGTTGGGTAGAACGATTGTATATACCCAGCGAGACATTGACAAGTTATTGGAGAAAAATCATTTTAGTTTTGTGGCGTAGTATATGGAGGGAAAGTTGAAATTGAGAACAGACGCTACACCTAATGAGTATGGCGAGTATCCAGTAGTGATTATGTATTGCACTATGGGTAAGGCAGTGAGAAAGACATCAGACATCAGAGTTGCCCCAGAGCACTGGTTAGATGGTAAGGATAACAAGTATGTTAAGAGTGGAAAGGATGGTCATCCAAAGGCAGCACTGCTTAACAACAAGTTGAGGAACTTCAAGGATACATACGATAAGATGATAAACGAGCATCTCGGTGAGGGCAACAAGATTATAACCGAAGCGGCGTTGAGAGCAATCCTCAATGGAAAGTATCAGCAGCATCTTGACACCCAAGAGGGTAAAGTGCCGTTCATACCGTTTGTTTTGGAGCATAACGAGGGACTTTACAAAACAGACAAGATTTCAATATCAGTATGGATGAATGTGAAATCTTATATGAAGAAGTTTGATAAGTTTCTTCGCACGATGAAAAGGATGAACACCAATGAGGACAATATCCTTTACTGCCGAGATGTAAATGCGGATTTGATAAGAGACTATATCATTTGGAGAAAAGAGGTGGAGGGAAACAGTAATGGCACCATCAACAAGGCACTCTCACCAATTATCAAGACTGTTAAGGCGTGTTGCAGAAAAGGATGGATAAGCAGAGTGGAGAGTGAAGAAATCAGCGAGTTGTATCTAAATGATGAAGGAAAGTCATTAGATGATAGTATGGAGAAGGAGTTTCTAACTATTGAGCAATTGAGAAAGTTTAAGGAACTTGCTGGCAAGGCGAAGTATGATAGAACACGAGAATACGCAGATGTATTTCTATTTGCGTGCTTCACAGGTTTGCGTTGGAGTGATTTGATAAGTTTGAAGTGGAGCGAGATTGATATGGACAAGAATATGATTGCTCGTATGCAGTATAAGGGTCATACTCGTAAAGCCAAAATGCTCTACATCCCGCTCAATGACATATCAAGAGAGATTTTGGAGAAATGGAATGGTAGATACGATGAGTTTGTGTTCGGACTATTGCCTAATGATTACGATTTGAGCGATGAGGCAGATTTCTTAAAGGTGAAGAATGCTGCGAACAGAACTATCAACCAGTCGCTTCAAAGTATAGGTAATAAGATGGGACTGCCCTTCAACCTTCATATACATCTCGGCAGACATACATATGCGATGATGGCACTCAACGGTGGCGTGGATATTAAGACCACCTCTGCATTGCTGGGACACGCTTCTACATTGGTTACGGAGAAGGTATATGCCACATTGCTGCCTAACACGATTGCAGAAGTAGTTGGCGATAAACTCAATGTTAAGTTAGATTAACATAAGGACAGAACTTCGGTTTTGTCCTTTTTTGTTTCTGGGCAGTGAAGACGGGTAATTATGGGTAAGTTTTTGACCTCAAAGAGCGGTTTTTCAGAGTTGCTCGCTTTCTTGCAAAAAGTGCCCCAGACAGCGTCTGGGCAGTGTTTGGGCAGTGTGCCACCCCTCACTTACTACTCTTATTTTGGGGAGGATTTGGTCATAGTTTCAGGGCAGTATTTGGGCAGTTTTCGCTCAATTTCGGGTAGTTTTTGGGTAGTTATTGGGCAAAAAAAGACCGACTGGACTGCCCAATCGGTCTTTGTAAATTGTTGATATTTAGGCTTTTAACCTTTATCAAGCGACTAATATTCCTCCTCGTTAAAGAAGAAGTCATCCTTTGAGGGGTAGTCGGGCCAGATGTCCTCGATTGACTCGTAGATATCTCCCTCGTCCTCAATCTCCTGAAGGTTCTCCAAAACCTCAAGTGGTGCGCCCGAACGAACAGCGTAGTCGATAAGCTCCTCCTTTGTTGCGGGCCATGGTGCATCCTCCAACTTCGATGCAAGCTCCAATGTCCAATACATAGTGTTATAATTTTTTTAAGTTAATATCTCCTGTCGTAAACGGCCATTAACGCCGATTTAGCGTGCAAATGTATAAAAAAATTTATATTTACAAGAGGCTAAGGCCAAAATCTTTGAGCATCAGCCCCTTTAGGCTATGGTATCCAGAGGCGCTCCTCGACCTTTAGGCGCTCCGTAACCACGCGGCCAAGCGTGTAGAGGTAGTCCGAGAGGCGATTCAAGTACTTCAACGCCTGAGCATCGACCACAGCGACCTCCTGGGCACGCAATGCGGCACGCTCAGCCCTGCGGCACACGGTACGGCAGACGTGGCACAACGACACAGCCTTATGGCCTCCAGGGATTGTAAACTTCGTGATGGCGGGTATCTCCGCCTGCATGGCGTCAATCAAGGCCTCAAGCTCAGCTATGCGCTCCTCGGAGATGGGGGCTACCTTACCCTCACCACCCTTACCCACGGCAAAGAGTGCCGAGGCGGTCATGAGCTGCGACTCTATGCGCTGCAGGGGCTCAGCAAAAGATGCGGTGCACGCATCCTCAACAAGTGTGTCGGTGAGCAGGGCAACGAAGGCCATGAGCTCATCTACGGTGCCATAGGCCTCGACACGAGGGTCGCACTTAGCAACGCGCTCACCACCAATAAGCGAGGTGGTGCCGCTATCGCCTGTCTTTGTATATATCTTCATAACGCGCTATATTTTAAGCTATTACAATACGAATACCTGTTTAGGCAAGTGGTTATTGAACACCAGGAGATAGGCGCGGTTATCGACCGTAGTCGAAGGGTGGCGCTCAACGATGCCACGGCATACCTCCCAGCGGTTAGCGTTGTTGTAGGGATCCATTATACAGAGGGTCACGCCATGCTCACGCGCATACTCTACATATGGTTGAAGTTTGTCGTATGTAGTATCGAGGGTGCAGACGATAAATGCGCACTCCGCCATCCTATCAATGCTCCACGCTTCGTAGCCGCAGTGGGCGACGAGGTTTTGGAGCTGCACACAGCGACGCTCGGCAATGCCATACTCCTTGAGCGCGGCGTATAGATCGTGACGTTCTGAAACGAGATTGCTCTGCATAAATACCTTACGCACAATGTTATAGACGTATGGCGAGTGTACGCCATGGCCTCTAAAGTGGCGCGCACGCTTTATGCGTGACGAGAGGTGTTTGAGGCCGTAGAGCCTCTGCTTGAGTGTGCGTCCAGAACGTTTCATACTACCCTATTTTACTTCTTGAGTTGTCCTGCGAGGCGGCCCGTAGAGAAGGCTATCTGCATGTTGTAGCCACCGGTATTGGCATCGAGGTCAAGAACCTCACCCGCAAAGTATAAACCCTTGACTTTCAACGACTCCATGGTGTACTTATTCACCTCGTCGCAGGCTACGCCACCCGCCGTAACGATGGCGAACTGGAAGGGTGCATAATCCGAAATGGGGAAGGCCATGCCCTTCAAAATCTTCACGAGGCGCATCTTCTCGGCCTCCGAGAGCTTGCTAACGTATGTTTTAGAGTGGAAGTCAACCTCCTTAGCGAGGGGCACAACCAACTGCTTAGGAACGAGCTTACGCAACAACTCCGAGAAGAACTCCGAGGGCTGCATCTCTGCAATCTCACGGTCGATACGGGCAAGCAATGTCTCCTCATCCAACGCGGGCTTGAGGTCAACGATAATCTTGACGCGCTTCTCGTCGATGATAGCGTCCACAGCGTCGCGGCTCATGCGCAACGCCACAGCACCCTCAATGCCGCGCTCCGAGAAACCCAACTCGCCGAACTCCTCCTGCACAAGCTCATTATCTACATATAGTTTCGCACCTACGTTCTTGAGCAACAAGCCGTTGAGGTATTCGCGCTGGGGATGTGATGTCTGGAGTGGTGTGAGCGAGGGGCGCACGGGCTCGATGTTGTGACCCACCGATGCGGCGAACTCGTAGCCATCACCCGTAGAGCCTGTCGAGGGGTAGCTAACGCCACCCGTAGCCACGATGACATGGTCGGCCTCCTCACGGCGCTCGAAGCCGCGGTTATTGCGGTAGCGCACACCCGTAACCTTTCCACCCATGGTCTCGATGGCTGTCACCTGGGTCTTATAGAGGATTTTCACGCCCTTATCCTCGCAGAAGTCAACCAACGCATTGGCGATATCCCACGCCTTGCCGCTCTTGGGGAAGACGCGCTCGCCACGCTCCGTCTCGAGCTTCACGCCTATACGCTCGAAGAACTTTATCGTTGCGCGGTTGTTGAACTCGGCGAAGGCCACCGAGAAGAAGTCTGCATTTGTGCGCACCTTCTCGAGGAACTCCTCCGCGGGGCGTGCATTGGTGAGGTTGCAACGACCCTTACCCGTGATGCGAATCTTACGACCCGCCTTCTCCATCTTCTCCATAAGGAGCACCGAGCGACCGCTCATGGCAGCAGTGCCCGCAGCCATAAGGCCTGCAGCACCCGCGCCTATAACTATAACATCGTATGCCATATAAATCAGTTTAATTAGGCAAAGATACAAAAAATAATTAGTAATTAGAAATTAGTGGTTAGTAATTTTAATTTTTCGCATTGAAGAGAGAAGTAGCAGGCAACTGCTGATAGTATCATCCTCTTCGTTCCTTATCCCTCTTTTATCTCTTTCGGCTCTTTTTTCGCTTTGTGTTTGCTTTCTTGGGCAAATATTATTATATTTGCGGGTTAATTACAAGTTAGAGGATAAAACGACTAAAAATATGAAAAATTTCAAGCTATGGAATAACATCATGGGCTGGGCGGTTTTTGCTGCAGCAACAATCTCCTATCTCCTGACCATGGAACCCACGACAAGTTTGTGGGACTGTAGCGAGTTTATCGCGACATCGTACAAACTAGAGGTGGGTCACCCTCCTGGAGCACCACTCTACATGCTCTTGGCGCGCGTGGCATCACTCTTTGCATCGTCACCCGAGGATGTCCCCGCAATGATTAACGGCATGAACTGCGTGACCTCGGGCCTCTGCATCATGTTCCTCTTCTGGACTATCACCCATCTTGTGCGCCGCATCGTGCACCGCGAGGGTGAGGAGATGCCCCTATTCAAGAGCCTGCTCATCATAGGTTCGGGAGCCATTGGCGCCATGGCCTATGCCTACACCGACACCTTCTGGTTCTCGGCTGTCGAGGGCGAGGTATATGCCTTGTCGTCGATGTTTACGGCCCTTGTGGTGTGGCTCATGCTCAAGTGGGAGGAGAATGCCGATAAGCCTACGTCAATGCGATGGATTATCCTTATCGCCTACCTTATGGGTCTCTCTATCGGTGTCCACATCCTCAACCTGCTAACCATCCCCGCGCTTGTTATGATATGGTTCTTCCGCCGCTACACGTGCGAGAATAGGTGGCGCTACTCCCTTATGATACTTGGTGCGCTGGTAGTGTCATTCCTTATCTTGGGCGCTATAAACGGCCTTATCATACCCTACACCGTAGCTCTCGGCGCAGCCTTCGACACCTTTGCAGTGAACAAGTTGGGTATGCCTGTAAATGCGGGTATGCTCATCTTTATCGTCGTCGTCTTTGCCGCACTTGCCGCACTTATATGGTTTACGCATAGCCGCCGCTACCGCATTCTCAATGGCGTTGTTTTGGCCGTTACGGTAATCCTTGTCGGCTTCGGTTCGTATGCCGCAGTGGCCATTCGTGCCAATGCCAACCCACCTATGAACTCGAACAACCCTTCGAACCCACACGCGCTGTTGAGCCTCTTGAACCGCAACCAGTATGGTAACCGTCCCCTTATCTATGGCCCCTACTACTCTGCATCGCCCACACCCGTTGTGGCGCAGAATCCCGACTACACCTCGGATGACCAGTACATCCCTACGGGAGAGTTTAAGGCTAAGACCATGACGTGGTTGAACCCCGAGACGGGCAAGTACGAGGAGCGCGAGATATTCGACGACTATGTTTACCCCAGCGAGGCAAATGCCCTTTTCCCACGTATGTGGTGGCACAGCCGCGCTAAGCAGTACGAGGCGGAGTGGGTATCACTCGAGGATGGCCACCCCACGAAGCGTGTGAGCGACGATAATGGTAACACATGGTACGAACCCACGGCGGGTGAGGACATCGCCTACTTCCTCGACTACCAGATGGGCGATATGTTCGTGCGCTACTTCATGTGGAACTTCGTGGGCCGCCAGGATGATATACAGCTTACGACCGACGCCCAGAATGGCATCTACCTCCACGGTGGCTGGCTCTCGGGCATCGACTTTATCGACAAGTACTTCACCGGCCCTACGGATAACATCCCCGCGGAGCAGGCGAACAACCCCTCACGCAACACCTACTTCTTCCTACCCCTACTCTTGGGCTTGCTGGGTATCATCTACCAGATGTCGAGCGACTGGCGTAACTTCATCATCGTGGCACTGCTCTACGTGATGATGGGCATCGCCCTTGTTGTCTATTTCAACACCTCACCTGGCGAGCCTCGTGAGCGTGACTACGTCTATGCTGGTGCCTTCTACGCCTTCTCCATCTGGATAGGTCTCGGTGCCGCAGCCATGGGCCATATGCTCAGTTCATTGTTCGTAGGTGCTGCAGGTAAGCGTGCTGCACTCTCCACCGCAGGCGTTGCCGTGGGTCTTTTGCTCTCGTCGAGTGTTCCCGTTGTGCTTGCTACAGAGAACTGGGACGACCACGACCGCTCGGGCCGCTACTACACCCGCGACTTGGGCCTCAACTACCTCAATACAGCGCCCAAGAACGCCATACTCCTAAACTATGGCGATAACGACACCTTCCCCTTGTGGTACTGCCAGGAGGTGGAGGGCGTGCGCCCCGATGTGCGCGTTATGAACACCTCATACCTCGGTGGCGAGTGGTACATCGACGAGATGAAGCTCGCAGCAAACGATGCCGAGGGTGTACCCTTCACCATTCCCTCTACGAAGTATAGCTTCGTGAACGACTATGTCATCGTTGCCGAGCCCATCGACCTACTCATAGGCGAGGGTAATACATCTATGCGTGCCGACATACGCCAAATCCTCAACGAGAAGAGCTATACCATCTATATGCCCGACACGGGTACGGAGGAGGAGGTTACATTCGACTACCTCGAGAGCCTCTACTACCAGGCGCAGCAGATATTCCAGGAGTATGACAGCGACGAGTTCTACGCCTACCTCTCTGGCGCTGCCGAGGTTCCCGCATCGCAAATGCAGGCCTTCGCCGAGTACCAATTCGCGCTGCTCATCCTCGAGGAGGTGGAGTATAACCAGGAGTTTTTGAAGGATGTGCGCACGGTGGATGAGTACGAGCGCAAGTACCGCAAGTTGGCAAACGCCGACATCTACCTTAAGGATGCCATCCGCCTCTTCGTTCACGACGGCGCAAACATCGACCGTAATGCCGCCCCCGAGGAGCGTGCCTTGTTGCTCATTGTCAACGACGGCATAATGCGCATCGTAGATAGCGACAAGGAGATAGCCCCAGAAGAGCGTGCTGCGGACTTCGAGATTATGGGTCGCATAAATCCCAAGGCCGACAACTTCATCGACGGCACCGCGAGCGACTACATCATCGCCGCGAAGAACTACCGCATCCCCGTGGATAAGGATGCCGCCATCGCCGCAGGCATCGTCTCGGAGAGTGAGCGCGAGCGCCTTCTCGACGAGATAAGCATCGCCATCTCGAGCAGCTACCTCACCAAGGACTACCTCATGATGCTAGACCTCTTGGCTAACTTCGAGTGGAAGCGCCCCTTGACCTTCTCGCAGCCCTACATCATGAAGGATTACGGCCTCACGAACTATGCGCGCTTCGATGGCTTCTGCTACACGCTTGTTCCCATACGCACCGAGAGCCGTGGCGGCAACGTGGGCTACATCAACCACGAGGCCCTCTACTCCATCTTCATGGGTGAGGAGGTCGATGGTAGCCTCGCCAAGCCCCTGCAGTTCGGTAACATCGCCCAGGAGGGTGTCCTCTGCGACTACTTCACGCGCTTCAACATCTCGGCTACACGCATCCGCGAGGGCTTTGCGCGTGTCGCTGCCGCCTATATCAACGAGGGTAGCTACGCCATCGACGATGCCCGCTATGCCGCCTCTCTCGAGAAGAGCTTCGACTATGCCGTAGAGGCTATCGAGTGCTTCGACAAGGCTGAGGCACTGCTTAACCGTGGCCTCGAGGTGCTGCCCAACAAGCAGATAGAGTACACCTACGAGAACACCTACTGCTACATCCAGTCGTACTATACGTTGGCCTCTTCGCGCATGATACTCGCCATCGACGAGTATGCACGAGCAATAGAACTCCTCAACGAGATTCTCGGTCTTAATAAGCAGCCCGCCGACTCGTACGACGACATCGAGTATATCAAGAACAACGCCCTCATCTATGATGAGCTTATCAGCACCGCCCAGCATCGTGGCATCAACGAGGAGAACACGCCTATCTACGCCCTCGCCCTAGCACATGGTGCAAATGCCGAGCTGCTATACGTGGAGTATGACGAGGCCTTTGTGCGTGGTGATAGGCTCGCAGCGGAGTATATCGCAGCACGTGGAGATTGGGCTAAGTACTACATGCAGTTCTGCAACATCGAGAGTTTCTCTGTGACCATCAACCGCGAGCTCAACTACGCGATGATGGATATCATCGACGTGCTTAAGGACGCCTCTACTATCGCAGGTAGCTACGAGTGGCTCGCTAACCCCACTAAGGAGGAGGCCCTCATCGCCAACCCCTTGCAGTTCGATACCCTTGTCAAGAACTACGTCCAGGCTATCGACCGCGTTACGCCTAACTCGGATCGTGACCCACAGTTTGCACTCATGGAGGCACACATCTTCAACATCTACTCGATATACTACTACCTCGACCGCTCGCCACAGCTTGGCTACGATGCTCCCGAGACTGCGTACCACCGCGATATGGTAAAATTCCTCAACCGCAAGGAGGTTAAGGCCACTATCGCAGCCTACGCCCACGAGTACGGCATGGAGGTCGTGGAGGTGATGTAACCCCAAATAGCAATGAGTAATTAGTAACAAAAAAATATAGTAACAATGGAAAAGATTACCCTGTACAATACGCTCACACGCCGCAAGGAGGTGTTTGAGCCTATCAACCCCGAGCATGTAGGCATGTATGTCTGCGGTCCTACCGTCTATGGCGACCCACACTTGGGTCATGCCCGCCCCGCCGTAACCTTCGACCTTATGTTCCGCTACTTCGAGTCGCTGGGCTACAAGGTGCGCTATGTGCGTAACATCACCGACGTGGGCCACCTCGAGCAGGATGCCGACGAGGGCGAGGATAAGATTGCTAAGAAGGCACGCCTCGAGCAGCTCGAGCCTATGGAGATTGCGCACTACTACACCGAGCGCTACCACGATGCTATGCGCGAGCTTGGCGTTAAGTCGCCCTCTATCGAGCCCCACGCCTCGGGCCACATCATCGAGCAGATTGAGATGGTTAAGCGTATCCTCGAGGCGGGATATGCCTACGAGTCGAATGGCTCCATCTACTTCGATGTCGAGAAGTACAACAAGGACTTCCACTATGGTCGCCTCTCGGGCCGCAACCTCGACGACATCGTCACCAACACCCGCGAGCTTGATGGCCAGAGCGACAAGCACCACTCCTATGACTTCGCCCTCTGGAAGAAGGCGGCACCCGAGCATATCATGCGCTGGCCCTCACCCTGGAGCGACGGCTTCCCCGGCTGGCACATGGAGTGTACAGCAATGAGCACCAAGTACCTCGGTGAGCAGTTCGACATCCACGGTGGCGGCATGGACCTCATGTTCCCCCACCACGAGTGCGAGATTGCGCAGTCAACAGCGGCTATGGGCAAGGACTCGGCACGCTACTGGGTGCACAACAACATGATTACTATCAACGGCCAGAAGATGGGTAAGTCGCTTGGCAACTTCATCACCTTGGAGCAGCTCTTCACAGGTTCGCACCCCATCCTCGAGCAGGCATACTCGCCCATGACCATCCGCTTCTTCGTGCTCCAGGCGCACTACCGCTCAACGCTCGACTTCTCGAACGATGCACTTCAGGCTGCGGAGAAGGGTCTCGACCGCTTGATGAAGGCTGTGGAGGCGTTGTCGAAGCTCAAGGCTGCGGATAAGTCAACAGCCGATGTTTCGGAGTTGGAGCGTCGCTGCAAGGAGGCTATGGCTGACGACTTGAACTCGCCCATGGTCATCTCGGCACTCTTCGACTGGGTGCGTATCATCAACCAGGCTACCGAGGGCACACAGTCTTTCACCGCTGAGGACCTCGAGACTCTCAAGGCTACCGTACACCGCTATGTGTTTGACATCCTCGGTTTGCGCAACGAGAAGGCTGCAGATGCTGGTGGCAAGGATATGGTATCGCCCTTGGTGGATATGTTGCTCACCATGCGCATGGAGGCCAAGGCGAACAAGGACTGGGCTACATCGGACAAGATTCGTGACAACCTCACCGCTATCGGCATCCGTGTTAAGGACCGCAAGGATGGCTTCGACTGGGAAATTGAGTAACATTGCATAGAGTAGATGGTTAACACTGACCAGATAAACGACCTTAAGGCGCGTGTGGCGAAGCTCTCGGCATCTATTGATGTCGAGCAGCGCCGCATAGACCTACAGAACGAGCAGGAGCGCACCGAGGAGCCCAACTTCTGGGACAACCCCGACGAGGCACGCAAGCAGCTCAAGAAGGTGGCAGACATCAAGGCCGCCATCGACGACTACGAGGCTGGCGTGCGCACGGTTGACGACCTCGACCTCGTGCCCGACTTCGTGGCAGAGGGAGTACTTTCGGAGGCCGAGGCCGAGGCGCAGTACCTCGCCGCCGTGGAGCTCATCGAGAAGCTCGAGCTCAAGCAGATGCTCTCGGGCAAGGAGGACAAACTTGGCGCTATCATGGACATCAACGCTGGTGCGGGTGGCACGGAGGCCCTCGACTGGGCGCAGATGCTCATGCGCATGTACACACGCTGGGGCGAGGCACACGGCTACACCGTCAAGGTGGCGAACTACCAGGCTGGCGAGGAGGTGGGCGTAAAGTCGTGCACCCTGGAGTTCGAGGGCGAGTATGCCTACGGCTACCTGCGCAGCGAGAGTGGCGTGCACCGCATGGTGCGCCTCTCGCCCTTCAATGCCAACAACAAGCGCCAGACAACCTTCGCCTCGGTATTCATCTCGCCCGCCGTGGACGACACCATCGAGATTAACATCTCGCCCGCCGACATCGAGTGGGACACCTTCCGTTCGAGTGGCGCAGGTGGCCAAAATGTCAACAAGGTGGAGACTGCCGTACGCCTACGCTACCACGGCAAGGACCCCGACACGGGAGAGCCCGTAGAGTTCCTCATCGAGAATATGGAGACACGCTCACAGCTCAACAACCGCGAGAATGCTATGCGCATCCTTCGCTCGAAGCTCTACCAGCGCGAGTTGGACAAGCGCATGGCTACACAGCAGGCCCTCGAGGCGACAAAGAAGCGCATCGAGTGGGGCTCGCAGATACGCAGCTATGTCTTCGATGACCGCCGCGTGAAGGACCACCGCACAGGCTACCAGACCTCCAATGTCGATGCCGTGATGGACGGTGACCTCGACAACTTTATTAAGGAGTACCTACTACAATACTAATGCTACGACGACTGCACATACTCTTAGCCGCGATTATGCTCTTTGCGTGCAACAGCCACGCCGCCACCCCCGAGGGTGGTACGGCAGAGCCCTCGCGCGAGGTTATAGTAGGAGCGCAGGACACCGCCTCCTACATGCCCATATTGCGCGATAGGCGTGTTGCGGTGCTAGCTAACCACACGGCTATGTACGACACCGACCGCCACATTGTCGACATGATGCACGCCGAGGGTATCAACATCGTGGGCATCTTCGCACCCGAGCATGGCTTCAGAGGCTCGGTAGAGGCGGGGGCAAAAGTTGACAACGGCACGGATAGCAAGACTGGTATCACCATCCTCTCGCTATACAACGGCAACACCCAGCGCCCCTCGGATGATGTAATGCGCTCGTTCGATGTGCTTGTAGTCGATATGCAGGATGTGGGACTTAGGTTCTATACCTATTATATATCTATGCTCCGCATGGTGGATGCTTGTGCCGACTTCGGTTGCGAAGTTGTAGTGCTCGACAGACCCAACCCCAACGGCCACTATGTAGATGGCCCTATCCTCGACATGAAGTACAAATCGGGCGTGGGTTGGCTACCTATCCCCGTTGTGCACGGCATGACCATGGGCGAGATTGCTACGATGGCTATCGGTGAGGGGTGGGCAAAGCCCGCAAAGTTCACGGTGATAAAGTGCCAGAACTACGACCACACTACACACTACACACTCCCCATTGCTCCGTCACCCAACCTACCCACGCAGCACTCCATATACCTCTACCCCACCACCTGCCTCTTTGAGGGCACGGTGCTAAGCATGGGACGCGGCACTGAGGCACCCTTCGAGCTCTACGGCCACCCCGACCTCACGGGCTACGACTACACCTTTACCCCCGCACCCAACGCCGGCTCAGCAAAGCCACCACACATGGGTAAGACCTGCTATGGCGAGGACCTACGCACACTATCGAACGAGGAGATATGGGCCGAGGGCATCAACCTATCGTACATCATCGAGGCATACCACAACCTTGCCATAGAGGAAAAATTCTTCACGCCGATGTTCGAGAAGCTCATTGGTGTAGGCTATGTCCGCGAGATGATAATGGCGGGATGCAGCGCCGAGGAGATTGAGGCACGCTGGATGGAGGATGTAGAGAAATTCAAGGAGCAACGACGCAAATACTTGATTTACAACGAATAATAAAATAAACAATTTATACTATGGGATTTTTCGATCTATTCAAAAAGAAGAAAGTTGAGGAGCCTAAGGTTGACGCAGCTCCCGTAACCGAAGAGGAGAAGGCAGCCATCGCCCTTGAGGAGCAGAAGGCAGAGGAGGCACATGCCGAGGCTGAGCGCAAGGAGCTCGAGGCGGGTCTCGAGAAGACCAAGGAGGGCTTCTTCGGCAAGCTTAAGCGCGCCATTGCGGGTCGCACAACAGTTGATGCAGACGTTCTCGATGACCTCGAGGAGGTGCTCATCACATCGGACGTGGGCGTAGATACCACCGTGAAGATTATCGAGCGCATCGAGGCACGTGTAGCACGCGACAAGTACCTCAACACCGAGGAACTTCAATACATCCTCCGAGACGAGATAGCACAGCTCATGGAGGAGTCACATCGCTCAACTGAGGACTTCGGCATCGAGGTTAAGGAGGGTACACCCTTCGTGCTTATGGTCGTGGGCGTGAATGGCGCAGGTAAGACCACCACTATCGGTAAGCTCGCAGCGCAGCTCACAAAGGCGGGCCGCAAGGTATATATCGGTGCTGCCGATACGTTCCGTGCCGCTGCTATCGACCAGCTCGCAGTGTGGGCAGAGCGCGCCGGCGCTACTATGGTACGCCAGGAGATGGGCTCGGACCCCGCATCTGTGGCATACGACACCCTACGCTCGGCTGTGGCGAACAAAGCCGACGTGGTGCTCATCGACACCGCAGGTCGCTTGCACAACAAGGTGGGTCTAATGAAGGAGCTCACGAAGATTCGCAATGTCATGTCGAAGGTCATCCCAGATGCTCCCCACGATGTGATGCTCGTGCTTGATGGCTCTACGGGTCAGAACGCCTTTGAGCAGGCTAAGCAGTTCACCGAGGCTACACAGGTTACATCGCTCACCATCACCAAGCTCGACGGCACAGCCAAGGGTGGCGTGGTTATCGGCATCAGCGATAAGTTCCACATCCCCGTACGCTATATCGGCATCGGCGAGGGCATCGACCAGCTCAAGATGTTCGACCGCAAGGAGTTCGTACGCGCCATGTTTGGTGACGCTAAATAGGAGATAGTAACATGAAGAAAATCAACATCATAACCCTCGGGTGTTCAAAGAACACCGTTGACTCGGAGCACCTCGCAGCACAGTTGCATGAGTATGGCTATACAATCGTCTTCGATAGCGACCGCACGGATGCCGATGTTGTGGTAATCAACACCTGCGGCTTCATTGGTGACGCCAAGCAGGAGTCTATCGACACCATCCTCCGCGCCGCAGAGCTTAAGACGGCGGGAAAGATTGAGGAGCTCTTCGTCGTGGGCTGCCTCTCGCAGCGCTATGCCGACGAGCTACGCCCCGAACTCCCTGAGGTGGATGACTTCTTTGGTGTCAACGACTGGGTAGGTATCGTGGAGCGCCTCGGCGCGAAGTATCGCAACGAGAACGAGACCAAGCGTGAGCTCTCGACACCCTCGCACTATGCCTACCTCAAGATTTCAGAGGGTTGCAACTGGATGTGTGGCTACTGCGCCATCCCCCTCATCCGTGGCCGCCACAAGTCGGTGCCCATGGAGGCACTCATCGCTGAGGCTGAGGCACTCGTAGCAAAGGGCGTACGCGAGATTATGGTCATTGCACAAGACACCACCTACTACGGTGTCGATATATATGGTGAGCGTAAGCTTGGTGAGTTGTTGGAGCGCCTCTGCGCCATCGAGAAGTTGGAGTGGATACGTCTGCATTACGCCTACCCCACCGACTTCCCCGACGAGGTTATCGAGGTCATGGCACGCCAGAAGAAGATTTGTCGCTACCTCGACATCCCCTTCCAGCATATCTCCGATAACCAGCTTTCGGCCATGAAGCGCCGCCACACCAAGGCCGACGCACTTCGCCTTATTGAGAAGCTCCGCGCCTCAATTCCCGACATCGCACTACGCACCACGCTGCTTGTGGGCTACCCAGGCGAGACGGAGGAGGACTTCGCCGAGTTGATGGAGTTTGTGCGCGACACGAAGTTCGACCGCCTCGGTGTATTCCCCTACTCAGAGGAGGAGGGTACATACTCTGCTACACGCCTCAAAGATGATGTGGCTGAGGATGTTAAGCACGACCGCGTAGATCGCATCATGCGCCTTCAGGAACGAGTGTCGTTGGAGAACAACGCACGCCGTGTAGGTCAGACCATGCGCGTGATTATCGACCGCAAGGAGGGAGACTTCTACATCGGACGCTCGGAGTACGACTCACCCGAGGTAGACCAGGAACTTATTATCGAGAGCTTCGGCAAGCGCCTTATGCGTGGTCGCTTCTACAATGTTGTGGTTACGGACTGCGAGGACTATGACCTCTACGCCGAGCTTGTACAGTAGCTTGGGGTCGAAAGTTTTTAACTTAAAATTTGGTTTTTAGCCAAAAAAATATTATCTTTGGGCAATAAAACTACGTTGCACAAAGCGACATTGCACTACATGGCAGAGAAGGAGATCATAAAGAGACTACGTGACGAGGTGGAGAGGCTCATTGCTGACCACAGTCGCATCGCTGCCGAGTGCCGTGCATTGGCCAAGGAGCGCGACAGGCTACAGGGTGAGAAGCGACGCCTCGAAGAGAAGGTCCGCGACCTAGACACACGCCTCAAGAGCGCAGAGCTTAGCGCCGCGATGAGTGGCGAGGGTGGCAATGTCGAGCGTGCACGACAGCGTGTCAACAATTTATTGCGGGAGGTTGACCGCTGCATAGCCGCCATAAAACACGAAGAGGATAATAATTAACGACGATGGCAGAAGGTAAGATTAAGGTAAACATATCAATAGCTGGCAAGAGCTACCCGATGACCATCGACGCAGCAAATGAAGAGCTATATCGCGTAGCGGCAAAGCGCCTGAACGAGAAGATTACGGAGTATTCAAAGATTCCAAAGTTCGACATGCAGGATCGCATTGCCATGGCTGCTTTGCGATACTCAATACTCGCACTAACCACCGAGCATAGCTCGGCACTCGGCGATGAGGATGTAGAGGAGCTACACGCCATCGAGGAGCGCATACGCAAGTATGTAAAGGGCTAAGGTACAAGAGTATAGAGAGTTTTGATGCGCATGGTGGCGCATAAGGCTCAATATTTGCATTATACATGGGCGACGCACCCCAGAAGAGTGTGTCAGCGTTCTTTATATAGAAAAATCTATCCCGCATAGATTCCTTAAAAGCTTTGCGAACTGTACAATTTATATAACATTGGGACAACTCTCGAGCGATAGTTACAAAACAAGGCCTCAACCCTTCGGGGTGTGCTAATACCACCAGTGGACTGTTGCGTACCTCGGAGCCCCACCTATGACTTATCTGCGGATTCGTCAAACAAGTTAAGGAGTCCATGCGGATTTTTTTTTGTAACCAATTAACTAATAACTATATAACATTCAAAACAACTATGGAACCAGTAATTATTACAGTCGTCGGTTTGGTGGTTGGTGCTTTGGTAGGAGGCTTCGCAGCCTACTTTATTGCTAAATCACGCGCCAAGGCTATCGTAGCGAAGGCCGAGGCAGATGGCGAAATGATAAAGAAGGAGAAGATGTTGCAGGCTAAGGAGAAGTTCATTCAGCTTAAGAGCGACCACGATCGCCAGGTGAATGAACGCAACCAGAAGCTTCAGCAGAGCGAGCAGCGTGCAAAGCAGCTTGAGGCAAACCTCCAGCACAAGGAGCGTGACCTCGACAAGAAATCTGCCGACTACGACAAGCGCAAGGAGCAGCTCGAGGCACGCGCCACAGAGCTCGAGACAAAGAAGGAGGAGCTCGCAGCAGTCATCAAGGAGCAGAACACACGCCTCGAGCAGATCTCGGGCATGAGTTCTGAGGAGGCTAAGAATGTCCTTATCGAGAACATGAAGAATGAGGCTAAGGCCGAGGCTGCAGCATACGTAGCAGAGACTATCGAGGAGGCTAAGCTATCAGCAACAAAGGAGGCAAAGCGCATCGTGGTGGCATCTATCCAGCGCGTAGCGACTGAGACAGCCATCGAGAATGCCGTTACGGTATTCAACATTGAGTCTGACGAGGTTAAGGGTCGCATCATCGGTCGTGAGGGCCGTAACATCCGTGCCTTGGAGGCAGCAACAGGCATCGAGATTATCGTCGATGATACTCCCGAGGCTATCATCCTTTCGGGCTTCGACCCCGTACGTCGCGAGATTGCACGTCTTGCCTTGCACCAGCTTGTTACAGACGGCCGCATCCACCCCGCACGCATCGAGGAGGTTGTAGCAAAGGTCAAGAAGCAGATTGAGGAGGAGATTGTAGAGGTTGGTAAGCGCACAACTATCGACCTCGGTATCCACGGCTTACACCCCGAGCTTATCCGTCTTATTGGTAAGATGAAGTACCGCTCATCATATGGTCAGAACCTCTTGCAGCACGCTCGCGAGACTGCAAACCTCGCAGGCATCATGGCTGCAGAGTTGGGCCTCAACCCCAAGGCAGCACGCCGCGCAGGTCTTTTGCATGATATAGGCAAGGTGCCCGATGACGAGCCCGAGTTGCCACACGCAATCATCGGTATGAAGCTCGCGGAGAAGTACAAGGAGAAGCCCGATGTATGCAACGCTATCGGTGCTCACCACGACGAGGCGGAGATGACATCGCTCATCGCACCTATCATCCAGGTGTGTGACGCCATCTCGGGTGCTCGCCCCGGTGCACGTCGCGAGGTTGTGGAGTCGTACATCAAGCGTCTCAAGGAGATGGAGGGCATAGCACTCTCTTACCCAGGTGTTGTTAAGACCTACGCTATCCAGGCGGGTCGTGAGCTCCGCGTAATCGTTGGTGCTGACAAGCTCTCAGACCAGGAGTCAGAGGCATTGTCACACGACATAGCAAAGAAGATTCAGGACGAGATGACATATCCAGGTCAGGTGAAGATTACCGTTATCCGCGAGACTCGTTCGGTATCATACGCAAAGTAAAACAGTGTGATAGTAGCTTAGCTACCCCATCACAAAAAAAGCAAACCACCCAGGAGTGAATCTTGGGTGGTTTCTTTATTATCTACTCTCGTGGCTACACACTACGGCAACAGCTGGAACTTTGCCTGTATGGTATGACTGACTGTGGTCTCGGCAAACTCCATAGGCTCCGACTCCTCTACGTAGCCCTCATCGGCACTATCCAAGGCATAAGCACGAGACTTCATAGTGCGATTCACATTAAAGTAAACATCGCCATTGCTATTATAGTCATGGATATAAGTACACGAGCCTATCTCCTGCTCGATAGCCCCCGCCAGCACCTCGGCATTACGCTTGGCATCGCGTATAGCCTCACGGCGCAACTCCTCGCGTATCTTATCTAGATTGGTGCAAGTAGCGCTGCTCAGTGAGACGCTGTGCAAGTTCAGCTCCTCAAGCGTAGAAAAGGCAGCGGATAGCTCCTCCGCGCCATGTACTACAAGCTCATAGTGGCGCGTTGCAAGAGCTCCACGACGCTTATACGAGCTATAGTTATTCTTAAGGCGCAGCGCCTCGTCAGTATCAAAGCCCTCAGCGCTCAAGCTCTTAATTATAGACCGCTCCTGCTCATCGAGCGACACACGCCCCTTGGAATCTGTCTCGCTAATGGTGATGGCAATGGTAAACTTGTCAGGCGTCACCTTACGCTCGGCATAGCCGTTTACTATGACCTCGCTTTGGTGCGTCTCCTGTGCCGAAGCACCCAACGCCACAACAAGCGCCAAGGTGCAAAGAATAAATCGTCTCATAGAATATTGCTGTTAGGGAATACTACATACCTAACGCAACTCTACGAGACGATATTGTATTACTATCGTACTTATGCAGTCAACCGAAGTATCTACATCTCCTCCATGCGCCACTCCTCGCAGTCGCTCTTAAGCGCCTCAAATTCATCCTCCGGAAGTTCAAGAGCATAGGTTACAAGGTAGTTGTCGTCAGCATCGAAGTGGTTGACGTAGGTCTTGACCACCCTATCAGCATCACCACCACAGTAGTCAATGATGTTGCTAACGAGGTCGCTCCACATGTTGTCATCATAGTCGCGCGACTCGCTATCGGGCTCGGCAGTAAAGGTGTAGTTATCTTTGCATGGCACTCTCTCGACTAATTCGCTAAGCGTAACGCGCTCCACGACCAACTCTTGGGGCGCCGTATCGAAACACTTAACAATGCGCTCGAGCCATAGCCTATCCCTCTCGTCAAACGAGGCAAGCTCCGCGCTATCTATATCGAGCACCGCCACCACCTTACCGTCGCGCCATACGGGAACGACAATCTCGCTGCGCGAGAGCGAGCTACATGCGATATGACCGGGGAACTTCTCGACATCCTCAACTACGAGGGTCTCACCACGCTCCCACGCCGCTCCACACACGCCCTTACCATATTTAATGCGACTACAAGCCAGTGGGCCCTGGAATGGACCGAGCACCAACTCATCGCCCTCAACGCGGTAGAAACCCGTCCAAAGGGGCTCTATCGTGGCGTGTATCATAGCCGAGATATTTGCCATGTTGGCAATATCATCTGCCTCACCCTCAGTAAGAGCTACGACCTGCCTATGCAGCAGGTCGTAACGCTCATCCTTGCCACCGTGGGCAATCTTTAACTCCTCAGCCATCGCGATTAGATGTCGTTGTTAAGCTGTGGGATGTCGGTCGATGTCTCGCGCTCACCCAAGAGGTGCTCAGAGAAGTAGTCCGCCATGCGCCAGAAGAAGTACTCGTTCATGTCACCGAAGCCGTGACGCTGGCCAGGCAATAGGAGCATATCGAAGCGCTTGTTGTTGCGGATAAGAGCATCGACAACACGGAGAGTACAACCAGGGTGTACGTTCTCGTCGATGTCGCCATGCACGAGCAAGAGATTACCCTTCAAGCGGTTAGCAATCTCGTGGTTTGCAGAGATATGGTACTCGAATACGATCTCGCCATCCTGCTCTACCTCCTTAATACCGTGGTGCTTCTCGCTCCACCAGCGGTTGTAGATGTTGTTGTCGTGGTTACCTGCGCAAGATACCGCAACGTCAAAGAAGTCGGGATACATCAAGATAGCCGCAGTTGACATAAAGCCACCACCCGAGTGACCGTGGATACCCACGCGCTCAATGTCGATGAAGCTATGGCGTGCTGCGAGCTGCTGCGCTGCAACAACCTTATCCTTCAAGCCGTAGTCGCGCAAGTTACCGTAGCCATAGTTGTGGTACCACTTCGAGCGGTCTGGATGACCACCGCGGTTACCTACGGTGATAACGATGAAGCCCATCTGTGCGAGGCGGTCAGTACGAATCAATGGCTGATACCATGACTGCTCCACAGCCTCGGTCTGGGGACCTGGATATACATACTCAATAATTGGGTACTTCTTGTTGGGGTCGAAGTCGTAGGGCTTGAACATCACGCCATGGAGGTCTGTAACGCCATCTGCAGCCTTAACAACGAAGGGCTCGGGATACTGATAACCCATAGCGAACAAAGGCTCGAGGTCAACCTCAGCGAGTGTCATAACCTTCTTACCCTCAACAGTGTAAAGCTCCGACACTGGAGCCGCATCTGCGCGAGAGTATGTCGTTACAAAGTAGCGACGGTCATCCGAGAGCGAGAACTCGCCATTGAAATCCTTGGGATCGAGCTGCTTGAGGCCGCTACCGTCGTAATTGACGCGGAAGAGGTGCAAGTAGTAGGGGTTCTCACCCTTGTTATAGCCCGTAGCTGTGAAGTAGATAACGCGCTTTGCATCATCCACGCCAAGAACGTTAGATACGTGCCACTCGCCCTTAGTAATCTGGTTGATGAGCTCACCCTCAGCCGAGTAGCGGTAGAGGTGTGCCCAGCCTGTGCGCTCCGACCACTGGATAACCTCCTTGTCGCCATTAATGAGAGTAGGCATCTGCCACTCGATAGATGTATTCATCTTCTCCTCAATGACATCCTTAGCTGTTGCTGTGGCTACGTCAACCACGCAGAGGTCCGCACGCTTGATGTCGCGACTCTGGCGGATAACATAGAACTTGTCGTTGTCACCCTGCCATACCATGCGCATAGGCTTAGCGTAGCGGTCAGCGTGCATGAAGGGGCGATTACAGATGAAGAGCATCTGCTCCTTGTACTTCGCCATATCTACCTCGCGGCGCTCGAAGTTCTCGGTGTCGAACAACTCCAACCAGAAGTCGGGGCTCTGCTCACCAGGCATCTGATACTTATACTCGAACAACTCGGGGCGATCCTTCAAGATGTTGATTACCCAGAAGTCCTCGAGCATAGAGGTGTTAGAACGCACTGTTGCAAAGTGCTTTGAGTCGGGTGACCACTGCAAATATACACGGTAGCGCTCATCCTCCTTAAGCTGCTCGATGCAGTCCTCAAACCAGTGGTATGCAGTATCCTCAGTAGCGTCGGTTGTAATCTGGTGCTCAACAATTGTCGAGTCCTTAGCATCACGCACCCACTTTTCAACATCCTCAGTGGTCATATACCAGAGGTTGTTATTCTTCTGATATACAGCGATGCGGCCATCGGGCGATACGTTTGCCCACGCGGGGTAAACCACATCACGCTCCTCAATGCGCTCCAAGCTCTTTGCTGCGATGTCCCACTTAAAGTGGAATACTAGCTTATTACCCTCATCATCCTTGGGTGCGTAGTCGTTATTCTCAACCATTACGTCGCCGGGGGCGATGTCGAAAAGAACATATTTATCCTCCTTAAGCTCCATGTTACGGATGGGGAGATGCTGCCAGTCGAATGGGTAGTTCGTATCGAGCGTAACCTTCTCAGCGAGCTCGCCCATGTTCCACAACTCTGTGCGCTTACCCGCTGCGGGGTCAACGATATAGTAGGTTGTGCCATCTACATTAGTCCATGAATACCAGAATTTAGTAGAGTTCTCAAACCAGTTGGGGCGTACGGCAGTCTGTGGGACAAGGCGACGCACCTTTGTGGGCGAGAAGCGCTCTGCCAACTCGTAGTTGGGCTTTACAGCTTCGGGATCGGCGCCAAAAGCGGGAGCTGCTGCAGCCATTGCGGCAACAGCAACGAAAAGCATTGATAGTCTCTTAATCATATTATTAAAGCTTAAATTTTGTAGCAGTAATTTGCAATATACAAAGATACAAAAAAAGTTGAAAATCAAGCCTCGAAACTCGAAAATATTTACCGCAGCAAGCACATTCATCCTCAATATACAAAAAAGGCCATAGAGTGCGTTAATTTAACAACACATACGGTCGGTAGATAACGTATATTAGCGCCACGCAGATTTGCTTATTAGAAATAAAATATATAACTTTGCTTGATATTAAAAACCCAGAAAAGCGATGATTGATAACGAGGCTTTGCGAGCTAAATATAACCCAGAAGGTTCACTTCTGCGTAAGGATCAGTTGGAGATGTTACGCATGTTGAAGGTCTTTGCAAAGATATGCAAGGAGCACGACATAACATGGTGGCTTAGCTCGGGAACACTTCTTGGTGCTGCACGTCATGAGGGCTTTATACCTTGGGACGACGACCTCGACATCGTTATGCTACGCAAGGATGCAAAGCGCCTGGAGAGGGTTATGCGAAATATTAACGACGAGGAGTTTGTATATCACTCTATGAAGAGCGACATTGAGTATGTCTATACCTTTACGAAGTTCCGTAAGCGCGTGGGCGAGGTAGAGGGTGGTCATCGTCGTGGCAAGTACTTCAAGTGGCGCGGCCCCTTTATCGACATCTGGGCAATAGAGAAGACTAGTCGCTTTGCGGCACGCGCCTCGAGCATCATATGCAACAACATCCAGCACCTCACATCCTACATCAGCTGGGGGTGGCTGCGCAGGTCGCTGAATTGGTGCATAAGGCTCGTCAACCACGGCATCATCATACCCATCCTTCGCCTCGTGGGTCTTATCAACCCCAAGGGCGAGTATCACTATACGCTGGGCTCGGGCTGGGGACGCCACACCTTCTTTATGAAGAACACCTTCCCGCTCACCACCGCACGCTTCGAAGGCGAGGAGTTTCCCGTACCCAAGGACACCGATGCCTACCTGACACTCGTCTATGGCGACTGGCGCAAGATGCCTTCGGAGGAGCAGATACGCAAGGCCATCCACAACCCCACATACATCAAGGAGATTTATGGCACAGAATAACACCAACCCCAACTATACATTTGATGCTCAGACACTCAAAGAGCGTTTCAACCCCGAGGGCTCGAAGCTTCGCAACACACAGCTTGAGTTGCTCGAGATTTTGCTCGACCTGGCGGATATATGCAACAAGAACAACATCCAGTGGTGGTTGAGCTCTGGTACGCTGCTCGGCGCGGCACGCCACAAGGGCTTTATACCCTGGGATGACGACATCGACATAGTGATGATGCGCAAGGATGCCAAGCGACTCGAGAAGATTCTTCATAAAATGGATAGCGAGAAGTATGTATATCAGTCTATGAAGTCGGATGTGGAGTATGTCAACGCCTTTGGTAAGTTCCGTAAGCGCGAGGGCGAGGTGGAGATTACGCAGGGTCGCTATAAATACCTCAACTACAAGGGCTTATTCGTGGACATCTTCCGCATCGAGAAGACGAGCTACGCTATTGCACGCATCGCACGCGCCATATATTGGAACTTGCAGTACCCCACCATCAAGGTTAAGTGGCCATGGCTGCGCCATCTGCTTATTCGTAGCGTCGAGATCTTCTCGTTCTGCTTCATCATACCCATCCTGCGCCTCATAGGCAAGATAAACCCCAAGGGCGAGTACCACTACAACCTCGGCATGGGATGGTATCGCAGCACCTACTTCGAGCGCGACATCTTCCCACTCTCTACCATAGAGTTCGAGGGACACACCTTCCCCGCACCCAAGAATGTAGATAGCTACCTACAGGGTATCTATGGCGACTGGCGCAAGATTCCCGACATCGAGGAGATATGCAAGGCTGTACACTCTGAGACATTGGCCGAGCAGTTCAGCCAGATAGACAACAACACCAACACAACAGAGTAATGCAGAGAAGTATGAGACATGCGTTAGTTATTGGAGGCGCCAATGGCATAGGTCTCGCCGTTGCCACGCTGCTTGCCGAGGATGAGCGCTTCGGACAGGTGAGTATTGTCGATAGGCAGGAGGTCGCTGCGGAGTTTTGCCATCCCAAGTTTAAGAGCCACATCCTTGACCTACGCTCTGGGGACTACGCGCTCTTCGACACCTTCACGGATGTTGACACACTCCTAATCACTGCAGGCTTCGGCCGTTTGGCTCACTTCGCCGATGTTGACGAAGAGCATATAATCGATAGCTTCGCCGTAAATAGCACCGCCGTGATACGCATCATACGCCACTTCTACGAGCGCATAAGCAGCCCCGAAGATTTCTATTGCGGCGTTATGGGTAGCATCGCGGGATTTATCTCCTCGCCCCTCTTTGCCGTGTATGGAGCAACAAAGGCGGCGCTCAAGATATTCATCGAGAGTGTTAATGTGGAGCTCGAGATGGCGGGCACGACAAATCGCATATTGAACATCTCGCCAGGCTCAATAAAGGGCACGGCATTCTATAACGGCGCTAACGACCTTAACATCACGCGCCAATTAGCCACCGAGATACTCTCGCACCTATGGGCCAAGGATGACCTCTTCATCCCACAGTACGAGGAGGTGTTCAAGGAGGTATTGGAGCGCTACCACCGCGATTTCCGCGCCGAGGGTCGCCACTCCTACAACTACAAGATGCAGAGCGGAAGAATTAAAACACAGAAATAGACTACTATGCCAAAGAACATAACCATATCTATCGTAGCACCAATCTACGGTGTTGAGAACTACATTGAGCAGTTCGCCGAGTCGGTACTCTCGCAGTCCTACCCACACATAGAGTTTATCTTCGTGAATGATGGCACCAAGGACCGCTCGATAGAGATTCTCGAGGGTGTTATCGACAAGAAATACAGCCACTTGCGCGACCAGATAAAGATTGTACACAAGGCAAATGGAGGCCTCCCTGCAGCGCGCGTTACGGGTCTTGAGCATGTTACGGGCGACTATGTCTATCATGTTGACTCAGACGACTGGGTGGAGCGCGACTCCATTGCCAAGATTGCGGCAAAGATTGAGGAGACGGGGGCCGATGTCATCTACTTCAACCATGTCAAGGAGTACCCCACAAAGTCGAAGTATAAGCGTGAGCGCATCTACAACTCTGATGATCAGGCTAAGTACGTACGCAACATGTACAACCACTGCTCCTACTCGAGCGTATGGAACAAATGCTTCCGTCATGGCCTATACACCGAGCACACCATCTACTCTCCCAGGTATGGCTACGCCGAGGACTGCTACGTTACGACACAGCTCGTGGGCTACTCTAAGAGCATTGCCTACCTCGACGAGTATGTCTATCACTACCGCAAGGGCAACCCCAATGCTCTCACAGGTCAGCAGCGCCGTAAGCGTAAGCGTGAATACTCGCTCAACTTCATAGACCTCTACCTTAAGTACCGCGATGTGCCCGCAGAGAAGAACCCCATCGCTGGCATCTTCGACGACATCCTGATTCAGCTCGGCTGGTACTCTATCTTCTATCGCCTCGACCTGTTCAAGGAGTACCCATGGTTAGCCAAGGCGGTGCGTGGCGCAAAGATTAGGGGTGGCGGCTCGGATGTGCCCATCGTAGCGCAGCTGTTCACAAAGTTCGTAGCGCTATTCAAGTAATAGTAAAGGAGTTACCCGCTTTCGGATAACTCCTTTATCGTTATATCTCTATCTTATATTTCGTACTTCGATTTGTTCGGCAGAAGCGTCTCGAAGGCATCGATTAGCACCCTGCGTAGCTCCTCAAAACGCTCCTGGCTGAGCTGCACATCATTTATACATGTAAACTTGCGTGTGGGGCATGTGATAAACTTGCGGAGCTTCTTAACCGAGGTGACGCCCAACGAGAAGTGACGCTTCGAGAGACGCTTGTTCTGCAACTTACCCTTGAGGAACATGTAGTTAAGGAAGACATACTGGCTGATATTCTTCGATGTGCGCGTGATGGTTATCGAGGCGTGGAGCTCATCCTTAACCCTCTCGTACATCTCCGCACACTCGCTCTTAATCATCGGTGTGCAGACATGCTGCGGGCGCAAGAAGAACAACGAGGGCTTCATGCCCAGTGCGCGGCGTGCCATGACATCCGAGTTGCGACATATCTTCTTGAACATATCGAACGAGAAGAGGTGGTATGCCATACCGAGCTGACCCTTGCCATCAACAAAGAAGTCGGTGGGCTCGCACTTCATAAGCGGGAAGACATCGTCGTTGAAATAGACATACTGCTCATCTAGATCTTTGATACGGTGCATATGCAACTCGATAGGGTTACAGTTGAATGTGGGGACAAACTGTTCGGGGATTATATCCTTGTGTAGCACCACATTAACCTCATCACGGTTTACCCACTTGGGCACCTGGCTATCGCGTGCAACAACGAGGTGTACCTTGCGAATGAAGGGCATATTAACCTCTATACCGCGCATAAGATAGCGCAACGTTCCCCAGTCGCGGAAACGCTTCTCGAGTATCGGGATATTAGTATGCTCCTCATAATCCTTCTGCCAAAAAGGATCCAAACCATCTACATATGTAATTACTACATCCATTTTGCAACCACTTGTTCTCTGTTCAAAGCGCAAAGATAGTGAAAATTATTTTCAATAATTATATTTATCATACTTTTTTGTATATTTGTCAACCGAACAAATAAGTTAATGTTTAACACAATAAATATAATAATCATGAATTTCACAGGCATCATCGTCGGTCTCGCGACATTTCTTATCATAGGCATCTTCCACCCTATCGTAATCAAGGCAGAGTACTACCTCGGCACAAAGTGTTGGTGGATGTTCCTCGTTGCAGGCATCCTCTTCTGCGCACTATCACTCCTGGTCAGCAACCTCATTGCCTCGACCATACTCGGCGTTACGGCATTCTCTTCTTTCTGGAGCATCCTCGAGCTTATACACCAGAGGCGACGCGTGGAGAAGGGTTGGTTCCCCGAGGGTCCAGGACATAGAAAGTAAACAATAAATGGAGGTGCTAAGGTTAGCGCCTCCATCTATTTTAAGTTGCTACTTATTCGCCTTGCGGGCATACTCAAAGAGGTAGTACGGAAGGTGGCAGTAGCCCGCGGGATTCTTATCCAAGTAGTCCTGATGATACTCCTCGGCGGTGTAGAAGTTGCGGAGCGGCTCAAGCTCCACAACAATCTCTCCACCCACTTTGCTCTCTACCGCACGATAGACCTCCTCTATTGTTACTCTATCGCTCGTGTCGGTATAGTAGATGCCCGTGCGATAGCGCGTGCCGATGTCGTTACCCTGCTTGTTTAGCGACAGCGGGTCTATCGAGTGAAAGTAGAGTTCCACAACCCTCTCGAGTGGCAAAAGCTCGGGGTCGTACTCCACCTTGACGCACTCCACAAAGCCCGTAGTGTCGGTATATACCTCCTCGTAGCTTGGGTTCTCGCCTCGGCCATTAGCATAGCCAACCTCTGTGGCCACAACGCCGCGTATCTGCTTGAGGTAGTGCTCCGTACCCCAGAAGCAACCACCCGCCAAATATATCTCCTTCATCATAGCACTTAGTAGTCGATTGTGTTAAACACCTCCTGCAACCTATTGAGAAATCCCGTTGACACGGGGCCATCCATCTGCGTGTGGTGGAACTGGAACGATATGGGGAGCGTTGTGCGGAACATGCCCTTACGATACTTACCCCATACAACAAAGGGGTTGTTGTAGAAGCCCGCGTAGAGGTTGACAACCGAGTCCAACTCACACTTCGTAAGCGCAGAGGTGCCAATCACCATGTAGTCGTCACCCAAATTGAACTCCTCGTCGGTCGCTGCCGCCTGCTCCGTAAGGCGCAAGTAGTCCGCCGCAAATGTGTGAATATCAGCCGAGAAGGGGATGTCACAAGTTACGATGTTACCAGTGCGCGACATCACTATGGTGTTGACTGCCAGATGGTCAAACTGCATAAGTTTGTCGCCCACGGGTAGCAGATAGAACTCACCGAAGTCGCTCGCTGCGCGACCTATGGCGTAGCACATCAGCATATTGAGTTTAAGCCCCTTACGACGCGCAACACGCCTGAGGTGTGTGATATCGAAGGTCTTGGTCATCGTAACCATGGGCATGGGCGAGCGCATCCACAGCTCGAAGGCCTTAGCGCGGTTGGTATCTTTGGGGTTTACCTCTCTCATAATATCGATGTTGTTGAAATCACTATTGCAAATATACTAAAAAAAATAGAGGCCACCATTGCTGGCAGCCTCTAATCTTTGTCGTAAACCGCAAATTACAATGCGTTAACGTGCAAAGCGAGTGAGCTCTTAAGGTTAGCAGCCTTGTTCTTGTGGATAATGTTGTGCTTTGCGAGCTTATCCAACATAGAGCTTACCTTTGGCAAAAGAGCCTCAGCTGCGCTACGCTCTGAAGTGTTGCGCAATGCCTTAACTGCATTACGAGTAGTCTTGTGGTAAAGACGGTTGTGTGCACGCTTTGTTACGGTCTGACGAATTCTCTTCTTTGATGACTTGTGGTTTGCCATAGTTTTTCTTTGTTATGTTTTTTACTTTTTATGTTTCTTTGTTTTTGCTGACTTTCACCGGAGTCTCCCCCAAGCAGTGCCTGTCGGCTGGCACATCATGACGACCGTAGTCGCTTTCGGATAGGCCCTGAGGCCCGCTCCTAAAAAATATTCAAGCCGCACGCACCACACCTCAAGTGTGACACGCCAAGAGTAGTCCGTACGAGAGTCGAACTCGTCTTTCAAGAATGAAAATCTTGTGTCCTAACCGATAGACGAACGGACCATACCACTAACAGCTACATATATGTGAGCAGTTTAGCGGGTGCGAAGGTACGCAAAATTTTCGATTCGGCAAAAGAATTTGTGAAAAAAATTAAATTCTCCACAAAAAGTGCCCACTACTTAAGATGTATAGAGCGCGTTGAGGCGTCAAATCTGATATAGGGGCTATCGAACAGGCGCTCAATGCTTCCCGAGGCAATCATCTCACAAGTAGGCATATAGAGCAACTGCGGAGCGTCCACAAGGGCGATATTATCCGACAGCGTAAGGGCTATATCCAACTCGTGCGTAGAGAACAAAACGCACTTACCCTCGTCGTGCGCCAAGCGTCCCAAGAGCGTGCATAGCTCATAGCGGTTGGGCATATCGAGGTAGGATGTAGGCTCGTCGAGGAGTATGGCTGGCGTATCCTGCGCCAAGGCCTTGGCAATCATCACCCTCTGGCACTCGCCATCCGAGAGCGTATCGACATATCTATCGGCGAGGTGCTCAACGCCCGCAATGCGTATAGAGCGCTCTATGGCCTCATGGTCGCTGCTACGCAACCTACCACTCCAATCGGTATAGGGCGAACGACCCACGGCAACCAAGTCGTATGCCGTCATCGCCTCAACCGAGACACGCTCCGTGTTGACAAAGGCTACCATGCGCGCAAGGTCGGCATTCGACAGCTCGCTTAGGTCCCTTCCACCAATCTCTATCGCGCCACCCTGCACCTCACCCAGCGAGGCAATGGCGCGCAGCAGCGTACTCTTACCCGTGCCGTTACGACCAAGCAGGGCCGTCATCCTACCGCACTCAAAGTGCGCCGAGGCGTGCTCAATAAGCGTTCGAGGGCCAAACGAGAGGGTTATGTCATTGAGCTTAATCATTATTGGCGGTTACGGTTACGAAGTACAACAAATATGATGATGGGCACACCCAAAAGCGCAGTGAGCGTATTTACCGGAAGCACAACGCTATAGCGCGCTATGAGGTCACTCAACAAACAGCAGAGCAACATCGCCACGCTACCCCACAACATCGCAGCGGGCATAAGCACACGGTGGTCGGAGGTGCGGAAGGTCATACGCGCGAGGTGCGGCATGGCAAGACCCACGAAGCCAATAGGGCCACAATAGGCCGTAACCGTACCAGCAAGGAGCGTTGTAGCAAGGAAAATAACACCACGCGAGAGCCTTATATTGAGGCCCAGAGTGCGGGCGTTACTCTCGCCCAAAAGTAACATATTAAGAGGCTTAGCCGCCACCAACGACAAAATAAGACCCACCACCACTACGGGCGCGAAGATATAGAGTTGCTGGGTATCGACATTCGACAGCGAACCCATGGTCCATACGATAAAGGACTTCAACGACTCCTCCGTACCCATATACTGCAATATGCCCACCACGGCCGAGATTGCCGAGCCGAGCATCATGCCGAGGATGAGTATCACGCTGATGCTCTTTATCCTGCGCGAGAGCGCCATAACCATAAAGAGTATCGCCGCCGAGCCTATGAGCGCCACACCCGTAACACCAATATTATAGAGCCAAGAGAGGCTGCTTGTCATCATAGGTACAGCCAACGTGAAGAGCGCCACGGCAAAGCTCGCACCCGAGTTTATACCGAGCACATAGGGGCCCGCCAAGGGGTTACGAAAGAGCGTCTGCATAAGAAGACCACTCGCCGAGAGCGCCATGCCCGACAATATCGCCACGATGACCTTGGGCATGCGCAGCTTATAGATGATTGTCTCGTGCTCCACGCTCACATCGCCCCACAGCGACGAGATAATCTCGCGCACGGGGATAGCCTCCGTACCTATAAGCATGTCGGCAATGGCGAGAGCCACAAGCGCGAAGCCAAGGAGCACGAAGAGCACTACGCTAAGTCTATGTTGTTGAGAGCGTTGCATTACTTAAGTTGCTGATAGTAGTAAGTTTCATTGTCGCCACCCGCGATTATTGTCACAAGGTCGCGCAGCACCACATCGGGGCGCACGATGGCCGACTCCCAGAAGTCGCTACCTCCCGCCTCGGTGCGACGGCGGTTGTTGTTATACACCTCGCCAGCGAGCACTACGGGCGTATTAGTAAAGTGCGGAGCGCTATTGCGCAACTCCTCCATTGTCGAGCACTGCCCAGCATTTAGCCATATATCGGTGTCTGACACAAGCATATAGGCCTCCTCGAGGCTAATACCCTTAGAGCCACCCGTGGGATTTTTACCTTTATATATATATTGACCACCCGCATCCTCAACAAGCTGCACCATGTAGCTATCATCCGAGGGCATATACCACACATCCTGGTATGGCAGGTTGAACATCACCTTGGGAGCACCGACCTTGCGTACCACACTGCTGCGCACATCGTTATAGCGCTGCTCGATTTGCGCGAATACCTCCTCACCCCTCTCGCGGCAACCCATAATCTCGGCAATAGCGATAACCCACTCAGCCTTACCCAATGGCGACTCCTCGGTGTAGTCTCCGAGATAGAGGTAAGGAATACCGAGGTCGCGAAGCTTCGCCGTAACAGCATCGTTCGCCGCCGAGACACCATACATAAGCACTACATCGGGGTTGAGCAATACGAGGGCCTCGTAGTTGAGATTGCTGTCGTAGCCTATATCCTTAACCGCAGGATTTTTCGACACCTGCTCATTTGTTATGTACTGCTTGCCCGACACTCCAACAACTGCATCTACGCACTCTATGGCATCGAGCATCGCGATGTGACTTGTTGACATGCAAACCACCCTATCTGCATGGCCCACTATGTGTTGACCTGTGTAGCCCTTTGCCGCCTCCTCGGTCGAAAATATTGCGAGCGTCTGCTCCTCGAGTGCTGTGCCCTGCCAAGGCTTGGTAACACGAATTAGGGTATTGCCCGCCATATCCTCGTCAATTGTAAAACCCGATGCGTAAGATGGGTCGTAAATGGTTGTCTCGAAGCGCTCCGCACCGCATGGTGGCACATCGACACAACCCACGCATAATGAGAGGGTTAATATGACAAGTGATATATTGCGGAAAAATTTCATGCTACAAAGTTACATTTTTTTTGAAATAAATTTGCATTATTAGAAAATTAATTATTATCTTTGCACCGCAAAACCAGTTCGGGATGTAGCTCAGCCCGGTTAGAGTACACGTCTGGGGGGCGTGTTGTCGCAAGTTCGAATCTTGTCATCCCGACTAACCATAAGCCTTGATAATCACACGATTATCGAGGCTTTTTCTTTTCACATGGTACACATACATTTCACCAACACACACCAGCTGGCGGCATATGACTTACTGGGCTTATATAAAAGAAATCTAATCTACATTAGCGGTAACCCCAAATTTTTCGTCAGAGTGGTGTGGTAGTGGTGCATCACAAAAGAGGCCACCCAGGGATAGTACAGAGTAGTACAGCCCTGGGTGGTCTACTTTTAGGGATGTGCAGCTAACGCGCCACTATCACGAAAAATTATTTTTTAGGAGAAGGCTGCAGCTACAACGCTCGGCAAAAATACCGTCGATGGATAGTACTTGATGTACATTCCATTGACGGCACTTTTTGTTAGCGGCAGTAGATGTCTGCCTTATCGTAAAAAATTATCGGCGAGACATGTATTGCTTGATGACACCTCTCTTCGAGCCACGGATAAACTCAATGAGCTTGTTGCGCTCGGGTGTCTCGGGAACCTCGGCCTCAGCCTTGTCACAACCCGCCATGTAGTTGAGTTCGCTCTGGAAGAGGATGCGGCAGGTGTTGTGGATAGATGCGATCTGCTCATCGCTAAAGCCACGACGCGAAAGACCAACCTTGTTGATGCCTGCGTAGTGGGTCTCGCCATTTGTAGCGATGATGTAGGGAGGGATGTCCTGAGTTACGAGGGCACCACCCTGAACCATGCAGTGGTCACCGATGTGTACCCACTGGTGGATTGCTGCGTGGCCACCGATAACTACCCAGTCGCCAATCTCCACCTCACCAGCGAGAGATACGCGGTTAGCGATAACGCAGTGGCTACCCACAACGTCGTCGTGTGCCACGTGTACATACGCCATGAGGAGGTTGTTGCTACCCACGATTGTTGTGCCGCGTGAGGCAGTACCGCGTGCGATAGTCACACACTCACGGATATCGTTATAGTCGCCAATTACGGCTGTTGTCTGCTCGCCATCGAACTTAAGGTCCTGGGGGAGGCAAGCGATGCAGGCGCCGGGGTGCACCTTATTACCCTTACCGAGGCGTGCACCGTTGTAGATGCAGGCGTGGGGGCCGATCCAGCAATCGTCGCCAATCACCACGTCACCCTCGACATAGGCAAAAGGCTCGATAGTTACGTTGTTACCAATCTTTGCATCGGGATGAACGTATGCCAAATTACTAATCATAAAATGTTTATATTTGTTTGTGTCAGTATTATCTGTTCTTAACAATCTGCGCTGTGAGCACCGCCTCGCAGACGAGCTGACCACCTACGAAGGCCTTAGCCTCCGCTGTGCAGATGCCACGACGCATATCCGAGATGTGACACTCGAGCTGCAAGGTGTCACCGGGCACAACCTTACGCTTCCACTTCACGCCATCGGCCTTGAGGAAGTATGTAGAGTAGCTCTCGGGGTCCTCAACACGGCTGAGCACCAAGATGCCGCAGCACTGTGCCAACGCCTCGATGATGAGCACGCCAGGCATGACGGGCTCCTCGGGGAAGTGACCCACGAAGAAGGGCTCATTCATAGATACCTGCTTGATACCGCCGATAGCATTCTCGTCGATGTGGAATACGCGGTCAACGAGCAAGAATGGAGGACGGTGAGGGAGCAACGCCTTAATCTGGTTGATGTCCAAGAGTGGCTGGTTTTTTGCGCTATACTTGAACGCGGGCTTCTCGCCGCTACGACGGATAGCGCGTGAGAGCTCCTTCATGAACTCTGTATTTGCGAAGTGGCCAGGACGTGTAGCCCATACACGGCCCTTGATGCGCATGCCGAGCAATGCGAAATCGCCAAGCACATCGAGGAGCTTGTGGCGTGCGAGCTCGTTGTTTGCGCGGAGCTGCTGGTTGTTCAAGTAGCCACCTGTGATGCGAATATCCTCCTTACCGAAGATCTTCTTGAGGTGGTCGAGCTGCTCGTCAGTAACGGGGTTCTCAACGACTACGATAGCGTTGTCGAGGTCACCACCCTTGATGAGGTTCATCTTCATGAGAGGCTCAAGCTCGTGGAGGAAGACGAAGGTACGGCACATCGCAATCTTTGATGTGTAGTCATCGGCGTGAGTGTATGTAGCATACTGGTTACCCACAACCTTTGAGTTGTAGTCAACGTGTACCGACACTGAGAACTCATCATCGGGATACAACACGATAGCTACACCCTTCTCGGGAAGTGTGTAAACCTGCTTCTCTGTCACCTCATAGTAGCGGCGCTCAGCGTTCTGCTCTACGGTACCCACCTCGGTGATGCGTGTAGCATACTCAAGTGCCGAGCCATCCATGATGGGGGTCTCGGGTGCGTTGATATCGATAGAGGCGTTATCTACGCCAAGAGTCCATAGTGCTGAAAGGATGTGCTCGATGGTGCTAACCTTAGCTGCACCCTTCTCGATTGTTGTGCCGCGTGATGTATCTACTACATACTCGCACAATGCGGGAACCTCGGGTGCGCCCTCAAGATCAACACGACGGAATGTTATGCCATGATTCTCCTCTGCGGGATTTACTGTCATTGTCACCTGCAAGCCTGTGTGCAGACCCTTACCCTGGAATGAAATCGCTGCGGCAAGAGTTCGTTGTTTGGTTGCCATAATTGATATTTTTAGGTTTTTACCAAATGTTAATTCGCATTAATGGGACAAATATACTAAAAAAATTAAAAAAAATTACTACTTTTGCTCTGAAATATTGTACAAATGAGCGATATAACAAATAGACAGAGAGTTAACCGTGCAACAGGCCAGCCACCAAGGCCGCGTCGTCGCCCCCATATAGAGCTTGGAGATACGCGCTCCGAGAGCTTCGGCGAGTGGCTCTACAGCCATCGTCTCGGCTTTGTTGCCGTCATCATATCTATACTCATCGGTGGCGTGTGGATTGCTACTGCACGTGTAAATGTGGTGATTCCACCCATCGAATATATCATCGAGTTTGTGGACGAAGAGCCCACACCCGAGGAGGTGGAGAAGCTAAAGCAGCAGCGCGATAAACTGCAAGAGGAGATAGACCGTCGCTTGGCCGCCGTGCAGCAGGTTAAGAATGTGCAGTCTAACGAGTCTGCCGAGGAGGGAGGCGCCGAGAGCCAGAACTACGACAACGAGACGCAGCAGATGATGGATAAGATTGCCTCGGACATGGCATCGAACCGTAGCGACTACGAGAGCGGCATGCGCGAGGCTAACGGCATCGGCAAGGGCGGCTCGGGTAATGGCTCGGGTGGCAAGAAGGGCGATGGCAAGGATAAAAACTTCAAGGGTGCTGTGACAGTATCGTACGACATCAACTATGTGAGTGGTAACAAGAAGGTTGCACGCACCGCACGCGCCAGCCTCTACAAGCCCGCCTACCTCGCCAAGGAGGGTGGATATGTGGTCTTGGAGGTGAGAGTGGACCGCAATGGCACGGTTAAGAGTGCCGTGGTCAAGGAGTCGTCAAATAGCACGCTCAACGAGATAGCCCGCAAGGCGGCACTCAACGCTGGCACGATATTTAACATCGACCCCAATGCCCCTGTAAGCAATGTGGGCACGATAACCTATACCTTTGTGGCTCAATGATAAAGGCTCGTCACACATACCTTGCCACGCTCCTAATCATGGCATTTACGACGCTCTTCACTGTGGAGTGTCGTGCTGCCGTATTGGAGCAAGCCGCAGGCTACGATGTGACACACCACGCCACCACCGAGCGCGAAGAGATAGTGCTGGTGGAGTGCGACAACAATAGTGCAGCTATTACCACCAATAGCTCAACACCCCGAACATTGACGCCCGAGGTACGCACGCTTCACAGCGTATCGCGCAATGCCGAGCGTACACCTGTGCACCAAAGGGTGGCAACAGCTATTGACAGCACCACCACCGCCACACGATACGGATTGTATAACCATAAAATATTGTTTGTCTCCATAGCCCGACACCACTACATCTGCCGACTACGGAGATTGATTATTTAGCCCGCTTTATACTACCCCAAACCAGAGCCACGCATGAGGCACAACCAGAGTATAAACCGACTAAATAGACATTTTTATGATTAGACAAGAGATTTGCGAGGCACTATATGCCTTGCCCAATGGCGTTGTGCAGCCACGACGCCGCCCAATTACAAGACCCGTTATTACTGCCATCGTGGGTGTGGCACTATTGCTTACCGCCCTCCTTATGCCAAGCACCAAGGAGGGAACACTCGAGATAGCACTTATCGTTTGTGGCGGAGTGTTATCGCTCTATGGGCTGTGTGTTGTGATGATGCGCTACATTAGCCACGACACCGCGCCATACCACACACCCTCGAGGAGCTACATGAGCTATCGAGAGCGATACTACACACTCGACAAGGCAGCGGAGCTTAAGGCGGTAATCGCGGCTAAGGATTACAATCGCCTTGAGGCCGTAGAGACATCCAACATATCTACGCTGATAGTCGCAGAGTGTCGCAGCAAGGATGGTTCGATAGTGGCATTGGCACTCTATGAGTACGCCATATTCGAGCACATCATGGTGGACAAGGTGACGATTATCCAATCGTAGATAGGCGTGTGATGATAGCAGCCCACAACTATCGGATATAGTGAGTTTTGAATTTAGAATATATTGGAAATAAGTATGTTGAACGAGAACTTTCTGCTTGTAGCAGCCCTACTACTCTTCGTTGCAGTGCTTGCGGGTAAGGCGGCATACCGTCTTGGAGCCCCAGCGTTGCTACTCTTTTTGGGTGTGGGCATGCTCTTTGGCCACTACGACTGGGTATCGGTGGACTCGCCCGCAGCGGTGGAGTTTGCTGAGTTTATAGGCATGATTGCTCTGTGCATCATACTCTTCTCGGGCGGTATGGACACGAAGTTCGCCGACATACGCCCCATCATGGCCCCAGGCATTGTTATGGCAACGCTGGGCGTAGTACTCACTGCGGTAATTGTGGGCTCGTTCATCTATTTCGCAGCTCCCTACTTAGGCTTCACCCTACCCTTCCCCATTGCCTTGTTGCTCGCCGCGACGATGTCGTCAACCGACTCTGCATCAGTCTTTTCGATACTCCGCACCAAGAAGCAGGGATTGCGCCAGAACCTACGCCCGCTGTTGGAGTTGGAGAGTGGTAGTAACGACCCCATGGCCTATATCCTTACCGTTATGCTCGTGGGCATAGCGACGGGCAGTGATGGCTTAAACTGGGCAAATGCCGTGGGCACATTCGTAGTGCAGATGGTCGTGGGTGCAGCCCTCGGCTACGGCTTTGGTCGCGCTACGGTGTGGATTATGAACCGCATAAACATCCGTAGCAACCCTTCGCTCTACTCGGTGTTGCTGCTCGCCTCGGCATTCTTCACCTACTCGTTTACTACTATTGCATACGGCAACGGCTACCTCGCGGTCTATATCGCAGGTCTTGTTGTGGGTAACTTCCGCATCGTCTATCGCAATATGCTGAGCACCTTCTTCGACTCGTTCACGCTGCTGTTGCAGATCATCCTATTCCTCCTGCTCGGCCTTATGGTAAATATTCACGAGCTTATACAGCCAGATGTATATCTCATGGCCTTGGCGATTGGAGCATTCATGATTATTGTGGCACGCCCCATATCGACGCTTATATGTATGGCTCCCTTCCGCCAATTCTCTAAGCGCGCACGTGCTTATGCATCGTGGGTGGGTCTGCGTGGCGCTGTGCCCATTATCTTTGCGCTCTACACCGTAACACACGACGTCGAGGGCTCAGAGTATATATTTAATGTGGTATTCCTCGTGACCATCATATCACTACTTGTGCAGGGCACGACGGTTAGTAGCATGGCAAACTGGCTTAAGCTCTCGTATGCCGAGCCACAGCACACCTTCAAGCTCACCGTACCCGACCACATACGAAGCGAGTTCTCGGAGATTGAGGTAAACGAGGCACTGCTCAAAAAGGGTGATACACTCAAGGATATTCGTCTGCCGGGACATACGCTTGTCGTTATGGTCTATCGCAACGAGAAGTACTTCGTGCCCAAGGGCTTGACACAGTTGCTACCAGGAGATAAACTCTTGGTTGTCTCGGATAACAACGACGAGATGCTCAAAAAGATTAAGGACATGGGCATTGAGAATGTGATGAAGGTATAAAAATAATAGCGAGGTGCATGAAGCTACCTCGCTATTATTTTTTTAAGGGGGGGGGAAATTAATACTTTGCAAAGAATGCGGGCGTATAGTCAACATAATTGTCGCAATGGCGACGCACATACTTCGCCTTCTCCGTATGACTGAATTCGTAGGCAACCGTACGGAAGCGACCCAAGGCGTATAGCGCCTCTGCCTTGAGCTCATCATCTGTGAACATCAACAACGCCTCGTTTATCGAGTGAATAGCCTTGGAGTGCACTGCCCGAGTGACATCATTATTCTTCCAGCTATCCTCGTAACTATGACCATAGTGGGTGAGCTGCCAGCATACGGTCACCGAATTACCCATGCCGATGCCAAACTTTAGAAGTAGTTGCGCACGACGGTTATGGTCGGTTGTAACCTCCATACCACGCTCCAATGCTGCCATGGTAGAGGCAAAGCTGTAGCGGAAGTCGGAGATGCGATCACCCGCCAAGCAAAGTGCATCAAATGGGTCGCGTTTGAGCATCACGTTGAGCATATACTGATAGTCGAAACTAACGAGCGAGAAGTAGCGCTCAGCCTCCTGGTAACGCATATGACGCAAGCAGAGCGTACCCACGATGTCGTATAGGAAGTCAGGCGAGGTATAGCCCACATCGTTGAGGTAGCGGTCAAACTCCGAAATGGGGTTCAAAGCACGCTCGACGTATGCGATAGCAGCATCGGGAGTCTGCTTATTTATTGTATTGAAGAACCATGTTGAGTAGTCAATACTGTTGAATGTCCCACGCTCCCTGCGGTACTCCTCAATATTGCTCGATGTCCACCAATAGCCATAATCATTATCGACATAATAGTCTATGGATGTGACATATTTATATGGCAGATAATCCGCGAAGTTCATCAGCTGCAACGCTCGCGCGGGATTACCCATCTCGAGGTAGCGAGGTGCCACGGTGTAGGATAGGATGCGCGTCATGCTACTATACCAATAGTTCTCCGAGAAGTCATGCCACATACAGTAATCGTAATCATCGCTATTAAAATCGAGGCGCACCCTCTCTTCAAACCACCTAATCTGCTCAAAGAGACGCTCCTCGTATGCTGCGTTATAGGTAGCTGTGAGGGCATCAAGATAGATGCTTAGCACCTTGATAGACTCCTTCATATAGTCCGATGCGGGTGCAGCCTCAGCCTTTGCCACGATGGGCTTGGCATTGGCATACAAGCCCTGCTGCGTATAGATGTAGGCAGCGATGTAGAGCCACTGCGCACGGTCAGCACAGTTGGGGTTATTACCCGCCTCGATGGCGAGGTCACGAATGGCCAAAATTTCATCCGTAACGACGGGTTTATCACCAAACTCATAGACTACGGGGAAGGTCTCAGCGTTGACAATCATCTTACGAATATCGCTACTAAACTTCGACAAGGGGGCACCACTCAGATAGCTATAGCGGATGATATCAACCGTAGTCAAATCCATATCTTGCTGCTTGGCAATGTAGTACATCGAGCCCGTGTCGCCATAAGAGGCGAACATAAGCATAGCCCTCTCGACATCGCCCGTATGGTAGTATGCTCCAGCGATATATTCGTAGCAGAGTCTGCGCATAAAGTTATCCTTAGGTAGCAGCGAAATCTCCCTATCCCACAACTCCAAGCACTCGTCGTAGCGCTTCAAGGTCGTGAGCGCACGCACAGCCTGCAACAGATAGCGGTCGCGCAGACGCACCGACTGACTACCAAGCGACTGCTCGACAATCTCTTCGAGCGACACGGGACCTCCTACCTTCATCGTGGGATAGTACCACTTCGAGCTATACTGAAAGCGCATATGCTCGTTGCGCTTGGCAAGAAGCAGAAAATCCATAATCTCGGGGTCGTTGCGCTTTATCCACTGCGCAAAGGCGTTATCCTCATAGTACACCGCCATAGCATAGAAGGCCTCATACTCCGCAAGAGGCATTGTGTAGACCACATACTCAATATCCTCTATAGGGATGTCTCTATGTGTAAGGCTCTGCCAGTGGCGGCAGTTTGTCTCTCTTATATTCTTACTCTCACTCTTATTGTTGTCGAGGCGGAAGAGCGAGGTGCTATTGTATAGTGTCCAGGGGTGCCAGCAAGCATCAGCCACAAGGGGCACTACCATAAGGCTAATTGCGAGCAAATATCTCATTAATCTCATCGTCGGTGTAGTTGTTAAGTTGGTTAGAATCAAGGTGGTAGATGATATTAGCCTGATGTGGCTTGCCAAAGGCCTTTGTTACGCGGCGCTTGACCTCGAGTATCTCTTCGGTCGTTGGGCGCTCCACACGCATGGTCTCGCCATCGCCGAGTTCCACGCCGTCGTAGTTCGTTACGAGGTGGCTAAAGCGACCCTCGTTGAAGACTACGCCCCAGCCAAATGTTGGGTAGGCATAATCCAACGGGAAGGGGTAGTTGCGCTTTCGGAGGTATGGCTCTATATCGCTGATGTCGAGGATGGAGTTGCGCGTTTTAGCGCTACGCAGACTGCCCGTATTGTAGAGCATCAACACGCCTCGGTCTGCCATGGGTGCCTCCTCACGCATCTGGTGTAGACGCACCGTAACGCTCAGTTTCATGCCTCGCTCGTGGAGCATATCGCAGGTCTCCTGGCAGAGGGCAAAGAATATGTGGCGTGTGCTCTCGGTCCAGTCGCAGTCGTACTGTATCTCCTTGATGTCACCCAGCTCGTTGTACGACGCCATGGCCATCATACGCTCAACGATAACACCAGCATAGTAGGCCTCATAATCCTCCATCTGACGCAAGCCCTCAACGGTGATATATGTTACGGGCACTACCTCAACATCGTAGGGCACTGCGGCATCGAAGCGCGTGGTGGCAATGGGCACCGCCTCCATACGCTGCTCTGCGGCGTTGTACTCGGCAGCGATGTCGAAGAGGCGGATGTAGAGGCGACCAATCTCATGCTCCTCCATAAAGGCATACTCCTCGGCGTTGGGGTTGTAGCTACCCTTCCAATGATAGATTGCGTTTGTGGGCTCCAACTTCTCTCTTTTGGGGTTCCCACCACCCTGCGTAGCACTGCAGGCAACAGCCGCCATAAGCAGAACCACTAAGGCGGCAAAAAGTGTAAAACGATGCTTCATGATATTGTGTTTTTTATTGTTTGTTGCTACGCAAATATGCAACTAAAAAACAACACAGCCGAACCTTTTGGGCTCGGCTGTATGAAACATGCGTTGGGGTGTATGAATTGCTTGCTGATGTATAATTTGCTACTCTTGTACGAGGCTCTCTCCCCCACTCTCAGCAACCCTCCATACGATGTAGTTTGTATTTTTTGGCATCCTGCCACGACCTGTGTAGAAGTTGGGCGTGCCAAACTCATGCTTCTCGCCATTGTGGTCCAGCGCCCAGCCATAGGCCTCGCTACCAGCAAGATTTACGGCATTATCCACACCGAGGTCTACGAGGGCCTGCGTAAAATCGTGGAACGACTCCTTCGCAAGACTCTCAACCATGAATATCTCGTCCTTGCGTTCACATATAGCGCGACGCACAGACTTGTTCTTGGGCTCGTTTGCCACAAACTTACCATTGTCAACCAAGGGGTACTGACGGAAGAAGTAACCACCTCTATTTATTGCCTCCTCGAAGAGGGGTGAGTTATCAGCAACACCTACTGTCACCTCACCATCAATGGAGGCGCAGTAGCCACGCATCGAGAGACCCCATGCCAAAGGCTCGCCCTTAAGGACAAAGGCACCGAGGATGGCGTGGTTATCGGCACGTATAAATGCCGCCTCGGCGGTATAGACAATCTCTTTATCCTCCCTATCCACCTTACCTACATGCAGCGTCAACTCGGCATTGTGGGGGATGTAGATGCGTAGGGGCACATCGTTTATTGTCGTGTCGCGCAACTCCACAAAGCCACGCTCCGCCGCCGCAACCTCTATGCGCGATAGGCGCATAGGATGGAGAGCCTCTGCCTCCTCCACAACCATAGGCTCCTCGCCATATATGGGTATCTGCGGCTCGGTCTCGGGTGCAGGGGTGTCATTACCACCCACAAAGATTAGGGCAAGCGCGGCACCCACAATGGCAACCACGGCGAGGGCAATAAACACCACACGCTTCGTGTTGCGAGGCTCGTCAGAGTGACCAATAATGCGAATCTCGTCATCACTGATATCGTCGTATCTCTCTTTCTTACTCATAGTTACTTTATGCTCTTTTCAATCTCCTCCTTTAGCTGCTTCAACGCCTCCTTCGATGCCGACACTGTGTGGCTGAATGTGCGGATGTCGGAGAGGGTGAGCTTCTGCTTTGTGACGTTTATGTAATAGACGTAGGAGCGGTTGATGATGATACTCTTACCGATGCGGATGAATAATCGACCATACTCTTTGCCGAGCTGCTCGGATATCATCTTCTCGATCTGGCCGAGCTGATAGGATATCATACGCATCTCGCCGTCGGTCTGCACGAGTGTCGAGTAGTTACCGTCGGAAGAGATATATACGACGTGCTCTGGCGCTATCTGCACCAGGTCGTTTGCTGTCGATATGATTAGTTGCTTTGCCATTGCTCGGTTTTGTTACAACAAAGGTAGCACGCGAAAGTGTTACTGCAAAATTATTTTATATATAATGTATAAAATATGCAGTTTTCTGTATGAAATAGCAAAAATAGAGAGGGTCATAGATAGCATATTTGATTAGCACCGATACCCAATTTCTTGTCAGAGGGGCGGAGATGTGTCGCTGACATGAAAAATCCACCAATGGGTAGTACTAAAGCGTACATCCCATTGGTGGATTTGATTGAAGCGGCGCAGATGCGCCTCTATCACAAGAAATTACTTCTCCTCAGCAGCAGCCAACTTAGCAGCCTTCTTACGCTGGCAGTCGTATGCGATAGGTGTAGCGATAAATACTGAAGAGTATGTACCGATTACAACACCCAAGATCAACGCGAAGACGAAACCACGGATGGTCTCACCACCGAAGAAGAAGATAGCCAAGAGGGTTACCAAAGTAGTCATTGATGTATTCACTGTACGTGACAATGTAGCGCAGATAGCGTTGTCGATGTTGGTCTTGATATCACGCTTAGGATAGAGACCAATGTACTCACGAATACGGTCGAAGATAACCACTGTATCGTTGATAGAGTAACCAATGATTGTAAGGATCGCTGCGATGAACGCCTGGTTGATCTCCATTGCAAAAGGCATCACGCTATAGAGCATAGAGAAGATACCGATTACAAGGAATGCGTTGTGTGCCAAGGCTGCTGTAGCACCCAAAGCCCACTGCCAACGGCGGAAACGGATAGCGATGTAGATACCGATAGCGAGGAGCGAGATAACAACAGCGATTACTGAGTTGCGTGTCATCTCACCAGAGATAGTACCACCAACCTGCTGGCTGCTCTCGATACCGTAAGGATGCTCCTCAGTGATAGTGCGGAAGTCATTCAACTCCATCTCCTGATTTGCATAGAGGCCCTTCAATGCGTTGTAGAGAGTCTCCTCAAGGATGTAGTTAGCATTGTTGTTAGCAATCTGCTCAGCTGTAGCTGTCTCGTCAAGAACGGGAACAGTAGGCTCGAACTGAGTCTTGATACGGAATGTGTTATCCGCAACGTTACCGATACGAGCAACATCTACTGACTTGTTTGCAGCGCTCTCGCCCTCAAATGCAGCCTCGATAGCGTCACGTACATCATCCTCGCTTACAGTCTGGTCGAACTTAACAACATAGTGGCGACCACCAGTGAAGTCGATACCGAGGTTGAAGCTATTCTCGCGAACTACGATAGAGATAACAGACGCAAGGATAAGAACACCTGAGATGATGTATGAGAACTTACGCTTGTCAATGAATGAGAACTTAACATTCTGCAAGAAGTTCTCTGAGAACTTAGATGAGAATGAGCAAGTGCCACGACGCTCTGCACGACCCTCGAGCAATACGCGAGTGATGAAGATAGAGCAGAAGAGCGAAGTGATGATACCGAGTACGAGGGTTGTAGCGAAGCCCTTAACAGGACCTGTACCGAAGAAGAAGAGAACGGCACCAGTGATGATTGTTGTGAGGTTACCGTCGATGATTGCAGAGTATGCGTTAGAGAAACCATCCTTGATAGCGAGCATCAAGCCCTTACCACCACGCAACTCCTCCTTGATACGCTCGAAGATGATAACGTTAGCATCCACAGCCATACCCATAGTAAGCACGATACCTGCGATACCGGGAAGTGTCAACACTGCGCCTGTAGATACGAGCACACCCATGAGCAACAATACATTGAACAAGAGGGCTGCGTTAGCCATCCAACCCGCTGTACGATAGAAGAATGCCATGTAGATGAGCACGAGCACGAATGCGATAGCGAATGAGATAAGGCCTGCCATGATAGAGTCAGCACCGAGTGATGGACCAACAATCTCCTGAGAGATGATTGTTGCAGGTGCAGGAACCTTACCAGAGTTCAAAACGTTTGCAAGGTCCTCAGCCTCCTGTGCAGTGAAACCACCAGTGATTGATGAGCGACCACCGTCGATACGATCGTTTACATTAGGTGCAGAGTAAACGACGTTATCCATAACGATTGCAAGGGGCTTACCGATGTTCTTCTCAGTGAGGTTACCCCACTCAGCAGCAGCCTTGCTATTCATTGTCATAGATACCTCGAAGCCACCGAACTGACCAGAGTTAGCCGAAGCCTCAACGATGCCTGAACCGTCCATTGCTGGAACCAAGCCACCGTTACCCTGGAGTGCGTAGAGTGTGAAGATACCGCCGCGTGTACCGTCCAAAGAGTTCTTGTTTGACCAAGCGAGCTTAACATCGCTGGCAATCATAGCCTTAACGCCATCAAGCTGGAGGTACTCGTTGATCTTAGCCATGTTCTCCTTGTCAGCAGCAGCTACGATGTAACCACCTACAGGAGCAGACTGTATCTTACCCTCACGATCCTTGTAAGGATACTCTCTAACGAGGAGTGAAGAGAAGAGGCTACCCTCCTCAGACTCAAGTGCCTCAGCAACAACCTTGTCAGCATTGCCGTTGTAGAAGAAGTCGTAGAGTTCGCTTGTTGTAGAGATCTCGCATACCTCCCAGAACTCGAGTGATGCAGTTGAAGCAAGAAGCTTTGCTGCGCTCTCGGGGTCGTCAACACCAGGCAACTCAACCAAGATACGGTTTGTCTCGCTAATGCGCTGAATGTTGGGCTGGATAACGCCAAGAAGGTCGATACGCTCGTGGAGCACACGGTCCATGTTCTCTACAGAGCTCTCGATGTAAGTCTCCAAGTTGTCAGCAATCTCAGACTTCTCTGTAGTGCCATAGATAGTTACGAGGTCGTCTGATGAGAGCTTGTTGAGGAATGTCTCGATAACTGCAGCATCTGAAGACTCCTTCTTTGCTGCATTGATAGCTGCCTCGATGTTTGCTACGAGGTCAACATTGTTCTTGTCGATATTCTCCAAAGCGTGAACACGAACAGCGTCAGCTGCCTGGATCTCGAGGGTAACGTTCATACCACCCTTGAGGTCAAGACCGAGGTTCAACTCCTTAGACTTACACTCTCCATAGGTATAACCCATGAAGACCTTCTCATCCCACTTACCATCAAGGTAAGCCTTGGGATTAGACTGTGCCTCTGCCTCTGCCTCGATTTTGCGAGTAACAAAGGTAAATGACAACTGCCAGATGCAGGCGAGACCTAAGATCAACACCAGCCACTTAATAATACCTTTAATCTGCATTGTTAAAAAGTTTAGTTATTGTTATTTATGTAATTTTCTGCTTCACGCGTCAAAACGTCCATTGTGCATTCGCGCGTTAATCGCGCAAAGATATAAAAAAAATCGCAATCTACAACCGTGGATTGCGATAATTATTAATATTTTTCACTATTTATTTTGCTACTTTGTGATAAGCTCTACTACGTAGTCTGCCCTATCCTGCACTTTGCCTACCTCCAAAAGTATGCCACCCTTGACGCGCTGGAACTTAAGCTCCTTACCATCCTCAAGAGCCTTTGCCGATACTACTTTGTACTCCAAGGGGAGGTACAACATGTCGTAGTTGAGCTCGAAGATGTGAACATAGAGGCGGTCACCCTTACGTGTTGTACAACCCCAATCCTGCTGTGGGATGTCACCAGCCGTAGTGCCATAAACCGACTCGCCATTTACCTTCATCCACTCGCCCATCTCCTTCATGCGCTCCACAGCAACTGCGGGAAGTTCACCATTGGGCTGAGGGCCTACGTTAAGGAGCAGGTTTGCGCCCTTGCTCGCTGTGCTTACGAGGTAGCGAATAAGCGTATTTGTAGATTTATAGTTCTGATCTACAACCTTATAGCCCCACATGCCGTTCATTGTCTGGCAAGTCTCGAGTGGTAACTTACTGATATCCTGACCAGAGAGGCCGTGAGAGTTCTCACCGGGAAGGTCGCGCTCAAAAATCTGGATATCCTCACCCTCGAAAGGTGTCACATGGTGGTTGTTGGCTACCATGCACGAGGGCTGCAAGCCGTGCACAAGAGCATACTGCTCGTCGAGGTGCCAATCGAAAGGCGTAGCATCCTCCTGGTGATCCCACCAGCCGTCGAACCACATAGCGCGGATAGGGCCATAGTTTGTGAGCAACTCCGTAATCTGGTTGTTCATAAAGGTGAAGTAGCTATCCCAGCTCATCTTGGTATAGTCGCGGCCTGCAACGCCCCAACCTGTACGACCACGTGGGTAGTCGTCGCGCGACCAATCGGCGTGCGAGTAGTAGAGGTGTACGGCAATACCCTGCTTGTGGCACTCGTCAGTTAACTCCTTAAGTACGTCGCGCTTAAAGGGCGTAGCATCCACAATGTTAAACTCCGACTCTGCAGTGTCCCACATCGAGAAGCTATCGTGGTGACGTGTTGTGAAACAGATATATTTAGCACCCGAGGCCTTGATTGCTGCCACCCACTCTTTAGCATCGAAACGGTGGGGATAGAAGGCATCGGCAGCCTTGGCATACTCATCGCGCTGAATGCCCTGCGCATTCTGCAAGTACCACTCACCCTGGGCATACATGCTGTAGATACCCCAGTGGATGAAGATACCGAAGCGGTCCTCGGAGAACTCCTGCTGCGAGCGACGCACCTCCTCAGAGGGGACGTAACCCTGTGCTGAAAGAGTGAACAGGCTCATCGCAAAAAGGAGCGATAGTACAATCTTTTTCATAGTTATAGGTTTTAGTAAGTTTTAGTAGGAATTGGATATAGTATTCAGTGATTGAAAATTTTCGGCGATGGGTAGTACCAATCGTACGTCCCATTGCCGAAATTTTAGTTAGGGGCCTCAATCCACCCCTTATCACAAGAAATTAATCCATCTTCAAAACAGCAAGGAAGGCAGACTGTGGCACCTGAACCGAACCAATCTGGCGCATACGCTTCTTACCCGCCTTCTGCTTCTCGAGGAGCTTACGCTTACGCGAGATATCACCACCATAACACTTTGCGGTAACATCCTTACGCACAGCCTTCACGGTCTCGCGGGCGATAATCTTCGCGCCGATAGCAGCCTGGATGGCGATGTCGAACTGCTGGCGGGGGATGAGCTCCTTAAGCTTCTCGCACATCTTGCGACCGAAGTCGTAGGCGTGGTCGGCATAGATAAGTGACGAGAGGGCATCGACAGCCTCGCCATTGAGGAGAATATCAAGCTTCGCAAGCTTACTCAACTGATAACCAGTACGGTGGTAGTCGAATGATGCATAGCCCTTAGAGATACTCTTGAGCTTGTCGTAGAAGTCGAAGACAATCTCCGAAAGTGGCATCTCGAAGTTCACCTCCACGCGGTCCTGGGTGATGAACGTCTGGTTCTTCATCACGCCACGCTTGTCGATGCAGAGCTTGAGGACATTGCCGAGGAAGTCGGCCTTGGTGATTATCTGTGCGAGGATATAGGGCTCCTCAATCTTTGCCACCTTAGTAATCTCGGGGAGACCTGAGGGGTTGTGTACCTCGAGCTCCTCGCCCTGAGTTGTTGTGATGTGATACGACACGTTAGGCACGGTAGTGATTACATCCATGTCGAACTCACGGTATAGGCGCTCCTGGATAATCTCCATGTGGAGGAGGCCGAGGAAGCCGCAACGGAAGCCGAAGCCGAGGGCAAGAGAGCTCTCGGGCTCGAATGTGAGCGATGCGTCGTTGAGCTTAAGCTTCTCGAGCGATGCACGGAGGTCCTCATACTGGTCCGCCTCAACGGGGTAAACACCCGCGAAGACCATGGGCTTTACATCCTCGAAGCCCGCGATAGCCTCGGTGCAGGGGTTTGCAACAGCGGTGATTGTATCACCCACCTTAACATCGGTCGAGTTCTTGATACCCGAGCAGATGTAACCTACATCGCCTGCCTTAATCTCGCCACGCTCCTGCATCTTGAGCTTCAAAACGCCAATCTCGTCGGCATCGTACTCGCTACCCGTGTTGAAGAACTTAACATGGTCGCCCTTGCGGATTGTGCCGTTGAAGACACGGAAGTAGGCGATAACGCCACGGAAGGGGTTGAACACAGAGTCGAAGATAAGGGCCTGAAGTGGCGCGTTCTCATCACCCTGGGGAGCGGGGATACGCTCAATAATAGCCTCGAGGACATCCTCAACACCCTGACCCGTCTTACCCGACGCCAAGAGAATATCCTCATCCTTGCAGCCTATAAGATCGATAATCTGGTCCTTCACCTCGTCAATCATCGCCGACTCGCAATCGATCTTATTGAGCACGGGGATAATCTCGAGATCCTGACCAAGTGCGAGGTATAGGTTCGAGATTGTCTGTGCCTGAATACCCTGTGTGGCATCCACGACGAGGAGTGCACCCTCACATGATGCGATAGCGCGCGACACCTCGTATGAAAAGTCAACGTGTCCTGGGGTATCGATAAGGTTGAGCGTATATTTCTGACCACTGCGTGAGTTGTACTCCATCTGGATGGCGTGACTCTTGATGGTAATACCCTTCTCGCGCTCGAGGTCCATGTCGTCGAGCACCTGCGCCTGCATCTCACGCTGGTTCAAGGTGTTGGTCTTCTCCAATAGACGGTCGGCAAGGGTACTCTTACCGTGGTCGATGTGTGCTATAATGCAAAAGTTGCGAATGTTCTTCATCTGTCGCGACAACTTAATATTCAATAATGTAAATTTAGTCTGCAAATATACATCATTTTTGTGAGATTATAAAATCTCATGCCAACAATTTGCGGTAATTCACGAAATTAGGGAGAATAAGGAAGTTAAGGAGATTAGGGAGATTAGGGAGTTTAGAGAATTTAAGGAAGTTAGGGAGATAAGAAATAATTTCTTGTCAGAAGGGGTTAGATGTGGCCTCGACATGAAAAAGCCCTGGATGGATAGTACTTTTTCGTACATTCCATTTAGGACTTTAATTGAAGCGCTGCAGATGCGCCGCTATCACAAGAAATAATTTGTTGTTAGAAGCCGTGAGATGTGGTGCATCACAAAAGAGACCGCCCAGGGATAGTACAGAGTAGTACAGCCCTGGGTGGTCTACTTTTAGGGATGTGCCGCAGATTGCGGCTTATCACAACAAATTATAGGTTTTCGAGGCAATAATCCACCATCTTCTGACGCACGTTGACCATGTCATTGGGGCGCATAGAGTGGTTCTGGTCGGGATATACCATCATGTCGTACTGCTTAGCTGAGCGGTTGAGAGCGCGACACATCTCGATGGTATTCTGGAAATGTACATTGTCGTCGGCTGTACCATGGATGATAAGGAGTCGTGTCTTATCAGAGAGGCGGTCAGCGAAGTTGATGGGCGAGTTATTGTCGTAACCCTCAGGGTTGAGTGAGGGAAGGCCGTTGTAAATCTCAGTGTAGATAGAGTCGTAGTAGCGCCATGAGGTCACGGGAGCTACGGCGATAGCTACCTTGAAGATGCCGTCACCCTTGAGTGCGCAGCCGAGTGCCATGAAGCCACCATAAGACCAGCCGTAGATACCTACGCGCGAAGCGTCGATATACTCCTGGCGTGCGAGGTGGCGGGCAAATGAGATCTGATCCTCGACCTCAGCGTTACCGAGGTTTGCGTAGGTCACCTTCTTGTACTCCTCGCCGCGGTAGCCAGTACCACGAGCGTCACAGCATGCTACGATATAGCCGTTGCGTGCGAGGGTCTCCTCCCAGTCGGTGGTGTAGCGGTTCTCAATCTGCTGTGAGCCAGGACCAGAGTACTGCGTGATGAGCACAGGATACTTCTTCGATGGATTGAAGTCCTCGGGGTAGATGAGGTAGTACTGCAACTCATCGCCACGCTCAGTGGTAAATGTCTCATAATTACGCTGGTATGCGGGCTTAGCGTTGCTCTTCTTCTCGAGCATCAACGAGCGCACCTCCTTACCCTTAGCGTTATATACCGCAGCTGTGGGATAGCAGTCTGTTGCTGAGTGCTCCGCAGCGAAGAACTTCATATCTGCAGAAGGATATACGCGCCAGTAGCCAGGCTTAGAGAGCAAGCACTGCTTCTTCTTGCCGTCAATGTTTACAGAGTAGAGGTGGCGCTCGAGGGGCGACTTCTCGGTAGACATGTAGTAGACGGTGTTGTGGTCAGCAGAGAGGCCGACAAGCTCAGTCACCTCCCACTCGCCCGCTGTGATAGCATTGAGGCGACCCTCAGTCACAGAGTGGAGGTAGAGGTGGAACCAGCCTGTTGTGGTCTCCTCACGCACGATGAAGCGGTCGTTGTCGATGAAGGTGATTGTAGCCTCGTTGGGGCGCTCTACGTAGCGCTCATCCTTCTCGTTGTAGATAACGCGCTGTGTGCCATCAGCCTCAACCATGACCACTTCGAAGTGGTTCTGGAGGCGGTTGACGCGATAGAAGAATAGGTTGCCTGCGGGTGTGTAGCCGAGGCGTGGGATATACTGGTCGGTGTTGTCACCTACGGGCACCTCGCGTGTCTCGCCGCTATAGAGGTCATAGACATGGAGCGTAACGATAGAGTTGTCGTCACCAGCCTTGGGATACTTGAAGCTGTACGCCTTGTTGTAGAGCGTGTTATCAAAGCGCATCATCTCGAACTCCTTAACACGGCTCTCGTCAAACTTGAGGTATGCAATCTCGCGACCGTCGTTAGAGAATGCGTATGCCTTGGTGAAGCCATACTCCTCCTCATACACCCAGTCGGTAGTACCGTTGATGATGTGGTTCCACTCGCCATCCGAGGTGATGTTATATATCTCGTTTGTCACGAGATCATAGACGAAGATGTCGTTGTTGTAGCTCATCGCAAGGAAGCGATTGTCGGGCGAGAATGATATGTCACGTACGTCGTCAATCTTGATTGTCGAGCCATCGGGACATGCGATGTAGTAGTCCGAAGTGAACGAGTGGCGATATATCTCCTTGCGGGGTGACTCACCCTCCCACTTCTCGTAGAGCGCCATAGTGCCGTCGGGCGATTTCTTGTACGACATGATGAGGTTGTCGGTGGTGAATACTACCTCACCCTCCGACTCCTTGTTGTAGTCGTAGAGCACCACATTACGGCCATCGAGCTCCATATACTGGTGTGTACCCTCCACGGGAGTGAGCGAGCCAGGTGCGATGTACTTAGCGGGCACCTCACGCGCCTCGACCATCTCGAGATAGCTAACCTGCGCCATAGCAGTCGCCGCCGCGAGAAGCATCACAAATGTTGTAAATAGTCTTTTCATATAGTCTCAGGTTTTAGTTATTCTATAATAGGTTTTCCGTCTAAATGCCGAGCCAACAAGACAGCGTTTAGATATCATCTATAGAGAAGTCGTAGCTCAAGCGTTTACCCGTAGTGAACTTCGAGTTATCGAGCTTAGAATTAAACTGGTCAACCGTAACGCGGATATTCTCCTCGTAGGGAGGCATGAGCAAGTCGAAGTTGAGCGAGTAGTTGATAGCAGTCTCGATGATAGATACGAGTGCCTCGCGGTCAATCTTCTTGTTACCAAAGGCCATGGGGCGCACAAGAGTCTGACGCTTACCCTCCACCCAGAAGCACTTCTCGCGGTTGATGAAGATGCGACCAATGAGGTAGCCCTCATCGGCATTACGGTTGTACTTGAGCGAGTCAGAGAGGAAGTTGTAGATGTTTATTACACCCACATAAGAATTGTCTCGGTTGCTCTGCACGTAGCTATTCTGCCAGATGATGTGGTTTGAGTCGAACTCGAAGACATCGGTGTGCATCTGCACAAGGAGGATGTCGGAAGCCACCTGCAACTGCGCCTCAAACTTACCACGGTCGCGGTACTCGATACGCACGCGGCGGTCGAGCTTACCATCAAGCTCATCGTCAATCTCTGAGGCCATCTCAAATAGGGTCTCCTTAAGATCGTTAAATGTCGAAAATGTGTTGTCGAAAATCTGCTGCTTGAGGGTCGATTTCTTGACTATAGCCTCAAGGATTTTCTCTCGTAACGTACTCATATATAGGGATATTCTATAAATTATCAATTAAATATGCGCGGCTTGGGTGCTCTATGCTACTACCACTTCTGGATACGTATTGTGCGACCTGACGTGAGAGGCGTGTTGCTGCGCAAGCTATTCTGCTTGGTTAGGCTCTTTAGACGTATGCCGTAGAGCTGCGAAATGTCGTGGAGCGTCTCGCCATCCTTCACTACGTGCAACAACTCCTCACCCATCCATGAGGGGAGCTTGCGCTCGATATAGACGATGTCACCCTCCTCGAGCTGCACCTTGCGTGCCACGTCGTTGAAGCGACGTAGGTTGCCCGCAGAGATAGAGAAGACATTAGCCAACGACTCGTAGGTATCACCCTTCTTCGCCACGATGTAGTGTGCGCGGTTGGTGAGATAGACATTGTATCCCTTGTATGCATTTATCGTAACACGGAAGTTGTTGGGGTCGATGCCACTATCGGCATATGCAGTAGCGATATCGGCATGTGTAGCCTCCTCAGGAGCGGTGACGGGAGCCTCTGGGAGCACATCTTTGGGTGTTTCGCTCTGCTGTAGTGCAGATAGGTCTATGTCTGCGCGCTTAGCGAGGTACTCGTCATACTTCTCGATACCATTCTTCTTGTCGAGAAGGTGGAGGTTGTAGCGCTCGATAACACCGATAAGACGGTCAGCATAGTCGGGGGCTGTTGCATAGCCCGCCTTCTTGAGACCCTTCGCCCAATTTGTGTAGTCGTCAGCGTCGTAGGCAAAGAGGAAGTCGTAGCGGCTGCCGCTATTAAGGAAGTCGGCATGGTCGCGGAACGAGTCCTCGGCAGTCTCATAGACGCGGAAGCAGTCATCGGGGTTGTCGTCTGCATGTGTTATCGTAGCACCTGTCCACGAACCCTTGCACTTGATGCAGAAGTGGTTGTTTGCCACACGCGCGAGGTAACCATTACCATATCCCGACTCGAGGATAGCTTGCCCCATGGTGATGCTGGCGGGGATGCCATATGTCTCCATGTGATCCACTGCCACGTGGCGCCATTTGTAGATATACTCCTCGGGCGTTAGCTTCACCCACTCCTCAGTGGGTTGCTGTGCAACACCCTCAGGCTCAGCTACCTGCGCCGAGAGTGTAGTGGACAAAAAAAGTGTCATAGCCACGGTGAGCAACACTCCAAACATCAATGCTTTATTGCGGTTTATCATAGTTTTCAAAGTCGTATAATTGCGGTTTGAGGCAAAGATACAAAATTTACTCTAAAAAATCAATACTAATTGAAAATTAGTAGCCAGGGAATTTAAAGAGTTTAAGGAATTTAGAGAGCGTGCTTTGATTTGCGAAGACACTAAACTCACTACATTCCCTAAACTCACTAATCACAACATTAATTAGCCCCGACACCCAATTTCTTGTCAGAAGGGGTTAGATGTGGCCTCGACATGAAAATAGCCAGGATGGGTAGTACTTGACGTACGTCCCATTCTGGCTATTGATTGAGAGGTCGCAGATGACCCCTTATCACAAGAAATTATAGATTCTTCTTACGAACAGCCTCAAGCATATCAACTGTCATAGACTCGAGATCCCACTGTGGCTTCCAGCCCCACTCCTCGCGTGCACATGTGTCATCGAGTGAGTTAGGCCAGCTGCGTGAGATAACATCCTTAACAGGGTCAACGTTGTACTCCATCTGGAAGCCGGGCACGTGGCGCTCAACAACCTCGCGAATGATCTCAGGAGTGAAGCTCATAGCTGCGATGTTGAATGAGTTGCGGTGCTTAAGCTTTGAAGGATCTGCCTCCATAAGTTCTACAGTAGCACGGAGTGCATCGGGCATGTACATCATATCCATATATACATCGGGAGCGATGTTACATACGAACTTGTTACCCTTAACAGCCTCGTAGTAGATCTCTACTGCGTAGTCGGTAGTACCGCCACCAGGAAGAGTTACGTTAGAGATGATACCGGGGAAACGCACTGAACGTGTATCAACGCCGAAGCGTGAGTGGTAGTAGTTAGAGAGAAGCTCACCAGTAACCTTGCAAACACCATAGATAGTGTTTGGCTGCATCACTGTATCCTGGGGAGTCTTGTCGCGGGGGAAGTCACCACCGAAAGCACCGATAGAGCTAGGAGTAAACACTGCACAGTTCTTCTCGCGTGCGATCTCCAAAGAGTTCTCCAACGCACCCATGTTGATGCGCATAGCCAACTGAGGATTCTTCTCGCCAGTAGCTGAAAGAAGAGCTACGAGGTTGAAGATAGAGTCGATGTTGTACTTGTTTACGAGCTCAGCATACTGCTTTGCATCGAGTGCGTCGAGGCTCTCGAAAGGACCTGCCTCAGCCAATACAGCATTGTGTTTTACATCGGTAGCAACGACATTCGATGCACCATAGATTGAGCGAAGATATGGCACCAACTCAGATCCAATCTGACCACCGGCACCTACGACCAAAATGCGCTTCATTTGATTGTTTAACGTTAGTTATGTATTTCAGGTTCAATAATATACACACTCGGGGTAGCAAACATCTACCACAACCAACAACAAAAGTAGATATTTTTTTCCAATTTTGTGCATTCCAGCCCCACTTTTTTTTACTTTTTCTTCATTTTGGCACCATTCTAGCACCGCGTATCGCTTTTTGTTTTATATTTGCGTGCACTTATATTTCGACGTATGGAGTGGCTTGAACAACTCGAAGTGATACTTCTCGACTGGGGATATTTCGGCATGTTCCTCAGCGCGCTACTCGCAGCAACGATACTACCTTTCAGCTCCGACGCGGTATTGATGGGTCTCGTAGCTGCGGGGTGTAGCCCCGTGGGCATCGTAGCCACGGCAACACTTGGCAACTGGATGGGTGGACTTATCAGCTACTGGATGGGTTGGATGGGTAAGACCGAGTGGCTCGAGAAGTACTTCAGGGTCAAGCACGAGACCATCGTCAAGCATAAGGGTCTGGTTGATAAGTGGGGTCCACTGCTTGCTCTAATATCGTGGGTGCCATTTGTGGGCGATGTATTTGCCATTGTGTTAGGCTTCTACAAGGCAAAGTTTTGGCCTACGGCATGGTGGTTGTTTGTGGGCAAGTGTCTGCGCTATGTGTGCGAGGCGATACTTATATATTATGTAGTATAAAAATAATAGCGGGCCCGAAAGTCCGCTATTACTCTATCTATTTGAAGTAGATTACTCTGTAACCACTACATCCTCGTAGTTGATTATTGTCTCCTCCTCGCCAGCAACCATCTCGCCCTCTGCGACCTCCTCTACGGAAGTCTCAGCTGACTCTGTGGCCTCCTCTCCGGGATCTGGAGCCTCAGCCGCGGGCTGTGCGGCAAGCAATGCGGGGATAGCAAAGAGCATAAGCATCTGTGCGGTAAGCACGCGCAAGAACATCACAACAGGATATACCGTAGCGTAGCCCATAGCAGGCATATCGTTACCAGCAGAGGTGCTTGAGAAGCCAAGTGCTGGGGGATCGGTCATAGCACCCGACATCATACCCATCATTGTGTAGTAGTTAATCTTGAACTTGAGACGTGCGATAAGTGCCACGATAACAAGGGGAATAACGGTGATAAGAACACCATAGCCTACCCACTTGTAACCACCACCTACGACAGCATCGATAAAGCCATCACCAGCACCGATACCTACGGCCGCAAGGAACAGTGCAAGACCCATCTCGCGGAGCATGAGGTTAGCACTCATCGTAGTGTAGGTAACGAGACCGAAGTGAGGGCCATACTTACCCAACAAGATAGCGATGATGAGGGGACCACCTGCAAGACCGAGCTTAACGGGCTGAGGTACGTTCATAAGGGGGAGTGTGCCGAGCAATACACCAAGGCCGATACCCAAGAAGATAGGCAACAAATTGGGGTGGTCTAGTTTCTTGAGTGAGTTACCGAGAACCTTCTCTGCCTGCGCTACCGCAGCCTCAGGACCTACAACCATCACCTTATCACCCACCTGAAGCTCCATACCCTGATAGGGAAGAAGATCGACACCGGCACGGTGTACGCGAGTGATGTTGATGCCGTAGCGAGTACGGAGGCGGAGATCCGAGAACTTCTTGCCGTTAATCTCCTCGCGTGTGATAAGGATACGACGCGATACAAGAGGTGTTGACTGCATAGCTGTTGCACCCCACTCGTCTGCTGTCATCTCGATAGGGTGACCGAAGAAGGCAAGAATAGCCTCGCTATCCTCCTCCGAGCAGATGATGCGCAACTTGTCACCAATAGCAAGCTTCGAGTTACCATCAGCCATAACAATCTCACCCGATGGGTGCATGATACGTGATACCACAAACTGGCGGTTGATAAGCATATGCGCAATAGCGATAGTCTTACCCTCGAGCATCTCGTTTGTGAACTCCACAGAGTAGCGGTGTGGCAAGTTTGCCTCGTTGCTCAACGCCTTAAGTGCCTCATCCTCCTTCTTGAAATCGACGCGCATGACATAGCGCATGATGATGATTGTGGCGATGATACCAACAACACCCAAGGGGTATGCAACAGCATAACCGCGTGAGATAGAGTTAGCCAAAGCAAAATCGGGGTCTGCAACACCTGAATCAGCTAATGCCTGCTGCGCAGCACCAAGACCTGGGGTGTTAGTCACCGCACCAGACATAATACCAACCATTATGTGCAATGGCTCGCCAGTGATGTAGTGGATGGCGAGGGTTACGCCTGCACCAAGCACAATTACGAGGGCTGCAAGACCGATAAGCTTCAAGCCACCACCCTTGAGTGATGAGAAGAATGAGGGTCCCACTTGCAGACCAATGAAGAAGACAAAGAGTATGAGACCAAACTCCTTGACGAAATGTAGGGTGTCGTGGTGGATAGCATCCGATGCGTCGAACATGCCGAGCACATGACCTGCAGCGATACCAGTGAAGAGAATCCAGGTCATACCCAACGAAATACCCTTAATCTTAATGCGACTCAATGCCAAACCTGAGGCAATGACAATCGCCAAGATGAATACTGTATGTGCTACTGAGGGTCCCAGAAACACACCATTTAACCAATCGCTCATATTGGTAAAAATTTGGGTTAGTTATATAAATATATGTAAATTGCTTGAAAAATTCAGGGCGCAAAGGTAATTAAACAATTTCTATTTAACAACTTTCCGCCCCTTAATTATATTATCGTATCGCCTTTAGCCTATAAATCAGCTCTTTGGACGATTGATTACGTGCTCCATAATCATCACTACAATGACTCCCATAGCAAAACCATTACCCACCAATGGCTGGATAACCGCGGGGGCGATACCTTTAGGCATGAGCTGGAAGAGCATAGCGACCATGATTGGCAAGCCGAGAGTGAGGGCATCGGCAAAGGTCGCAGCCGAGCGTGACGACTGCATCATCTCGAAGGATGCCGCAAGCTGCGTGCCCATCAAAAATAGCAATATTACACCGATTACGGGTGAGGGGATTGCCGTGAGCACCCAGATAACATCGGGGAAGAGTGCGCACACCACCAGCATCAGCGTAGCGGGGATAAGAGCATAGCGCGAAGCACACCCCGTAGAGGCGATAACACCTGGACTCATAGAGTAGTTCACAGGGCCCAACACGCCCATCGAGCCAGCGACGATGTTCATAACGCCCGTAATGCGCACACCGCGCTTCATACGCTTATCCATATCCTTTATACCGAGCATACCGCCCAACGACTCCATAGAACCTATATCATTGATTGCAAGCGCGATATAACATATAACAAAGGCTATAACAAGGCTCCAGTCAAATACAAACTCCTCGATAAAGAGACCGCGCCATGAGGCAGCAGTAGAGACATGCTGCGGAGCGTCAAATATAGCGAAATAGGCAGCACTACCCACGACAAGAGCAACGGGAATAACGAGACTCTTAGCCACGCCCCTGAGGTTGCGGTTGGCAACTACCATAAGCACCACGCCGACAACAGCGAAGAGCAAGCCGAAGATCTTTTCATCGTGCGAAGCATGCGCGGGAAAGACCAGATTTGTAATTGTAGGAGCAAGCGTCGTAGCGATAAGCATGAGTATCACAACGACGATACGTGGGGTGAATATACGCTGCACAAAGCGCATAAGACCACCAATTGTAAGGAGCGTGATTAGCACGCCGCCAATAGCTATCGAGCTATATATAGCCGAGACATCGGCTTCTGCCATGAGCGACGCCATAACACCCACAAGCAGCACAGCGGCGGGGCCCACAACGATGGGTAAACGATGACCCCAGACTACCTGCACAAAGCCCGCGATGCCCATAACGGCAAAGAGTTTCTGCGAGAAGAAGAGCCTATCCTCGGGTGTGCCCGTAGCAACAAAGACGCTAGTAGAGACAACGGCAATGCAGAGCACAAACCATTGAATAGCGTACATCATCATCTGCCCAGCAGGCATGCGGTCATCAACATTATATTTTAGGTTCATAGTCTTATAAATGTTTACAAATCAATACTCCACCTTGTCGGTTGTTGCCTCCCACTTACGGAAGGCGGCGAGGGCCTCATCGCGCATGAAGTGTTCGCAATGGATGCTTCGGCGGTCGTAGTCCATGCGCAACTGGTCATAAATGAACGAGTCGTCGAAATCTATCGCCGCGGCATCGCGCTTGGTATTGGCATAGCAGATGCGGTCGATACCCGCCCAATATATCGCACTCAAACACATCGGGCATGGCTCACACGAGGCATAGACCGTGCATCCAGAGAGGTCGAAGGTCGCCAACTCCCTGCAGGCATTTCGTATCGCCACAACCTCGGCATGCGCCGTGGGGTCATTGTTTGGCACCACGCGATTAGCTCCCGTAGCCACCACCTTGCCCTGCTTGACGATGACTGCGCCAAAGGGGCCACCACCCTCGTCAATATTCTTCACCGATAGCTCTATGGCCATCTGCATAAATCGTCTGTCGTCAGCCGAGAACGTATCGCTCTCGGGCAGACCATGCTGCTTATCTATCATAGTCGTAACGCTTAAATAGTGCTATGCACGGCACAAAAACCACGCAAATATATGAAAAATTTCTCATTACTATTTTTTTTTACTATCTTTGCGCGGTTGTATTCTTAGCAACATTAATCGTCAAGATTATATAATTTAACTAAATAACAATATTTATTATGACTATTACAGCATCTGACATTAAGATTGGCATGTGCGTTGAGATGGAGGGTAAGACATTCATCGTTGTTGACTTCCAGCACTGCAAGCCCGGTAAGGGTCCCGCATTCGTGCGTTCAAAGCTCAAGAACCTCGAGAATGGTAACGTTCTCGACAAGACTTTCTCTTCAGTATCTCAGAAGATTGAGCAGGTGCGCGTAGAGCGTCGTCCTTATCAGTTCACATACGAGGATGACCTCGGTGCACACTTCATGCACACTGAGACTTTCGAGGAGATCAATATCGACAAGAAGCTCATCAACAACGCTGACCTCATGGCTGACGGCCAGATCGTTGAGGTTATGTTCCACACTGAGAAGGAGACCGTTCTCTCAGCTGAGTTGCCCCCTATCGTTGACATGGAGGTTACTTACACTGAGCCCGGTGTTCGTGGCGATACCGCTTCAACAAACTCACTCAAGCCCGCTACTGTAAACACTGGCGCTACTGTTAAGGTGCCTTTGTTCATCAACACAGGTGACAAGATTCGCGTTGATACTCGTACTCGTGAGTACTACGAGCGCATCAAGTAATTTCTTGAATTTCTTGTGATAAGGGGTCATTCTCGACCTCTCAATTAATAGCCCGAATGGGAAATACATCGAAGTATGTCCCATCCGGGCTATTTTCATGTCGAGGCCAAGCCTAACCCCTTCTAACAAGAAATTGGGAATATGCTGCGAATTCACAACGAGTTCCCCGCCATTTACGCCACCATTTTACCACCAAACCGAAAAATATCACAACCTGTTGATAACTTTAAGCCTTTTATTTGGTAGAAGTTAAATAAATTTTACTACTTTTGTAGGCGTAAAATTATGCCCGCGGGAGACCCCCAACATTGTGGGCAGCATAAATGGCTACAAAAAATTAAAACTATGAGCAATACTTTGGTAGTTGTAGGCGCCCAGTGGGGCGACGAGGGAAAGGGTAAAATCACCGATTTCTATGCAGGCGATGCCGACGTCGTAGTACGCCACCAGGGCGGTAACAACGCTGGTCACACCATCGTCTTCGACGGCAAGAAGTTCGCATTGCAGTCTATACCCTCGGGAGTCTTCAACCCCCACATCATAAATGTCATGGCAAACGGCATGGTCATCAACCCCGCATCGTTGGAGGAGGAGCTCGACCGTTTGCATAAGTCAGGCATCACCGACTACAAACTCTTCATCTCGGACCGCGCAGCATGTGTGATGCCCTATCACGCAATGCTCGATGGCGCATACGAGGCACTCAAGGGTGGCCGCCAGATTGGCACTACAAAGAAGGGTATCGGCCCTGCATACACCGATAAGTACAGCCGTGTGGGCATACGCGTGGGTGACCTCCTCAACAAGGAGTACTTCGCAGAGCGCCTCAAGGATGCTCTCGCTCAGAAGAACATCGAGCTTCAGGCACTCGGCATGGAACCCTGCGACTTCGAGACTATCTACAACCAGTACCTCGCATATGGTGAGAAGTTCCGCTCTATGATTTGCGACACATCGGTGTTGCTCAACAAGCTCGTAGAGGAGGGCAAGAAGGTGTTGTTCGAGGGTGCTCAGGGTGTCATGCTCTGCATCGACCACGGCACATACCCCTTCGTGACATCATCAAGCCCCACAGCGGCAAGCGTACCCGTAAACACTGGTCTCGCACCCCGCTATATTAACAATGTTATGGGCGTGGCTAAGGCATACACAACACGCGTAGGCGAGGGTCCATTCCCCACTGAGCTCTTCGACGAGCGCGCAGACTACATCCGCGAGCGTGGCCACGAGTATGGCACAGTAACAGGTCGTCCTCGTCGTGTGGGTTGGTTGGACACAGTAATCCTCAACCATGTGCGCCGCATAAGCGGTGTTAACTACCTCTCGCTCATGCTCTTCGACGTATTGTCTGGCCTCGAGAAGATTCGCATCTGCACAGGCTACAAGCTCGACGGCAAGGCTATCGACTATGTTCCTTCGACCATCGCCGACCTTGAGCGCGTGGAGGCTGAGTACATCGAGATGGATGGCTGGAGCGAGGACATTACAGGCATCAAGTCATATGACGAGTTGCCCGCAAATGCTAAGGCATACATTGCGAAGCTCGAGGAGTTGACACGTACAGAGGTAGCTGTTGTATCTGTAGGTCCTGACCGTGAGCAGACTATTATTCGTAAAAACATCTTTTAATTTCTTGTGATAGTGGCGCATCTGCGCCGCTTCAATCAAAACCACCAATGGGATGTACGCCAAGTACTACCCATCGGTGGTTTTTTTCATGTCAGCGACACATCTGCACCACTCTGACAAGAAATTGAGAGTGCAAGCGGGAAGGGTTCTCTTGTGATGGACAAAGCCTAACCCCTTCTCACAAGAAATTTATATCCTTTGGGGTGGGTGGCATTTCTTGACGAAAGCGTCAAAAGGACTAAAGCTTTAATCTCTTTGCACTCTAAAATAATCCGAAATATACCAATTACGATTTTTTTTGCTATCTTTGCGCAAATTTGTATTTATATAGGTATGCGCGGGCGTGTGCAAAAACCCTCGTATAGCAATTTAACCAAACTTAGAACACATGCTTTTAGACATCATCAGCTCGTTTGAGGGCTACTACAACACCTTCCTTATCGTAATGGCCATAATTGCGGTATTCGTATTCATCGCCCTCTACTTCGTTGAGGCGGGATATGGCTACCTCTTCAACCCCAAGTTCGGCTTCCCCGTGCCCAACAAGGTGGCGTGGGTACTTATGGAGTGCCCCGTGTTCTTCGCCATGGCGATACTATGGTGGATGTCTCCCGTGCGCTTCGAGGCGGCACCCCTCGCACTATTTGCGATATTCCAGTTGCACTACTTCCAGCGCTCGTTCATCTTCCCCTTGCTTATCCGCGGCAACTCTAAGATGCCCGTGGGCATCATGCTTATGGGCATGATATTTAACACGCTTAACGCCGTGATGCAGGGCTGCTGGATATTCTACTACGGCAACTACGAGGGTTGGATGTCTCAGCCATACTTCTACTTCGGCGCCATCGTATTCCTCTTTGGTTTCATCACAAACCTACACTCGGACTACGTCATCCGCAACCTACGCAAGCCTGGCGACACCAAGCACTACATCCCAAAGGGCGGCATGTTTAAGTATGTATCTTCGGCCAACTACTTCGGTGAGTTCATGGAGTGGGTAGGCTTCGCCATTGCCTCATGGTCTTGGGCAGGTGTGGTCTTCGCGATGTGGACATTTGCCAACCTCGGTCCCCGCTCGGCATCGCTCTACAAGCGCTATGAGAAGGAGTTTGGTGAGGAGTTTACCGAGCTCAAGCGTAAGCGCATCCTCCCCTTCATCTACTAATGAATTAGACACAAACAACTATATAACACCATGGAAAACAAGAAGAGACTCGAAGAGTCGAAGTTGTTCACTCCCTACAAAATAGGAAGCGTAACATTGCGAAACCGCGTAATACGTTCCGCAGCATTTGAGTCTATGGGTAAGGACTTCGCTCCCACCCAGCAGCTCAAGGACTACCACGTCAGCGTGGCACGTGGCGGTGTCGGCATGACTACCGTTGCCTACGCCTCAATCAACCGTAGCGGCATCTCGTTCAACAAGCAGTTGTGGCTGCGCGACGAGATTGTCCCCGCGCTCCGCGACCTTACAGACGCTGTACACAACGAGGGTGCAGCTGTGGGCATACAGCTTGGTCACTGCGGTAACATGACACACTGGTCAACAGCGGGTAGCTTCCCCGTATCAGCCTCTAACGGCTTCAACCTCTACTCGCCCACCTTCCACCGCCGCATGTCACATTCCGAGATTCGACAGTTCGCTAAGGACTTCGGTACAGCAGTGGAGACAGCATACAATGCAGGCTTCGACTCTGTGGAGGTACACGCAGGCCATGGCTACCTTATCTCGCAGTTCCTCTCGCCCTATACCAACCACCGTCACGATGAGTATGGTGGCTCACTGCAGAACCGCATGCGCTTTATGAACATGTGCTTGGAGGAGGTAATGGAGGCAGCACGCAAGCGCGGCATGGGCGTCTTGATTAAGCACAACATGGAGGATGGCTTCAAGCGCGGTATCCAGGTACCTGAGTCTATCGAGATAGCTAAGCAGATTGAGACATTTGGCGTCGATGGCATCGTGCTCTCATCGGGCTTCGTATCTAAGGCCCCTATGGCTGTTATGCGTGGCCGCATCCCCACAAAGACCATGGGCTACTACATGGGTTGGAACGAGTGGCTTCAGAAGATTGTTGTTTCACTATTCGGCCAGTGGTTGATTAAGCAGTACGACTTCGAGGAGTGCTACTTCTTGGAGAACGCTAAGAAGTTCCGCGAGGCGTTGAAGGGTCCGTTGGTATATGTTGGTGGCCTCGTATCGCGTGAGGGCATCGAGAAGGTGTTGGACGAGGGCTTCGAGCTCGTGCAGATGGCTCGCGCCTTGGTCAACGACCCCGCCTTTGTCAATAAGCTCAAGGCTGGCGACATGGCTACACGCAGTGGCTGCGACCACCGTGACTACTGCATGGCACGTATGTACTCGGTAGATATGCAGTGTTGCCACAACTGCAAGGAGCACATCCCTGAGCGTTTGTGGAAGGAGATTAACTCAATAAAGTAACTTAAAGACTATGTGTTTTTGTAGTAAGCACTTAGGCGAGGTCCCCCGCGGCAAGGCATGGGCACTGGTTACGGGCTCTGCAAAGGGCATAGGCCGACAGTATGCTGAGCAGCTCGCCGCCAAGGGCTACAACCTCTATATGGTCGACATCGACGAGGCCATCACCACCGAGGCACGCATCATCGCGGAGCACCACTCCGTGAAGTGCGTAGGTAGGGTCATGGACCTCGCTGTAACAGATGCTGCCCGCACACTACACAGCGACACCGTGCGCGAGGGCTATGTCTTTGACGTTGTGATAAACAATGCGGGTATGTTCTCGCACTGCGACATTTTGAAGACCCCCTTGGAGCGCATAGAGCGCCTCCTCATCTTGCACGACTACACGCTAAGCTCTATGTGCCGCCTCTATGGCGAGGATATGCGTCAGCGCGGCAAGGGCTACATCCTCAACATGTCGTCGTACTCCATCTGGATGCCCTTCCCCGGTTTGGCACTCTACAGCGCATCGAAGGCCTATGTCAAGAGCTTTACCGAGGCCTTCAATAAGGAGTTGCGTCGTACGGGAGTATCGGTTACGGCTATCTGCCCCGCAGGCATCGCCACAGACCTCTACGGCCTATCGAAGGATTTGCAGCGCTTCGGCCTTAAGACCGGCATCCTGATGTCACCCAAGAGCTGTGCACGTCGTGGTCTAAGAGCTATGTTCCGCCGCCGTAGCGTCGTAGTACCCGACTGGTGGTTCAAGCTCCTCATCCCCATCTGCAAGTACTTACCCGGATTCATAATTCGACCACTTCGCAACTTTACGATGAAGTGGCAAAAATAGTTACGACTATGCAAAGCAATAACACACAAACAGATAGCGCTTCAAAGCGTAAGGGAGGCGTAAAACGAGTTATCAAGTGGACACTTATCTCACTTATCACGCTCGTGGTGCTTGCCGTAGCCGCTGCGATTATATGGCTTGGTCCTATTGCCGAGTGGTACCTCGAGAAACACGACACCGAGCTTATCGGTCGCCGCGTGGAGATGGACGACCTGCGCATAAAGCTCTTCAAGGGTGAACTCTCGGCAAAGAATGTCATCCTCTATGAGCATGACAACGAGACACACTTTGCACGCCTTGGCGATGTAACCGCAGAGATGGCTCTCGGCGAGATATTCGACAACCATGTCCACATCACACGCCTAAATGCAGATGAGGCATACTTGCGCATCGACCAGAATGTCGAGGAGTTCAACTTCGACGACATGCTCCTATACCTCGACGAGGCATATCCCGAAGAGGAGGATGAGGAGGAGGGCGAGCCTTGGAAGATTACGCTCGACAACATCACCATCAAGCGTAGCCACTTCGCATACTTCGACCACGAGATAGAACAGCGCTGGGAGCTTACGGAGTTAGACCTCGCTACCCCATCGTTCTATCTCGACGACCGCTTCTCGCACATTGACGTTGCCACCATCATCAACGATAGCGCAGCGCTTGAGGGAGATTTGGAGCTCAACTACGAGACGTGGGACTTCACCTTCGCAGGTACACTCAAGGAGTTCCCCTTGGCCGAGACATATAAATACTGGACCCCCTTCCTCAATATCGGCAGCGTCACAGGCCTTGTCGATGCAAACTTCGAGTTGGAGGGTAACGTGATGGACATCTTCGCTATGAACATCCATGGCGAGGCCTATGCCCGCAACTTCGGCATCACCACACCCTCGGGTGGTAAGGTGTTGCTTGCTGACGAGTTGCAGGTGGGCATCGAGGAGCTAAACATCGAAAAGGAGCGCTATATCCTATCATCGCTCGTAGCTAACGGCTACTCATCGGAGATACTCTTTGCGAAGGATGGCTCTACGAACTTCGACGCTCTCTTCTACAACGACCCCACTATCACCATCGAGAGCACCACAACAACCGAGGGCGAGGACCTCTACGATGTCAAGGAGCGCGTAACGGTGACTACCACCGAGGAGGAGGCTCCCCTCGAGGATATGGTCCTCAAGATTGGCCATGCTAATCTTAAGGGTGGCAACTTCCTCTACTCAGACGACACTATGCACCGCCTCTTCGAGTATCAGCTTAGCAATATCTCTATCAAGGGCGACAACCTCGACCTTATGGGCGAGAATAAGATTACGCTCAGTGCAAGTCTCCCCAAGCAGGGCTCGGTAATGCTCCGCTGGAATGGTTCGCTCAGCGACTTCCACAACCAGAGCCTTATGCTGATGCTTAACAACGTAGATATGGTGGGTATCTCGCCATACGTTGAGCACTTCACAGGTTTCCCCATCACCGATGGTAACCTCACATTCCGCAGCCAGAATGTTGTGAGCAACGGTAGCCTTAGCGGTATCAACCAGTTCGGCACCTACAACTTCAAGCTCGGCAAGCGCGATAAGTCTCTCGACCCCGAGATTAAGCTTCCGTTGCGCCTCGCGGTGTGGGTACTTACAGACAAGGACGAGCATATCGACATCGACCTTCCCGTATCGGGACACCTCGACTCGCCTAAGTTCTCTTATGGTAAGGTTATCATGAAGGCCGTGGGTGGCCTCATGCTCAAGATTGCTATCTCGCCCTTCGAGCTTATGGCGGGCAACAAGCAGGATGCCTTTAGACATATAGACCTCGACCTCTTGGAGCCAGGTCTCGGCTCGGAGCACTACGCACGTCTCGACAAGATGGCTGAGGCACTTAAGGAGGACAATACCGTGCGCGTGCGCCTTACGCAGCGTGTCAACTATAAACGTGCATCGCAGCGTTTGGCCAACCTCAACCTTAAGATTGCCTACTATAACCACACACATAGCGACGAGCAGGGCTACTTGGATATGTTGGCCTTCTCGCGCATCAACGACACCAAGATGTCGAATAGAGAGGTCATAAAGTATGCCGACTCGCTCCTCATGGCACGTGGCATCGACCCCTCGGTTATGAATACGCAGTCTAAGGCTATGACGCTTTATGGCGACGCTGTCGAGGCACAGATGGTACAGCTCATGGAGCACCGCAACCGCATCATCATGGACTATATGGGCTTCCAGCACCAGGATATGCCCGCGGATGCCTTCGCTATCAACAACGTCGTTATCGAGGATATGGTTGAGTACCACGGCAAGGACCGCTTCACCGTGACGCTTATCGTTGACGACGAGGAGATAGAGCTCCCTGTCGAAGGTGAGCAGAGCGCGACCGAAGAGGAGGATGCCTTCAGTAATCTCGACGAGGAGGCTGATAGCACCACCAACGAGGAGACCACCGACAGCGCCGAGGGCACAATTGTTGCGGAGTAGTACAATTTATGCCCCGATGGTGCGTTACGTAACATAAAAAACAGAATAACATAAAAAACAGAATAACAAACTAAAAAATTCAAAGATGAAAAAACTATTTTTTGCAATGGGCGTTATCGCCATGTCATTGACATCATTGGCTTGCAACGGCAAGTCTGAGCAGAACAAAGAGGTTGAGGCTATTAAGACCGAGATCAAGGAGGTTAAGCACATGGCTGGCAAGATGAGCCGCGAGGAGATCGTCGAGAAGATGAACAAGCGTTCATACGCTCTTGGTGCTAACATGGGCATGAGCGTTAACTTCCAGTTTAGCGACATGGAGTTCAACGCAAACGACGTTCAGGATGCTATCATCGACTTCTACCTCAATGGCGATCGCGAGAGCGATAAGTTCATGGAGAACAGCATGAAGTTCCAGCAGTTCATCTACACTCGCTACTTCCCCTACATGCAGGCAATGCAGTCTCGCAAGGCTATGGAGGAGAACGGCATGACAGAGGGCTTGCCAGAGGTTCCCGCGCTCTTCGACGAGGAGTACACAAAGGCTGACATCACCAATATTTTGGGTGCACAGATGGGTGCTTCACTTATTGATGTTGATGGTTTGAGCATGGGCTGGTTGTTCAAGGGCTTCAACGATGCTATGGCTATCAACAAGAAGGAGTTGGAGGAGTTGGATAACGCAGCTGCAATGGAGAAGATGAACACACTTCTTCTTATGAACACTACAGATATTCAGCAGGAGCTTATGACTCTCCAGAAGGAGATGGTTGAGAAGCAGCGCGCTGAGCAGCAGAAGAAGGCTGAGGAGGCTAAGGAGGCATCTGCAAAGTGGCTCTCTGAGGTTGAGAAGATGGAGGGTGTACAGAAGACCGAGTCTGGCCTTCTCTACCGCATCGATCGCGAGGGTTCTGCTGTTCACGCAACAGCTGATAACGACACTGTAGAGGTAAACTACGAGGGCAAGACTCGCGATGGTAACATCTTCGACTCAAGCTACGAGCGTGGCGAGAGCATCTCATTCGCCCTCAACCGCGTTATCAAGGGTTGGACAGAGGGTATGAAGCTCGTTGGCGAGGGTGGCCAGATCACATTGTGGATCCCCGCAGAGTTGGCATATGGTGAGCGTGGTGCAGGTCAGGACATCGGTCCTAACGAGGCATTGGAGTTCAAGGTTGAGCTTATCAAGGTTACTGCAGCGAAGTAATCTATAACAATAGATATGAGAAAGGGGTTGTCCCGTCGGGACAACCCCTTCATATTTGGTTTCGTTAACCTAAAGCCACATCGAGTATCATCATAATTATAAATCCGATGGCAAAGGCCACGGTGCCTATATTCGAGTGCTCTCCACGCTGCGTCTCGGGGACAAGCTCCTCAACCACGACATAGAGCATAGCACCCGCAGAGAAGGCCAAGAGATATGGCAGCACTGGCGATATTTGCTCAAACAGAAGTATCATAAACGCCGCAGAGATAGGCTCTACAATACCCGATAGAGCACCATAGCCAAAGGCCTTGCGGCGTGATGCGCCATCGGCACGTAGGGGCAAGGATATGATAGCTCCCTCGGGGAGGTTCTGTATCGCCATACCCACGGCAAGCGCCATTGCAGCTGCCATTGTGATACCCGCATTACCCTGCATAGCACCCGCTATTACAGCCCCCACGGCCATGCCCTCGGGGATGTTGTGGAGCGTCACGGCGAGCATTAGCATGGGGCGCTTGCCGAGCTTCGACACGGGTCCTTCGACGGCATCACCCGTGGGATGCATGTGTGGCACGAGGCTGTCGAGGGCAAGCAGAAAGAGCATGCCGAGGAGTATGCCTACGGCCGGTGGCATCCAGTTGAGGTTGCCGAGGTGCTCCGATAGGTCTATGGCTGGCATTATAAGCGACCACACAGAGGCTGCGACCATGACACCTGCCGCGAAGCCCAAGAGCGCATTCTGCACACGCGAACTCACCTTGTCGCGCGTGAGGAATACGAAAGCCGAGCCTAGTACAGTACCAGCGAATGGTATAAGGAGTATGGGTAGAATATCCATAGCGTATGGTTGTGAGTAAGGGGGCGGAGCAAGAATTGTGCTTGCCGCCCCCTTCATTAGTAGTTATTTGTTGTTAGAATAGTTCAGATACAACGCTCGGCGAAATTCGAGGCGATGGGCTGTACTAAAGCGTACTGCACATTGCCGAGATATTTCGTTAGCGGCAGTAGATGGGCTATTATCACAACAAATTAATAGTTTTCAGCCTTAATCTGGAAGTATGCCTTAGGATGAACACATACGGGACATACCTCAGGAGCCTGCTTGCCAACGTGGATGTGACCGCAGTTTGAGCACTGCCAGATCATATCGCCATCGCGAGAGAATACGAGGCCACCCTCAACGTTTGCCAAGAGCTTGCGGTAGCGCTCCTCGTGCTCCTTCTCGATCTTACCTACCTGCTCGAAGAGGAATGCGATGTGGTCGAAGCCCTCCTCCTTTGCATCCTTAGCCATCTGGTCGTACATGTCTGTCCACTCGTAGTTCTCGCCCTCGGCAGCAGACTTGAGGTTCTCGGCTGTAGAGCCGATGCCATTCAAGAGCTTAAACCAGATCTCAGCGTGCTCCTTCTCGTTTGCAGCAGTCTCCTCGAAGATCTTTGCAATCTGAACGTAGCCATCCTTCTTAGCCTTCGATGCGAAATATGTATATTTGTTGCGTGCCTGTGACTCACCAGCAAAAGCCTCCCACAAGTTCTTCTCAGTCTTGGTTCCTTTCAAATCTTTCATAGTCTTATTAGTTTTTAGGTTTGTAATTATTCTTAGTTTATTTCCTTTTCCTGATGCAAAGATAAGCGTTTTATTTTTATCTGCAATAGTTTTTTAATCGTTTAATTTTATGGTTATATAGATTTAACTTATACAACCCTAAAAAAGTATATAGGAACGGGCTCACTTTTAGCACGCTAATTGCACTACGAGGGCAAAACATTAAACAAAGTGTGATATGCAGAGTAATACAACAAACAAAACAAAGAGTGGCTTGAGCGTTATGACGCTCGCCATTATGAACATCACGGCGGTGGTCAGCCTGCGCGGTCTTGCTACGGAGGCCATATATGGCATTCAGTCGGCATTCTACTACCTCTTTGCCGCCATCGTCTTTCTTATCCCCACGGCTATGGTCGCTGCGGAGCTTGCGGCGATGTTTTCGGCAAAACAGGGAGGTGTCTTTCGTTGGGTAGGTGAGGCCTTTGGTGCACGCACGGGCTTTCTCGCTATATGGCTGCAGTGGATACAATCGACGATATGGTATCCCACGGTGTTGACATTTGGTGCGGTGAGCATCGCCTACATTGGTGTTAACCCCGCGGCAGATGCAGCACTCGCCTCGAACCGCATCTTTACACTTGTGGTGGTATTGGCGATATACTGGGCCGCGACATTTATCTCGTTGCGCGGTATAGGCTGGGTAGGTAAGGTGAGCAAGTGGGGAGGTATCATAGGCACTATCATCCCCGCAGCGCTACTTATCATCCTCGCCATCGCATACCTTATTATGGGCGGTAAGAACAACCTCAACATGGATGAGAGTTTCTTCCCCGACCTCACGAACTTCAACAACCTCGTGCTGGCAAGTAGTATCTTCCTCTTCTATGCCGGTATGGAGATGATGGGTATTCATGTTATGGAGGTCGACAACCCCAAGCGCAACTACCCTCGCGCCATCATCATAGGCTCGCTCGTAACGGTGCTTATCTTTATCCTCGGCACCTTCTCGCTCGGCATCATCGTGCCAGCAAAGGATATAAGCCTCACGCAGACGCTCCTTATGGGTTTCGATAGCTACTTCAAATTCGTGAAGCTCTCGTGGATGGGTCCCGTGATTGCCGTAGCCCTCGTGTTTGGTGTCTTGGCGGGCGTGTTGACATGGGTAGCAGGACCTTCGAAGGGTATCTTTACGGTAGGTCGCGCGGGATATTTGCCACCATTCTTCCAGAAGACAAACAAGCAGGGCGTGCAGCGCAACATCCTCTTGGTGCAGGGCGTCATCGTCACAATCCTCGGCATGCTCTTCGTCGTTATGCCCTCGGTGCAGAGTTTCTATCAGATTCTCTCGCAGCTCACCGTGTTGCTATACCTCATCATGTATATGCTGATGTTCGCCTCGGCCATCAAGCTACGCTACACGCTGCCGAAGATGGAGCGCCCCTTCCGCCTCGGTGCTAAGGGCAATGGACTGATGTGGCTGCTCGCAGGCTTAGGCTTCTGTGGCGCATTATTGGCATTCGTATTGAGCTTCATTCCACCCTCACAGATTGCCGTGGGTAGCAACGCGGTATGGTACGCAGTGTTGATTATAGGCGCAATAATATTTGTAGTTATACCTTATATTATATATGGTATGCGCAAGCCCTCATGGAAGGCCCCCGACGCTAACATTGAAAAATTCGAATGGGAGAAATAGAGTAATTAGAGAGAATATGTAGAAGTGCCGTCGAGGAAAACCCTTCGACGGCACTCTATTATAACCACAACAGCACCTACCTAACGTGCATAAATGTTGCACGATTCGATTTTAGTAGACGGCTCCACCCTGTAGCCTCATCGAATGCGGTCTCTTCATAACCTGCTTCCTCAAAGCCAAGTGCTGACCATTGCTCCTTGTTGACAAGTGCTACGGTGTAATATACCCTACTCACATTATTAAGGTAGGAATGACGCTGGTATGTAATAGCCTCGGCAGCAGCTGCCTTAATCTTCTCGACGGTCTCCGCTATCTCGCTAAGCTTTGTCGCCTCGGCAACTTGTGTTGCTACATCAACAACATCGAAGGCGTAGTCGAGACGATACCACTGCAACGCCTCAATATTTTCCTTAGAGAACGCAGCGTTCACTGGGTAGTATGCCCTACTGAGAGCATCGTCGATGACCGAGGTAGTAAAGCCATATTTGTTATTCATCCTCTCACCTCCAATCTCCGCCTGCTCTTCGTACAGCGCAGCGACGATGTCGGTAAACTCACGAATAGCACTATTTACCTGAACTATTTTACTACATTCGGTAAGCGTGTGATCTATGGTCAAATAGTTCTGAACCCACCATAGGTCATAATCTTGATCAATGTAGTATTTAACGGCCTCAACGAGACTCATACTGTCGTATTGCTCCATCTTGGCTAAGGCTTCTACGAACAAATAGATCTCTCCGCCACTTATCGACGTAACATGACTCGATGCAAGATAATAGTCGGCGTAGGGTTCAAGTTCTGTTACATACTCGATGCTATTCATCAGGCAGCTCATCATAAACACCATACCAAAGTGTGCATCTGCGGTCTTGAAAGCCTCTGTTATTGCACTTAGTCCGAGGTATGATATCTCCTCGTCATCGCGCATTGTGCCTCGCGTATTATCGCCCTCGAAGCCGGGATGATAGGCATTGCCATGGCCCATGAAGATAATTACATACTCATCAGCCGGAGCCTCCAATCTCGCCCACTCGACAAACTCCGCGAGGTTATTCGGGTCATCTATCATAAAACTATTGTCACTGACAACTTCGTTATCGTAGTTGCGCGCTGCATGGTTATACTTGAAGCGTGATACACTGCCACGACCATCCGACATATCAGAATTGTATCCGTTGCTCCACTTCATCTGACCTACGATATTGATATGAGAGGGCACATCCAATTGCGATACAACCTCTAAAACATCCTCGTAGTCTTTATCGAGGTTTGCGCCACCGCAACCATAGGTCATAATGGTATAGCTATTAATACTCTCAGGCACGGGTGGAGGAGGTGGTGGAGTAGGGTTAGTTTTTTGAGGTTCCTCTTGTCCACACGCTACGATTACGGCTATCATAGCCGCCATAGATAGGAGTCTAAACAAAGATCTCATAAATGCGTTTTTAGGAGTTTGACCTTTGATACACTGTCTCACGTTTACAAAGTTACGCCATTATATTTATAAATACAACAAATGGGACCCAAAAAAAGAGTTCGGCACAGCACCGAACTCTCTCATTATTGAACGAATAGGTTTTCCTACTCAACATAGTATGCTTTTGAGTAATCTCTCTCTGGAGCCTCGGGGTTCTCGCCGGCGGGATAGCCAAAGGCGATAGCTACCTGCAAGTGGTAACCCTCGGGGAGATTCAAGCGCTCCAAATAGGGCTTTGCCTCATCAGAGTTCATAACGGGAATGACACTACCCAAGCAGCAAGAGCCGATGCCCATGCTCCATGCCGAAAGCATCATGTTCTGAGCCAAGAGGCCAGAGTCGAACTCGCCGCTATAGCTCTCATCGGGAACAGCGATAAATGCCACGGTGGGGGCATTGCGGAAGAAGTTGCGGAATCCTGGCTGCTCACCTAATTGTGGCATCTGCTCCTTGGCGATAGCCGTTACGCCATCGATAAAGTCGGGAGCATCTACCACGCGCACCGCCCATGCCTGCATATTCATAGCGCTGGGGGCGTAGATGCCACACTCAAGGATTTTTGCCATCTGCTCGCGGCATACGGGTTCCTCCTTGTAGTCACGCACCGAGCGTCGCGTCATGATGTTCTCGATTACGACCTGCTCCTTAGAGCAAGTAGCAGCCTCACACTCATCGTTGTTAGACTCATTGCAGCAGCAACCTGTAATCGCCGCAGCGCCAAGCATCGTTACCATAAATTTCGCAATTTTCATACTCATTACTCTTTACAAATTACTCAATACTAATTACTTAACCACCTGTCCCTTAAGCACAACCTTGCGGATGATAGGCGTCTGGTGTGCATAGGGCAACCACGCCAACGAGGGCAGAGGCTTAGTGATGTAGAAGTTTGCCACCTTGCCGCGTGTGATAGAGCCATAGTCGCGGCTCTCACCCATAGCGCATGCGCTGTTGAGCGTAGCGGCGTTGAGTGCCTCGGCGGGAGTCATCTTCATCTTGATAGAGCCCAACGACACCACAAAGCGCATATTGCCCGAGGGTGCAGTACCGGGGTTGAAGTCCGAAGCCAAAGCCACAGCCAAGCCCGCATCAATCATCTTGCGTGCAGGGGGATAGGTAATACCGAGGAAGAAGGCGCAACCAGGCAACATAGTAGGCATAGTCTCCGTGCCACGCAACGCCTCAATCTGCTCGTCACCCATGCTCTCGAGGTGGTCAACAGATAGCGCCTTATGCTCCACGCCCACCTCAACGCCACCAGAGATGGCAAGCTCGTTAGCGTGAATCTTGGCGCGCAGGCCATATTTAGCACCTACCTCCATGATTTTTGCCGTCTCCTCAACCGTGAAGAAACCCTTGTCGCAGAATACATCAACGAAGTCGGCCAAGCCCTCCTTCGCAACGGCGGGAATCATGTCGTTGCACACATGGTCAACATACTCCGCCTGGCGGCCACGATAGGCGCGACCTACGGCGTGAGCACCCAAGAATGTAGCACGCACGGCGATAGGCGAAGTCTCGCGGATGCGCTTAATGACGCGCAAAATCTTGAGCTCGTCCTCCAGCGTGAGGCCGTAGCCCGACTTAATCTCCACAAGGCCTGTACCCATGGCGATAATCTCCTCCACGCGCTCCATAGCCTGGCGATAGAGTTCATCCTCCGAGGTCTCGTGCAGGCGGTCGGCAGAGTTAAGGATGCCACCACCACGCTTCGCAATCTCCTCATACGAGAGGCCGTTAATCTTATCCAGGAACTCCTGCTCGCGGCTACCCGCAAAGACGATATGCGTGTGTGAGTCGCAGAACGAGGGGAAGAGCCAGCCACCCTCGGCATCGAGGATATCGCATCCCTCGCCTGAGGGACACGACTCCATCGAGCCATACTCCTTGATACGCTCGCCATCGGTGAGTAGCCATGCATTCTCCAAGGTTGCAATCTCGGCCATAGCCTTACCCTCAACCTTGAGGCGACCACTCTCGTCGATGCCGACGAGCATACCTATGTTTTTAACGAGCAAGTTCATAGTCGTTAAGGAAGTTTACAGATGTTGCGATATGAGGATACATCACAGTGTCGTCAGCAACGAATGGCACAACCTTGCGATATGCCTCGAACATAGCCTCAACAGATGCTGAAGAGTTCAAGCCTGTCATCTTGCGACGGAACTCCAAAGCCTGTGCAGAGTTCATAAGCTCGATAGCCAACACACGCTCGGTGTTCTGGCATACCTTCCAGAGCTTTGTAGCAGCGTTAGAACCCATGCTTACATGGTCCTCCTGACCCTGTGACGAGGGGATAGAGTCGCACGATGCGGGCCAGCACAAGCCCTTAGACTGGCTGACGATAGATGCCGCAGTGTACTGAGGAATCATGAAGCCAGAGTTCAAGCCTGGGTTAGCAACCAAGAAGTTAGGCAAGTTGCGAGCACCCGAGATGAGCTTGTAGGTACGACGCTCAGAGATGTTACCCAACTCTGCAACTGCGATAGCCAAGAAGTCCATAGCCACAGCGATAGGCTGGCCGTGGAAGTTACCAGCTGAGATAACTTCGTCAGTATCGGGGAAGATAGTTGGGTTATCGGTAGCTGAGTTAATCTCTGTCTCCAAGACGCTTGCTACATATGCGATAGTATCCTTCGATGCGCCATGAACCTGTGGAATGCAACGGAATGAGTAGGGATCCTGAACATGCTGCTTAGGCTGCTTAGCAATCTCTGAGCCTGCCAACAACTCGCGGAAGTTGCGCGCTGTCTCAATCTGACCGTTGTGGGGACGGATGGCGTGTACATTGTGCTCGAATGGCTCCATGCGGCCGTCGAAGGCATCCAACGACATAGCACCGATGTGGTCAGCCCACTTGCTAAGGCGCTGTGCGTTGATGAGCGAGTAAACACCATATGCAGACATGAACTGAGTACCGTTCAAAAGAGCAAGACCCTCCTTAGAGCAGAGAGTGATAGGCTCCCAGCCCATCTTCTCCATCATCACGCTACCCTCAACAACCTCGCCGTCAATCTCTACATGGCCCAAGCCCAAGAGTGGCAAGCACATGTGTGCCAAAGGTGAGAGGTCACCCGAAGCACCCAACGAGCCCTGCTCATATACTACGGGGATGATGTTGTTGTTGAACATGTCGATAAGGCGCTCTACGGTGATGAGCTGCACGCCCGAGTGGCCATAAGAGAGCGACTGCACCTTGAGCAAAATCATGAGGCGCGCAATCTCCGAAGGCACACGCTGGCCAGTACCGCAAGCGTGTGACATCATCAAGTTCTTCTGCAACTGCGACAAGCCCTCCTCCTCAACAGAGATATTGCACAATGAGCCGAAGCCCGTAGTTACGCCATAGATGGGGCGACCTACGGTCTTAGTCTTCTGGTCGAGATACTCGCGGCAGTGGTTGATGCGACGCTTTGCATCCTCGCTCAACGCAAGTTTGTAGCCCTTAGTCAAAATCTCCTCAACACGAGCGATGGTGAGGCGCTCAGCACTAATATAATGAATCATAGTCTATGTATCGTTTTTTGTTATACTACTTATTCTCGTTATAAACCTTCTCAATCATCGCCATATCTGCGAGGTTGGGTAGTGTAACCTTCAAGAGAGGTGTACGCTCCATCTCGCGCTGTATGGCGAACATAGCGCCCTCGTTGCGTGCCCAGCTGCGGCGTGCGATACCATTGTTCACATCCCACAACAACATCTCCTCGATGTGGCGTGCAGAGTCTGCCGAGCCGTCGATAACCATACCGAAGCCACCGTTCATAACCTCGCCCCAGCCTACGCCGCCACCATTGTGGATAGATACCCATGTAGCACCGCGGAATGAGTCGCCGATAACATTGTGAACAGCCATGTCGGCACAGAAGCTCGAACCATCGTAGATGTTAGATGTCTCACGATATGGAGAGTCGGTACCCGATACGTCGTGATGATCACGACCAAGCACGATAGGTGCCGAAATCTCGCCACGCTTGATAGCCTCGTTGAATGCCAAGGCGATGCGTGTACGACCCTCAGAGTCGGCATAGAGGATACGAGCCTGTGAGCCCACGACGAGCTTGTTCTCCATAGCCTCGCGAATCCAGTGGAGGTTGTCGGCCAACTGACCCTGAATCTCTGCGGGAGCCTCCTTGAGCATCTCGTCGAGAACCTCCGCTGCAATGCGGTCAGATGTCACGAGGTCCTCCTCCTTGCCCGATGTACATACCCAACGGAAGGGGCCGAAGCCGTAGTCGAAGAACATGGGACCCATGATATCCTGAACGTATGATGGATAGCGGAACTTGCCATTCTCAGCCATGATGTCTGCACCTGCGCGTGACGACTCCAACAAGAAGGCGTTACCATAGTCGAAGAAGTACATGCCGCGTGCTGTGAGCTTATTAACGGCTGCCACATGGCGACGCAATGACTCGCGCACGCACTCGTGGAAGCGCTCGGGCTCCTCTGCCATCATGCGGTTAGACTCCTCGTATGAGTAGCCCACGGGGTAGTAACCACCAGCCCAGGGATTGTGCAACGATGTCTGGTCAGAGCCGAGATCCACGTTGATATCCTCCTCAGCGAGACGCTCCCAGAGGTCAACGACGTTGCCTACGTATGCGAATGAGATAACCTCCTTATTCTCAACAGCCTGCTTAACACGTGGGATAAGCTCGTCGAGTGATGAGTACAACTCATCTACCCAACCCTGCTTGTGGCGCTTCTCGGCAGCTGCGATGTTTACCTCAGCGGTGATGCTTACAACGCCTGAAATGTTACCAGCCTTAGGCTGTGCACCCGACATACCACCGAGACCTGCTGTTACGAACAACATACCCTTCAAATCCTTCTGGCCGGGCTTCATGCGCTTGCGTGCAGCGTTCATCACGGTGATTGTTGTGCCGTGTACAATACCCTGAGGGCCGATGTACATATACGAACCCGCAGTCATCTGGCCATACTGTGATACGCCCATAGCGTTGAAGCGCTCCCAGTCATCCTGCGATGAGTGGTTAGGAATAACCATACCGTTAGTTACGATAACGCGGGGTGCATCCTTGTGTGAGGGGAACAAGCCGAGGGGGTGACCAGAGTACATAACGAGGGTCTGCTCGTCGGTCATCTCTGCCAAGTACTTCATAGCCAAGCGATACTGTGCCCAGTTCTGGAACACCGCACCGTTACCACCATAGGTGATAAGCTCGTGGGGGTGCTGTGCTACGGCCTTGTCGAGGTTGTTCTGAATCATGAGCATGATGGCTGCAGCCTGGCGTGAGCGTGCGGGATACTCGTCGATTGAGCGTGCGTACATCTCGTAGTCGGGGCGCAAGCGGTACATGTAGATACGGCCATAGCGCTTTAGCTCATCCAAGAACTCAGGAGCGAGCTCTGCGTGGTGCTTCGCGGGGAAGTAACGCAAGGCGTTTGCCAAGGCGAGTTTCTTCTCCTCGTCAGTGAGGATGTCCTTACGCTTGGGTGCGTGGTTAGCACTGGGATCGTATGCCTTAGGTGCGGGCAGTGGATCGGGGATACCTGCTAATATATCTTTCTGAAAGTCTGTCATAACTGTAATTAGAATTTAATGCGTGCGGTTAATTAAATTTTGCTCTCTACAACTGCCAAGATCTCAGCCTCTGCCTTCTGTGCGAGTGCCTGAATCTCCTCAGCCTCCTTAACCAATGCCTCGGCAACGGCTCTATCCTTAAGGCCAGCAGCGTTAATCTTAACATTGAGGCAAGCGCCCATCACTGCAGAGCGTGCAGCCAAAGCACCTACACCAGCGTCAGATACAGAGTTGGGATTACCCTCCTCGGCCATTGCGCGAACAACATCGAATGCCTTATGCGCAGCCTTCATAGTGCGGAGTGGCACCTGTGTAGCGTAGAGCGTAGCAGCCTCCATAGCCTCAGCGCGTGCAGCCTTCTCCTCCTCGGTGCCCTTAGGCATGCCGAATACGTCCATAATCTTGTTGAACGCAGCGGTATCCTCATCTACCAAGTACAACAACTCGTTCATTACGCCCATGCCGTTGTCTGCCCAGTTAGAGAAGAACTCCCAACGATCATCCCAGCCAGCCTTGTGTGAAGAGAGGTTTGCAACCATGGTGCCGAGCGCAGCAGCCAAAGCACCCATGTATGCAGAGATTGAACCACCACCAGGTGCGGGTGACTCGCTTGCAGTCTCCTCAGCGAAACCTGTGCATGTCATGTCAACAAGCTTCTTAACGCCCTTGCTCTCCTCAGCCTCAAGGATGTACTCTACGACCTTCTCCTCGGGGTTGAAGGGCTTGAGGTTAGAGAGACCCATAGACTCGATAGCGATGCGTACCAACTCACGCTCAGGAAGACCTGTTGAGCGGTTCTGCTTGCGCAAGAAGTGACGACCAGCCTCTACCAAGCAGCTCTTAGGAACAAGACCTACGATCTCGGCACCTGTAACGCGAACACCACGAGCATCAGCAGCGCGGCATACCTCGTCGAACGCCACATGAAGAGGTGTGATAGAGAGGTTTGTCATATTCATAGAGACCTGAGCGATGCCATACTCCTCGATGAACCAGCCGATAGCCTTACATGCCTTGAGTGTACCGGGCTTCATGATGGTATTGCCATTCTCGTCCTTCATAATCTTACCAGTGATGGGGTTACCCTCACGCATGGGGCGGCCCTTCTCGCGAACATCGAAGGCGATGGCGTTAGCACGACGTGTAGATGTGGTATTGAGGTTGTAGTTTACAGCAACGAGGAAGTCACGTGCACCAACAGCTGTAGCACCAGTCTTTGCAACACCCTCATCGTAGGGGCGAGCGCCGAAGTCGGGCTTGCGCTTCTCGTCCATCATCTTCTCTGGCAATGCCTCGTACTCACCTGCGCGGCATACAGCGAGGTTGCGACGCTCGGGAGTGAATGCAGCAGCCTCGTAGCAGTATGTAGGAACGTTTGTTTCCTCAGAGATGCGCTTTGCAAGAGCACGTGCGAGCTCTGCGCACTCCTCGAGTGTGATGCCTGATACGGGAATCAAAGGACATACGTCGCAAGCACCCATACGGGGGTGTGCACCCTTGTGCTGGCGCATGTCGATGAGCTCTGTTGCGCGCTTGATAGCAGCAACCGCAGCGTCGCATACAGCCTCGGGCTCACCTACGAAGGTTACAACGGTACGGTTTGTAGCCTCACCTGGATCAACATCCAAGAGCTTTACACCCTTAGCTGCATCGATAACATCTGTAATCTGCTTGATCACCTCAGCATTGCGACCCTCAGAGAAGTTAGGTACGCACTCAATAATTCTTTTCTGCATAGTTTTAGGTTTTATTTTAGTTGTTAATTATTTTGTATTGTTTCGATTATCTATCTAAAAATCCGTTTGTTGTAAGAGGGGTTACCTCTATCACTACAAGCTATAATCTACGTCAACACGCTCCAAGCGTCGTTCCTTGCAGTAGTCGCTGATTACAACATGCAGAGGATTAACCTTGTATGCCTCCATAGCCTCCCACGACTCGAAATCGGCAGTGAGCACTGCGTCGTAAGAGGATGCTGTCTCCTTGATGTTTACACCCACCTCGGCACGGATAAGACCATCAATTTTACCATTGAGTGACTCGAGGCGTGACTTCATCTCCTGGGCAATCTGCTGTGGTGTCTCGTCCATATCGCGGCGGAACTTCCACATTACAATGTGACGTATCATAGTTATCAGTTTTTAGTTTGCACTCCATATTTATGTTAATCATACAAATATATGAATAATTTTCCAAAGTAGATGGATAATTTACCATATTTTTAGTGTACAACGATTTGTTTTGTGTAATTGTTGCAATTTCAAAAAATTTAGGCTATCTTTGATAGTGATTTCGAGATATGCGCATATGCCATTATCGAAACGTTAAAAGTTTGTAAAAATTTAGAGTTATGGATATTTGGATTTATTGGGTCATCGCTGCCCTCGTTCTATTTATTGTCGAATTGTTTACCTCGGGTTTCGCAGTCATCTGCCTCGCTATTGGAGCACTCGGTGGCGCTGCCGCAGCACTCTTGGGTTGGGACTTGGAGATACAATTTCTAACCTTTGCCGCGGTGTCGATTCTTGCCATTGTGGGCATACGTCCAGTGTTGAAGCGACTCTTTTTCAATAAGGGCGAGAAGGTGCAGACAAACGTCGATGCCATTATCGGCAAGCGAGGCGTTGTATGCGTTGATATAGAGCGTGATGACGACAATGGCCGAGTAATGGTTGACGGCCTTGATTGGCGTGCAAAATCTGCGGATAATGAGCCTCTGCCCACCGGCACAAAGGTAGAGGTTGTAGAGCGTGATAGTGTGATATTAACCGTTAAAAAATTGTAGATATGGAGTTTCCAGCATTAACAGTAGTCCTCATCATCGCACTTATCGCGGTGATATATGTGCTCAAGGGCATCAAAATTATACCTCAGTCAGAGACTCGCGTTGTGGAGCGTTTGGGTCGCTACGACCGCACACTAAAGTCGGGTGTAAACTACCTGCTCCCAATCGTTGACCGCGCCCGCATGGTGGCACAGCGTACAGAGATGATCGTAGGAGGCCAGAAGTATGCCGTAATCAAGCAGACTGCAAAGATTGACCTCCGCGAGCAAGTTTACGACTTCGACAAGCAGAGCGTGATTACGAAGGATAACGTAACGACAACAATCAATGCGTTGCTCTACTTCCAGATCGTTGACCCCGTGAAGTCAGTTTATGAGATTGACAACCTCCCCAACGCTATTGAGAAGCTCACGCAGACAACCTTGCGTAATGTGATTGGCGAGTTGGAGCTCGATGAGACGCTCACCTCGCGCGACACCATCAACTCGAAGCTCCGCATCGTCTTGGATGAGGCTACAAACAAGTGGGGTGTGAAGGTTAACCGCGTTGAGTTGCAAGATATTACACCTCCCGAGTCTGTACGTCGCGCCATGGAGCAGCAGATGCAGGCAGAGCGAGAGCGCCGTGCCAAGGTCCTCGAGGCACGAGGTCAGAAGGAGGCTATGATTTTGCAGTCTGAGGGTGAGAAGGAGTCGCAGATTAACCAGGCAGAGGCCGAGAAGCAGACTCAGATCTTGAAGGCTCAGGGTGAGGCCGATGCAAAGGTGTTGCAGGCAACAGCCGAGGCGGAGGCTATCCGCAAGGTGGCAGAGGCTATCGCAGAGTCAAAGACCGACCCCGCAACATATATGCTTCTCACGAAGTATGTCGAGACGCTCAAGGAGATTGGCTCGGGCGACCAGGCGAAGACCGTATTCTTGCCATTCGAGGCGAGCAACCTTGTAGGTGCACTCGGCTCACTTACTGAGTTACTCCCCAAAAAGAAGGAGTAGTTAACAGACTGATACTAAATAGAAAAGGTGGCTTAGCGCCACCTTTTTTTTATTTTACTCGTATCATGTTGATACCATCGCGTATAGGCACAATAACATTATCCACGCGGGGGTCGTCGGCAACCATGCGGTTAAACTCCACGATAGCCTCCGTGTGCTTATCATTGTGGGCAATGGGCTCTGCCACCTTGCCGTACCATAAGATGTTGTCAGCCAGCATCACCGAGCCGCTGTGCACATAGCCGCCATCCATAAGCATGTTGTAATAGGCGGGGTATTCGCGTTTGTCGCCGTCAATAAATACCATGTCGTAGGTCTCACCGAGCGTGGGGACCACATCAAGTGCAGAGCCTACATGTTGGCGTATGCGGTGGCCATATCCCGACTGCTCGAAATATTTGGCTGCGATATCCTCAAGCTCATCATCTACCTCTATGGTGTCGAGTATTGCGCCATCCTCCAAACCACGTGCAATGCTGAGTGCCGAGTAGCCCGTAAATGTGCCAATCTCCAGAACACGCTTGGGGCGCATCATGCGCACGAGCATCTCGAGGAGCTTACCCTGCACATGTCCCGAGATCATGCGGGGGTTAATCACACGCAGATATGTCTCGCGCTCAAGGCGGTGCATAAGCTCATCCTCGGGCTTCGTATTATCCAAGATATACTGTTCTAACTTATCCATAACTACTTATAAATCAATCGTGATAGGTTACCGAGGCAGTCGCCAGCGACATCGCATATCTGCGTTGCCGTGATTGCCATAACCTTCTTGTATGCCTCCTCAAGAGTGTCTATATCCTTATACAATAAGTAGCTCTTGCCAGCACCCAACATATAGCCCTCGTTTGCCTCCATGGCGATTGCCATCTGCGCTACGAACTGGCGCTTAGCGATGGCCAAGCGGCGAGGCGTGATATGCTCACGACAAAGGCGGTCCACCTCCCTCTCGATTAGCTCGACACACTGCGCAGCATTGTCGTGGTCCGACGAGAAGTAGATGCCCACGATGCCCGTATCGGAGTAGGGCGTATATGTCGCCTCAACATTATACGACAAGCCATGTTTCTCGCGCAACAAGATGTTAAGCAGCGAGTTAGCCGAGGGACCACCCAGAATATTTAGCGCCAAGGCCAAAGGCAGACGACGCTCATCGCGAATGCCATAGCCGCGTGTACCGATGATGCCATGTGCCTGATGCGTATGGCGCGAGAGGCGCTGGTCGAAGGCCTCGTATGGTGCGGGGGCAACACGCTCAAACTCTCGCTTTGTAGGCGCCACTGAGCCGATATATCGCTCGGCAACGCTCTGCGCCGTAGCGACCGAGAAGTTACCGATGGACGAAAAGACCATCTGGTCGGTGGTGTAGGTGCGACCCACGAACGAGCGCATATTCTCGGTCGTGAAACGCGCAATAGAGGACTTAGAGCCGAGGATGTTGTGTCCAAGCTCCGAGCCCTTGAATATCATATCCTCGAAGTCATCATATATGCGCTCCGAGGGTGAATCCTTATATGAGTTAATCTCGTCGGCAATAACCTCACGCTCCTTAGCGAGCTCGCGCTCCGGGAACGTGGAGTTAAATATCACATCGCCAATAAGTTCCACGGCACGCGACAAGTCACGGCGCATCACCGTGGCGTGAAGTGTCGTATCCTCCTTTGTGGTGTAGGCATTGAGCTCGCCACCGAGGTTTTCGAGACGGCAGTTTACCTGGTGTGCCTTACGGCGCGTAGTGCCCTTGAAGAGTGCATGCTCCACGAAGTGCGCTATGCCATACTCGCCACGCTGCTCGTCGCGCGAGCCGGCGTTGACAACCATGGCGCAGTGTGTAACTCCACTACGGACCTGACGGTGAATACCCCTTATGCCATTAGAGAGTGTATATGTCTCAAACTCTTTCATTCTGATGCTTTAGTAAAAATTGACCGGTGTAGCTCTCCGCGCACTTCATCACATCCTCGGGTGTGCCGGCAACTACTACCCTACCGCCCTCCGTGCCCGCCTCAGGTCCGAGGTCGATGACCCAGTCAGCGCACTTGATGACATCCATATTATGCTCAACGACAACGACGCTATGGCCGCGCTCAATAAGGGCATCGAAGGCACCCAACAGACGGCGTATATCGTGGAAGTGGAGACCCGTAGTAGGCTCATCAAATATGAACATCACGCGCTCCGAAGACTTATCCTTCGTGAGAAACGACGCGAGCTTAACACGCTGCGACTCACCGCCTGAGAGTGTCGAAGAGGATTGTCCCAGCTTGACATATCCAAGGCCCACCTGCTGCAAGGGCAAGATACGGTCAACGATACGCTTGCATGTGCTATTCGACTTATCCTCGCCGAAGAACTCAACAGCCTCATCCACAGACATATTGAGTATGTCGTATATATTCTTATCGCGGTACTTAACCTCCAAAATTTCGGGCTTGAAGCGCATGCCGCCACACGCCTCGCATGTGAGCTCTACATCTGCCATAAACTGCATGCCCACCTTGATGACACCCTCGCCCTCGCACTCCTCGCAACGGCCACCCGGCATATTGAACGAGAAGGCCGTAGCCGCAATACCCGTATGCTTCGAGTAGGGCTGGTCGGCAAAGAGTTTACGTATCTCATCATAGGCCTTGATGTAGGTCACGGGGTTTGAGCGCGTTGACTTACCGATGGGCGACTGCGACACCATCTCCACGCTCTGCAACTGGCGGCTATCGACATCTATGCCATCGTGGTCACCTGGCGTGAGTGTCGTCTCCGAGAGCTTGCGCTTTAGTGCGGGGAAGAGCACGTCGTCGGCCAACGACGACTTACCCGAGCCCGATACTCCCGTAATGCACGTAAGCACACCAAGCGGAATCTCTACATCTATGTTTTTCAAGTTGTTATGTCGTGCGCCACGCACCCTAACGACACCCGCATGGGCTCTTCGGCGCTGTGGTATATCAATCTGTCGCTTTCCCGTAAGGTACTCCGCTGTGAGCGAATTATTAGCCTCGCCAATCCTCTCCGCAGGGCCACTATAGACAACCTCGCCGCCACCAACACCCGCCTCGGGGCCAATATCTACAATCCAGTCGGCGGCACGCATAACCTCCTCCTCGTGCTCCACAACGATGACCGTATTATCCAAGTCGCGCAGCTGCTTCAACACGCCGATGAGGCGATTTGTATCCCTCGGATGCAGACCGATGCTCGGCTCATCGAGGATATACATCGAGCCTACAAGGTTGCTGCCCAGGGATGTAGAGAGGTTTATGCGCTGCGACTCGCCACCCGACAATGTCACAGACAAGCGGTCGAGCGTGAGGTAATGAAGTCCCACCTCCATAAGGTAGCCGAGGCGACTGCGTATCTCCTTCAAGACGCGCTCCGCGGTCTTTGTGTCGTGCTCGTCGAGCTTCAACTCATCAAAGAAGCGCGACAACTCGCCCACGGTCATCTGCACAAGCTCGGCGATGTTATATCCTCCAACCTTAACATACAACGCCTCGCGCTTGAGGCGGTTGCCATGGCACTCGGGGCAGAGCGTCTTACCCATATATCGCGACTTAAGCACCCTGTACTGCACCTTATGTCGCTGTGTATCAACATAGTCAAAGAAGGCGTCGATGCCATAGAAGGCATCCGTGCCATGCCACAACATATCGCGCTCTTTATCCGTAAGAGCGTGGTAGGGCGTGTGAATTGGGAAGTTACACTTTGCGGCATTGAGCACCACATCCTGCTTCCACTTACTCATCGTGACGCCATTCCAGCAGACCACAGCACCCTCATAGACGCTCTTCGACTTATCGGGCACAACGAGGTTTTCGTCGATGCCCATAACCTTGCCGTAGCCCTCGCACACTGGGCAGGCACCAACGGGATTATTGAACGAAAAGAGGTGTTCCGTAGGGCGCTCGAAGATTACGCCATCCTCATCGTAGCGCGACGAGTAGGTTTCCACCCTATCGGTTATGATGTGCACAACGCCCGAGCCATAGCCCATGGCGCGTGCTACAGAGTCTGTTATACGCGACACCGAGTCCTGCTCGTGGCTGATGATGATGCGGTCAACGACAATCATCAAATCGTCGAGCGACATATCGGCGCTAACCTGTGGCATAAACTCCTCAACGAGCATAACCTCGCCACGGTAGCGCACACGGTTAACACCATCCTCCATAAGCGTGAGGATACGCTCAACGATACCCTCCGACTGCTTCAAAAGTAGCGGTGCAGCGATGATGAGTCTCTCGCCATCACTCATTGAGAGCACCCTATCTACCACATCATCAACCTCATAGCATCGAATCTCGAGACCCGTAGTGGGAGAATAGGTGCGGCCGATACGCGCGAAGAGTAGCTTCAGGTAGTCATATATCTCGGTCGTGGTGCCCACCGTAGAGCGGGGGTTGCGCGAGATTACCTTCTGCTCGATGGCGATGGCTGGGGCGATGCCCTCAATCATATCGACATCGGGCTTCTCGACACGACCCAGGAACTGGCGTGCGTATGCCGAGAGGCTCTCTACATAGCGGCGCTGACCCTCCGCGAAGATGGTATCGAAGGCCAATGTTGACTTTCCCGAGCCCGACAAACCTGTCACCACGACGAGGTTGTTGTGCGGAATCTCGACATCAACATTCTTGAGGTTGTGCACCCTAGCACCCTTTATGACGATTTTGTTTTCCATACTTAATAGGCCTCAACAATGGCACCATCAACCTTGCGCAATCTACCGATAAGTTCCTCACTCTCAGACTCGCGCACCAACAAACGCATCTTGCATGCGTTGTCAAACTCCTGACTCGCAACACGGGGCTGCAAGTCCTTAACGATGCGCATAACGTCGTTCATAACGAAGTACGAGAACTCTACATCAACCGTAACATCTACCGTCTTCTCGATAATCTCACACTCCGCCAAGACCTGCGCCGTTGACTCCTTATATGCCGCAATGAGGCCTGGCACACCGAGCTTCGTGCCACCAAAGTAGCGCACGACAACCACAAGGCAGTTGGTCACCTCGTTCGAGAGTAGCTGGCCGAGGATGGGCTTACCCGCAGTTGATGAGGGCTCGCCATCGTCGTTCGCTCTAAACTGCTCACCATGAGGACCCAAGCGCCAAGCATAGCAGTGGTGCGTAGCATCGAACCACCTCTTACGCAGTGCGTCGAGGTGCTCCTTGATCTCGCTCTCCGTCTCTACGGGGTAGGCATAGACCAAGAACTTGCTACTTAGCTGACGGTAGGTCGTCTCTGCCGCGCGGGCAATGGTTTTATAGCTATCTGATGCCACAATCGCCTCGGTATTACTCTATCTTTGTGAAAATACGATTCCAGCGCACACCCTCACCATTGGGGTCGGGGTCAACAGAGAACCATACAAACGATGCCTGACCCACGATGTGGTCCTCGGGCACAAAGCCCCAGAAGCGTGAGTCGAGCGACTCGTGACGGTTGTCACCCATCATGAAGTAGTAGTCCATAAGGAAGGTGTACTCTGTGGCCTCCTTGCCGTCAATGTATATTTTGCCCTCCTGCTGCTTAACTGCGCGCTGCTCATAGACTGCGATGCAGCGGCCATACATAGCCATATTCTCGGGCGTAAGCTCGATTGTCTCACCCGCCTTAGGCACCCAGATAGGGCCGAAGTTATCGAGATCCCACACTGCAGAGTCGCCCTCCTTCAAATGAGGGATAAGCATGCCACAATCTGCCTCAGCAAGTCGTCCAGCCTTCACGGGGTTCTCGTTGGCGTAGTTCTCAATATCGGCATCCATGATAGGTCTCTGAAGGCCGATACCACGACCTGTTTCGCCATTTAGATAGTGGTACTGACGTGTTGGAACGGCGCGTTCCTTAACGCCATTGGTGTAAGCCACGCCGTCAATAACCTCGAGCGAGTCACCCGCAACAGCCACACAACGCTTGATATAGTTCTCCTTCTTATCCAATGGGCGCACTGCAATAGTGTAGTTCTTAAGGATATTCTCTCTGCGCTCCTCCACCGTAGTGCCAAACTCATCGCTGCGCAACAACTCGTAGTAGCTCATTGCTGGCATCTCCATAACCACAGTATCACCCTCGGGGAAGTTGAAGACCACAACATCGCCACGCTTAACCTGGTCGGTGCCCGCCAGGCGGCGATATGAGCGCTCCCAAGCCGTTGAGAAAGAGGGCTTAGTATCGTTCAAAGGCATGGTGTTATGCACAAAGGGAAACGACAGCGGAGTCATAGGCACACGTGGACCATACGACACTTTATTCACAAGGATATAGTCACCCGCCATGAGTGTGCTCTCCATTGAGCCTGTGGGGATTACGAACATCTGGAACCAATACAACTGGATGAGCGTAGCCACAACCGTAGCAAAGATTATGGCGTGCACCCAGCTATAGAGCCACTTATATATCGTTGTCTCCTCCTTAATCTCGTTCCAGAGCGCATAGCCAAAGACTGCGGCCACGATGAGCCACATAACTATAGCAGAGCTATTCCATCTGAAGGCGAGCATGTAGATAAGTACGCCCAAGATAACAGCAAAGACAAGGGCACACCACACGCCCCATGCGATACGCCACCATGCATACTTCGCTGAAAGCTTATGGTGCAAACCCGCAATGCGTTTAGTGATGTAGTAGTCGAAGATAAGTGGCAACGCCACAAAGAGCGACCACCATGCGCCATACCATACGGCAAAGAGCGAGACAATAATCGCCACGCAGCCAAATGCCACCCAACGATTTGTCAACCAAACCTTTACCTTGCTATATAACTCTTTAATATTACCCATATGTAGAATCTGTTAACGTTTATACTACAACAAGTCATCCATGGTGTGTAAGCCCTGCTTGTCGGCCAAGTACTCACCCGCAACAACTGCGCCCATAGCCAAGGCACGGCGGTTGATGATAGAGTGCTTAAGCTGCAAGAAGTCATCCACAGAGCTATATGTGATGGTGTGGATACCTGGCACCATACCCTCGCGGAAGGACTCAATCTCGAGCTGTGTCTCGCCCTCGGGCTTGCCGTTTATCCACTCGCTCTTGCGGTCAAGGTTCTCGATGATACCCTCGGCAAGTGTTATAGCTGTGCCGCTGGGGGCATCCTTCTTCCACATGTGGTGCGTCTCCTCGATGCGAACGTCGTACTCTTTGTGTGGGTTCATCAACTCGGCAAGGCGCTTGTTGAGCTTAAACATCATGTTTACGCCAATCGAGAAGTTCGAAGCGTAGAAGAGTGCGCCACCCATCGTTGCCGCCTTCTGCTTCATCTCTGAGAGGTTCTCGAGCCAGCCTGTAGTGCCACACACCACTCTACCGCCCGCCTCTAGCACCGTGCGTACGTTGGCAGTTGCCGTATCGGGGGTTGTAAACTCGAAGCATACATCTATGCCTTTGAGGTTCTCGGCAGTAAGTTCGTTAGCATTAGCCTCGTCGATAACAAGGGCTACGCTATGGCCACGCTCCTCGAGAATACGCTCAATCTCACGACCCATCTTACCATGGCCTATAATTGCACATTTCATATCTTTCACAAAAATTTATATAATAACGCGGTAAAGATACGAAAATTTGCGTAAAAATGAGACAAAACATGCCACTATTTCGACTGTTCAATCGCAATAGTAGCATGTAGGCTATAGATAATCCTAATAATCAAAGATTATTCCGTCTTGTTTTCGGGCTGAAGAAAGGTGCACTGAGCATTATGAATAGGCAACTTATCTAAGTTCGGCAGCACACCATAATCGCCAAACATATGCCTTAGGTAGGCATCCGTGTCGCGCGGTGCAGGAAAGGTGTGACCCTCGAACACTACACTCGAGAGCGGCAAGATATTATCAATATATCGGCATCTCCACCTCGGGCCACAGCCATATAGGTGGTTAAGGCGCTTGCGGGGCAGCAACCTGAGCAGTGGTCTCAAAAGATATACCGAGCCATAAAAGAGCTGCTTATTCAGCGTTATCATCGCACGCGCAAAGCCACCACTCCGCCCCTTGCACAGCTTTAGCATCAGGTGCATAGCGACACCATAGCCGACATAGGCAAACCTCGGAGACTCCTCCAAGCAGAATATATCGACAAAGAGTCCTTTATGATTGTAATTCAGGTTATTACCCATCTCATCGAGCAGCGAGTATCTATCCCTAACCTTAGCAAAGGGAAGTAGAAAGTATCTATCTGTTTTTCGCGTCTGCAACACAAACTCCTCGCTATCCTCAAACACCTCTATAAACCTATCGTAGTCCTTCCTAAGCATCTCTACATCAAGGTCATCATCCCATGGGATAAAGCCTCCGTGACGCACCGCACCGAGTAGCGTACCCGAGCTCAGCCAATACTTTATATCGTGCTCGGAGCACACCTTATCGATGTGTAACAATATATCGAGCATACGCAGCTGCTGCCTACGCAACATGGAGTCCTCGGGATTGAAGCGCTCACGAAGTTGCTGCTCCATTTTAGCCTCTAACATCGTCCCTTACCCCTCAAACGTGAAACGACAAACGACCCTATGTATGCAAAACCATCGAGCTTGCAGAGGTGACCAACGAATATATATAGTGTCATAAATATTAAAGAGTAGGCCACCCAGTTCACTCCCCACAACGCATATATCGGATAGGTAACACCGCCACATAGGAACGCCACACCCAAGACCGGTAGCACATCCACGACCTGACGCCAGAACCTATAACCCACATATCGCTGTGCGAGCAGTGCATTGGTGACATAGATATTCAAGTTGCTTATAACCATTGCAATAAGCACGCCAAGCATACTTATCGAGGCTCCCGCAATAAGAAGAACAATGAGCAATCCCCACTTGTAGCAGCCCCAATAGAACAATGCTCTACTACGCCCTACGGCTGCCACAGCATAGTAGTTGAAGTTATATAGCGCCGAGAAGAAACCTCCGACGCACAATATCTGAAAGTATGGCACGGCAGCAATCCACTGATTACCATATAGAAGCACGAGAAAAGGCTCTGCAACGATGATAAGCAACAGCATCAACGGGAATATTATAGAGGCTATCATCTGCGTATTGCGACGAAGCATATAGCGCAACGCCTCGAGGTCGTTCTGCCGCTCGGAGTATAGCGGAAAGAGAACCTGGCAAAATATTGCAGGCAGGGTCATACTCGCCACCTCATCCATCTTCTTGGTCTGGGTATATAATCCCGTCTGCGTAGCCGAGAATCTACGACCAATTACCACGCCCTGAATGTGTGTGCAGACATCTTGCATTATGCTTGCAACGAGCATAAATCCGCCATATGAAAATAGCGATTTTAGGCTCTCTGCGGAGAATGTTAGCGACGGTCGCCACCTCGAGAAACACCAAAACAGCCCCGACGAAATTAGCGCATTAGCGAGCTGCATACCAACAATACTCCATGCACCCAAACCCCTATAAGCCAGATATATAGCTACAACCGCAGAGATAGCGCAAGAGATAATATCTACGATGGCTATGCTCCTAAAATTTATCGACTTACGCAGTATTGTTCGCTGAACTATCGCGAAAGAATTAACGACAATTACAATACCCAAGAGACGCAGCATATCCTGCAACATGGGCATACTAAAGAAGCGTGCCACGCTAGGTGCCGCAACGAATATTACGATATAAAGCCCTAGAGAAAAGAGTAGATTCCAATAAAAGATTGTGGAGTAGTCGCGCTGCAAGGCATCGATTTTTTGGATGAGTGCCGCGCCGAAACCGCCATCAATAAGCGTCTGTGAGACGGCGACAAATATGAGTATCATGCCGACACATCCGAAGTCGCCAGGCAGAAGTAGTCGCGCCAAAATAAGGTTGACAACAAACTGCAGGAGTATAACTCCGAACTTATCAACTGCCGCCCATGCGACACCCCTTACTGCGCTACGACCACTTCGAAACTCCATCAACTCCGCAGCTTACTGACGCCCCAATTATAGACCTTATCGATGCATGGTACATCGACATTAAGCTGGTGTGCCAACTCCCATATATAGCGCAAACCGTATGGGAAATCCTCTGTAAAATAGCGACTTGCGAAGTCGGGTAGCCAACCATTTTCGGTCTCTATCATGGGCGACGTAATGCCCTTAAAGCCTTGGATTGATGATAGTTTACGTGCCAGCGACTCTGCGTCGTGGCTCTCATAGTAGTCCAATATGCGAGGTAGATAACCCTCACTCACAGGAAGGTACTTCAGAATAGTAAAAAACTCCTCGTCCATATCTATGAGCAGCTGTGCCGCCTCCACAGTCCACTCCTCATAGAAGAGTATCATTCGTGGGAAGGTCCTACCCTCGTTCTTATCGCCAAACATGGTGTATAGGCGCGAGGTGTGCAACAGCGGGTTGCTATTCGTCAGACTCGCCTCGTAGTAGTTGCTAAGGAGCGTAACGGGAGCATCGAACAGCGTCTCTATAAGTGCGCGGAAGCCCTCCTTATCGTCGCAACGCTCCACGGCGATATTGTGGGCACTCTTATAGCCGAGCAGGTGGGCGCTATGGCCATACTCCTCGGTGCGCGCTATGAAGGGCACACGCTGGAAACCCCACAAAGGGACATCCTCACCCAACAGCTTCATCGCCTCGAAGAAGAAGCCTGTAGATGAAAAAACCGAGCCGACATATGTATCTTTATTGAGGTACGGTCGTATCTTAATTAGCTCATCCTTAATAGCAAAGCCGGGCAGACATAGTAGCACAATGTCGGCACCCGAGAGGGCCTCCGCCGGATCGCTGCTAACGATATTTAGCCTGCCGTGCAGCTCTCGTCCATCGGGCGTGTCAATCACAATTTCGCGGCTCCACCTCTCTGGACGTTGTGTCAGCACATTGACCGCGACATCCTTGGTAGCACTTAGATAGCCCGCTACGACATGGCCCAACGAGCCACCTCCGCATATGCAAATGCTCCTCATCATACGAACATCTTTAGCGCCTCGACAAGGCGGTGGTTATCCTCGCGATTGCGCACGGCAAGGCGTATGAAGTTACGCCCCCTGAATGCCGCCTTCGTAGAGCAATCCTTGATGAGTATGTCGTGCTTCGCAAGCAGTGCCACAGCGAGTTGCGTAGCGGTGATGCCGCCACCCGTAATCTCACACAAGAAGTAGTTAGCCTGTGAGGGGATGACCTTGAGGTATGATATCTCCTTGAGTTCGTTATAGAAGAGCGTGCGCTCCTCGCGGAAGAGCCTGCAAGCGCGCAAGTAGTCGCCATGATACTTCTCGTAAATCTGCATGTAGAACTCGCCAAAGGAGTTGATGTTCCATATTGCAACTTCCTTTTTCATGCCCGCAATAAGCTCCTTGTTGCCACTTGCCAAGACACCAAGACGGAAGCCTGGCACGCCATACGACTTCGATATGCTCTTTACGACACATAGGTGTGGGTTACGCGCCAAAATATCGTCGTGCAACAACGAAAACTCGCCCTCAACATCAACGAAATCGACAAACGACTCATCAACGACGATGTTTATATTGCGCTGTTTGGTCCACTCAATAAGACCGAGTAACTCATTGTATGCTATGTAGTTACCCGATGGATTATCGGGGTTTATGATAAGCAACGACTCGATATTCTTGTCGGCATAGAACCTCTTTATATCCTCGGCGTTGTACTGCATCGTATCACTCTCAGGGAGGTATGCCACGACATCCTCTTTTGATACTCGGTTGGGATACTCCTCGAATGTCGGGAAGACGATGCCCATCTTTCCAGCGTGGTTCTCCATGTAGAGTTTTATCAACTCCGCAGCGCCATTGCCCACAACGATATGCTCCTGTGCCACACCGAAATACTTAGCCGCCAAGAGGCTATTTACGCGCATGCCCGAGGGATACTCCCTAAGCAGCGTATCGAAACTCGCCTTAATCTCGTCAACCATCTGCTGGGGTGGGAAATAGGGGTTGACAAGATAGCAGAAGTCGAGCATGTGGGGGTAGCGCCAGTAGCCACCAAAGCGCGAGGCGATAGAGCGATAGCGCTCCTCGTCGCTGCATGCAAAGATGCTCGATGCTATGTCGAGGTCCTGAACATCATCTATCTCATACCACTTCTCGCCACATAGCGGTAGTGCTCTCAATGGCGAGTCGTCTAATAGAGTAATAACCTTAAGCACCTGCTCGTAGTATTCGTTGCGGCCCAACGCATGGCAGTAGGCCTCCAGGAATGGGACATAGTGTGTCTCGGCGAAGTCCTTGCTAAATTTGTATATGTTTACAGTTTTGAAGTAGCTCTCAATGTCGGAGTAGCGGAATTTATCCTTCGAGATGAAGCTCTTTATGCGCTGCTTCTCGTCGAGCGTTACGACGGTGCCATCCATCCAGCTCTCATACTTATCCACAAGCGCGAGGTTGGGATATGGCTCCTCGACAATACGTCGCAACACGCTTGGCTCGAAGATGAGGTCCGACTCCAAAAGTAGTGTATCATCCTCAACGAGGTGCTCCTTGGCCAGGAAAAGCGAGTAGATGTTGTTTGTCTTGTCGTACACGCTATTCTCCACATATACGATGTCTATATCCTTGTACTTATCACCTACCCAGCTCTTTACGTTATCGGCCTTGTAGCCTACGACCAACACCACGCGACTTATTCCGATGTCGGATAGTGCATCGAGAGTGCGGTTTATTAGGCGCGTGCCGTTCACTTCGAGCATACACTTAGTATTGTCGTTTGTGAGTTCTCCGAGTCTGCGGCCCATGCCAGCGGCCAAAATTATTGCTTGCATATAGTTTGTGGATAGGTTGTTACACACTTCATTGATATAGGCATATTTCGTACCAATTGCACGACACGGTTCTGTCTATGTTCAATTTTCAAGTTTAGGCTAAGCCTTAAACGATGTAAAGTTATGAAAAAAATCTCATAAAAAGCAATTTTATCATGAAGATAACATATAAATATGCCGAGACACCACCGCCCTATTTTCACGCCGTAGTGTGCATATGCGGCGATGACATAAGATGACATACATTAGCGCGATGGCAATTTCTCGTCAGAGTGGTGCAGATGCGGCGATGACATGAAAAAGCCCTGGATGGGTAGTACTTGATGTACATCCCATTCAGGGCTTTGATTGAAGCGCTGCAGATGCGCCGCTATCGCGAGAGATTCAATTTTTCAGGAGAAGGCTGCATATACAACTCTCGGCAAAAATCCCGACGATGGGCAGTACTAATCGTACTGCTCATTGTCGGGACTTTTTGTTAGAGGCAGTAGATGTCTGCCTTATCGTGGAAAATTGTTATTTTACCTCTTCAAACTCCACATCCTCAGGCTGCGCCTGCTGCTGACTGGCACCCTGACCTGCGTTAGGGTTGCCCTGAGCCTGCTGTGCCTGCTGCTGAGCGTAGATATCCTGTGATGCAGCCTGCCATGCAGCATTGAGTGCCTCAATAGCTGTGTCGATAGCTGCGATGTCCTGAGCCTTGTGAGCCTCCTTGAGCTTGCCGAGAGCATCCTCGATAGCAGCCTTCTTGTCAGCAGGAAGTTTGTCGCCGTACTCCTTGAGCTGCTTCTCTGTAGCGAAGATGTTAGAGTCTGCAGCGTTGATCTTCTCGATACGCTCCTTCTCCTTCTTATCCTTCTCCTCGTTAGCCTTAGCCTCATCACGCATGCGCTGGATCTCAGCATCTGTAAGACCGCTTGAAGCCTCGATACGAATCTTCTGTTCCTTGCCTGTGCCGAGGTCCTTAGCAGACACATTGAGGATACCGTTAGCGTCGATATCGAAAGATACCTCAATCTGTGGTACGCCACGTGGTGCTGCGGGAATGCCGTCGAGGTGGAAGCGACCGATAGACTTGTTGTCTGCAGCCATAGCACGCTCACCCTGACATACGTTGATATCTACTGAGGGTTGGTTGTCCGCTGCCGTAGAGAAGACCTGGCTCTTGCGAGTAGGAATTGTAGTGTTAGCCTCGATAAGCTTTGTCATCACGCCACCCAAAGTCTCGATACCGAGTGAGAGAGGAGTAACATCGAGGAGGAGGACATCCTTAACCTCACCTGTGAGCACACCACCCTGAATTGCAGCACCTACAGCTACCACCTCATCGGGGTTTACTGAGCGGTTAGGAGTCTTACCGAAAAACTCCTCCACTACGCGCTGAATTGCGGGGATACGTGTAGAACCACCCACGAGGATAACCTCATTGATCTGACTTGCCTGGAGGCCTGCGTCACGAAGAGCAATGCGGCATGGCTCGATAGTCTTCTGCACGAGGTGATCGCAGAGCTGCTCGAACTTAGCACGTGTGAGTGTCATCACGAGGTGCTGAGGAATGCCGTTTACAGGCATGATGTATGGGAGGTTGATATCGGTTGTTGTAGCAGATGAGAGCTCAATCTTAGCCTTCTCTGCAGCCTCCTTCAAACGCTGGAGTGCCATAGGATCCTGACGGAGGTCGATGTGGTGCTCAGCCTTGAATGCCTCAGCCATGTAGTCGATGAGCACGTGGTCGAAGTCGTCACCACCGAGGTGAGTATCACCATTTGTTGACTTTACCTCGAATACGCCGTCGCCAAGCTCGAGGATAGAGATATCAAATGTACCACCACCGAGGTCATATACCGCAATCTTCATATCGTCCTGCTTCTTGTCGAGACCGTATGCCAACGCTGCCGCAGTAGGCTCGTTGATGATACGACGCACCTTCAAACCTGCAATCTCACCAGCCTCCTTTGTTGCCTGACGCTGTGAATCAGAGAAGTATGCGGGCACTGTGATAACCGCCTCAGTCACCTCCTGGCCGAGATAGTCCTCAGCTGTCTTCTTCATCTTCTGGAGTGTGATAGCTGAGATCTCCTGTGGAGTGTACTGACGACCGTCAATCTCTACGCGAGGAGTGTTGTTGTCACCCTTAACGATTGTGTATGGAGCACGTGCGATGTCAGCTGTTACGTTGTCGTAACGCTCACCCATGAAGCGCTTGATTGAGAACACTGTACGCTTGGGGTTTGTGATCGCCTGACGCTTTGCTGGATCACCCACCTTGCGCTCGCCCTCGTTTGTGAAAGCTACTACTGAAGGTGTTGTGCGGTGGCCCTCAGCGTTTGGGATTACCACGGGCTCGTTACCCTCCATTACAGATACACATGAGTTTGTTGTACCTAAGTCAATACCAATAATCTTGCTCATAGTTTTAATGTTTTTATTTGTTTGTTACTTATTTTACACTTTGGGGGCCGAGCCTTGCTGTGCGCTCGACGATATGATAATAGGCAAACGATGTACCAAACAAAAAAACTCGCAAAAAGTGGCATAATTATCTTTGGCACACTGCCACAACTGCCATTTCCGCATTATTGGCATGACATTTTGTCAGTCATACAATATTTTCGTCACCACTTTGTCACCGTGCCATGTAAAGATCTTCGGTCTCTCAATTTTTATATTTGCGCAAAATTTATGGTACGCCGTAACGAAGAATGGCGATTCGGATAGTTCTCACCTTCGGTGAGGTAAGCCGAAGGCTTACAACAAGCCCCTCCTTTTCAAACGGAGGGGTTTGGGGAGGATTATAAGCATAACCGGCTATAGCCGGCTCTTTAAGCCTTAATCCGGGGTTCGGAATTTGTGTGTAAACACAAAAAAGCCGAACCCTTACGGATTCGGCTTAAAG
>JAZQXV010000008.1:0-149533 GCA_045633045.1 Alistipes sp.
TAATTCTGCGCAACGAGAAGCGTATGTTGCAGGAGGCTGTCGATTCGCTGTTGGACAACTCGCGTAAGAGCAATGCCGTTAAGAACGAGAGCAACCGTCCGTTGAAGTCGTTGAGCGACTCGTTGAAGGGTAAGCAGGGACGTTTCCGTCAGAACTTGCTCGGTAAGCGTGTTGACTACTCGGCTCGTTCGGTAATCGTCGTTGGTCCAGAGCTCAAGATGCACGAGATGGGTATTCCAAAGGATATGGCAGCCGAGCTCTACAAGCCATTCGTTATCCGTAAGCTCATCGAGCGTGGAATCGTTAAGACTGTTAAGTCAGCAAAGAAGATTATCGATAGAAAGGATCCCGTTATTTGGGGTATCTTGGAGAACGTAATCAAGGGTCACCCCGTATTGATGAACCGTGCTCCAACCCTTCACCGATTGGGTATCCAGGCCTTCCAGCCTAAGCTTATCGAGGGTAAGGCAATGCAGCTTCACCCATTGTCATGTACTGCGTTTAACGCGGACTTCGACGGTGACCAGATGGCGGTACACTTGCCCCTTGGCAATGCCGCAATCCTTGAGGCACAGTTGCTTATGCTCGGTTCGCACAACGTCCTTAACCCCGCGAATGGTGCACCTATCACCGTGCCTTCGCAGGATATGGTCTTGGGTCTCTACTACATCACTAAGCCCCGTCCCGGCGTAAAGGGTACAGGCTTGAAGTTCTATGGCCCCGAGGAGGCGATCATCGCATACAACGAGAAGCGCGCAGCATTGCACGCTGTTGTACATTGCCGTGTTCGCGACTTGGACGAGAATGGCAACGAGGTGTACGTAATCAAGGAGACCACTATCGGTCGTATCTTGTTCAACCAGAATGTACCTGCCGAGGTAGGCTACATCAACGAGGTTCTTACAAAGCGTTCATTGCGTGACATCATCGCAGTTGTGATGAAGAAGGCGGGTGCTGATAAGGTTGCTAAGTTCTTGGATGATATCAAGAACATGGGTTACCGCATGGCCTTCCAGGGTGGTTTGTCGTTTAACCTCGACGCGGTTGTTATCCCCGATGTTAAGGAGCAGCTTATCAACGAGGGTTATGCAGCAGCTGATGCAGTTATCGACGACTATAACATGGGTCTTATCACTAACAACGAGCGATACAACCAGATTGTCGATATTTGGACAAACATCAACAATAAGCTCACAAGCCAGGTAATCAACACCTTGAAGAGCGATCAGGACGGCTTCAACCCCGTTTACATGATGCTTGATTCAGGTGCCCGTGGTTCTAAGGAGCAGATTCGTCAGCTCTCTGGTATGCGTGGTCTTATGGCGAAGCCCCAGAAGTCGGGTGTTGAGGGTGGTCAGCAGGTTATCGAGAACCCTATCTTGTCAAACTTCAAGGAGGGTCTTTCGGTGCTCGAGTACTTTATCTCAACTCACGGTGCGCGTAAGGGTCTTGCGGATACCGCGCTTAAGACCGCCGATGCGGGTTACTTGACACGTCGTTTGGTTGACGTAGCACAGGATGTTATAATCAACGAGGAGGATTGTGGTACATTGCGTGGTTTGACAGCTACGGCTATCAAGCGTAACGAGGATGTCGTGCAGACACTCTACGAGCGCATCATCGGCCGTACAGCGTTGAACGATGTTATCCACCCCATCACAGGTGAGGTTATCTGCGAGGCAGGTGCTGAGATTACCGAGGAGATTGCCGAGGCTATCGACAAGTCACCTATCGAGTCAGTAGAGATTCGTTCGGTGCTCACTTGTGAGGCGCGTCGCGGTGTTTGTGCTAAGTGTTATGGCCGTAACCTTGCTACTGCACGCATGGTACAGAAGGGTGAGGTTGTTGGTGTTATCGCAGCACAGTCTATCGGTGAGCCTGGTACACAGCTTACGCTCCGTACGTTCCACGTCGGTGGTGTTGCTGGTGGCTCTACAGTCGAGACAAACGTTGTCTCGAAGTATGAGGGTCGCCTTGAGATTGATGACTTGCGTACTATCAAGGGTAAGAATGCTGCAGGCGAGGCTATCGACATCGTTATGTCGCGTCAGTCAGAGTTCCGCATCGTAGATCCTAACACAGATATTACACTCTACACACACGCATTGCCTTATGGTGCAACCCTCTTTATGAAGGATGGCGCTGAGGTTAAGAAGGGTGATATGATCTGTGAGTGGGATCCCTACAACGCAGTTATCATCGCTGAGAACGAGGGTAAGATCGTCTATGAGAGCATCATTGAGGGTGTTACATACCGCGAGGAGCGCGACGAGCAGACAGGTCTTTCTGAGCGCGTAGTTATCGAGTCTAAGGATAAGACTAAGAACCCCGTTATCAAGATTGTTAACAAGGATGGTGACGAGATTAAGTCATACAACTTGCCTGTTAACGCACATATCATGGTTAAGAATAGCGCTAAGATTCACGCTGGCGATATCCTAATCAAGATCCCACGTGCTGTAGGTAAGACTGGTGGCGATATCACCGGTGGTTTGCCTCGAGTAACCGAGTTGTTCGAGGCGCGTAACCCATCGAACCCCGCAATCGTTTCGGAGATCGACGGTGAGGTAACATTCGGCAAGATCAAGCGTGGTAACCGCGAGATTATCATCACCTCTAAGGAGGGTGATGTAAAGCGCTACCTCGTGCCATTGTCACGTCAGATCATCGTTCAGGAGAACGACTTTGTACGTGCAGGTATGGCGTTGTCGGATGGTGCAATCACACCTGGTGACATCTTGCGTATCCTTGGTCCTACCAAGGTTCAGGAGTACATCGTGAACGAGGTACAGGAGGTTTACCGTATGCAGGGTGTAAAGATCAACGATAAGCACTTTGAGGTTATCGTACGCCAGATGATGTCGAAGGTTAAGATTGAGGATCCAGGTGACACTCGCTTCTTTGAGGATCAGGTTGTTGACAAGTGGGAGTTCATGGATGTCAACGATGAGCTTTACGACAAGGTTGTTGTTACCAATGCAGGTGACTCACAGAATGTTCAGGCTGGTCAGATCATCTCGTTGCGTAAGTTGCGCGATGAGAACTCTGGTTTGAAGCGTCGTGATTTGGCTCTTGTTGAGGTTCGTCCTATCGTTCCTGCAACTTCTAACCAGGTGCTTCAGGGTATCACTCGTGCTGCATTGCAGACATCGAGCTTCATCTCTGCAGCATCGTTCCAGGAGACAACCAAGGTTCTTAACGAGGCAGCGATCCAGGCTAAGTCAGACGACTTGGTTAACCTCAAGGAGAACGTTATCACAGGTAATCCTATCCCTGGTGGTACAGGTCTCCGCGACTACGACGACTTGGTTGTAGGTCTTAAGTCAGAAATTCTCGCTTAATTTCTTGTGATAAGCCGCAATCTGCGGCACATCCTAAATAAAAAATCCCGAGGCTGTACATCAAAGTACTATCCTCGGGATTTTTTTATTTGCGATGCACCACATCTCACGACTTCTGACAAGAAATTGGATTGTTGTGCTAATGTTGCAATATTTTTAGGGAGTATAGCGCGAATATCAATCTCGCTATACTCCCTAATCTTCTTAAATCCACTATGTTCTGCGTTATAAACCCTTGCGCGATATTGTCCAGGCGACAAGCGAGTAGATGCTGTCGGCCATAGGACGTAGTGCCTTGGGTAGGGCGTTGAGTAGGCGTAGGCGGCGTAGCTGACGACGTGAGCGTGTGGTGTAGGCAAATACCTCGGCTGCGTGGCGGGCATCCTCGGTGCCTCCGCGCACGCTCTGCGTGATGGCCTTGCCGATGGCTATGCGCGCGATATACTCGTTGAGGGTAGCATCGCAATTGGGCGTGTATAGCTCCTCGATGGTGTGTGCGCTCTGCTCCGCGCGGTAGATAGATGCCGAGCGGTTGCTTGCAGTGCGTGAGTAGCGCACTAGCGACATGGGCGAGAAGCAGAACTTCGCCCCCTGCTGCTGCATCCTTACCCATAGCCACTGATCCTCGCCTATGCGCATGCCCTCGGGGAAGCCTCCCGCACGATGCACGGCCTCGCGGCGTAGTGTGGCGGTTGAGGGGATGATGGGGTAGCGGCGCTGTAGTGCCTCCTCGGCGATATTGATATAACCCTCGGTGGTGGGGCAGTTTGCTGCTACGCGCTGCGTGCCACTCACGATGTCGAAAGCGGTGGAGTAGGCATCTGCCTCGGGGTAGTACTCCATAAGTCTGCATACCTCGGCGATATATCCTGTGAGCCATGCGTCGTCGGCATCTAGGAGGGCGATGTAGTCACCTTTAGCCTCCGCAATACCACGATTACGCGCTGTGCTAACTCCGCTATTTGACTGAGTTATAAGACGTATGCCCGCCCCGGGGTGCTCGACGATGATGCGCTCAACTATTGCGCGCGATCCATCCGTAGAGCCGTCATCCACAACGATAATCTCGCCAGGCGCGAGGCTCTGCTCCACAACCGAGCGTAGTGCGCGCTCCACCTCCGCCTCCTTATTATATAACGGTATCACAACCGATATGCGCGCCGACTCCTCGGTCTGCACCCTGCGGCCGAAGCTGAGTATCTCGGGTGCGTGGTTGAGGCGCTTATCCTCGGGCAACCACTTCTGTATGTCGCCGTAGTGGCTACGTAGGTAGGTCTCTAAGTCGCTCGGTGCCCACACCTCCATAGCGCCCAACTTGCGACGCTCTGGAGTGTTGATAGCCTCCATGGCAATCATATCCTTGGGCATACGAACGATGTTGTAGTACTTGGCATCGGTGCCATTGTAGCGTGTAAGCTCTCGCTTTAATCGGTTGTATATCTGCTTCTTACTATGTGTAGCGGTAACAAGGCGTATAGCTAAGCACGACAGCCAACTCTTGGGTAGTACGACGTTATTATTCGCTCTTCCGAACCACCTCCACAGCCATACGCTCTTAGCCATAAAACAGTTGACCCAGAAGCCTACCATTGCGCGTTGCTTGCGCCTCTGCGCCTCATCATCGGGCACAAGGTCGTAGGGGAAGATGTCTATATATATGCCCTCCTCAATGGGCATGCCGACCCACTCGCGCTCCACGAAGCGGGTGCCGCGCTTGCGCACCTTAGCAAAGTAGAAGGGGGTGTCGCGCTCCGTCGTAAACTCCTGAAGCACATAGCCTTCGCTAAGGAGCGTAGGAGCCTCGCGTAGGAAGCGCTCGTAGTTCTCGCGCGTCATGCCGAGGTCAACATCGTCATCCCAGGGTACTATATCCTCGAAGAAGTGTGCGCCAATGGCCGTGCCACCCTGAATGAAGTAGGGTATGCCCGCGGCGTCGCACACGCGCACCACTTCGCGAAGAACGTCGTATAGCTCCTCGTGTAGGTGTCGTAGTATCTCGGCGTTGTATTTCATTACATGTTGTGTACTAAAAGGTTACAGCCACGGATGTCGCTGCCCGCAATGCGCCCCTCAATCATGAAACTACCGTCCTCGTACAGGCGACCCATATCCTCGGTCTGGATAAAGGCGCACGATGATAGGTTGGCAAGGTCGATAATGTCGATGCCGCCGCGACCACCCGCAGGGGCGTGGTCGAAGGGGTCGTTAACATCGCGTACCAACACGCGCATCCACTTCGGAGCGTGGAAGATGCCCTCACCTGCGGAGTAAGCCTGTGATGTTAGCTCCGCCATGCCATACTCGGAGTGTATATGCTCCACGCCAAAGCCCTCGGTGAGGATGGCGTGCAATTCACTCTTAGATAGCTCCTTACGTCGGCCCTTCATGCCACCTGTCTCCATGACAATGGTGTTCGATAGTTTAGGGGCGTACTGTTCCGCAACATCCCATAGCGCGTAGCTCACACCAAGCAGAATCTTGGGCTTGGGGTCAGCCTCAATATCGGCGATAAGGCGCTCGTAATCGTTGAGGTAGAAGCCTCCCGAGCCACACTCGCGAATAAGCGTATCGACCATATACACCAGCGACGAACCCTCACGCTCCAAGTAGTTGGGTAGTAGTCCGTAGATGCTCCACTTTGCGGGCTCGCCATAGAACTCTTTGAAGGCTGCGGTGAAGGTCTTGCGGTATGCCTCGAGCGATGCCATCATGTGGCGTGAAGCTACGGTAGAGCCCGTATTGCTCGACGTAAAGACAATCTCGGGGGCCTCCGCGCCGCAATATACGTCGGTTGACTTAAAGAGGCGGATGGGCATAAAGGGTATCTCCTCAACGCTCTGCACCTCTGTGGGGTCGATGCCAAGTAGTTCAACATAGCGGCGATAGGGCTCGCAGTGCTCACTCTGATAGCGAAATAGCTCGAGTGTGCATGTCTTAAACTCCGCTTCAGTGCCGATGGATAGTATGGTGTCGATATTCAACATAGTCGTTCTTGGTCTAAACTCTATCCCACAAAGTTATATTTTTTTCTGTGATTATGCCAACAATTATCGCTATTTACTAAAAATTACTTCGCAACCTCTTGTATTTTGCGCATGTTTTTGTATATTTGTAGGTTGAAACGAATGAAACTATGAGTAAGAGACTTAAGATAGGTATTACACAAGGCGACACTAACGGTGTAGGCTGGGAGGTAATCCTCAAAATATTTTCAGATAATCGTCTTACGGAGCTCTTTACACCCGTTATCTATGGTTCAAGCGTCGCTGCGGCATTCTACCAGAAGCGTTTGAATGATATCGAGCCAGTGAAGTTTGTGGTTGTGGATAGCGCAGAGCGTGCTCAGCAGGGTCGTGTAAACCTCGTTGAGTGTGGCGCAAAGGAACTCTCAGTAACACCCGGTAAGCCCTCAAAGGCAGGTGGCGAGGCTGCTGCTGCGGCTCTTAACAAGGCGATTGAGGAACTTAAGGATGGCGCTATTGACGCTCTTGTGACAGCGCCCATCGACAAGGAGATGATTCAGAGTGAGGCCTTCTCGTTTACTGGTCACACGGAGTTCCTCGCTAAGGAGCTCGAGGGTGAGCCCTTGATGATTATGACCTCGGAGCTTATGCGCGTGGGTCTTGCAACAATCCATGTCCCCGTTGCGCAGGTGGCCGAGTCGCTTTCGAAGGAGCTTATCGTCGAGCGCATCAACCAGATGAACGCCTCTATGCGTCAAGATTTTGGTGTTGTTCGCCCCAAGGTTGCAGTGTTGGCGCTTAACCCACATGCTGGTGATGGTGGCCTACTCGGCAAAGAGGAGCAGGAGATTATCAAGCCCGCAATAGTTGAGGCATACGAGGCTGGTGTATTGGCATTTGGCCCCTTCGCAGCAGATGGCTTCTTCGCATCGGGTCAGTTCAAAAACTACGATGCTATCCTTGCTATGTACCACGACCAGGGTCTTGCGCCATTTAAGACGCTTACGCCCAACGGTGTTAACTTCACAGCGTCACTTTCGGAGGTGCGCACATCGCCCGATCATGGCGTAGCGTACGACATCGCGGGTAAGGGCATAGCGGATGAGCAGTCTATGCGTAACGCCATTTACGACGCTATCGACATCGTGCAGCGCCGCAGAGAGTGGGAGGAGTGGAATGCTAATCCCTTGCAGCACTTCGAGCGCGAGAAGGGTAGAGATATTTCGATTAAGGACCTCCCCGAGCAGGAGCATAACGACTAAAGCCCTATGTTTAGAATAATATTAAGCATCGTAATAAGTGCGTTGCTATTAGGACTTTCAGTGGTAAATTGCATGCGCATTGATATTATTAATGCGGGAAAGACCGAATGGCTTTGGTTTGGATTGTTCGCCATAGTGGGTATTATTGCCCTTGTGCGTATTATATCGCTTGCTAAATTGTTAGATAAGCGAACAAATAAGGAGTAAACAAGGAGTGCAGCTGAGTAGTAATCCGTCTCGTTATTGTGGAGCTACGAAGGCACTCAAAACATAAACAATTAAAAACTATTATTATCATGGTTAAAATAACCTTTCCCGATGGCTCGGTAAGAGAGTTTGCCAAAGGGACCACTGCCTTTCAGGTGGCAGAGAGCATCAGCCCTCGTTTAGCTGCTGACTCACTCGCAGCCGAGGTAAATGGCGCAACTGTAGATATGATGCGCCCAATTGATTGTGACTGTACAATCAAATTCTTCAAGTGGGACGACGCAGAGGGTAAGCACGCCTTCTGGCACACATCTTCACACCTCTTGGCTGAGGCGTTGGAGGCTTTGTACCCCGGCATTAAGTTCGGTATCGGTCCCGCTATTGACAATGGTTTCTACTACGACGTAGATTCGCCCGTAGCGATTACGGAGGCTGATCTCGAGAAGATTGAGGCAAAGATGGTGGAGCTCTCACGCAATAAGGAGGCTCTCGTGCGCACTGAGGTTTCTAAGGCTGATGCGCTCAAGACCTTCACAGAGAAGGGCGACCAGTACAAGGTTGAGCTTATCACCGACCTTGAGGATGGTACCATCTCGTTCTACACTAACGGTGCATTTACAGACCTATGTCGTGGTCCACATATCCCCAACACGGGTTATATCAAGGCTATTAAGCTTACATCTATCGCAGGTGCATACTGGCGTGGTAACGAGAAGAACAAGATGCTTACTCGTATCTACGGTGTATCGTTCCCCAAGAAGTCGATGCTCGACGAGCACCTCGCATTGTTGGAGGAGGCTAAGAAGCGTGACCACCGTAAGCTCGGTAAGGACCTCGAGTTGTTCATGTTCTCACAGCGCGTAGGTCAGGGCCTTCCTATGTGGTTGCCTAAGGGTGCAGAGTTGCGCGACCGCTTGGAGCGTTTCTTGCGCCAGATCCAGAAGGAGTATGGCTACCAGCAGGTTATCACTCCTCATATCGGTAACAAGGACTTGTATGTGACATCTGGTCACTATGCAAAGTATGGTAAGGACTCGTTCCAGCCTATCCACACTCCATTCGAGGGTGAGGAGTACTTGCTCAAGCCTATGAACTGCCCCCACCACTGCGAGATCTACCGCTCTAAGCCTCGCTCATACAAGGATCTCCCTGTTCGCTTGGCAGAGTTCGGTACAGTATATCGTTATGAGCAGTCTGGTGAGTTGCACGGTCTTACTCGTGTGCGCTCATTTACTCAGGATGATGCTCACCTCTTCGTGCGCCCCGACCAGTTATTGGAGGAGTTCGAGAATGTTATCGACATCGTATTGTACATCTTCCGTACGTTGAAGTTCGACAACTATACAGCACAGATTTCGTTGCGCGATCCTAACAATACTGAGAAGTATATCGGTTCGGATGAGAATTGGGCAAAGGCCGAGGGTGCTATCATCCAGGCATGTAAGGAGAAGGGCCTCAACACCACTGTAGAGCTTGGCGAGGCAGCCTTCTATGGTCCTAAGCTCGACTTCATGGTTAAGGATGCTTTGGGTCGTAGCTGGCAGCTCGGTACCATCCAGGTTGACTACAACTTGCCCGAGCGTTTCGACCTTACCTATAAGGGCTCAGACGATAAGCTCCACCGTCCTATCATGATTCACCGTGCGCCATTCGGCTCTATGGAGCGTTTCGTGGCTGTGTTGTTGGAGCACACAGGCGGTAAGTTCCCATTGTGGCTCACTCCCGACCAGGTTGTCGTATTGCCCATCTCGGAGAAGTATAACGACTACGCTAATGAGGTAGCGCGCCAGCTTAACAACTGCGACGTCCGCACTCAGGTCGATGACCGTAACGAGAAGATTGGCCGTAAGATTCGTGATAACGAGCTCAAGCGTATCCCCTACTTGCTCATCGTAGGTGAGAAGGAGGCCGAGGAGAACAAGGTATCTGTTCGTGCACAGGGTGAGGGCGACAAGGGCCAGATGACCATCGCCGAGTTCGCAGACTTCATGAAGAACCTCGTAGCCCAGGAGATTGAGGCTAACAAGGTGAAATAGCGATAGATAAGACAGAATTAAGTATAACTAACAATTAACTAATTTGGCAGGACAATTTCCATTCCGCCCACGCCCACAGGCGCAGGGGAATACCCAGAACAACAATCAGCAGCAGCGCGACCAGCAGCGTGACCAGCGCGGTCGTCGTCCGCAGCAGGAGAATCCCAACCGTATCAACGACGAGATCACAGCACCTACCGTGCGCGTCGTAGGTGAGAACGTGGAGCCCAACCTTGTGCTCCCCATCAAGGAGGCCATCAAGTTGGCTGACGAGATGGAGCTCGACCTTATCGAGATCTCGCCCAAGGCAGATCCTCCAGTATGCCGTATTGCCGACTACCAGAAGTTCCTCTACCAGCAGAAGAAGAAGGCTAAGGAGATCAAGGCAAAGCAGGTGAAGGTTGTAGTCAAGGAGATTCGTTTTGGTCCACAGACCGACGACCACGACTATAACTTCAAGCTCAAGCACGCCGAGAACTTCTTGAAGGAGGGAGCAAAGGTTAAGGCATACGTATTCTTCCGTGGCCGATCTATCGTCTTCAAGGAGCAGGGTGAGATTTTGCTTTTGCGCTTTGCAAACGATCTTGAGGAGCTTGCACGTGTTGAGCTTATGCCTAAGCTCGACGGCAAGAAGATGAATATGATTTTGGCTCCGAAGTCAAAAAAGTAGAAATTTGTCGTGATAAGGCAGACATCTACTGCCTCTAACTAAAAATGCCGTCAATGGGATGTACGCTTAAGTACTACCCATCGACGGCATTTTTGCCGAGCGTTGTATCTGCAGCCTTCTGACGACAAATTCTTTTTCATGTCAGCGCCACATTAACACCACTCTGACAAGAAATCGTGTGATGAGGTGTCGCTAATGGGTGTTGTGGATAGCTATCGAGGTGAACTCGTACTGCGACTTAGTGATTATAAGGCATTTGTGCCTTAGTAATTAGCAATCAAAGCATTGTCTGCGACTCTATGTTCCTATAGACTCTATAATATCTACCCCATAGTTTGCTTATTCGCATAAAAAATCCTAAATTTGTAGTAACAAACTCTTTATACAGACAATAAACAGACAATATATACTTATGAAACGCCTATTTTTACTTTTGGCCCTTGTGGGTATGATTGCCACTTCGTGCGAGGATAGTGGCATCGAGGAGCCCAGCAACCCCACCGAGCAACCCGATGACAACACTGACGAAGAACAGCCTGGTGATGATGAAAACAAGGATGATGAGGAGTATGCTAATCCTGATGAGATTATTAAGTTTGTCGATAATACTGTAAAGACCATTTGTCTTGTAAATTGGGATACTAATGGTGATGCTGAGCTATCTATTAGTGAGGCTGTTGCTGTTACTGGTATAGGCACAAAATTCCAGAGCAAGGATATTATGGCATTCGATGAGTTTAAGTACTTCACAGGCGTTACCACCATTGTAACTGGGGCGTTTAAGGATTGCGCAAACCTTGTAAAGATATCTATCCCCAATAGCGTAACTACGATTGGTGAAAGTGCATTCGAAGATTGCGACAGCCTGACAAGTGTTACTATCGGTGATAGCGTAACAGAGATTGGAAATTCTGCATTCCGTTGGTGTACCAACCTGACAAGTGTTACTATCGGTGATGGCGTAACTACGATTGGAGATTATGCATTCGCATGGTGTGATAGCCTCACAAGTATAACCATTCCCGATAGTGTAACAACGATTGGAAATAGTGCATTCTCGGGTTGCAGCAGCCTTACAAGCATTACTATCCCAGATAGCGTAACAACGATTGGAGATGATGCATTCGCATGGTGTAGTCGCCTCACAAGTATAACCATTCCCGATAGTGTAACAACTATTGGAGATTATGCATTCGCATGGTGTGATAGCCTCACAAGTATAACCATTCCCGATAGTGTAACAACGATTGGAGATTATGCATTCTATGAGTGCAGTAGCCTCACAAGTGTAACTATTGGAGATAGTGTAACAACGATTGGAGATTATGCATTCTATGGTTGCTATAGCCTCACAAGTATAACCATTCCCGATAGTGTAACAACTATTGGAGATTATGCATTCTATGAGTGCAGTAGCCTCACAAGTGTAACTATTGGAGATAGTGTAACAACGATTGGAAATAGTGCATTCTCTGTTTGCAGTAGCCTCACAAGTGTAACTATTGGAGATAGTGTAACAACGATTGGAGATTATGCATTCTATGGTTGCTATAGCCTCACAAGTATAACCATTCCCGATAGTGTAACAACGATTGGAAATGGTGCATTCTCGGGTTGCAGCAGCCTCACAAGTGTAACTATTGGAGATAGTGTAACAACGATTGGAAATAGTGCATTCTATGAGTGCAGTAGCCTCACAAGTGTAACTATTGGAGATAGTGTAACTACGATTGGAAGTGAGGCATTCTATGGTTGCAGTAGCCTGACAAGTGTGAATATCCCTGATAGCGTAACTACGATTGGAAATGGTGCATTCTCGGGTTGCAGCAGCCTGACAAGCATTACTATCCCAGATAGCGTAACAATGATTAGAAGTGAGGCATTCTATGATTGCACAGGTGAGTTGGTAGTTAATTGTAATATCCCAAGTGCTTCATATTATAATGAAGGAGCATTCTTTGGTGCTGATTTTACTAAGGTAACAATTGGCAATGGTGTAACAACGATTGGAGATGATGCATTCGATGGTTGTGACAGCCTGACAAGTGTTACTATCCCTGATAGCGTAACTACGATTGGAGATTGGGCATTCTATGATTGTGATAGCCTCACAAGTATAACCATTCCTGATAGCGTAACTACGATTGGAAGGTGGGCATTCGATGATTGCGACAGCCTGACAAGTGTATATTGCAAGGCTACAACACCTCCATCATTGGGTGGATTCGGAGTTTTTGACGATAACCACAGTGGTCGCATAATTTATGTGCCAACAGGTTCTGTGAATGCGTATAAGAGTGCATGGTATTGGAGCGACTACGCGTCAGCAATCGTAGGCTACGACTTTGAGAATGGTGTTGTAGTGGAGTAACTCCCTCTCCACTCCCCCGTGGGTGTGGGTATTATTATAATGCCTACAATCAACAAAAATAGGTTGCCCTTAGTGGCAACCTATTTTGTTATTACTAAATGATCAATCCTAATTGATGTTTACTCCATCCACATTAAAATAGTTGACTTCATTGTGCCGTCTGCGTTGTAGATAATCTCGCCCTCAGCGTCTGTCTCATAGAGCTGAATAAGGTAAACATCTATTAGGTTGATTTGGAAAAATCCTTTATGGATAAGTATGCCACCATAGTGCTGGCCATCCTCAAAATCTACCTTTACAATGGCATCCAACGACTCTGTTGCAGGGGTGAAGGTGTAGCTAAAGGAACGGTTTACAACCTCGTTCACGCGACCCTGCTCGCTGTAACCAAGCATAATGCCTTCGTTGTTCGCACCATATGTGATGTCGTAAAAGATATTGTTAACCTGGTCGTGGCTGTACCACGACGTTTCAGAGAGGTCCTCGATTTTGGGATAGCTCTTTATTTCAATAATGTGCTCGCAGCCAACGATTGCCAGCGCTAGGAGTGCGCCGAACATGTATCTCATAATCTTCATAGTCGATATTTTAACTTTTTCGACGTCAAAGATAGGCAAATATTCTGCAAACGCAGTGGCTAGGAGACGCTAAATTGCTGTTTTTGTGAAAAATGTGGGGTGTGGCGTTTGGATTTCAGAAATTTTGTGTACCTTTGCGGGCCTTTTTATACGTACGCGTATGAAATAGGTGTAGAATTATTTATTAACTTTTAACGAGCGATTGCATCGCAAAAAACATTTTTCCATTATGGAGCAGAACAAAATTGTAGCGAACGAGAATTTCGATTGGAATGCGTTCGAGAATGACCTTGGCGTTTACGACCAGTCGAAGGAGACTATCGAGGAGGCTTATGGTAAGACAATGTCTAACGTAGCTGTTGGCGAGGTTGTTGAGGGTACTGTTACCGAGATCAACAAGCGCGAGGTTACTGTTAACATCGGTTACAAGTCTGAGGGTCTCATCTCAGCAACAGAGTTCCGTTACAACCCCGACTTGACAGTAGGCGAGAAGGTTGAGGTTTACGTTGAGTCGGTTGAGGATAAGGGTGGCCAGTTGGCACTCTCTCACAAGAAGGCTCGTCAGCTTAAGAGCTGGGATCGTGTTAACGAGGCTCTCAACAACGACGAGATTATCAAGGGTTACGTTAAGTGCCGCACTAAGGGTGGTATGATCGTTGACGTATTCGGTATCGAGGCATTCTTGCCCGGTTCACAGATCGACGTTAAGCCTATCCGCGACTACGACGTATATGTTGACAAGACTATGGAGTTCAAGGTTGTTAAGATCAACCAGGAGTTCCGCAACGTTGTTGTATCACACAAGGCTCTCATCGAGGCAGAGCTCGAGGCTCAGAAGCAGGTTATCATGTCTAAGCTCGAGAAGGGTCAGATCCTCGAGGGTACTGTTAAGAACATCACCTCTTACGGTGTATTCATCGACCTCGGTGGCGTTGACGGTCTTATCCACATCACAGACCTTTCATGGGGTCGCGTAAATCACCCTGAGGAGGTCGTAGCACTCGACCAGAAGCTTCAGGTTGTTATCCTCGACTTCGATGAGGCTAAGAAGCGTATCGCTTTGGGTCTCAAGCAGCTCACAGCTCACCCCTGGGAGGCTCTCAACTCAGAGCTTAAGGTAGGTGACAAGATCTCTGGTAAGGTTGTAGTTGTTACTGACTACGGCGCATTCGTTGAGGTAGCACCCGGCGTTGAGGGTCTTATCCACGTTTCAGAGATGTCATGGAGCCAGCCTTTGCGTTCAGCACAGGAGTTCTTGAAGGTAGGCGACGAGATCGAGGCAGTTCTTCTTACTCTCGACCGCGAGGAGCGCAAGATGTCTTTGGGTATCAAGCAGCTTACTCCCGATCCATGGGCAGAGATCGAGAACAAGTACCCCGCAGGTACAAAGTGCACAGCTCGTGTTCGCAACTTCTCTAACTTCGGCGTATTCGTAGAGATCGAGGATGGTATCGAGGGTCTCGTACACATCTCTGACCTCTCATGGACAAAGAAGGTTAAGCACCCATCAGAGTTCACTCAGGTAGGCGCAGAGCTCGAGGTTGTAGTTCTCGAGATCAACAAGGATAACCGTCGTCTCTCACTCGGCCACAAGCAGCTCGAGGAGAACCCTTGGAACGGCTTCGAGAGCCAGTTCGGCGTTGACAGCGTTCACCAGGGTACTGTAACTGAGGCTAACGACAAGGGTGTTGTAGTATCACTCGGCGAGAACATCGAGGGCTTCTGCCCCGCACGTCACGCTGTTAAGGAGGATGGTACAACTTTGAAGGCTGGTGAGACTGCAGAGTTCAAGGTACTCGAGTTCTCTAAGGCTACAAAGCGCATCACACTTTCACACAGCCGCATCTTCGAGGAGGCAAAGCGCGCTGCAGACGCAGCTGAGAAGGCTGAGCGTCGCGCTGCTGCTGATGCAACCAAGAACACCGTTAAGAAGATTAACGCACAGGTAGAGAAGACTACCCTTGGTGACATCGCAGGTTTGGCTGAGTTGAAGGCACAGCTTGAGAACAAGTAATCACTTCTTGTGATAGCGGCGCATCTGCGACGCTTCAATCAAAAGCCCGCATGGGATGTACGCCAAGTACTACCCATCCGGGCTTTCTTCATGTCAGCGCCACATCTGCACCACTCTGACAAGAAGATGAGGTCATGCTGATAAGTTTTCCACCCAGGGCTGTACGCTAAGTACTATCCCTGGGTGGTTTCATTTGTGATATGCCAAATCTAACCCCTTCTAACAAGAAATTACCCGCCTAATAAAGTAGTGCTGCACCACTCTGACGACAAATCACTTCTTGTGATAGCGGCGCATCTGCACCACTCATAACAATAAATTTACCTCTGCTCATTGTTGAAAAAAGTCCACGCTGATACAATATGCGATTATTATTCTCGTTATTCATGCGAATAAAATGGTTAAATTGAGAATGGAGCAGATTGTAATTTCAGAGAGAGTAGAGGCGTTGCTTGCACGTACTGCGGCGATGCTTGATAATGAGGCGATAACAACATCCTTTAGCGATAGGCTCGCAATAGAGCTTCTTGGTGATGAGACAACGCGAGCGCACCGCATACTCTGCAACCTTGCGGGTGAGAGCGGTACAAGTGCACTGATGCGCCGTATCATAGCTGGCATCATAGAGGATGCGCGAGGCGAGGTGCTCACGCCCGAGCGTCACTATGGCGACATGTGTGCTTCGATAGAGGCAATGTTTGTCCCTGCGGAGGTTGACACGGTACACCTCCTATACGCCATAGCGATGGATGAGACGACATTCACGTCGCAAGCACTGTTTAGCTATGGCATTACGGCTGAGGATATACGTCGCGCGATGGAGTGTGACGAGAGAAGTACCCCGCAAATAACTGAAGAGCCCCGCGTCGATGGGGGTGCCGATGTAGAGCAACATCTACGCACCCTGCTCGATGCGCTCGGACACAAGCGCTGCGTGCTGATTGTCGTAGATGACAAGGTAGCAAGTTAAAGGCGCACCACCTAAGAGGGCCAATATTGCAAATTTAGACTATTTTGTTGGGCAAAATTTTGCAGAAACCAAAATAAGTAGTATATTTGCACCGCTCTTTTACAAAAAGGTGGTTTAAGGAGGGTTGGGTGAGTGGCTTAAACCAGCAGTTTGCTAAACTGCCGATATCGTAAGGTATCCGCTGGTTCGAATCCAGTGCCCTCCGCGAAAGAACAACGACAAAGACCGAGTTAATGCTCGGTCTTTTTTTGTGTTGTAGGTCTTGTGTATGCAAGCATCCATCGCCCTTCAACACAAAAACCGCCCTGCGGTATGTCGTTGTTCTCTTGTGCAGTGCGCTGATTGCTCACTTTAAGGCTGGTTGAGCCGATATGATAGAGGTTTATTGCTCGACGCATGCGCGTCTGCGCTTTTTATATATGGTATCGGCTCTATAGCTAAAGCCATTCGAATCCAGTGCCCTCAGTTTATTGTTATTTGTTTTTTTGATGTTTAGGAAATTTTATCTATTTTTGTGAGGACTAATTTTTTACATCATGAGAGGAAACCTTAAATTTTTCGCTATAGCACTACTTATGTGTGCTCTCACGTCATGCTCAATTGAGAAGGATGTGACGCCAAAGCCTGTAGATGACACGCCCAAGACAAGCTATACCATACTATATTATAGCTGCAGTAGTGGCCTTGATAATGCCATCGCGCCATTCTTCGACCAGGTGGATGACATCGACATCCCCGAGCATATCAACATTGTGGGCCAGGTGAAATGGAATAAGGGCAATGTTGAGCGTTTTGTATATGACCATGAGAAGGGTGCTGCTGAGCGTAATAGCTTTGCAGATGAGGAGTATAGGGTGGACAACCCCGAGAACCTCGCAGCCTTTATCACATGGGCACGCGAGACGGCACCTGCGGATAGGTATATCATGGTCTTCTGTGGCCATGGCAACGCCTACCAGCCTGCGTTTGACGACATGACACGAGGTATCCTCCGCGACGATAACTTCCCATCTACGCCATATCTCGGTATTGGCGATATATGTAATGCCTTCGAGTTGGCGGGTGTTAAGGATGATAACAAGTTTGTGCTCACTATGATGGTGTGTTGCTTGATGAATACCCTCGAATACGCTACCGAGCTTGTACCCTACACAGACTACTACCTAGCATCGGGCCATGTCACCGTTGCTACATCCATGGAACTCTACAACTTGATCAATGGCTTTATCCAACACGGTCAGGATGAGACTGATGCTATTGTAAACTCGGTTAAGTACGCCGTAGAGGCTGACTATGCGATTGTGCAGCACGAGAATATTCAGGACACAACGCTCTCAAAAAGCTCGCGTATCAAAAAGCTCAACGGATATATTGAGAGCTTTGTGAGTGTCTTGGACAATATCTACTATGAGCAGACCTATGGTGGCGAGGACAATATGCTAGAGAAATATGGCTTCACAACAGCGGTTATAGATGAGGCTTTGGCGGAGTCGTACTACTACCTACAACCATACCTCGATGCTGGTGGCGATACGTCACGATGGTATCAGTGTTCGTATAGCTACGATATCGTTGATGTTGCAAAGCGTGTGGCTGAGGCAACAAACCACGAGTCGCTACTCCTCTATGCAGGTGAGATTGAGAAGTATGCTGCAGAGGCTATCATATACCAGCGTTGCTATAACCTTAACAATCCTGTATTCCACGCTGTTACGCTTGTAAACAAGGATGAGTGGGAGGAACTCCGCTTTGAGGATGCTAACTACGATGAGTTGGCATTTGATAAGGCTACGGGATGGAGTAGAGTCCTAAAGGTTAATAATGCCAAATTCAAGCACGAGGTAAAATAGCCCTCTATTGAGATGAAACAAAGGCGTTGTCCAAGTGGACAACGCCTTTGTTGTTACTTTAGTGGTGAGTCGGGCTCCTTGGCCATAACGGCGTAGAAGAGCCTATCTACAAGACCAGGGAAGAATTTCTTTAAGAAGTGTGTTGCGCGGCCCTCCCACTCCATCAGGCAGAGGCGCTTGCGGCGACGTATACCCTTAGCGACGATGTGTGCCACCTGCTCGGGTGTCATCATCTTGGCTTCGTTGCGGGGTGTCTCGCCCTGCTGTGTGCCGTCGGCAGTGAGTGCCGAGAAGCGCACGTTCGAGGCGGTAAATCCTGGGCAGGCGGTCATTACATGTACCCCCTTTTTGAGGTTCTCGACGCGAATGGTGTCGAGGAAGCCCGTCATGGCGTACTTCGATGCCGAATATCCCGTGCGGCCAGGCAGACCATGTATGCCCGCAACAGATGATATGCCGACCAATGAGCCGCGTGACTTCTGCAACCAGGGTAGCGCATACTTTGTGCAGTTTACCGTGCCCCAGAAGTTTACATCCATAAGGCGGTGCAGTACCTTGAGGTCGCAGTCGTCGAACAACGCGCGCATCGAGAGGCCAGCGTTGCATATCATAATGTCGATGCCCCCGAATGCCTCTATGGCTGTGTCGATGAGGTGTTTGCACTCCTCCTCCTTGACTACGTCGCATGCGGCGTATGCTACGCTACCTCCTGCGGCCTTAATCTCTTGGGCAATACGTTGTAGCTCCTCTTTGCGGCGTGCGCCCATCACGACCATCGCCCCCATCTTGGCATACTCGCGTGCCATGGCCTCGCCGATACCAGACGATGCTCCTGTCACCACGACAACCTTACCGTTCAATATCTTTTTCATCTCTCTTCGTAATTTATGTTGTTATAACTCTACCGTTAGGCCGTCGTAGGCGAGTGTCACACCCTCGGGTAGCTTCGTTTGTGCTTCGGTGTAGAGGCCTATGCCGTGCGACATGTGCGTGAGGTAGGCACGCTCGGGCCCTATGCGGTTTATAATCTCTATAGCCTCGCTTACCGAGAAGTGTGAGTCGTGTCTCTCCCAGCGCAAGGCGTTTATTACTAATACTTTTACCCCTTCGAGTTTTTCCTCCTCCGCGGGCTCTATGTGGCTGAAGTCGGTGATGTATGCCACATCGCCAAAGCGGTAGCCCACCGAGCGGAAACGGTCGGAGTGGTGGCCCAAGATTGGCACTATCTCCACGCCCTCCACCACAAATGGCGCGTCTGTATCTATGGTGTGCAGCTCGATGACGGGCACGCCGCGATACTTATTTTCGGCAAAGGCGTAGTCGTACTCCATCTTCACGCGGTTGATGGTGGCCTCGTTGCCGTAGATGTGCGTAGAGTGAATGGTGGGGTAGTCCACAAAGTTGAAGGCGCGCACATCGTCGATACCCGCGGTGTGGTCCTTGTGCATGTGTGTGAGTAGGATGGCGTCTATGTGCGTTACGCCCTCGCGTAGCATCTGATAGCGGAAGTCGGGGCCCGCGTCAATAATGAAACGCTTGCCATCGACCTCTATCATTGCCGAGGTGCGCAGACGCTTGTCGCGCCTATCTGAGGAGCGACATACCTCGCAGCAACAGCCTATTACGGGCACGCCCTGTGATGTTCCAGTGCCTAAGAATGTCACTTTCATACTGCAAAGATATAAAAAAAGAATTGAACTGACATCACTTGATAACTTAAATGGGGCTACTCCGTTGTTGTAGTGGGACCGTCGTTACGACGGTAGTATTCTCGAATGAGGCTTACACTTATCTCTTGGCAGTGGGTGAAGATCTCTGTCTCGGTGCTGCTTCGCTCTGTCGGGTCACTAATGTTTAGCTGGTTTATATCTTCATGTATGCCGTGGCGTAGTGTCTCGAAAGTATAGGCGTAGTAGAACTCTTCCACCAGTTTTATATACTGCTCGGGGCTGTGGCTGTTGCGTAGCGAGCGTATACTGTCGCACTTGGTCACTGTCAGTGTCGTCCATTTCTTGCGCAACTGCTCTACAGGGTCTATTGGCGGTGTGGGCGGCGTGTCTGTGGCCTTTGGGGCTCTGCTGGGTGCGAGGTATATGGCGATGATTATCGCTATGGCTGTGATGATAAGGATGAGGACGATGCCATGACGGTGTCGTCGTTTGTTGGTGCTCGTTGTATGGGTGTGTCGCTCTATTTTTGTCCCCTCTCTCTTCTCCACGAAGTCACTCCACCCGGCATATCCGGCGTATCGTGCCAAGGCAGATAGTGTTGAGGGGCGTGGCGTTGTTGTACGTCTGTCGTAGCCGTAGAGTCGTTTGAGTGTCGATACGCTAATCTGCTCGCCCACGCTCTCGGTGATGCTCAGCGATAGGGCGTCGTAGTCCGTGGGTGAGTCGAGGGTGCGTCCGAAGCGTGCAAGCACCTCGCTCTTTAGTTGCTCGATATGTATATCGTTGTACTCCATATTCGATGCAAAGTTAATGAAAAATGGTAAAAAGCAGATGTTTGCGTAGTATGAATCGCAATGCACCGTAATGAATTTGGTGGTTGCGAGCCTCGACATATACCTTTGCAAAAAAACAGCCCCACTTGGTTGTAGTTTGCAGAATATTTCTTACTTTTGTGATGGCGTATCTATGTGCGCTGACATATTAGTTGAGATTTTGAGGTCTTTATAACGACAAAACCGCCAATTTTGTTCGAGTGGCTTGCTACTTGAAACGTACCAAAGACTAATAAACTCGGTTCTGCACACCTCTCTGGGTGCGGGCTGTTGTTTATTCTATGGTACATTGGGTGCTTGGCGGTGCCTGTCGTTAGTAGGGTAATCATAGGTCTGCACCTATTTTTTATTTAATATTATATGGAGATATGAAAAGAGTATTAACTATGATTGTGAGTCTACTGGTTTTAGGTGGGCTGTTGGTTTTTCGCCTCGCTATAAAGTACGAGGCTAACGACATCGTAATGCGTGAGGTTCAAGACCATGTTAATAAACAAATGGATGAGTTGTATGGCAAGCATGGCATGTCCAGATTTTATCGCGAGTTCGAGGCGAATATGGATGCCCTGATTGAGGGGATGGATGAAGAGAATGTAGATGCTTGCATCTCCTTTGCCAATTGGTATAACTCTCTCGAGGAGAAGGATCAATTGCAGGTGCGCGATTGGGCAGAGAATACATACAAGTACTCACGCTAACACTATTTCGATAAACCTTAAACTGTAGATACTATGGAGACAATCGTAAAGGATAATACTAATCCTGTGGAGCGTAATCATCATCTTCCGTCGCGCGTCGCCCTTATCGTTGCGGCACTTGCTATGGCTGTTTACATGCTTTTGGATATTGTCACGGAGGTCATGGATGACGACAATTCATTTGTGTTTATCGCTCTTTGTATCATCTCTTTGGGCTGTATGACCCTGTCATTCTCGGTGCTTGCGCGCTGGTTTAACTTCCGTTCGGACTCGGATGCCGGCATAGGCCTGGTGCTTATCCTATCAACCTTAGCGTTAAGTATTGGTGATGTGATAGGTTTTGGTATTGCAATACTTGGCTTGGAAGAGGCTGAAACATATGTGGACCTCATAGATCGTGCACTATACTTAGCTGAATTGGTATCGTTTTGTAACGGAATGTATATCTTGTGCGGTATAGCGCAGGCTATTGGAGTATTTATGATAGCTCGTGCGCTATGGCGATTGTATAAGAGTCGCGCACATGTGGGGTATATGCTCCTATCTATACTTGCGTATATCGCATCGGTTGTGACATCCATATTCGTTTTTCTATGCTTCTTTAATGAGAATTGGAGCGATATGGATATTGCGGGTGATATCGATAGTCTAATTCGCATATCATTGGTCGATCCGCTATTTATCGGCATTGGTGCTTTAGGTGCTATGAACCTCAATCGCACGCTTATTCCCAGTGGTGAGTTCGTTGCTCCTGTTGTTGCACCTACAAAGTCACTCTTAAGATACTTCGCTATTGCAGCAGTTATGGCGGTCGCCGGCTTAATTATAGGTCTGATGTTTGATATGTCTTGGTGGGGTTTTGTGATAGCTGCCATTATCATACTCTTTGTGCTTGTCTTAGTCTTATCACATACTGATGAAGACAATAGAACATGGCTTAAAGTGTGGCGAAGCTATTCAAGCGACGTGTATGGACACTAAATCGTAAACCATTGCATGGTTATAAGAGTGAATAAAAAGTCTATTTTGTCGTTCTTTGTTGATATAACAGCGCATCTACTTCCGCTAACGAATTATCTCATCAATGGGCAGTACGCCTAAGTACAGCCCATCGCCTCGAAATTCGCCGAGCGAAAGTATCTGCACTATTCTCTCAACAAATTGGCTCGCCCTCAAAATGTCCATTTACGCTTAAGTAAACTCCGCTTTTCGGGCTTTGCAAGCCTAAAACTACATCTTTTTATTCACTCTCTTAGGTATTAAGGGCTGGCTAAGTAACTTTTTAGTCAGTCTCTTTTTTTTGTGCACCACTGCCGTATGTGCGCCAAAAGGAACAATCTATATAATTGTTGTTCAGCTGTAAAAACATATAATCGTCAGTGTTAAAAAGTTAACAACGAATTTTTTATGAAGTTTGCTATAAAATTAGTACCTTTGCCCCGATTTTTGCCGAATCGTATCTTCGACCAAAGTGCGTGAGGTGAAAAGAGGCGTGGCGCCAGATGCTTTGAGGACTACCCCATAGGGGTAATAAGTGGGGCCGCGGCAGTCGCACAAAACCGAGCAGTCGGGCGACAACTTTAAGAGCGAATAACAAATATCTAATGATGAAAAATATGGCAGAGAAGAGATTTATTACATGTGATGGTAACTACGCCGCAGCGCATATCGCGTATATGTTCTCGGAGGTAGCAGCCATCTATCCCATCACACCATCATCAACCATGGCAGAGCTCGTTGACGAGTGGTCTGCACAGGGCAAGAAGAACATCTTTGGTGATACGGTGAAGGTGGTTGAGATGCAGTCTGAGGCTGGTGCTGCAGGTGCAGTACACGGCTCATTGCAGAGTGGTGCTTTGACTTCAACATTTACAGCATCACAGGGTTTGCTCCTTATGGTTCCCAATATGTACAAGATCGCTGGTGAGTTGCTCCCTGGTGTATTCCACGTTTCAGCGCGTGCTCTCGCAGCGCAATCACTCTCAATCTTTGGTGACCACCAGGATGTAATGGCAGTGCGCCAGACAGGCTTCGCTATGCTCGCTACATCTTCTGTACAGGAGGTTATGGACCTCGCAGGTGTGGCACATATCGTAGCGCTCAAGGCTCGCATCCCCTTCGTACACTTCTTCGATGGCTTCCGTACATCACACGAGATTCAGAAGATCGAGCTTATCGACGAGGCATCGCTCTCAGCAATGTTCGACCGTGAGGCTCTCCGTGAGTTCCGCATGCGTTCGCTCAACCCCGAGCGCCCCGTAACACGCGGTACTGCACAGAACCCCGATATCTACTTCCAGACACGTGAGGCTTCAAATAAGTTCTACAACGCTGTGCCCGACATGGTGGCTGAGGCGATGGAGAAGATCTCGACTATCACTGGCCGCGAGTACAAGCCTTTCACATACTATGGTGACGCAGAGGCTGAGAACATCATCATCGCGATGGGCTCTATCACCGAGACTATCAAGGAGTGTGTAGATTACCTCCGCACACAGGGCAAGAAGGTGGGTGTTATCACCGTACACCTCTACCGTCCCTTCTCGGCGAAGTACCTCTTCAACGTGTTGCCCGCAACTGTTAAGCGCGTATGCGTTCTCGACCGCACAAAGGAGCCAGGTTCAAATGGCGAGCCTTTGTTCCTCGACATCCGCGATGCGTTCTACGAGTGCGAGAACCGTCCTATGATTATCGGTGGCCGTTATGGTCTCTCTTCAAAGGATACAACTCCTGCACAGATGTTGGCAGTATTTGCTAACCTCGAGGCTGCCCAGCCCAAGAACCACTTCACTGTAGGTATCAACGACGATGTTACAATGCTCTCACTCCCCGTAGGTGAGGAGGTATCTATGGCTAAGGAGGGTACTTTCGAGGCTTTGTTCTTCGGTCTTGGCTCGGACGGTACTGTAGGTGCAAACAAGAACTCTATCAAGATTATCGGTGGCTCGACAGACAAGTATTGTCAGGCTTACTTCGCATACGACTCAAAGAAGTCGGGTGGTTACACATCATCGCACTTGCGCTTTGGTGATAACCCCATCACCTCTCCCTACCTCGTTACTACTCCCGACTTCGTGGCTTGCCATGTTCCATCATATGTCGAGAAGTACGACGTATTGAAGGGCTTGAAGCGTGGTGGCTCGTTCCTCTTGAACTCTGTTAACGACGCAGAGACAACATGCGCTACATTGCCCGACCACATGAAGGCATACCTCGCAAAGAACGAGATTAACTTCTACGTCATCAACGCTACAAAGATCGCTGCAGAGCTCGGCCTTGGTTCACGTACCAACACCATCATGCAGTCAGCATTCTTCAAGATTGCCGACATCATTCCTATCGAGAAGGCTGTCGAGGAGATGAAGAAGGCGATCTACAAATCTTATGGCAACAAGGGCGAGGATATCGTTAACATGAACTACGCCGCTGTTGACGCTGGTTGCGAGGCTGTAGTTAAGGTTGAGGTTCCCGCAGAGTGGGCAAACATCGAGTGCAAGAAGGCTGAGGCTGTAGTTGACGAGACTATCCCCGCTTTCGTACGCGAGGTATGTAAGCCTATTGATGCACTTAAGGGTGACACACTTCCCGTATCGGCATTCAACGGCCGCGAGGATGGTACTTGGGACAACGGTACCGCTGCATACGAGAAGCGTGGCATCGCTACAAGCGTTCCCGAGTGGAAGATCGAGAACTGTATCCAGTGTAACCAGTGTGCATACGTTTGTCCTCACGCTGCTATCCGCCCCTTCCTCGCTACTGAGGAGCAGGCTGCAGCATCTGGCCTCGAGTGGAAGCAGGGCTTGGGCGAGACTAAGGCTCTCAAGTTCCGCATCCAGGTATCGCCTATGGACTGTACAGGCTGTAACAACTGTGTTGACGTATGTCCCGCAAAGGAGAAGGCTCTCGTTATGCGTCCTTTGGCAGAGCAGGTTAAGGAGGCTAAGAACTGGGATTATGTAACAAAGAATATCGGCTACACAGAGCACGTAGATAAGACTAAGTCTGTTAAGAACTTGCAGTTCGCACAGCCTTTGTTCGAGTTCTCAGGTGCTTGTGCTGGTTGCGGTGAGACTCCTTACATCAAGGCTATCACACAGCTCTTCGGCGACCGTATGATGGTAGCTAACGCAACAGGTTGTACCTCTATCTACTCTGGTTCAGCACCTTCAACTCCCTACTGCAAGAATGCTCAGGGTCAGGGTCCCGCATGGGCAAACTCACTCTTCGAGGATAACGCTGAGTTCGGCCTCGGTATGCGCGTGGGTGTTGAGAAGATTCGTGAGGCTTTGGCAGATGTTATGCACAAGGCTATCGCAGAGTGCAACTGCTGCTCTGAGGAGCTCAAGGGCGTAATGCAGGAGTGGATCGACGCTCGTCACCTCGCAGCACAGTCTCGCGAGATTAGCGCTCGCCTCTTGCCTATGGCTGAGGCTTGCCAGTGCGAGGCTTGCAAGACTATCGTGGAGTACAAGGATTGGCTCGTTAAGAAGTCACAGTGGATCTTCGGTGGTGACGGTTGGGGCTACGACATCGGCTTCGGCGGTGTTGACCACGTACTCGCATCGGGCGAGGATGTGAACATCCTTATCGTTGATACTGAGGTTTACTCTAACACTGGTGGTCAGTCATCTAAGTCAACACCTATCGGTGCTGTGGCGAAGTTCGCTTCTGCTGGTAAGCGCATCCGCAAGAAGGACATCGGTGCTATCGCCATGACTTACGGCTATGTATATGTTGCTCAGGTATCTATCGGTGCTTCACAGCAGCAGCTCTTCAACGTACTTAAGGAGGCTGAGGCATATCCTGGTCCATCACTCATCATCGCCTACGCACCATGTATCAACCACGGTATCAAGGGCGGCATGACACGTACACAGACCGTAGGTAAGCAGGCTGTGGAGTGTGGTTACTGGCACCTCTGGCACTACAACCCCCAGCTCGAGGCTGAGGGTAAGAACCCCTTCGTTATGGACTCTAAGGAGCCTGACTGGAGTAAGTTCCGCGACTTCCTCATGAAGGAGGTACGTTACACATCTCTCAAGAAGGCCTTCCCTGCTGAGGCAGAGCAGCTCTTTGAGGCAGCGGAGGAGAATGCTAAGTGGCGTTACAATTCTTACATCAACCGAGTGAAATAATTTCTCGTGATAAGCCGCAATCTGCGGCACATCCCTAAAAGTAAACCACCTTGGGCTGTACTACTGTGTACTATCCCAAGGTGGTTTCTTTTGTGATGCACCACATCTCACGGCTTCTGACAAGAAATTAGGTTGTGGGGCTGATGAGGGCTGGTACTGATAGGGAGTTTAGAGAGTTTAGGGAGTTTAGCGTTAACATCCTTATCTTCCCTAAACTCCCTAAATTCCTTATATTCCTTATATTCCTTAATCTCTCCTACCTCTCCCTTTTGAGGGCATCCTCGGCGGTCATCGTAGTAACCAGCACCACGCCATTAACACCCCTGAAGCCATACATATTCGAACCCTTGATAATCTCTACGGACTTAACATCATAGATGTTTATAAGCTCCAGCCTTGTATCCATGCCGTCACATAAGGTCAATACTCCAGAGTTACCATTAATAGAGTTCTGCGTCATCAAGCATAGCTCACCATTAATATATCTCAGTCCAGGGTAGCATATCATGATAGCCTCCAGTAAGTTGCTACATCCCGTAGCGCGCAGTCTATCTCCCGAAATACCCGATGTGTAGTCGGTGCTCTCGCGGCGCTTGACATAGCCAAAGCCATAGTTCATAAGCTCCTCAGACTCCTCGGCGCGATATACCTCACCCTCCTCCATCCACACAACCTCGATGCTACGACGGCCTTCGAGAGGTAGTGTGAGCGTGTCGCGCTTATAGATAAAGAGCAGCGTGTCATCGGGCTTAATGTTGGTAAGCCCAAAGCGCCCCTTACTATCGGCACGTGTGTTTTTATCGCTGCCTGCAACGCGCACAACTGCCTTAACGCCCGTACCATCAAGACGGATAACACGACCGTTGAATGGCTCATCAGCCATGGCTATATTGAGTGTGAAAACTGCTGCAAGAAGTAGTACAATATGTCGCATAGTAGAGTCTATTTTAGATTTATGTTGTTGTAAAGTTACGCAATATCTGCGAAAAAATGGAATGTTGAAGAAAAAATTGTTATTCCTGAAAATATTTATTATCTTTGTAGTATTGAACGAATATCTTTAACAATAAAAAAATAATACATTATGAAAGAGGCTATTGCAATTCTCACTGGTGGCGGTCCTGCTCCCGGTATGAACACCGTTGTTGGCTCTGTAGCCAAGACATTCCTTGCAAAGGGTTATCGTGTTATCGGTCTTCACTACGGTTATTCGGGTCTTTTCAACCCCAATCCCCGCTTCGAGGACCTCGATATGTTCCGCGTAGATTACATCTTCAATCAGGGAGGTTCGTACCTCACTATGAGCCGCTTCAAGCCCACTGATGAGGACTTCGAGAAGAACTTTAATCTCGACTTCTTCAAGGAGAACAACATCAAGCTCCTCGTTACAGTAGGTGGTGATGACACAGCTTCTACAGCTAACCGCATCGCTAAGTTCCTCGAGGCTAAGCAGTATCCTATCGCGAACATCCATGTTCCTAAGACTATCGACAACGACCTTCCATTGCCCGCAGGTATGCCTACATTCGGCTACCAGTCTGCAAAGAACGCTGGCTCGGTAATCGGTCGCGCCGTATATAACGATGCTCGTACATCGGCTAACTGGTTCGTCGTAGCTGCCATGGGTCGCTCAGCAGGTCACCTCGCATTCGGTATCGCATCTGCTTGCCACTACCCAATGATTATCATCCCCGAGATGTTCAACAAGACAAAGATTACAATCGACAAGATCATCAGCCTCATCATCTCGGCTATCGTGAAGCGTAAGCTCCTCAAGATGGACTACGGCGTAGCGATGGTATCGGAGGGTGTGTTCCACGCGCTCGACCAGGAGGAGATTCTCAAGTCTGGTATCCAGTTCTCATACGACGACCACGGTCACCCCGAGCTCGGTAAGGTATCTAAGGCTGAGATGTTCAACACACTCCTCGAGAAGCGTTGCAAGGCTCTCGGCATCAAGGTTAAGTCTCGTCCCGTAGAGATTGGCTACGAGGTACGCTGCCAGACACCTTGTGCTTTCGACCTCGTATATTGCTCACAGCTCGGTATGGGTGTTTATAAGCTCTTCTCTGAGGGTAAGACAGGCTGTATGGTTTACATCAGCCAGGAGGGTTACGTATCGCCTCTCTACCTCAAGGATCTCCAGGATCCCGAGACAGGCAAGATTCCTCCACGTCTCGTAGATATCAACGCAGACAAGATTCACCAGGTTATCGACAACCTTATGCACTACATCACTCCCGCGGATTACGAGGCAGCCAAGGCTTACCTCCCCAACCCTGAGGAGTATGATTTCCGTAAGATTTTGAACTGGTAATTCAATTTCTTGTGATAAGGGGCCGATTGCGGCCCCTAATAAAAAATGCCGTCAATGGGATGTACACCTAAGTACTACCCATCGACGGCATTTTTGCCGAGTGTTGCACTCGGCACCCTTCTGACAAGAAATTGGCCTCGGTGCTAATGTATGTCAATAAAAAACTACCCCTTCCTCAGTGGAAGGGGTAGTTCATTCTATAGCGTCTCGCGCTCTTAGATCGAGATGTTCAAAATCTCGAGCTTGAGCATGCCTGCGGGAACCTGAACCTCGACAATCTCGCCGACCTTCTTACCAAGCAACGCCTTAGCGATAGGTGTGCCGATGGCGAGCTTACCCTCGCGCAAGTTTGCCTCGTTCTCCGAAACGATGGTGTACTCAACCTCGCGCTTTACATTGTGGTTCAAGAGCTTAACGCGGCTCAAAATCTGCACCTTAGAGGTGTCAATCTTTGTCTCGTCGATGATGCGTGCCTTAGTGAGTGTGTGCTCGAGCTGTGCGATGCGCATCTCCAAAAGGCCCTGAGCCTCGCGAGCTGCATCATACTCTGCATTCTCCGAGAGGTCACCCTTGTCGCGTGCCTCAGCGATAGCAGCAGCGGCAGCGGGACGCTCAACAGAGACCATGTGGTGGAGCTCCTCCTTAAGTTTGTTCATACCCTCAGCTGTGAGGTAGATAATCTCGTTACTCATAATGTATAATTTTTTTAATTTTGTCTCTTTCATGAAGTTTGCGCCAGGTACAAAAAAAATATGAATTCCGATCCTATAAAAGATCAGAACTCCAATAGTACCCTCTGCGATACCTCCTCTAAATACTCTACAAAGGTACTTCAAATTTTTGAAAGAACAAATTTTTTTGGCACAAAGTATGCCGCAATGGGTAAATCAACCAACTAAATTCAGTTATTTCTATGTATAACCACCCAAAGTGTCGCGATTGTGCCGAACAGCTACTTATTTCACCCTCAGCGATATTCAGCTCGCTCATTGCCGACCTGCAGCGCGCCCGCGAAACAATAGATATGGAGTATTACATCTTTGCCAACGACCGCACGGGAAGACTCTTTGCCGATATTCTCAGTCGCAAGGCAAGGCAGGGGTTGCGTGTACGTCTCATCGTAGATGGCTATGGTTCACGCTCACTTAGTCGCAGGCTACGCAAGGTGCTGCAGCGTAGTGGTGTGGAGCTGCAGTGCCACTCGCTTATGCGCCATAGTCGCTACCACCGCAAGATGGCAATCATTGATGGTCGTATAGCCCATATCGGCGGTATAAACATAGCGGATAGGTATGCAGTAGGCAACACCCTTGGTAAGTGGTACGATGTTCAGTTGCGCCTTACGGGTGCCGAGGTGGGCGCCATATCTCGGCTCTTCGACTACGACGCCTTTGTAAGTGAGGGCATCGACTGCGAGGTGCCCATGTCATTTCAGCGCAGTGGTCTAAAGGTGGTATGGTCCGAGAGTAGGGGCGGTAGGGCTATGACGGAGTTACTTAGCAAGACTATTGAGGGGGCGGAGCGTTCATTGCTCTTTGCCACGCCCTACTTTATGCCGCCCGAGAGTGTTATAACCTCGCTTTCGCGTGCTGTGCTACGGGGCGTAAGTGTCACGCTTCTTGTACCTGAGAGGTGCGATATATGGTTGTTAGACCACGTTATGCGCAGACATATAGCTCAAGCGGTGGCGCAGGGTGTAGATGTGCGCATCTGTCGTGGGGCATTTCTCCATGCCAAGCTCGCCATAGTTGATGATGTGAGGGTAGTGGTGGGTAGTGCCAATCTCGATGCCCGCAGCCTCTACCTCAATCGCGAAATAATGGCGGAAACAACGTGTAGGGCTGTAGTAGAGAGTGCCAAGCGTTTTGCACAAGATATGCTTGAGAGATCGACCGTCCCCACTACGCGAGATATGCGCTCGCTCATTCCTGCCTTTATATGTCGATGTTTCGAGAGCCTACTATAAAGTGAGAGTGCCGTTGATAACGCTATCAACGGCACTCTCTATATAAAGGTGTCCTAATGTGTGCTTAGGATTATGCCCACTTAACGAGTGCGAAGTCCATACGGTGCTCGAGCTTGTCGTTAGATGGGAAGATACGCAATGCCACGTCGAACATACCTGTCTGCTCGGGAGCGTAGTCCAAAGCCAAGGTAACAGTGTTACCCTCCTCGGCTACAACCTCCAAGCGGCGTGTCTCAACGACATTAGCTGACTGGCCTGCCTCGATTTGAGTTGCCACAACGAGCTCTGCGCCGATATCCTCCTTGTTCAAGCCTGCGAGGTCGATAGTAAGCTCGAAGCGGTACTTCTTACCTACGTACATTGCCTCAGACTCGATCTCAGCACGCTTAACATCAAGGATAGCGATGTTATCCCATGCTGCAGATACCTTACGCTTCCAAGCAGCGATCTGGCGAGCCATCAAGTAGTTGTTGTCAACGATGAGGCCCTTACGCTGGGCGAGCTTGTTGTAGAAACGCTCCTCGTAGTCGATAAGCTGACGGTTCATTGTGAAGTTAGATGCGATGTCGGCAACGCACTTCTTAACAGCGTGAACCCACTTGTGAGGTACGCCATCCTTGTCGCGGTCGTAGTACAAAGGTACGATCTGCTCCTCGATAGTGTTGTAGATCATCTCTGCATCGAGCTCATCCTGGAAGCGCTGGTCAGCGAATGAACGCTCCATAGGAAGCATCCAACCAGCACCCTCCTTGTAGCCCTCAACCCACCAGCCGTCGAGAACTGAGAACTGCATAACACCGTTCATAACGCACTTCTCGCCTGATGTACCTGATGCCTCCAAAGGACGTGTAGGTGTGTTGAGCCATACGTCAACACCCTGTACCATGCGGCGTGCAAGCTCCATGTCGTAGTTCTGCAAGAAGACAATCTTACCTACGAACTCGGGCATTGCCGATACCTCCACGATACGCTTGATAAGATCCTGACCGGGCTTATCGTTGGGGTGAGCCTTACCTGCGAAGATGAACTGTACGGGGCGCTCCTTGTTGTTTACCAACGCCGAGAGACGCTCGAGGTTAGTGAAGAGCAAGTAAGCACGCTTGTATGTAGCGAAGCGACGTGCAAAACCGATAGTAAGTACATCGGGCTTGATGCTCTCAGTAACCTGTACCATCTGGCGAGGTGACTGCAAGCGTACCTGTGTAGGATCGCTATAGCGCTTGCGGATAGTCTTGATAAGACGCTCCTTGAGGAACATACGCTCGTTCCAGAGCTCTGTATCGTCAATCTTGTGTACGTTCTGCCACTCGGGGATGTTGTATGTGTGACCCTCGAACGCATGACCGAAGTACTTAGCATAGAGACGGCGGAGGTTCGATGCTACCCATGTTGGGAAGTGAACACCATTAGTTACATAACCGATGTGGAGCTCGTTCTTGAAGTAACCTGGCCACATGTTTCCGAGGATCTCCTTAGATACCTCGCCGTGCAACCATGACACACCGTTAACCTCCTGTGAGAGGTTACATGCCAAAACTGACATTGAGAACTTCTCGTTGGGGTCGTTGGGGTTGGTCTTGCCGAGGTTGATGAACTGATCCCATGTGATGCCGAGTACGTCGGGGTAGTGTGACATATACTGACGAATCATCGACTCGGGGAATGCATCGTGACCTGCGGGCACGGGAGTGTGTGTAGTAAACAACGATGATGAACGTACTACCTCCATAGCCTCAGAGAACGAGAGACGCTTCTTAGCGATGAGGTTGCGGATACGCTCAATGTTGATGAAGGCTGCGTGACCCTCGTTGCAGTGGTAAACCTGCTGCTTGATGCCCATCTTTACGAGGGCGCGGATACCACCGACACCGAGCAAGATCTCCTGCTTCAAGCGGTTCTCCCAGTCGCCACCGTAGAGGTGGTATGTTACCTGACGGTCCTCCTCGAGGTTTGCCTCGTAGTCAGCATCCAAGAGGTAGAGGTCTGTACGACCTACCTGGCACTTCCAAACGCGTGCAGAGAGTGTACGGCCAGGGAACGCTACCTGTGTAGTGATCCAGTTGCCATCCTCGTCGCGTACGGGAGAGATAGGAAGCTTGAAGAAGTTCTGTGCCTCGTATGTAGCCTCCTGTGCACCCTGTGCCGAGAGACGCTGTGTGAAGTAGCCGTAGCGGTACAAGAGACCCACTGCTACCATGCCTACGTTGCGGTCTGAAGCCTCCTTGAGGTAGTCACCTGCCAAGATACCGAGACCACCAGAGTAGATCTTAAGTGTTGAGTGCAAACCATACTCCATAGAGAAGTAAGCAACCTTTGCGTGCTCAGGTGCTGGCTTCTCGGCCATGTACTCGGTGAACTCCTTATATACTGCATCCATGCGTGCAAGGAACTCCTTGTCGTTACAGAGCTCCTCGCAACGTGTTGTTGTGAGCTTATCCAACAAAACGATAGGGTTGCGGTCAACCTTTACCCAGAGCTCGGGATCTACGCTCTCGAACAAGTCGCGTGCAGAAACTGTCCAGCACCACCAGAGGTTGCGTGAGAGCTCCTCGAGTGCCTTAAGGCGTGCAGGGATACCCTTCTCGACCATGAGACGGTGCCATGAGGGACGGTTTGATGTGAGCTGCTGGCGTACGAAGTTGATCTGCTCAGAGCGGTCGCCACCGTCGATAAGAACACGGTTAGTGCGTGATACAGAGTTGTCGATAGCCTCCTCGTAAGCCTGCTTATACTCCTTGAACAAGCGCTTCCAGAGTGCTGTGTTCGAAATCTCCATAGCGCCCTTGCGTGCCTCAGCATACTCCTCAGCATTCATATCCATATAGTGCTTGAGGATGTCAGTGATCTGAAGTACTACCTCGCGAGTGTTGTAGTCGTCACGACGTACGATGTCAACGCCCTTGTGCTCAGCCTGCTTTGCTACCCACATGCCGAAGCCTGCAAGAGTAGTTGTAACAGTAGGAACGCCGTAAGCTACTGACTCGAGAGGAGTGTAGCCCCATGGCTCGTAGTATGATGCGAAGATTGTGAGGTCAACGCCAGCCAACATGTCGTAGTAGGGCATGTTGAAGATGCCGTCGTTGCCGTTGAGGTATGTAGGCACGAAGAGAACCTTCACGCGTGAAGCAGATGTAGAGAGGATGCTGCCCTCGATAGACTGAGATACCTGATCCCAAGCCTCTGCCTCGAGATGGTGTGTGAGGTAACGCTTCTGTGCGGGGTCGATAGCGCTGCCGTTAGCGAGGTGCTGTGCGAGGTCCTCGCGAGCGCCAGTGTTGCCAGCGGGAACTGCGATTACGGCCAATACATCGCGGTTGATGTTGCTTGTTGCGAGCTGCTTGAGTGACTCGAGGAATACGTCGAGACCCTTGTTGTGGAACTCGTAACGACCGCTTGAAGCTACGATGAGTGTATCCTCAGCGAAGTCGTAGCCCCATGTAGCGCGTGCCACATCGATAAGCTTGCTGCGTGATGCAGAGCGTACCTCAGCGAGCTTTGCCTCAGCGGGAACGAAGCCGTTCTCAAAGCCGTTAGGGGTGATGCGAGTAACTTCGCGGCCGAGCAAGTAGCGGCACTCGTTAGCAGTGATGTCGCTAACTGTGAGGAAGGCATCAGCATATGTAGCACCAGCCTTCTCCAAAGAGTGCTTTGCCATTACGTTGAACTGGCGTGCGAGCTCATCGGCGTTAAACTTGTGAAGGTCGTTGTAGAGAGGCAAGCGGTTGCCAGCGATGCAGCGACCCATAACTGTTGCGTGTGTAGAGAATACTGTTGCAACATATGGTGCGTTGTCGTGCAAGTAGAGTGAACCTGCTGCAGCCATCCACTCGTGGAAGTGTGCCACGATCTTGTTTGATGGCTGGCACATAGTCTCTGCGAACGATGCGATAACAACACCTGCTGCGTGGCCGAACAATACGGGCTCTACATAGTCCCACTGACCTGAGAGTGAGTCTACGTTGTAGGCCTCCCAGAGCTGCTTGAGGATGTTGTCCTTCTCGCGGATGAATGACTTAAAGTCGATAAGGATTGCGATGGGGCTGCTCTCGATTGCCCAACGACCGATGCGAACGCGTACACCCTTGTTGTAGAGTGACTCACGCCATGCTGCCATGAGCGTTGTGTCCTCCTCGAACTCTGGGCTAACGTAGTCTGACGAGAAGTCGGGGCCGATGGTGATATACTTATCACCGAGCTCGCGCTTCACTGTTGGTGCCTTCGAGGCGATAACGGTGTGAATACCGCCCACCTTGTTGCACACCTCCCAACTAACCTCGAACAAGTAGTCAGGAGTCAAATTTACATTACTCATATTAGTTTTTTATTAAAATAATTTTTCTAACTATCACCCTTGCAAACTCTCTCATTTCCCGAGTGCCTCTCGGCGTTGAAACCTCTTGATATCCAAAAGTTACCGCCGCAAAAGGGTATGGTTAATCAAATTGCAAAGATAGCAAAATTATCTGAAGTATGGAAATATTTATTAAGTTTTTTTAATAAATAGTGGTAATAAACGTCCGAACGGGCATTTTTGGGTGCTGAATGGTATGATTTTATAGCCCAAATGCTACATTTTTTCAGCGAGCGCCACCTTTTTGCGGAGGCGAAGGGCTGTCATAAGGGCAGCGGAGCTTAGTCCAATGATAAGACCAATGACCAATCCGCGACATTGCATATCGAAGTTATAGGCTAAGAGAATACCTATGGGGATGTTCAAAACGAGGTAGCTGCAAAGCACGATGGGCATGATAATCTTGACATCCTGCATACCGCGCATCATACTGATTGATAGGCCCTGAATGGCATCCGAGAACTGGTAAATAGCTATTAGAAGCATCAACTCCGCCGTTAGGGCTATGACCTCTGCGTTGTCGGTAAATATAGCTGCAATAGGCTCGCGCAGAGTGACAAAGACTACGGCCATAAGCGTAGCCCAAAGGAGTCCGAGGTGGTATGTGGCATTCACCGTGGGGCGTAGCTCCTCGGTGTGGCGGTTGCCGTGGATATGCGATACGAGGATTGTTGAGGCTGAGCCTATCGCCACTGTAATCATCCACGCCACGTTGGCGATGCTAAAGGCGACCTGCATTGAGCCCGCCGCAACCTTGCCGAACGATAGTGCGAGGATAGATGTTAGGATGAAGGCTGCCGACTCCAAAATCATCTGGAACGATATGGGGAAGCCTATCTTTATGAGTGATGATATGTGTTTGAGTGTTACCGCCTTACGGCTAAAGAATGTGCGGTATATGCGCAGGCGCTTCCATAGGAAGAATACCGCTATAATGGCGCCCATCTGTCCCACGCGCGAGAGGAGCGTTGCCAATCCCGCGCCCTCGGCGCCCATAGGCTCGATGCCACACTTACCGAAGATGAAGATGTAGTTGAGCACCACATTGGCGATGTTGCCCATAAGCGTTATCCACATCGCAATCTTGGTGTTGCCTATGCCCTCCAAGAACTGCTTCACGGCGAGGAATACCATCAGCGGCATGATGCTCCACACGAGCATGTCGTAGTAGGGCAGAGCCATCTCTGCCACCGCCTCGACGCTCTCTCCAGGGCTCGACATCCACTCGCCCAATACACCGATAAAGGGTCTCAATGCCAGCGCTATCGCTGTACCCACCACGCCAATAGCTATCGAATATACTATGCCATTTTGGAAGAGGTGACCCACTCTGCGACGGTTGCCTCGCGCATAGTGCTCGCCCACAAGAGGGGTGATGGCCATTGCAAGGCCTAACGCGGCAAGATAAATCAGCAAAAAGAGCGAGCTACCCAGCGATACTGCCGCCAGAGGTACGGGGTCCTTGCCGCCATACTGACCCACCATTGCCGAATCGGCAAACTGCGTGGTGAGCTGCCCCGCTTGTGCTATGACAACGGGTAGCGCGAGTGTTAGCAGTCGCTTGTAGTATGGTGTGTATTGGTGTAGTCTCATAATTCGAGCGGCAAAGATAGTAAAAAAGTTGTTACTTTGTTGTGATAATAGCGCATCTACTGCCGCTAACAAAATATCGAGACAATGAGCAGTACGCTTTAGTACAGCCCATCGCCTCGAATTTCGCCGAGCGTTGTATCTACGCTATTCTGACAACAAAGCGACTATGCAGATCTCAGTGTCCACACAGCCACTTGAACTATAACCATTTAAGTTTGGGTTAGAAGTTTTTATATATCTTATCTAGATTTATTTGTTATTATTTATATGTCTTTCTTTTAATTTTCGGAATTCTTCTTCAGATATGATGCCTCTAACTTTAAGATCGTAAAGGCGCTCAATTTCTTGTGAAACATCAATTGGCTGATTGTTGTTAATATGGGTTTGAGCATATTCTCTATCGGCTTTGTCAATTATTACTTTAATCTCGTCGATTAACTGCATTGCATTGGTGTGTGCTAAGTTGTATATTAGACCACCTTTTTCAATTTCAGAGTCTGAATAAAATGATACTATAATGGAGCTTTTCTTGTAATCGCGTAATAAAAGTTTTACTTCTATTTTGGAAATTTCGTTTTTTACGTTAGTGTTACCAGAAAGTCCTCCTACAATTACGCCTGCACCGCCAGCCAATACTCCACCCAATGCAGCACCACCGATTGTGCGAATCGTTGATTTAGAATATGTAGTCTTTCCATCTTCTAATAGTTCAACTGAAATGATGTTGGAGAACTCTATTAAATCTTCGCTACTTTTTTCACCATTTGATTGAAGGTTGACAATTTTAATTTGCTCACTTTCGTTACTAATTCCAACCCAAAATTTAGCATCATCACTGGTAATTTCTGATGAAACCTTGAAGTTGCTATTTGATTTCATTCCTTGAATAACGTCATGTCGCTTATTAGTACGCTTAATGCTTACAACGAGTGCGATAATAAAAATTGCCACAAAAAGTCCTATCCAAACATATATTTCATAGGGGTTTCCTGTAATTATAGAACCGCCTGCTATTAGGCAGAAAAACATCAAAATAAAGGTTGATGTCATAATTTTAATTTTCTCTTTCATATTAAACGTTGTGTTAGTTGGTAAATAATTATTGCCATTACGTAAGACAGAATGTCTAGTATATCAAATGTTCCCAAAGAACTAAAGATTATTTGAATTAATTCCATTGATATGGCTGCAAATGGAATGATATATATAAATAGATAATAGGTATAATTCCGGTTATCCCATATGGTGTCAATTATCATCATATATGATAATAGCCATAAGCCATCGGGAAGAGAATATTTAATAAAATATGGTATATTATATTTTGAACATATATCTCTAAAATGTATAATGTAATCTGATATTCCTATACATTCAAACCATTTAAACATTAGTAAAGTTTCACTTCTGTAGCCTATATATATCAAGCCTCCAATTAGTAGAAAAAAAAGTGCTGAACATATTTTAATGCTTTTCATATAAACATCCCAACTATTTCTATCCCATGTATTAGATTTGCAGATTTTACCTCGCAATAGTTTATAGGTGCAATGTTAATCAACTAACCATATGTTACTATCGCAACCATTTAACTTAAGATAGGAGAACGCCTAAAAAAAGAGAAACGTGGGTGCACTTGATGTAACAAGGTACGACCAAGCACCCACAAAAACACAAGCACAACCCACGCCATACGACGTGGGCATTCAGCGTGCCTATTGGTGTTTTTGTTTCTAAAAATTGGTCGTTTTTGTTACAAATCCAACAGCCCTAAATGCCATCTATAGTCACTGCGTATTCCGCAATGATACCACAAATATACAAATATTTCAGTTAAAAACAAAATAAAAAGGTGGAAATCATCGTGTGACTTCCACCTAATTTTTTATGTTAGTTTATGTCAATGCGTCATTGCGAGCGAATGTAGTGAGCGTGGCAATCTCTCTCTCTTAGTGCTTAACTGAGGAAGATTCCCACAGTCGCTGCGCTCCTTCGGAATGACGGATATTGTGATATGTTACAAGAACAACTTCACGCCGAAGAAGTAGGTGCGGGGGAGGGCGGGACCGTAGATATATGCCGAGTCGCGGCCTGCACCCATGTCGATATCGCGCTGGTATGAGTCAAAGATGTTCTTCATACCCGCATTTACCTCCAGGCTCACCACATTCGAGAGCGAGAAGGTGTAGCTGAGCTTGAAGCCGAAGTCCCAGAACGACTGTGTGCGTGTCTCGGAGTCGTCCCACTCCTTGCCGGAGATGTCGGTATATGCCGAGTGTTGAACGAGCATAGGACCAGTATATGTACCGAACAACGAGGCGTTGAAATCCTTGGTAATAAAATACTTGGCGTTGAGGTAGCCGTAGTGGTCGGGCGAGCGGAACATGGTGCGCTGTGGTGCGAGATCGGGGTTGTCGCTCCACTTCTCGGGCTCTACATAGAGGCTCTTCTGGAAGGTGTAGCCGAGCTGCACATCGAAGGTGTTGGGGATGCCGAGCTTGACCTCCGCGGTGATGCCACCGATGCGTGCGCCCGCAGCGTTGCGGCGTGTCTTATAGATGTAGTGGTTGCCCTCCTCGTCGTACTTCTCGCCTGTCTCCTCGAGCGTGAATACATCGTTGAGCATGGTGTAGAAGCCCTCCACGAGGAAGTTGGTCTGCAGGCGACCGAACGAGTGGTAGTAGTCTGCCGATGCGCTGAACGAGTGCGAGAACTCGGGGCGCAGGTTGGGGTCTATCTCGATGATAGATACCGAGTGGTTGAGGGCGTCGATATGCAAGTCCTCGTTATATGCCTGTGGCGCGCGGTAACCGCTTGAGTACGAAAGGCGTAAGCCGAGGTCCTCGATGGGGCTATAGCGCACATTCGCACGGGGCGCGAAGATGGGGCGGTCGATCATGTTGTGCTTGTCGAGGCGGAAGCCGATGAGGAAGTTAACCTTGTCGCTCTTCCACTCGTTCTGCGCAAAGAGACCGATGGTTGAGGTCTGCTGGTCGAGACGACGCTGTGTAGCGATGTAGTAGTCGTTCAACGAGTTATAGTTGTACTCAACGCCTGCAGTAAGCTCCGCAGGGAGTCCCGCTTTGTAGTTGTGGGTGTACTGGCCACCAGCCACGAAGGTCAAGTCCTTGGTTGTGCCATAGGCATCGGGGTTCATGTCGGCACCGAAGTATGTTGCGCGGCTGATGCCCTGTGCCGAGGCGTAGATGCTTGCGCGGTGACGCATATTGGGGAAGTAGTCGAACTTGAGGCTACCGCCGTCGATGTTGTGGTCGATCTGCTCGCAGATGTAGGACATGTGGGGTGCGCCATCGAGGTTGTCGCCACCACGGCGGAAGTCGTGGATGTGGTGGTACTCACCCGTGATGCGCGAGTGTGCCGAAGTCTTGTAGTAGGCGCGGAAGCCCACGGTCTCGGAGCGTAGGCGTGTGATATCCGAGAAGCCGTCGTCGTTGCGGTCGTAGCCGTCGCGATACTTCACCTGACCGAAGACATAAGCGCCGAGTTTGTAGTCGTCCGACACGAAGGCGCCACCGAGCGAGGTGTTGATGTCGGGTGTGCCATCCTCCATGAAGTTCGTTGTGTTCGAGAGTGAGAGGGTGTTACGCACGGGGTCCTTGGTGATGATGTTCACAACGCCACCGATAGCGCTCGAGCCGTAGAGTGCCGAGCCGCCACCGCGGATAACCTCCACACGCTCAACCATCGCCACGGGCATAAGGTCGAGGCCATAGACGCCCGCTAAGGATGAGAAGATGGCGCGGCTGTCGAGCAATATCTGCGAGTACTGACCCTCGAGGCCATTGATGCGGAGCTGTGGCGCACCACAGTTACCGCAGGTGTTCTCCACGCGGAGTCCCGACTGGAAGTTCATAGCCTCCGATAGGTTCGACGATGCGGTACTCTCGAAGAGCTTTGCCGAGGCTACATTCACAACGGTAGAGGTAGTGCGGCGGTTTGTCTCGTTGCGTGTTGCCGATACCACAACCTCATCTACAAGGGTGTTGGACTCGTTGAGCACGAAGTTGAGCTCCATGGATGTCTCGCGCTCGATAACAAAGGTCAGCTCGATGGTCTCGTAGCCGATTGCCGATACGACAACCTGCTGCTCGCCCACGGGGAGGTTATTCAAAATATAGTGTCCCGAGCTGTTGGCTGCGCAACCTATGGTTGTACCCTTGATAGCCACCGTAGCATAGGGGATATGCTCCTTTGTTGTGGTGTCGATGACGTGGCCAAAGATGTTAGAGTCGGAATTTTTATTTGTTGTGCTACGGATTACCTGCACATTGGGAGACTCTGGAACATCTATTTTTGCCTCTGCGGCAAGGGGAAGAATTGCAAGTGCGAATATTAATAAAAGGTGCTTCATTGTGTGTTACATTTTTTTCTGTTTGTGGTGCAAAGGTACACACGCGATAGGGGCGATGCAATCGCCTAATCGCGGTAAAAGTGTGGTGTCACACCCCCAAATTTAGGGTATGACGCTTGTGTGGGGGGTAAAAAGTTGTGTGTGTTAGGCCTTTGCGGGTGGGGCGCGTAACGAATGATGAAGCGAGAGATGTTCAATTCGGGGGCTGTAGTGCCTCTCCTCAATTGTCGCAATATCGGTAGAGTAGGGCTCGCAGCATGCCACGCTCTCCACGATTAGGGCATCGTGAATTGAGGCATCGTTGAGTAATAAGATATGTCCGCGCGTGTGCGAGTGCGCGCCTGAGGGGTTGTAGGGGTGGGAGTGGACAATCTCCGTGCCCTCGATGTTGTGGCTATGTATGAAGAGAGTGGTTGCCGTTACGTTGAACAGCAACACAGCGAGCATAAGCGCGCCAAATAACCCTCTTCTTCTCTCTATAGCCATCTATGTTTGCGGTATCGGTTATACCTCCGATGTGAACTTGAATGTGATGTCCTTGAAATTCTCCTGCGCAATAGCCAGTGCGTAGCTTGTGTCGGCGAGGAATACATCGCGACCATGCTTATCTACGGCCATATTGGTGTGCTTGCGGCGCTTGAAGTCGGCGAGCTGCTCGGCATTCTCCGACTCAATCCAGCAGGCCTTGTGGATGGAGATGGGCTCCCAGCGACACTTCGCGCCATACTCATGCTCCAAGCGGTACTGGATAACCTCAAACTGAAGTGCACCCACCGTGCCGATGATCTTGCGGCCGTTGAGTGACGAGGTGAAGAGCTGTGCCACACCCTCATCCATAAGCTGGTCGATGCCCTTTGCGAGCTGCTTGAACTTCATGGGGTCGGCATTCTCGATGTAGCGGAAGTGCTCGGGCGAGAATGAGGGGATACCCGTGAACTTGAGCTTCTCACCCTCGGTGAAGGTGTCGCCAATCATAAAGGTACCCGTGTCGTGCAAACCTACGATATCGCCAGGGAAGGCCTCGTCGATGACCGACTTCTTCTCGGCCATGAAGGCTGTGGGAGATGAGAACTTAAGCTGCTTGCCACTGCGCACATGGAGGTAGTTCTTGTTACGCTCGAACTTACCTGAACATATCTTCATGAAGGCGATACGGTCGCGGTGGTTGGGGTCCATATTGGCGTGAATCTTAAAGATGAAGCCTGTCAGCTTATTCTCCGAGGGCTCCACCATGCGTGTTGCGGTGGTGGCGTTGCGGGGTGATGGAGCGATGCGGATGAAGCACTCCAACAACTCGCGCACACCGAAGTTGTTAACCGCCGAGCCGAAGAATACGGGGGCGAGCTCACCTGCGAGGTAGTCCTCACGGCGGAAGGGCTCATAAACACCCTCCACGAGGTCAACATTCTCGCGAAGCTGCTTAGCGAAATTCTCGCCTATGTACTGCTCAATCTCCTTCGATGCAAGGTCTGAGATGTTCACTGTCTCGGCATCGGCCGTCTGTCGCTCATCAGATGTGAAGAGCGAGAGGTTTTTCTCGTAGATGTTATATACACCCTTGAACGTGTCGCCCGAAGAGATTGGGAACGCCAAGGGGCGCACCTTAATCTTGAGCTCATTCTCCACCTCGTCCAACAAATCGAATGGGTCCTTCGAGGGACGGTCGAGCTTGTTGATAAAGACGATAACGGGGGTCTTGCGCATGCGGCAGACATCCATCAAACGGCGTGTCTGTGTCTCGACACCCTTTGCACCGTCGATAACGATGATTACAGAGTCAACAGCCGTAAGTGTGCGGTATGTATCCTCGGCGAAGTCCTCGTGGCCTGGGGTATCGAGGATGTTAATCTTGACATCCTTATACTCGAAGCCCATTACAGATGTTGCCACCGAGATACCACGCTGACGCTCAATCTCCATAAAGTCGGAGGTCGCACCCTTCTTAATCTTGTTGCTCTTTACAGCTCCCGCAACGTGGATCGCGCCACCGAACAAAAGGAGCTTCTCGGTAAGTGTTGTCTTACCGGCATCGGGGTGTGCGATAACGGCAAACGTACGTCGTTTTGTAATCTCGTCAATAAGTGCCATGCTGACAGTCTTTTAAGTTTTTAGGGCGCAAAGATAACAATAAATTGTTAATTAGCAAAATGTGGCATCCAAGTGGTAAAAAAAGTGGTATTTGTGTGCCGTAGTCTAAAACTTTTTTCATATCTTTGCACCAGCATTGGTTCTCTTGGGCACGCTGCCAAACGGAGATTAAAAGGGAAATGGGTGAGATTCCCATACAGTTCCCGCTGCTGTGAGTTCTAATAAGACTCTGCGACATCATATTGTCACTGAGGATGTTATCCTTGGGAAGGCATCGCAGAGTAGAACAAGTCAGAAGACCTGCCAAAGCAATTTTTTACGAGATTGTGCCTGCGGCGAATGGGCTGGTCTGCGACTTGAGTTTTTCAGGTTTACATACTTTTGGGCAAGAGGTCCGATATTGGTGTATGCTCACTTAAGCCATAATAGCACCCAAGCCCCACCGCCACATTTAGCCATCTCGTAGTGTTAAAGTTTACGGAGAATGACCTTTTAACAACAACATTATGAGAAGATTATTATGCTTGGCAGTGGGCGTAGTGGCTATGCTCGCAGCAATGGTAGGATGCTCCTACAACGATGAGGAAATCTGGAACAAGTTCAACGAACTTGAGCAGGATGTGGACAAAAATCGTGAGGACATAGCGACACTCACGGCGCTCGTTGATGCTCTAAGCTCGGGCAAGGTGATTGTTGCCACCGAGTCGACAGACGAGGGTGTGCTGCTCACATTTAGCGATGGTACAACAATCCTTATCCGACATGGAGCAGATGGCGAGGATGGCACGAACGGCGAGGATGGCCTCGATGGTGACTCGATGTTTGAGTCGATTGAGGAGAGTGAAACAGAGGTAGTTATAACGCTTACTGATGGTCGCGTTATACGCTTGCCCAAGTCCGTAAACGGTGAGAATGAGGGTGGTGATAGTGGCGCAGATGATTTGGACTATGAGCTACGCATACTGACATTTGAGGATGCCGATGCAGCATTTTCGCCCTATGAGCTTGGCTACTGCAGTCGAACAATCGCCACATGGAGCGATTTGGTTGCCGAGGACCAGTATATGAGTTCGTTGATATACGATATGAGTGGCGCGGATCCCTACTACTGGTATGACGAGGGCAACACCGAGCTATGCCACGCCTTCCCCTGCAACTATGGCTCGTATGCCTATTGGGGAGGTGGCCATGCGGTGTCGAACTATGCTAACCTCGACTATACGCTCTACGGCGACTATATGAATCAGCTCACCGTATATGGCGAGGAGGGTGCAGGTGGCCACGACGGCTCGGCCAACTTCTGCATGCACTTCGGCTACAAGGATGACTCGGGGTATAACGGCACGGAGGAGCTCTCGAGCATCATGTTTGCCGACGGCGTAGCGCGTGTTGTTGACCACATGTGGGTAAACAACTCATGCTATGCGCTCAACTGCTATTACAATGGCAATGGTCTTACGGCTCCCATTGCGGATGGCGATAGAGCGTGGATTATCGCTACGGGATATGATGCTGATGATGAGAGCGTTGGCCAACTGATATTCTATCTTGCCGATGGTCCCGATGCTGTAGTCGCGGAGTGGACAAAGTGGGATTTGTCACCCTTGGGCGAGGTGGTGCGCATAGAGTTTAACCTCGCAGGCACAAGCGACAATGGCTATGGTTTTTCGCAACCCGCCTACTTCGCCTACGACGATGTGGCAGTGCGTTTTGAAATATAAAATATGAAGAGAGTTTTAGAGATATTGTTTTTAAGTGTGATTGTTGCAATCTCCTTGTCGTGTAATATCGACGAGGAGATTACAACAGCGTTGCCCCCACGAATTTTGGCAGATACCAAGACGTCGTATCGCCTGAAGGTGGGCGATGAGTTACGCCTTGCCCCCAATGTCGAGAACGACGATGAGGCTTCGTTTAGTTGGAGCATAGAGGGCCGTGAGGTATCGACAGCGCGCGCCTACATCTTTACTGCCGAAAGTGTGGGCAGAGTGTGCGTAACATTCCGTGTTACAACAACATCGGGCGAAGCGAATCAGGACTATACAATCGATGTTATCGATAGTTTCAAGGTCTACGACTACACCCCCGCGCCTGGTCAGTTTATAAACGAACTAAAGACGGGAGGTTTCGACGGCACAGAGTCTACCGCAGAGAGTGCTATAGCCTATGCCGAGCGTAGACTTACCGATGGCAATTGGGTGTCGCTCGGAGGCTTTGGCGGCTATATCATCATGGGCCTCGACCACAGCATAGCTAATGGCGAGGGTGCAGATTTTGCCGTCATGTGTAACGCCTTTGATGGCTCTTCGGAGCCTGGTGTAGTGTGGGTCATGCAGGACGAAAATGGCGATGGCGAGCCTAACGACAGATGGTATGAACTTGCTGGCTCGGAGACGGGCAAGGTGGAGACCTTGCAGAACTACGAGGTGACATACTACCGCCCAAGTGGTGTGGAAATGTCGGTGGAGTGGGTTGATAACCAGGGTAATAGCGGTGTAATACCCTATATGAAGGAGTTTCATTCGCAGGAGTACTACTACCCCCTCTGGGTGACCGAGGATAGCTATACCTTAGCGGGTACGCTACTCAAGGCGCGCAACTACGATAGCATGGGTAATGGTGCTATGTGGGTAAATCCGCACTACGACTGGGGATATGTGGACAATGCAAGCCCCGAGGACTATGTCGTAGCGGAGCGTGCAAACCACCTCGATATTGCCAATGCCGTAGATAGCCAGGGCAGCGCCGTAGAGTTGGAGTATGTCGACTTTGTGAAGGTGCAGTGCGCTGTGCAGGCTACGAGTGGCTGGCTGGGCGAACTCTCTACGGAGGTGTGTGGAATATACGACTTGAACAACTAATCTATGAATAGAGCGGTAACATATATAACTATCTTATTGCTATTTACGCTTGCCTCGTGCATGAAGTGGGAGTATGGCATCGAGGAGGATTTCGATACCTCGGCTTCGGGCGAGGGCCTCTTCATCTGCAACGAGGGTAACTTCCAGTATGGCAACGCTACGCTCTCGTACTACGACCCCGCGACAAAGAGGGTGCAGAACGAGGTGTTCTATCGCGCCAACGCCATGAAACTCGGCGACGTGGCACAGTCGATGATTATCCGCGACGGCATAGGCTGGGTGGTGGTGAACAACTCGCACGTGGTCTTTGCTATCGACATCAACACCTTCAAGGAGGTGGGACGCATCACAAACCTCACTTCGCCACGCTACATACACTTCGTCTCGGACGAGAAGGCCTATATCACGCAGATTTGGGATAACCGCATCTTTATCGTCAACCCCAAGCGCTACGAGGTTACGGGCTACATCGAGATACCGAACATGACCATGGAGCAGGGCTCTACGGAGCAGATGGTGCAGTATGGTAAGTATCTCTTTGTCAACTGCTGGTCCTATCAGAACCGCATTATCAAGATTGACACCGAAACCGACCAAGTCGTAGATGAGCTTGTCGTGGGCATACAGCCAACCTCGCTCGTTATGGACTGCAACAACAAACTCTGGACCGTGACCGATGGTGGCTACGAGGGCTCGCCCTATGGCCACGAGGCACCCTCGCTCTACCGCATAGATGCCGAGACCTTCACCATCGAGCAGCAGTTCAAGTTCGCCTTCGGCGATTGGCCCTCGGAGGTGCAGCTCAACGGCACAAAGGACAAGATATATTGGCTCAATGACGATGTGTGGGAGATGGACGTAACGGCAGACCGCGTCCCCGTGCGCCCCTTCTTGCCATATAACGGTACGCTATATTACGGCCTTACGATTTGCCCCCGCACGGGCGATGTCTATATTGCCGATGCCATAGACTATGTGCAGCAGGGCATGGTATATCGCTACTCAAAGGATAGGGAGCTCCTCGATAGCTTCTATGTCGGTATAATCCCTGGCGCATTCTGCTGGAAATAACCTCGAGGCTATGCGAAGACTACTACTCATACTTGCGATATTGATTACGCCCTATCTCGTTGTGGCACAGGAGCATGATAACAGAGACTGGGTGCGCAAGGGGCTTCATATCCCCGAGGTTGCGGTGTATGGCAACCGCCCCATCAAGGAGATAGGTACGCAGCAGACCAAGTTCGATACGCTGGCCCTCAAGGAGAACATATCGCTCTCGATGGCCGATGTCCTTACGTTCAATTCGGCAATATTCGTTAAGAGCTATGGCCGTGCTACGCTCTCTACCGTGGCCTTTCGTGGTACCTCGCCCTCGCATACGCAGGTGTCGTGGAACGGCATGAAGATAAACAACCCGATGCTCGGCATGACCGACTTCTCGATGATACCCTCATACTTCATCGACGACGCCTCGCTGCTGCATGGCACATCCTCGGTAAATGAGACGGGTGGTGGCTTGGGTGGTGCTGTGAAGCTCTCGACAAAGCCAGCGCAGGCGCGAGGCTTCGGCTTGCAGTATGTACAGGGCATAGGCTTGTTCAAGACCTTCGATGAGTTCCTGCGCCTGACCTATGGCAACGACCATTGGCAGATTTCGACACGTGCCGTATATTCGTCGTCGCCCAACGACTACAAATACCGCAACCACGACAAAAAGATAAATGTTTACGATGAGGATATGAACATTATAGACCAGTACTATCCCATCGAGCGCAACCGCAGTGGTTCGTACAAAGATTTACATATCTTGCAGGAGGTTTACTACAATACGGGTAAGGGTGACCGCTTCGGCCTAAATACCTGGTACATAAACTCTAACCGCGAGCTTGCGATGCTCACCGTAGATCATGGCGATGCCACAGACTTCGACAACCGCCAGCGCGAGAATACATTCCGTGGTGTCGTCTCATGGGACCATGTGCGCAGCAACTGGAAGCTCGGCGCTAAAGGTGGATATATCTACACGTGGATGGCCTACGACTATAAGCGCGATGTCGGCAACGGCACGATGGCACACATGACACGCTCACGCAGTCGTATCAATACCTTCTATGGTCAGGTTGATGGCGAGTACTACATCGGCAACCAGTGGCTCTTTACGGCCAACCTCTCGCTGCACCAGCATATCGTGGAGAGCGAGGATAAGAATATCGTGCGTCAGGATGGTAACAAGGCTATCGTGGGCTACCGCAAGGGACGCCCCGAGCTCTCGGGTTCTGTATCGGCAAAGTGGCGTCCCATAGACCGCTTCGGTATATCGTTCGTAGTTCGTGAGGAGATGTTCGGCCGCGAGTGGACACCTATCATCCCCGCGCTCTTCATCGACGGTGTGGTATCTAAGGAGGGTAACGTCATCGCCAAGGCATCCGTGTCGCGCAACTTCCGCTTCCCCTCGCTCAATGACCTCTACTTCCTTCCTGGCGGTAACCCCGACCTACGCAAAGAGTCGGGTTGGACATACGACATGGGTCTCTCCTTCGCTGTGGGCAAGGAGGGCATCTACTCGCTGAGTGGTTCGGCGAGCTGGTTTGAGTCCTTCATCAAGGATTGGATTATATGGCTGCCCACACCCAAGGGCTTTTTCTCTCCCGAGAATATCAAGGATGTGCACGCCTACGGTATCGAACTTAAGGGAGACCTCAATGTCGCCCTTGCTAAGGAGTGGCAGCTCGGTCTAAATGGCACATTCTCGTGGACACCCTCAATAAATGTCGGCGAGCCTCGCACTCCCGCAGACCAATCTGTGGGTAAGCAGCTCCCCTACGTCCCCGAGCTATCATCAACCGTCACTGGCCGCCTCACATGGCGCTCATGGAGTTTTCTCTATAAGTGGTGCTACTACTCCGAGCGATATACTATGTCTTCCAACGATATATCCCTTACGGGCAAGCTCCCACCATACTTCATGTCAAACATATCCCTCGAGAAGGGATTTAGCTTCAAGTGGGCGGATCTCTTTGTGAAAGGTGCTGTAAACAATCTCTTTAACGAGGAGTATCTCTCAGTACTCTCGCGTCCCATGCCGGGTATCAATTTTGAGGTATTTCTTTCCATCACCCCGCATTGGTGATTTGAAGTGATAAGGCAGACATCTACTGCCGCTAACAAAAGAAAATGTGAATAGGCAGTACGTTTTAGTACAGCCTATCCACATTTTTTTTGCCGAGCGTTGTATCTGCAGCCTTCTGACTCCAAATCAGGTCTCGGTGCTAATGGAGGTCGGGTGTGTTGCACTCGACACTCGTTTGTTAATCGTATTACTTGAAGAGTAGCTGTGAGTACTCGCCGAGGTATATGCGCCAGTTGCGCCAGATATGTCCGTCCTCGCTCTCGCGGTAGGTGTAGGGGTGACCCTTGCTATCGAGCAACTTGCGATAGCGCACATTCTCCTCGTAGAGGAAATCATCCTTACCGATGCCTATCCAGTACAGTTTCACCCCCTTATCGAACTGATGGGCGAGCTTCGCCTCGAGGTTTTCGTAGGTCTCGATGCCCTCCTTGCCACGAAATATAGCAGCAGAGAAGAGACCGACATACTCAAACATAGCGGGGTACTCCTTCGATATCTGCATTGCGTGGAAGCCGCCCATCGAGAGACCCGCAATGGCGCGATACTCCTTCTTCGCTTTGGTGCGGTAGTGGTCATCAACCCACTCCACAATCGAGGGGAACATAGCCTCGAACGAGCCATCCATAGAGCCACTCATATAGGGTCGCCACATGCCTTCGTGCGAGTAGCCTGGGGCTGCAACATGCTGCGTGCAGCCATTTGTCATAACCACAATCATAGGCTCGGCCTTGCCCGCAGCGATAAGGTTGTCCATGATCTCTGCCACGCGGCCTGTCGCTGACCACGCGTCCTCGTCGCCACCCATGCCGTGCAAGAGGTAGAGAACGGGGTATTTCTCCTTGCCGCCCTCGTAACCCGCTGGGGTATAGATGGTCATGCGGCGCTCGCGGCCGTCGCTAACCTTTGCCCACACCTTGGCCATGGTGCCGTGGGGTACGTTCTGTGCAGCGTAGAGGTCGCCACGCTCGCCAGGAATGATGAAGTAGTTCATCTGTGAGCCTACGTCGCGCATGACGTAGCTATTTGCGGGATCGTTGACATGGTCGATACCATCGACATTAAACCAGTAGCAGTACAGCTCCGAAGCGAGAGGTCCTGATGTATATTCCCACACACCCTCGGCGTTGCGTGTCATGGCGGCGTTATCTACAAAGTCGCCAACGAGGGTCACGGCCTCGGCATTTGGGGCATAGAGGCGTATAGTAACGCTATTGTCGGCATTGATCTCTGGTGACTTAAGTGGCTCCTTCTGCCAAAGGTTCTGCTGCGCACTGAGTGTCGCAACTCCCGCAAGGAGCATAGCGACGATGGTTAGTATAGCTCTCTTCATAAGAATATATGGTTTTATTTAGACTTATTTTTATCTATGCCGAGCTTCACGTCGCGAGCTCCGAGAAGGTAGTATGCCACGTGATCGCTGAGGCGCAAGATGCGCGATATAAGCAATGATACTGCCACAATTGCCACCGCAACACCCATGCCTACGACAAGTGGCATAAGGAGGTTTGTTGTATCCACGATGTATGGGCGGAGCATGACGGGCATGCCGAGCAACACGAAGTAGTGGAGCAGATAGACGTCGAGCGTGTTACGACCCACAAACTGCAGGGACTTGCCGATATACTTATTCTCCGAGAAGAACTCACCGAAGCGGCGGAAGAAGCCATAGAAGGTGATGATGCCAAAGTAGCCGATAAAGACTCTGATGAGTGCTCTGAGGATTTCGAATACTCGCTTATCCATGTATTGAGTAATAACCTCGGTGTTGCCTCGAATAGATATTATGAACCACGACAATAGGAATAGTCCCACCACCACAACGGTCATCTTCGCGCGATTCTCGAATATGCGCTCAAACCACTCGCGCTTACAGCTACATAGTGCTCCAAAGGCGAAGAAATGGAAGTACTTGAATGTTAGTCCAAGGGTGAAGACATTACCCGCATCGCCGAGCATCGACAGGTCGGAGAGTGCAACATAGAAGATTATGCCGAGGATGTAGAGGCGCTTGACAAAACTATTTAGCGATGTCTTGCCACGGCGTGTGTGTAGCCAGCGTGCTATATAGTATATAATCAGCATGTTGAATAGCGCAAACGTAAACCAGTAGCCCATCTTCCTGTCGTGGGTGAAGAAGTAGCTAATATCCACGCCGCCATTTATGATGGTGTATATAAGTCCTACAACAAGCGCTGGTATAATCATTGTGCGTACCTTGCTTCCGATACGCGATATGGTCTCCGTGCCACTCCACGACTGCTCCATACGGAACGAAATAAAGCCGCTGATAAAGAAGAATAGCGGCATGCGGATGTTTACTAAAAACTGGTTTAGTGGGGTAACATTGGGTAGGTATATATGGCTAAAGACCACCAATATCATGGTGAGACCTCTTAGTGCATCTATGTATCCAATACGTTTTGTTTGTGCCATTTTTCGCAATTAGTTGATTAAAATTAAGCAAAGGTAGTAAAAATCGGTCAAATAGACCTATTTTCGACACTTTATTATCTCTAAGGGTCATGTGCAGAGAGTTTTTTCACTACCTTTGTCTGTGCGCCGTGAAAGTGGTGGCATATTTATTTATCGAGTAGTGGCATGAAGATTGGAGTAATATCAGATACGCACGGCACATTCGACGATGTGCTCAAGGAGTTCCTTGCACCCTGTGACGAGGTGTGGCATGCAGGCGATTTCGGGTCGTTGGAGACGGCCGATGCAATTGCGGCATATAAGCCTCTGCGCGCGGTGTATGGAAATATCGACGGTGGCGTTATGCGACGCATCTATCACGAGAGCAACTGCTTTGAGGTTGATGGCTGCAAGGTACTTATGATGCACATCGGAGGCTATCCGCGTAACTACTCGCCTAAGGCTCTGCAACTTATCCATGGCGCTCGTCCAAAGATATTTATCTCAGGACACTCGCACATCCTCAAGGTTATATATGACCCTGTCTATGATTTGCTGCATATAAACCCTGGTGGTGCGGGTATCTATGGCATACACCGTGTGCGTACGGCCGTAAGGTTCGATATCGAGGCGGGCGAGATAAAGAATATGGAGATTGGTGAATGGAGTAAATAGCGTTGACAAATACCTTTATATGAGAAAGATAGTACTTTTTGTCGTAGCTTTGGTGCAGAGCTGCTTTGTGCTCTCGGCACAAGATGTTGTGTGCGATACATATCATTTCGCTACGCACGACGGTCAGGAGCTATACCTCGATAGATATATGCTCGATGAGGCGACAGATGCTCCGCGTCCATGTGTGATCTTTGCCTTTGGGGGTGGCTTTGTGCAGGGTGAGCGTAACCATGAGTACTACTCGATCTTCTTTGATCACCTCGCGCGTGAAGGTGTCGTGGCGGTATCTATCGACTACCGCTTGGGCCTCAAGAGCCTTAATCCCGATGGCGGAGTTAAGGATATGATTGCGGCATTCCAAAATGCTGTGAATATCGCTGTTGAGGATATGTACGCTGCGACGAACTATGTTATTGCCAATGCCGAAGAGTGGGGTGTCGATACCTCGAAGATTGTGATTAGTGGCTCGAGTGCTGGTGCTATTACGGCTGTGCAGGCCGAGTGGATGAGGTGCAACGGTGATGTGCGTGCCCAGGTGCTGCCCGCCGACTTTAGATATGCTGGTGTGGTGTCGTGTGCAGGTGCTATCTTCTCTGTTAATGGCAAGCCTAAGTTTAAGTCGGAGCCTGCTCCCATGATGCTCTTCCATGGCACGTCGGATAGGAATGTGCCTTATGACCATTCGTCTATGCTCGGCGTGGGCTTTTACGGCTCGGCATATATCGTGGAGCAACTCGAGAAGCTCGACTCGCCCTATTGGTTCTACTCTGCGGAGTATGTGGACCACAAAATGGCGGGCCTGCCATATATCTATAGTTGCGACCTTATCATGCAGTTTATCAGCGACTTCGTTATTCGCGGCGAGCGTCTGCAGATAACAACTGATGTTGTAGATTTAGATGGTGAGAAGCAACCTACCCGCTTCAAGGTCATGGACTACATCCGCACAAACTATAAGCGCAAGTAGTGCTGGTTTACCGCCTACATGTTCAAGTAATAACGCAAAAAAGCGACTGCCAAATGACAGTCGCTTTTTGTGCGGGTTGATAACAGATTATAGAACTATTGTAATAATATTTTCTTAACTTTACGCCGATAAATCAGCACACCTGGGACTCGAACTGCGTTCAGCAGAGCGAGGGCAGACCAAGATGAATTGATTGGGCGAAATACCGTAGGTATAGAAGATGGGGTGAGTGTTAGTGCCAAGCTTGCTTGAGCGACTGACGCTCACCCTATATTCGTAGTTGCACCGCAACTCGCACAATCAATCACCGCCGACTAGTCTGCCGAGCCGCCATAGTCAGTGCGAGTCCCTTTGAACGCACAAGACAAAAAAAGACGAGCAACTTTCGCTGCTCGTCTTAAAAACCTTGTGCGGACAAAGGGACTCGAACCCCCACGCCTCTCGGCATCAGATCCTAAGTCTGACGTGGCTACCAATTACACCATGTCCGCAGGATCTTGAACACCCGTAAACCAACGAGTGTGCTCATGTATTTCTGTCATTGAGCGGTGCAAAGGTAAAAACTTTTTGCAATATACACAACATTATTACGCTTTTTCGCATATTTTTTTCTATTTTTGTATCTTGAATGTCGTAGTAGCGGCATATAATTAATGCCTACTACGCTAACTAATAGAGAGTTACTATGCCAAAGACCATAACACTGCAACTATCGCCCAAGCAGGCTGCCGACGAGAAGTTTTACATAGCGCGTGCCGCCGAGCGTCTCGGCATCAAGCAGAGCGAGATAGCTCTTGCGCGTGTCGTGAAGCGCTCCATCGATGCTCGTCAGCGCATGGCAAAGGTCAACCTATCGCTCGAGATATACATCGACAAGGAGCCTCAGCCCGCGCCCCTGCACTTCGACTACCCCTCGGTAGATACGGGCACGGAGGTTATTGTCGTAGGCTCGGGTCCCGCGGGATTGTTCGCCTCGTTGCGCCTCATAGAGCTCGGCTTCAAACCCATTCTCTTGGAGCGCGGTAAGTCGGTGCTCTCGCGTAAGCGCGACATTGCGCAGATCAACCGTGGTGGCGACATCAACCCCGACTCAAACTACGCCTTTGGCGAGGGTGGCGCGGGCACATTCTCCGATGGTAAGCTCTTCACACGCAGCAAGAAGCGCGGCGACTACAACAAGGCGTTGCAGACCCTCGTATGGCATGGCGCAAATCCCGCTATCCTCTATGAGGCACATCCACATATCGGCACGGACAAACTCCCACGCATCATCTCGAACATCTGTAACACCATCAACGAGCATGGTGGCAAGGTGTTGTTCGAGAGTAAGGTATCGGGCTTTGTCGTTAAGCAGGGTAGAATTACGGGCGTTAAGGTCGGTGACAACGTTATTGAGGGCGCTGCCGTAGTCTTGGCTACGGGACACTCGGCACGTGATATATATGAGTTGTTGTACACGTCGGGTATCGCCGTTGAGGCTAAGCCCTTCGCTATGGGTGTGCGTATTGAGCACCCTCAGAGGCTTATCGACAGCATTCAGTATCATCGCGATGAGCGTGGTGAGTGGCTCCCCGCAGCGAGCTATTCGCTCGTAAGCCAGGAGGCGGGTCGTGGCGTCTACTCATTCTGTATGTGTCCTGGTGGCTTCATCGTTCCCGCCATGACAGATACCACGCAGTCGGTGGTTAATGGCATGTCGCCCAGTGGTCGTAACTCCGCTTTTGCAAACTCGGGCCTCGTTACGGAGGTGCGCCTCGAGGACTTCGCGCACTTGAGAGAGGAGTGGGGCGAGTTGGCGGGTTTACGCTATCAGCAGTTGTTCGAGGAGCTCGCACGCCAGCATAGTGGCGACAAGCAGGTGGCTCCCGCACAGCGTGTCTCGGACTTCGTATATGGCCGTGAGTCGCGCTCACTGCCCAAGACATCATATATCCCAGGTCTTACACCCTCGCGTCTCGATTTGTGGATGCCTGAGGAGATTGGCGCACGCCTACGTAGCGGTATCGCAACCTTCGGCAAGAAGATGAAGGGTTTTGTTTCGGATGAGGCTATCGTCGTGGGTGTGGAGTCGCGTACCTCTACCCCTGTGCGTATTCCTCGTGACCCCGAGACGCTTATGCACACCGAGGTCGAGGGCTTGTTTCCCGCGGGTGAGGGTGCTGGCTATGCCGGAGGTATCGTCTCTGCAGCGTTGGATGGCGAACGCATTGCCGATGCTGTTGCCCGCTACTGCAAGGCACATAACTTCTAATAACTAAGGGGTTAGGCGGTGTCAACATTAGCAATCATCACTACAATATTGGGCTATGTCGCCATGCTCTTCTTTGTGGTATGGCGCAGTAGTCGTCGTGCCGACAATGCCACATTCTTTACGGGTGGCCGTAGCACACATCGCGCCGTGGCGGCTGTTGCCATGGTGGGTGCCGCAATGTCGGGCGTGACGTATATCTCTGTCCCTGGCACGGTGCTTACGGACAACTTCTCCTATCTGCAAACATGTCTCGGCTTTATCGTGGGCTATGCTGTGATAGCATATCTCCTTGTGCCTCTGTATTATAAGTTGGGTGTGGTGTCGTTGTATGAGTACCTTGATAAGCGCTTTGGCATTGTGGCACACCGCACGGGAGCGTGGTTCTTCTTTGTTGCTAAGACTCTCTCGGCGGCGTTACGCGCATATGTTATATGTGTGGTACTTCAAACCATTCTCTTTGACCACTACGACATTCCGTTTGTTGTAAATGCCGCTATTATGATGTCGCTCGTATGGCTCTACACGCGTAAGGGAGGTGTAAAGTCTGTTGTGTGGGTCGAGATGGTTAAGACGGTGATTATGGTGGGCAGCCTCGCCACGGCTATCTTCATTCTTGCACGCACCATGGGCCTCAAAGGCTCGGGTGTGGTGCGCTATATCGCCGATAGCGACCTCTCGCGCATGATGTTCTTGGATAACCCCCTAGATACGAAATATTTCTGGAAGCAGTTCTTGGCGGGTATCTTCTTGGTTGTTGCGATGACGGGTCTCGACCAGGATATGATGCAGACGGTGCTCTCGTGCCGTAATAGGCGCGATGCCCAGCGAAGCATGATGACCTCGGTGTTTATTCAGGTGGGCGTTATAATTATGTTCCTCGCCCTAGGTGTGCTGCTGTATGGCTTTGCTGCGAGTCGTAGTATTGATGTCGCTGGCGATAGCCTCTTTGGTCATGTGGCAACGGAGGCGGGCTTACCTGTCGTTATGGGCGTGCTCTTCTTGTTGGGTCTTGTCGCTTCGACATACTCATCGGCAGGCTCGGCACTTACAGCCCTTACAACATCGTTTACGCTCGACATAATGGGCTCGGAGCGTGCGGATGATGCAAAGTTGGAGCGCCGACGTAAGCGTGTGCATACGGCCATCGCACTCGTTATGCTGGGTGTGATAGTGGTGTTTAACACATTTAGTAGCTCGGGTGTTATCACGCTGATTTTCACCATGGCGAGCTATACCTACGGTCCGTTGTTGGGTCTCTTTGCCTTCGGCATCTTTACGCGCCGCAGCGTGCGTAGTGGCGCTATTCCCGCTATCGCTGTCGCCTCGCCTACGATATGTTACATCCTTTCGTCGAACTCCGCAGAGTGGCTCTGTGGCTATCAGTTTAGCTACGAGCTTATCATCCTGAATGGTGCGATTACGATGTTAGGACTCTGGATATTTAGTCGAAGAGGCTGAATAAAAAGTGTATTTTGTCGTTACGCTCGCCCTCAAAATGCTCATTTACGCTTTAGTAAACTGCGCTTTTTCGGGCTTCGCAAGCCTAAAACTACATCTTTTTCTTCAACCTCTTAAAGTAAAGGGGATGACTAATTTAGTCATCCCCAATTTTGTATTTGATAGGTTGTATAACAAGAGCTAAGTGCAACGCCAAAGCAACCTTGTTAGACGACTTATTACATCATGCCGCCCATGCCACCACCAGCGCTCGCAATAGTCGAGAGAGGACTCTCCTCTGCCTTGTTAGCCAAGACGCACTCTGTAGTGAGGAACATCGATGCGATAGAAGCAGCGTTCTCTAAAGCTACGCGTGACACCTTTGTTGGGTCGATGATACCCGCAGCGAGCATATCCTCGTAGCGGTCGTCGCGAGCGTTGTAACCGAAGGCGCCTGTGCCCTCCTTAACCTTGTTCACAACAACCGAACCCTCGCCACCAGCGTTAGCTACAATCTGGCGCAATGGCTCCTCGATAGCGCGCTTAACAATCTGGATACCTGTAGTCTGGTCGTCGTTCTCGCCCTTCATGCCCTCGAGACACTCCACGGCGCGGATGTATGCTACGCCACCACCAGGAACGATACCCTCCTCAACAGCGGCGCGTGTAGCAGCCAAGGCATCATCTACGCGATCCTTCTTCTCCTTCATCTCAACCTCGGTAGCAGCACCTACGTAGAGAACAGCTACGCCACCAGCGAGCTTCGCCAAGCGCTCCTGCAACTTCTCGCGGTCGTAGTCAGATGTTGCATTCTCGATAGATGCACGAATCTGCTGTACGCGAGCTGCGATAGCCTCCTTAGAGCCTGCGCCGTCCACTATAGTGGTGTTCTCCTTGTTGAGCGTAATCTTGTCTGCAGTACCCAAAGTCTCGAGACCTGCATCCTCGATCTTCATGCCCTTGTCAGTAGAGATGACGGTACCACCTGTGAGTGTTGCGATATCCTCGAGGATCTCCTTGCGGCGGTCACCAAAGCCTGGAGCCTTGCATGCTGCAATCTTAAGTGTGCCACGGAGCTTGTTTACTACGAGTGCTGACAACGCCTCGCCATCTACATCCTCCGCAATGATAAGGAGTGAGCGGCCGCTCTGTGCCACGGGCTCAAGGATGCCCATAATCTCCTTCATTGTTGAGATCTTCTTGTCGGTGATGAGGATATATGGCTTGTCGAGCTGTGCCTCCATCTTCTCGGTGTCGGTGATGAAGTAAGCAGAGATGTAACCGCGGTCGAACTGCATACCCTCAACAACATCTACATGAGTCTCAGTGCCCTTAGCCTCCTCAACGGTGATTACGCCCTCGTTGTTAACCTTAGCCATAGCCTCGGCGATGAGCTTACCGATTTTTGAGTCGTTGTTTGCCGAGATTGTAGCTACCTGCTCAATCTTTGCGATGTCCGAACCTACAACCTGGCTTTGTGCCTTGAGCGACTCTACGACCTTAGCTACCGCGGCGTCGATACCGCGCTTGAGGTCCATGGGGTTAGCACCCGCTGTAACATTCTTGATACCCACCGAGATGAGCGACTGCGCAAGAACAGTAGCAGTAGTAGTACCATCGCCAGCGTCGTCGTTGGTCTTTGACGCTACCTCGCGTACCATCTGTGCGCCCATGTTTGCGAATGTATCCTCGAGCTCCACCTCCTTGGCAACGGTTACGCCATCCTTGGTTACGTGGGGAGCACCGAACTTCTTGTCGATAATCACATTGCGACCCTTAGGACCAAGTGTTACCTTAACAGCGTTGCATAGTGCGTCAACGCCCTCCTTCAAAAGCTCGCGAGCCTCTACATTATATTTGATCTCCTTTGCCATTTTCGTTTCGTTGTTTAATGTTAGTCAATAACTGCAATAATGTCTGCCTGCTTCATAACGAGGTAATCCTCACCCTCGTAGTGGAGCTCTGTGCCAGCGTACTTGCCGTACATCACGGTGTCGCCAACCTTTACCTCCATCTTAATCTCTGCGGTGCCAGGACCTGCTGCCACCACCTTACCCATCAAGGGCTTCTCCTTTGCTGTGTCGGGGATGAAGAGACCACCTGCGGTCTTCTCCTCTGCGGGATTGGGCTTAACCAATACGCGATCTGAAAGCGGTTTTACTGCCATAATTCAATTCTTCGTTTTATGTTTTTAATAATATTTTCTGTTTGGTCATAAGTTGTGGCAATCACCATGCCACGGTGCGATTATTTATGTCGTGTCATCATAAAATATCCGATGACTGACATTTTGTCACCCTATTTCTCATACTTGTCACCCCATAGGGCGTGCATGCGCTCGGCAATCTTCGCCTCCTGGGCATTGCCCATATTGGGTGTGTAGAAGCGTGTCCCCGAGAGTGATTCGGGCAGAAACTCCTGACGCACAAAGTTGCCCGCATAGTCGTGAGCATACTTATAATCGGCACCATAGCCCATGTCGCCCATGAGCTTCGTGGGGGCGTTGCGCAGATGCAGGGGCACGGGGCGGTTGGTAGTATCCTTGTTTACCAAGGCCAGGGCCTGGTTTATAGCGGCATACGCTGAGTTACTCTTGGGGCTTGTGGCGAGATATATCGTAGTCTCGGCAAGCGTGATGCGCGCCTCGGGCATGCCAATCTTATGCACCGTGTCGAAGCAGGCGTTAGCCAAGAGTAGGGCATTGGGGTTAGCAAGACCCACATCCTCCGATGCCAGAATCACAAGACGGCGTGCTATGAAGCGAGGCTCCTCGCCTCCCGCGAGCATACGCGCAAGGTAGTAGATAGCGGCATTGGGGTCGCTGCCACGCACCGACTTTATGAATGCCGAGATGACGTCGTAGTGCTGCTCGCCCGACTTGTCGTAGAGGGCGATGTTCTGCTGCAAGCACTCCGTAACGTAGCTATCACTAATCGTGATGTCGCCATCCGTAGCACCTACAACGATGTCGAGGATATTTAGCAGTTTGCGGGCATCGCCTCCCGAGAAGCGGAATAATGCCTCGGTCTCCTTAACCTCGATATTGCGTTTCTGAAGCTCGGTGTCTGTCGTTAGCGCGCGGTCTAGCAATGTTTGCAGCTCGCTATCATCCATGGGCTTAAGCACATAGACCTGGCAGCGGCTCAAAAGTGGCGATATAACCTCGAACGATGGATTCTCGGTAGTAGCACCAATAAGCGTCACTATGCCCTGCTCCACAGCGCCGAGCAGTGAGTCCTGCTGCGACTTGTTGAAGCGGTGAATCTCATCGATAAACAAGAAGGCGGGGCGTGCGTTGAAGAGGTGCTGGTTCTTGGCCTTGTCTATCACTTCGCGCACCTCTTTTACGCCCGACGTAACGGCCGAGAGGGTGTAGAAGGGGCGGTCGAGGGTGTTGGCGATAATCTTGGCGAGCGTAGTCTTACCCACACCTGGAGGGCCCCACAGGATAAATGAGGGTACGCTGCCCGTAGCGATGAACTTGCGGAATACGCCATTCTCGCCCACGAGGTGCTTTTGTCCTATGTACTCATCGAGGTTCTGTGGACGCAGACGTTCGGCCAAAGGTTGTAGTGCCATAATAGATAAGTGAGGGCGTCGCAAAACACCCTCCATATGTTTATATCTTAGTGCTTGATGTCAACCATCTGGTTAGGGTTGTGCTTATAGCGGAAGAGCACCCAGAAGAGCAGCGCTACTACGAGTGCATAGCCCGCGAAGATGAGCCATGTCTCGCTCCAGCCCTCCGCAATGGCGTTACCATTTGTCACCACAGGAGCAGAGCATAATGAGCAAGCATTCTCTACGGCTGTGGGCACAAATCTGTTGACTACGGCCTGTGCGCCGAGTGTGCCTACAGTAGCGCCGATGCCGTTCGTCATAATCATAAAGAGGCCCTGTGCTGATGATCGCATTTCGCCACTAGTATTCTCGTTGACGTAGAGCGAACCCGATACGTTGAAGAAGTCGAAGGCCACGCCATAGACAATCATCGAGAGGATGAACATCCAGAGACCACCGCCGGGGTTACCGAGGCCAAAGAGACCAAAGCGCAATACCCATGCGAACATCGCGATGAGCATAACCTTCTTGATGCCCAAGCGCTTAAGGCAGATGGGAATAAGGAGTATGCACAATGTCTCCGACACCTGCGAAAGCGAGATAAGGGCATTTGCGTGGTTCGCGCCAAAGGTGTTGGCGAACTCTGGGAGGTTCTTGAACGATGTGATAAAGCCGTTGGCAAAGCCGTTAGTGATTTGCAACGATACGCCGAGCAACATCGAGAAGATGAAGAACAATGCCATCTGCTTGCTCTTAAACAACTTGAAGGCATCGAGGCCAAGGCGCTGTATGAGGCTCTTGTTCCCCATGTTCTTACTTACTGGGCAGTGGGGGAGTAGGAGTGTGAAGAGTGCCATGCCCATGCCAATGAGTGCGCACTGGTAGAACTGTATATGGCTTGCCTGGAAGCCCGCGAAGTCGCAGATGAGCATAGCTACAATGAATCCTACGGTGCCGAATACACGGATTGGGGGGAATGCCTTCACTATGTCGTAGCCTCCCATTTCGAGCGATGTGTACGCTACGGAGTTAGAGAGCGCGAGTGTAGGCATGTAGAACGCCACGCTTATAGAGTAAAGTATGAACATGGGGAGTATCATGTCGCTGCTTGCGAAGTATCCAGCTGCGGCGATGAATATCGCGGCGATAGCGTGGCAAAGGCCGAGGAGTCGCTGTGCTGGCATCCACTTGTCGGCGATGATACCCATGATTGCGGGCATGAATATTGATACTATGCCCTGCATTGCGTAGAACCAACCGATGAGGTCTCCCTCTCCTTTTGCGAAGAGATAGCCTCCCATGGATGTTAGGTATGAACCCCATACTGCAAATTGCAAAAAGTTCATTAAAATCAATCGCGACTTTATTGCTTTCATAATCAATGTGTTATAATCTTATTTACGTTATTGTCTGAAAAATTTTAACAAAGATATGAAATTTTTTTCACATTTTTCTTTGCAATTCAAAAATATTGTTCTACTTTTGCACCGTCAAAAACAAATATTGGGCTATGGTGTAATGGTAACACTACAGATTCTGGTCCTGTCATTCTTGGTTCGAATCCAGGTAGCCCAACTAAAAACGATCTTCGCAAGAAGGTCGTTTTTTTTGTTTTCTACGCTGTGGCGAGAGATGTTCGTTCGAACATATTGCGGTACTGGGTGAGTGCCACGATGCAAGCATCAGCACCCACCCAGCATCGCATGGGACAAACCCTCTCTCGCCACGTCATCCCACCTCGTCAATTGTTGTGCCACCTGATTCTCACTTTGTGTTGGTTGAGCCGATATGAGAGAGATTTATTGCTCGACCTACGGTCTGCGCTCTTTTTATAAGGTATCGGCTCTACTTTGCTTGCTCAGCAATCAAAGCTCGAATCCAGGTAGCCCAACTAAAAACGATCTTCGCAAGAAGGTCGTTTTTTTTGTTTTCTACGCTGTGGCGAGAGATGTTCGTTCGAACATATTGCGGTGCTGGGTGAGTGCCACGATGCAAGCATCAGCACCCACCCAGCATCGCATGGGACAAACCCACTCTCGCCACTTCATCCCACCTCGTCAATTGTTGTGCCACCTGATTCTCACTTGTTGTTGGTTGAGCCGATATGAGAGAGATTTATTGCTCGACCTACGGTCTGCGCACTCTTTATAAGGTATCGGCTCTATTTTGCAAGCAAAATTCGAATCCAGGTAGCCCATATATACATATGAAAAGAGACCCCATCTTTTGAAGGATAGGGTCTCTTAATCTCTAATAGGGCATTACTTGCCGTTAAAGCTATTCATCGTGCGGTCGGCGCCTACGCTCACGAACGACAAGATAGCGTCGCCAAAGAGCTTCAAACGCTCGGGCATAAGCTTGTTCTCCTCGTCTGAGAAGTCACCAAGGACATAGTCCACTTGGTGGCCGCGGGGAAAGTCGCCACCCACGCCAAAGCGCAAGCGTGCATACTGGTTGTCGCCCAACAGCTCGGTGATGTTACGAAGGCCGTTGTGACCACCCTCCGAGCCATTCTTGCGCATGCGGAAGGTGCCGAAGGGGAGTGCTATATCGTCCGACACCACGAGCAGGTTCTCGCGGGGGATGCGCTCCTGATCCATCCAATAGCGTACAGCCTTACCCGACAAGTTCATATATGTCGAGGGCTTAAGCAAGAAGATGGTGCGGCCACGGTGCTTGAGGGTCGCCATAGCGCCATAACGCACCGTCGTAAAAGAGATATTGGATGCCTCGGCTAAGGCATCCAACACTCTGAAACCTATGTTGTGGCGGGTTGCGGCGTACTCCATTCCGATGTTGCCCAGCCCGACAACAAGATACTTCATAACGTAAAGTTATTAGTCTCGTTTCGATTACTTCGCAGCGCGTGAAGCACGTGTTACACGAACAGCGCAAACTGCAGTAGTTGCGGGAGTAACGAATGTGAGGTTCTCCTGCTTGAGGTCGCCAACGAAGATAGTCTGACCAACCTTCAAAGGTGTTACGTCAACAACGATCTCATCGGGAATGTACTCAACGAGAGCCTTAACAGTGAGCTTACGAGCTGAAAGCTGGAGCTTACCACCGATCTTAACACCCTCAGCGTTACCTGTGAGGCGTACGGGTACGTTAACTGCAACGGGCTTGCCCTCCTGGATACGGTAGAAATCTACATGGAGAATCTGCTCGCGAACTGGGTGGTACTGAACCTCGCGCATAACAGCCTTCTCTACAACGCCGTCGATGTTGAGCTCAACGATGTAAGAGTTAGGAGTGTAAATGAGCTGGCCGAGCTCCTTAGCGTTGATTGTGAATGCCTTCTCCTCGCCACCGCCGTAGATGATGCAAGGTACCTGACCCTCGCGACGAGCTGCCTTAGCGAACTTCTTACCGAACTCTGCACGTGCAGTACCGTTAATCTGAATTGACTTCATAATTGTTTAATAATTAAATGTTTAACTTCGATACCACTCAGTTGCGATAGTCACTCGCAACCCCATAGATATCTGCTTTGGGACTGCAAAGGTAGTAAAAATTCTCTAATTCACAATTTTTCAGCACTTTTTATCACTTTTTTCTATCCCTCGAAATGTTACAAGGGCTACCCAATCAGTCGTTGGATAGCCCTGTTAACATTACCATCTGAAGGCTATTATCCGCAGTGGAAGTAGCGGTGAACGAGTTCGAGCATGCGCTCGCGGTCGTTGCCTATATCCTCGCGCAAGGTGCGGTCGTCGAAGGCGCGCAATGCCTTCAATATGCCGTCGATCATCGCGGGGCTAAAGACGCCACGAGCCTCGAAAATATTGCGCTGACGCTCGAGGCAGTCTGCCGATGCCGCACAGCTATCGGGCAACTGAGCGAGGTCGTTCAATTTTGCTGCGTTCTCCTTCTTGTGGATATTCACGTTGACATATGTTTTATCTGCAATCTCGAGTGCATTCTCCAACTCGAAGCCATAGCGGCATGCTACAACCAAGCCTGCGATAAGTTCGTAAACATCTGCCGAACCATCGGGAGAGCGCATCTCCACGGTCTGCTTCTGCGATGTGTCGTAGTCGTGTGGCTTCTCCAATGGGTTGGCAATCTGACACATGTCGCTCTTTGCTGTCCAGCCGAGGGGCACGCGCACCAATACCGAGCGGTTGCGGTCACCCCAACAAATGTTGGTTGGTGCCTCCTGGTGTGGCACAAGGCGGAAGTATGACGTTGGATTGGTATTGCCAAATGCTGTGATTGAGGGTGCGAGCTCCATCATGCCAGCGATAGCCTTGCGTGCCGTAGCCGAGAGCACACCTCCGTCGAGCATCATGTTTTTGCCCTCCTTCATTATGCGCATGTGGATGTGGAGACCCGAGCCAGCCTTGCCCGCAGTAATCTTGGGGGCGAAGGTGATGTCGAAGCCGTAGCGGTATGCAAGGTTGCGGATTATCCACTTCGCGATGACGAGCTGGTCGGCAGCATCTGCTGCAGCTACGGGCAAGAACTCAATCTCGTTCTGCTCGTATATCATGCCGTCGATGGTGAAGTTACCCACCTCCGAGTGACCATACTTAATCTGACCACCCGCCTGTGCGATATATGCCATACACTCGGTGCGGAACTCGTTGAACTTAGCGTAGGGTGCTGATTCATGGTAGCCTTTTTGGTCGGTAGCAGGGAAGAGACCCTCGTCGGGAGCGATTACGTAGTACTCCAACTCGCCCATAGCCTCGAACTCCATGCCTGTCACCTCGTTAAAGGCGCGAAGTGCCTTGAGGAGCGTGTAGCGTGGTGCCGAAGCCAGTGGCTCGCCATCCTTGTTGAAGAATGAGCAGAGCATGGTTAGCGTAGGTATCTCGGCAAAGGGGTCGTGGAAGGCTGTTGCGAAGCGTGGCACGACATAGAGGTCGCTGCTGCCCGCCTCGATAAATGGGAAGAGGCTCGAGCCATCGACGCGCTCGCCACATGTTAGTATGGTATCGAGATATGCTGCATTGTTAATCACGAAGTTGAGCGTCTTGAGACGGCCATCACCTGCGGGATACATGAAGTTGACCATGCGAATGCCGTTCTCGGTGATGTAGTTGATGATGTCGGCCTTTGTAAACTCTCTTGCGGGCTTACCCAAGAAGGCAACCACCTTGTTGGGGTTTAGTGCTAACTCTCTGTTCATATCATTCGGAGTTTTAGATGTGTTATAGCCACAAAGTTATGAAATAAAAATAAAATCGGCAAGAGGCGTGCCGATTTTTTTGCGACTAAAGAGTGATTACAAACGGTGTGCCACCATCCACTCGGCGAGTGCCTCCGAGGCGTGACCATCCTCCCTGAGGCCTACGCGCTCGGTGAAGAAGGTGTTGAGGCGCGTGGTGTATGCCGCGTTGTCGAAGTGTTCGATGGTGTCGATAAGCTGCTCCTGGTTTTCAGCAAGAGGGAAGGGTAACTCTTTGAGATTGAAGTAGAAGCCGCGGTCGTAGGCGTCGGCATCGGTGGCATATATAACGCATGGGCGGCTCTGCATCGCAAAGTCAAACATCGAGCTTGAGTAGTCCGTAATAAGCATATCGGCAACCGATAGCAGCTCCTGCATGTCGTTGTAGCGAGTAGCGTCGCACACCCCATCATAGGCTATGAGGTGCGAGGTCTCTACTTTGCCTATAAGGTTGGGGTGCATGCGCACCAAGACGGCTACATTATCGCCGCCAAACATCTGGCTTATCGCCGGCATAACTATCGACCAATCAATGGTATATGGCTCTGTCGAGTGGTTAGAGCGGAATGTGGGGGCGTAGAGCACGATGCGTGCTGTGGGGTCTATGCCGTAGTGGTTTGCGATATATAGGCGTAGGTGCTTACGGCGCTCGGTGTCGAAGAAGATGTCGTTGCGGGGTATGCCGCGCTCCATAATCTCGCCCTTGTACCAGAAGCTTTGGGCCTGTAGTTCAGTCTGCATGCGGCACCCCGAAATCATTAGGTCACATATCTTAGAATCGGCCTTAGCGCGATATATGTAGCTGAAACTCAGTGCGTCGATGGCATCTGCCTCAATGCGCTTGAGCGATACTCCGCCGTGCCACAACATGACATACTTCTGTCCGCGGCGCTTATGCCAATAGACGCGCCATGGGTCGGTGCGCACGTTTGAGAATACAAACTCGGCAGAGGCCATAAGTTTTAGGTACTCCCATGTGCGGAAGCGCACGCACTTAACGCCCTTGGGTAGCTCCGAGGTGTTTGCCCCCTTGCGGAAGACCCAATATATCTCGAATTCTGGGTGGTGCTTATTTAGGTACTCGGTGAGGTAGCGGGGGTTGCAGCTATACTGCTGAAAACTGTGAGAGTGGCATACCACACGTCCAGGCACGATGGGCGTAGTGAGGTTTGCGACGTAGGCCGCAATATTTCTGGGTAGCTTGACAATGCGGTTGAGCACCCATCCTATGAACTGTGTTATGCGTTTCATCGTCACATAAGTTCGGTTAAGCACTCACAAAGATATGAAATAATCCTATTATTTGGAAAAAAAAGTGTAAATTTGCCTGATGATAGATTTCTAACTATGGCCACAAATATTGATAAGGAGGCTCTGCGAGCCAAATATAACCCTGACGGCTCGTTGCTTAGGCGTGACCAGATGGAGTTGCTGAAGATGCTGCGTTTCGTGGCAGACATCTGCGATGCCAACGGCATACAGTGGTGGCTAAGCTCGGGAACGCTGCTCGGTGCTGCGCGCCATGAGGGCTTTATACCGTGGGATGACGACCTCGATATTGTGCTTCTGAAAAAGGACTGCAAGCGTTTGGAGCGCATCCTAGAGAAGCTCGATAGCAAGGAGTATGTCTATCACTCGATGCACACCGACGTGGACTATGTGAATACCTTTGGTAAGTTCCGTAAGCGTGAGGGGCGCATCACAACCAACAACCGCCGCTACAACTACTACAAATGGGCGGGCATAGGCTTTGATATCTTCGCCATAGAGAAGACAAACTACTTTGCGGCACGCGCTGCAACGGTGATATACAACAATTTGCAGCATATAACATCCTACATGCGTTGGGGCTGGGTGCGTAAACCCATGATACGCCTCATTCAGGGCTTGTGCTTCGGCATCGTAAACCCTATACTGCGCCTTGTGGGACTTATCAACCCCCGCAAGGAGTATCACTACACGCTAAGCACAGGCTGGGCGCGACATACCTTCTTTATGAAGGACGCCTTCCCACTTACGAAGGCGCGTTTCGAGGGTGAGGAGTGGCCCGTACCCAAGGATATGGATGCTTACCTCACAAACGTCTATGGCGACTGGCGCAAGCTGCCCAGCGATGAGCAGATACGCAAGTGCATACACTGCAAAGAGTATATAGAAGAGATTTACGGAAAGAACAGCAAATAATGAAGAAGGTAATTACTTACGGCACATACGACCTCTTGCATGAGGGACACATCAACCTTTTGCGCCGAGCAAAGGCGCTGGGTGACTACCTCATCGTGGGTGTTACTAACGATAGTTTCGACCGAGAGCGAGGCAAGCTCAACGTGCGCAACAATGTTCTTGAGCGCGTTGAGGCCGTCAAGGCTACGGGTATTGTCGATCAGGTTATCATCGAGGATTACATGGGTCAGAAGATCGACGATATACTCAAATACGATGTCGATATCTTCGCTATCGGCTCGGACTGGGAGGGCAAATTCGACTACCTCTCGGAGTTCTGCGAGGTGGTCTATCTGCCACGCACCGAGGGTGTCTCTTCGACGATGTTGCGTGCTGAGAGCGAGGTTGTTGTGAACATCGCTATTGTGGGCTGCGGTCGTATTGCGCAGCGCTTCTACGCTGAGGTCGATAAGGTCGATGCAGCCTCAGTATCAGCCTTGTACGATATTAACCGCGAGGCAGCCGCAGCACTTAACGACGCGCTTGTTGTCGAGAGCTTCGAGGAGGCTGTCGAGAGGGCAGATGCGGTATATATCGCTACGCCCCATAACCTGCACTACCAGCAGGTGAAGTATGCTCTGGAGCACGGCCGTCATGTCCTTTGCGAGACGCCCATGGTGTTGCGCGAGGCTGAGGCTGAGGAGTTGTATGCAATCGCCAAGGAGCGAGGCCTGATGCTTATGGAGGCGAACAAAACTGCATACTCGCCCGCCTTTAATCACCTCGTTACGCTCGTCAAGAGCGGACTTATTGGCGATGTTGTGGGCATAGATGCCTCGGAGTCGAAGCTATGGGGCGAGGAGAAGCTTAAGCGTGAGCTCGACCCCGCTATGGCTGGTGGCTCGCTCTACGAGATGGGTTCATACCCCTTGCTCCCCATTGTCAAGTTGTTGGGTACGGAGTACAAAGATATCAACATATATAGCCGCCTAAATGAGAATGGTGTGGATGTCTATACGCGTGGTATAGTGCGCTACCCGGGTGCTGTAGCATCGTTCCAGTTGGGTTTGGGGGTTAAGACCGAGGGTAACCTCGTTATCTCGGGTACGCAGGGCTATGTATATGTCCCCTCACCATGGTGGAAGACTGACTACTTCGAGTTGCGCTACGAGGACCAGAACCGCAACAAGAAGTACTTCTATAAGTGGGATGAGCCAGGCTTGCGCTACGAGATACAGGAGTTTGTGTCTTGCATCGTAAATCGCCGAGGCTCCTCTGCACGCCTAACACCGCACCAGAGCATCGCCATGGCACGTGTCATGGAGCAGTTTGCCAAGCGCGAAAACTTCTTCGAAATTTAGGCTACTACATATTATAATATGAAGGGGCTGTCCACGTGGACAGCCCCAATCTTTTGTTGTGCGACCTATTTCGTTTTGATGACAATATCGTAGGTCGATGATGGCTCAAATTCTGTGTCGTACAATAACATAAAGTTCTCATCAACGACAGCCTTGCCCCACTTGTCGCCCATGAGGCGTGGATTCTTCAGTCTCTCGGGGAAGATATAGCTAAATGGCAGGTCGAGGACATGCTCCTGCTTGAACTTGTCGCCACGCATCTTCTCCATGCTGAAGTTCTCGCCCGTTGTGATTGTCACAATGTAGCGCTTACCCTTGCGCTCTGAGGTCACGGTGTAGTCCTGCTCGCCAGCGCTCTGCAGGCGTACCTCCCACTTTGGGTCGCCATAATAAACCAAGACATCGCGGTCGTGCCAGAAGCCTATCATATCCCAATCCTGAGCATTGTCAAGGTCCACCTCGCGGCCTGTAACCTCCGATACACGACCTGCAGCTGTCGTAAGCTCCTCCATAAACTCGTCGCAGAAGTCGTAGCGCTCCTTAAGAAGTGCGGGTGTCCACTCGTTGTGCTGGTGTACGAGGTCCTGCTGGTTGATATATACAGCCTCGGCCAAGGTGTAACGCTCGGGGTTTGAAACCCAATATTTGAGTGCTCCCCAGCCGTTGCGGCCATGCCATGTGGTCACCACGTAGCCAATCATCGTGGTGGCATTCGAGCCATTCATCCATGCTGCGGCCATGCTCTCCTTGGTGTTATTCATGTCACCAATGAGGCAGTTGCCCACGGCCGTATATACGCGGCGCTTGCCCGACTCCTTCAAGTCCCACTCCGCGCCAGTAAACCTATCCTTAGCGTAGAGCTTACCGTTGCGGGGCTTGAGGTTGCCTAATGAGTAGGGCATCTCGAGGTTCTGCTGAGTGGCGTGTGCCGCAGTTACGATAAGGTCGGGGTCGTACTCGGCGTATAGCTCCGTAAACTTAGGCAACACCTCTTCGGGTGCAACCATGCCTGTTCTAATCTCGCCATCGAAGCCGCGCTTCTCGCCCCATAGACCCTTGGTGTGGTCGTCAATCCAAGCGTAGTTGTCGAACCACTTTGCGCTGTTTAGCTCCATGATTGTGGCAACGGCATCCTTCACTACGAGGGGCTCGGTGCTATTATTTGCCATGCGCATTGCTGCCTCGGCGTCGTAACCCGTGATGATACCCCACATAAAGTCGGCATAGATGTCACTGTCTATGTCGCGGCTAACGTGGTGAAAATCTATTACATAGTCGCGACCGATGTTCTCGGGCGTATCGACAATGGCCACATAACGAGGCTTCATCTTTTGTAGGCTCTCTATGGTCTCGCAGGGTGACTCCGCAAAGAGGAGTACCTCTGCATCATGCTTCACGGCTAAGGCATCAACAACCTCTCGCCACGCTTTGTCGCGGTTTACATCCTCTGATGCAAGGACGATATATTCGGGGTTAGCGGCAAGGGTGTAGCATAGTGCCGATGCAGTCAAAAATAGGGTAGCTACTATATTTTTCATTATATTAAGTGCGGATTATGTGTTTGATTACTAGCCGATTGTATGCATGCGTATTGATGCCTTGATAAGGGCGATGGCGCGAACACGGTCTATTGCTACCTCCTTGTCTGCGTGGTGCTGGTTCTGGCTCACAAGGCGTATGTAACCCTCGTGCTCCGACTTCTGCACATACTTAACGGTGATATACTCCTCGCCGTCGATGTCTATTGAGAGTAGGTACATGTCGCCCCAAAATACATCGCGCACGTCGTTAAGTTGCTTATATAGAATGATGTCGCCGCTCTTAAGTAATGGATACATCGAGTCTCCAACAACATATATCGCACCATCGCACTTTGGCAAGTTGGGGATGTTGATGTAGTTGATTGGCTCAAACTGATGCTGTTGCTCGAACAGGGGGATAAGGCCTGCAGTACCCTCAATAGAGTAGAGGGGCACGCTCTGTAGGGGCAATGAGCGGTCGGTGCGAAGGTTGTAGGAGGTGAGGTCGGGCTCAGCATTGAACATCTTGCCATCGCCTGTCTCAATCCAATCAGGGTTGACATTAAAATCTTGAACTAAGATGTTTTTGTTGCGTGCCGATAGGCGCGCCTTGCCTGTCTCGATCATTGAGAGTGCCGCCTTGCCGATGCCAAGTCGCTGTGCCATTTGCTCTTGTGTCATGTTTAACTGTTTGCGCATAAGTCTTACGCGCTCGCCTACCGTCTCCATATAAAAATAATCTATATTAAATAATTGAATAAAACCCTTGACAAAGCAAGTTTTTGAACTTATATTTGCACTACAAAGTTAATCTATTTATTTTGAAGTTACAAATTTTATACCAGAAAATTTGATATGAAGTTCAGTAGATTAGTTTAATTTTTCATTAATAATAAACCCTATATTATCAGTTATGTACGAAACAACACCTACAATTTACCTTAAAATTGCCGAGTTGCTATTCGAGCAAATCGGCATGCGTGACTTTTTCACTGGAAGCGTCTCGCTCAACGATGGCGATGTGGAGTGTCGCCTAATATGCACGCTCGTTGTGGAGCGCGACAGACGTAATCCTAGTCGTGTCGTAGCGCTATTGCCCGTGTGGTGGGACTTCAAGACGACTATAGGCTCCGAGGAGCTGAATAACGACTACTCGTGGTGCGAGATGCTCGAGGCTGTTGAACTATAACCCGTGCGTCTATGGAGAGAGTATCGTTTTGTGACTTTGCCAAAAGTGTCTATCCATTTTTGGAGTTCACCCCCTTTCATAGCACCTACTACGCCATCCTCGAGGCCTTTGCCCAGGGACGCATACCTAAGCTTATAGTCTCGGTGCCGCCGCAACATGGCAAGAGCGTAGGTTCTACCACATTGCTTCCTGCATATATGCTCGGCTTAGACCCCGATATGCGCATCGCCATAGCCTCCTATTCGGGTACGCTGGCCTCGAAGTTCAACCGCCGCGTGCAGCGCATAATAGAGTCGAGGGAGTATGCTGAGATATTCCCCGAGACAACCATCAAGCAGGGCACGAAGCCCGCGGCATATATACGCACCTCGGATGAGGTGGAGATTATTGGCCACTCGGGCGAGCTTATTAGCGTGGGTCGCGAGGGTTCGCTTACGGGAAATCGTGTCGATTGCTTCATCCTCGACGACCTCTACAAGGATGCCATGGAGGCTCAGTCGCCCGTGGTGCGCGAGAACTGCTGGGAGTGGTACACCTCTGTCGTTCGCACGCGCATGCATAATACGTCGCGCGAACTAATAGTATTTACGCGATGGCACGAGGAGGACCTTATTGGCACGCTTATGCGCACCGAGCCTTGCCGTGAACTACGCTCGCTCGACGATATCAACGAGGCGGATAAAGATACATGGCTTGTGCTTAACTTCGAGGCGCTCAAGGCTTCGCCACCCACTGATCTTGATCCCCGCGCCGATGGTGAGGCGCTATGGCCCGAGCAACAGAGCAAGGAGCTACTTCTTGCCAAACGTCGTCTTGACCCAGTGCGTTTTGAGGCTATGTATCAGGGGCACCCCTCGACAAAGGAGGGACTACTCTATGGTGATAACTTCCGTGAGTATGCCATATTGCCGCGCGATGTGGTGGCGCGAGCGAGCTATGTCGATACAGCGGATGAGGGGGAGGATTACCTATGTGCAGTCGCCTATGTTGTTGATACTGATGGGGTGATATATATTACGGATGTTGTGTATTCGCGCGAGTCGATGGAGCATACCGAGCGCCTTGTTTCGGCAATGTTTAGCTCGAATAACACGCAGCGTGCGGCGGTGGAAAGCAATAATGGCGGTAGGGGCTTTGCCCGTGCCCTGCAACGCCTTTCGCCCAAGGTTCGTGTGGAGTGGTTTCACCAGAGTGGTAATAAGGAGGCTCGCATCCTCTCGAATTCAGCCACGGTGCTCCACACTATACGCATGCCGCGCGACTGGGCGCAGCGCTGGCCCGAGTTCTATGCCCACCTCACCACCTTCCGTCGCCTCTTTAGGGCTAATCGCCATGACGATGCCGCCGATGTGTTGACGGGTATCGTTGAGCGCGAGGTGACACCCGCATCGAATGGCAAGTGGCAGAGGGCACGGTTTATATAGCTTTTAGTGGGCATGGGTGCTATGAGCGTTTAGAGGATGTACTACGCTCTCTAAATATGCGGAATCTCTCTAAATGTGCAATATGTTGTCAAACGGACGAAAAATGTTGGTCGTTTGTGAATTATTTTGTAACTTTGTCGGATGCAAAATGTGTAATGCCTTAATTGTGGGCGTTATAACCATAAAACAACAGATATGAACTATCTCAAAATAATATTCTACGGATTCCTAACCTTTGCACAGAAGTACCCCTTCTTTACATTGGCATTCCTAGCTGCTGTAATCCTTCCGCCAATCTTCTTCCCCGAGGTGCTCTGGTTTATGCTCGGTATGTTTATCATAGCCCTTATCGTTATCGGCTTGATATGGCTGCAGTTCTACCGCATGAAGCGTCAGATGGAGAAGGAGTATCGTGATGCTATGAATGGCAAGATGGGCGGCAACAATGCGGGTCCAGGTGCAGGATTTACAGGCTACGGCTTTGCACGCGGCATGCGTCTTGAGGACTTTGTGCAGCAGATGCAGCAGCAGGCAGATGCTCGCCAGGCGAGTGCCCAGCAGCAGCCCAAGAGTGACTCTGCATCAAAGAGCCAGAAAAAGTCTAGCGACCAGGGTGAATATGTGGATTTTGAGGAGATTAAGTAACGCACAAAAAGAGACAACGTAGTATGATAAAGCTATTAGAGAGCATAGGACGCTACACATTGCTACTCGGCAAGGTCTTCTCACGTCCCGAGAAGATGCGCATATACCTACGTCGTATAGCATACGAGATTGAGGCACTCGGCTTCAACTCTATATCGCTTACGGCTATTATCTCGACATTTATCGGTGCTGTAATGGCGCTCCAGATGGCCATCACCCTCGAGTCGCCCTTCATTCCTAAGTTTATGATTGGCTACGCTACGCGCGAGGTGATGGTGCTCGAGTTCTCATCTACCGTATTGGCGCTAATCCTCTCGGGTAAGATTGGCTCGAACATCGCATCCGAGATTGGTACAATGCGTATCACGGAGCAGATCGACGCTCTCGAGATTATGGGCGTGAACTCTGCGTCGTACCTCATCCTGCCCAAGATTGTGGCAACCGTAATCTTCTTCCCCTTGCTCACGCTCTTTAGTATCTTCGTGGGCGTGTTGGGTGGCTACGCCTTGAGTGTGCTTACGGGTGTCGTGCTGCCAGGCGACTATATACAGGGCCTCTTCTACTACTTCGAACCCTTCGCTATAACCTATGCACTGGTCAAGGGTGCTGTTTTCGCCTTTATCATCACCTCGATTTCGGCATACTGCGGCTACTACGCTAAGGGCAACTCACTCGAGGTGGGTAAGGCCTCTACACGTGCCGTAGTGTCGAGCTCTGTGGCCATCATGGTATTCAACCTTATCCTAACACAAATTATGCGCGCATGATACGAGCAGACCACATATCTAAGGCCTTTGAGGGCCGCATGGTGCTCAACGATATCTCTGTTGAGTTTGAGACCGGCAAGACAAATCTTATCATCGGTCGTAGTGGCTCGGGTAAGACCGTGCTTCTAAAGTCGCTTGTGGGACTCCACGATGTGGACTCGGGTAAGATATTCTACGACGATGTCTGCTACACAGACCTCAACTTCAAAGAGCGTAAGGAGGTGCGCAAGGAGGTGGGTATGATCTTCCAGGGCGGTGCTCTGTTGGACTCTTCCACTGTGCGCGAGAATGTGCGCCTACCCCTCGACCTCTTCACCGATATGTCGGAGGGCGAGAAGCGCGACCGCGTAACCTTCTGCCTCGAGCGTGTGCGCCTTACGGGTGCCGACCACCTCTACCCCTCGGAGCTTAGTGGTGGTATGGTCAAGCGTGTGGCCATTGCGCGTGCCATCGTGCTCAATCCCCGCTACCTCTTCTGCGACGAGCCCAACTCGGGCCTCGACCCTCAGACATCTGTGGTTATCGACAACCTTATCCACGACATTACCAAGGAGTTTAACATCACAACGATAATAAATACGCACGATATGAACTCGGTGATGGAGATTGGCGAAAAGATTGTATATATCCACGAAGGTCATAAGTGGTGGGAGGGCACAAAGGATGATATCCTTTTGTCGGATAACCCCGAACTCAACGACTTTGTCTTCGCCTCGGCAATGGCAAAACGCGCTAAAAGTGTATCGCGATAGCCAATAAGTGGTAAAAAGGGGGATTTTTATATTAAAAAAGTTAAATTTTCCTTTGCTTGTTAGGTCAAAAGTGTTTAACTTTGTAATTACAAAACTGTTTATCGAAATTATTAACTATTAATTTAATACTTTTTTGACTATGTCACAGATTAAGATTGGTATCAACGGTTTCGGTCGTATCGGCCGTATGGTATTCCGTGCAGCTTGCGCTCAGGCTGACAAGTTCCAGGTTGTAGGTATCAACGACCTTTGCCCCGTAGACTACTTGGCATACATGCTCAAGTACGACACTATGCACGGCAAGTTCGAGGGTACTGTTGACTACTGCGAGGAGAAGAACCTCCTTATCGTAAACGGCAACCCTATCCGCGTAACTGCAGAGAAGGATCCCGCACAGTTGAAGTGGAACGAGGTTGAGGCAGAGTACGTTGTTGAGTCAACAGGTTTGTTCCTCACAGCTGAGAAGGCTCAGGCACACATCGAGGCTGGTGCTAAGTATGTAGTTATGTCAGCTCCTTCAAAGGACGATACTCCTATGTTCGTATGCGGTGTTAACACATCTGAGTACGCTGGTCAGAAGATCGTTTCTAACGCTTCATGTACTACAAACTGCTTGGCTCCTATCGCTAAGGTTTTGAACGACAACTTCGGTCTCGTAAACGGTCTTATGACAACTGTTCACTCTGTAACTGCTACACAGAAGACTGTTGACGGTCCATCATTGAAGGACTGGCGTGGTGGCCGCGCAGCTTGCGGTAACATCATCCCCTCTTCAACAGGTGCTGCAAAGGCTGTAGGTAAGGTTATCCCCGCTCTTAAGGGTAAGCTCACTGGTATGTCAATGCGCGTTCCTACTTTGGACGTATCTGTTGTTGACCTTACTGTAAACCTCGAGAAGCCTGCTACTTACGAGGAGGTATGTGCAGCTATGAAGAAGGCATCTGAGGGCGAGTTCAAGGGTATCCTTGGCTACACTGACGAGGCTGTTGTATCTTCAGACTTCCTTGGTGATGCACGCACTTCAATCTTCGACGCTACTGCAGGTATCGCTATCAACGAGACATTCATGAAGGTTGTTTCTTGGTACGATAACGAGTGGGGTTACTCAAACAAGGTGCTTGATCTTATCTCAGTTATGAAGGCTTACAACAAGTAATCTTCGATTATAAGGCAGACATCTACTGCCGCTAAAAAAAAATGCCGTCAATGGGACGTACGTCTTGGTACTACCCATCGATGGCATTTTTGTTGAGCGTTGTATCTGCGGCCTTCTAATCAAAGATTCAATCTGGTATCCTCAATCAAAGTTCTAAATGGGCAATACGCCTAAGTATGTCACATCCGGGGCAATATCTTTATCGAGGCCACATCTGCAGCCTTCTAATCAAAGATTTAATTCGTTGTGATGGCGGCGCATCAGTGCAACTTCAGTTAAAATAGTGTGTCTTATATGTCTCGTGTAAGGGGAATTAGAGAGCAAGATCTATTTTTGAGAATAATTTCCTTGAAAAAATTTGCAGATTCATAAAAAAGCGCTATCTTTGCACCTCGGTTGGAGACAACTAAATCAGTTGGTCTGATGGGTGAGTGGCTTAGCCAGTGGTCTGCAAAACCATTTACAGCGGTTCGAATCCGCTTCAGACCTCCGAGAGCGTTACCATTGCGGTAACGCTTTTTTTGTTTTTATCCGTAAAGGTTTGTTATGAAGCGCTGATCACCACAGATGGATGGGCGATGCTTGTTTGATGTTAGAAGTCGTAAGATGTGGTGCATCACAAAAGAAATCACCAAGGGATAGTACAAGATGTACAGCCCTGGGTGATTTACTTTTAGGGATGTGCCGCTAACGCGCCACTATCATAACAAATTTTACTCCCACTCAATTGTTGCTGGTGGCTTTGACGAGATATCATAGACTACGCGGTTTACGCCACGTACCTTATTTATAATCTCGTTAGACAAGCGCGCCAAGATCTCGTAGGGGATGTGTACCCAGTCGGCGGTCATGCCGTCTGTTGACTGCACAGCACGCAATGCTACGCAGCGCTCATAAGTACGCTCATCGCCCATAACGCCTACAGACTGCACGGGCAACAAGATAGCACCTGCCTGCCAAATCTTGTCGTACCAGCCTGTCTCGCGCAAGATGTCGATATAGATCTTATCCACGTTCTGCAAGATCTCCACCTTCTCGCGTGTGATCTCGCCGAGGATACGGATAGCCAAGCCTGGACCGGGGAAGGGGTGACGGCTGATAAGGCGCTCGGGCATGCCCATAGAGCGACCTACGCGACGTACCTCATCCTTGAAGAGTAGGCGCAAAGGCTCAACAACCTTCAAGCCCATCTTCTCGGGAAGACCGCCCACGTTGTGGTGCGACTTGATTACTACGGCTGTGCCATTCACCTGTGCCGACTCTACAACATCGGGGTAGATAGTACCCTGACCAAGCCACTTAACACCCTGCAACTGCTTTGCCTCTGCCTCGAATACCTCAACGAAGTCGCGGCCGATAATCTTACGCTTTGTCTCGGGGTCTGTGACACCTGCCAAGTCACCTAGGAACTTCTCCGAAGCATCCACACCCTTAACGTTGAGGCCCATGCCGCGGTACGACTCGATTACCTCGGCAAACTCATCCTTACGCAAGAGACCAGAGTCCACGAAGATACAGTAGAGGTTTGGACCGATAGCCTTGTGCAAGAGCAATGCAGCAACTGATGAGTCAACGCCACCAGAGAGGCCGAGCACTACTTTATCGTTGCCGAGCTTCTCCTTGAGCTCCTTCACGGTGCTCTCCACGAAGCCTGCGGGAGTCCATGTGCCTGCGCAACCGCAGATGCCCTTCACGAAGTTCTCGATCATGGTGAAGCCCTCCTCCGAGTGATATACCTCGGGGTGGAACTGAATGCCCCATGTCTGCTCACCCTCGATGCGGTAAGCTGCTACGGGAACATCCTCTGTTGAAGCGATGATGCTGTAGCCCTCGGGGATAGTGGTGATAGTATCGCCGTGTGACATCCACACCTGTGACGAGGGGCTGAGCTTCGCCATTAGTGGGTCGTCACCATTCTTTACTATCATGCGCGCGCGACCGTACTCGCGGCTGGGCGATGCCTCGACCTTACCTCCGAAGAAGTGGGCGAGGTACTGCGCACCGTAGCATACGCCCAAAAGGGGTAGCTTACCCTTGATTGCGTCAAGGTCGATGCGTGGAGCACCCTCCTCGCGTACAGAGCGTGGCGATCCCGACATCACAACACCCTTGATCGACTCGTCGAGCGCGGGGACGTTGTTGAAGGGGTGGATTTCGCAATATACCTGCATCTCGCGAATGCGTCGCGCGATGAGCTGCGTGTACTGCGATCCAAAATCGATGATTAAAATCTTCTCTGTCATATATTTTTTACAAAAATTTTCTTTTGTTTGTTGTGATAAGATGCCATCTGCGCCATCTGCCTTGCCTGACAAATGCTCATTTACGCTTCAGTAAACTCCGCTTTGTCAGTCTGCGAGCATCTGTCACATCTAACATCTTCTGACAACAAACCTCTCTCTGCTGTTAAGACACCATCTGCGCCATCTGCCGCAGATAGCATCTTATCACAACAAACCCCTACTCGCCGCGAGAGTAGTTAGGTGTCTCGCTTGTGATAGTAATATCGTGGGGGTGGTTCTCCGTTACACCGCTCGATGTGATGCGGATGAAACGCGCTGTCTGCAATGTCTCAATATCCTTAGCACCGCAGTAACCCATACCTGCGCGAATACCACCTACGAGCTGATATACAGTCTCCGCGAGCTTACCCTTGAAAGGCACGCGACCTACGATACCCTCGGGGACGAGCTTCATGACATTAACCTCGCCCTTCTGGAAGTAGCGGTCTGCCGAGCCAGCCTTCATAGCGTCGATAGAACCCATGCCACGGTATGCCTTGAACTTACGGCCGTTGTAGATGATAGTCTCGCCGGGAGACTCCTCAGTACCTGCGAACATAGAACCTACCATCACGCAGTTACCGCCCGCAGCCAATGCCTTGACGATATCGCCAGAGTAGCGCAAGCCACCGTCAGCGATGATAGGCACGCCAGCCTTCTTAGCCTCTGTCGAAGCGTCGTAGATAGCCGAGAGCTGGGGAACACCCACACCCGCGATGATGCGTGTAGTACAGATAGAGCCTGGGCCGATACCCACCTTGATACCGTCTGCGCCATTCTCGATGAGGTACTTCGCCGCCTCAGCAGTTGCGATGTTACCAACAACAACGTCGAGGTGGGGGAATGTCTCCTTAATCTTGCGGAGAAGATCCACAACGCCCTTAGTGTGACCGTGTGCCGAGTCGAGAACTACGGCGTCAACCTCCTCGGCTACGAGTGCCGATACGCGGTCCATAGCGTCGGGAGTGATGCCGATGCCGGCAGCTACGCGGAGACGACCCTTCGAGTCCTTACAAGCGTTGGGGTTGTCCTTGAGCTTTGTGATGTCGCGGTAGGTGATAAGACCTACGAGCTTGCCGTTATCGTCAACAACGGGGAGCTTCTCGATCTTGTTTGCGAGGAGCACCTCTGCAGCGCTCTTAAGGTCGGTCTCGTGTGTAGTCACGATGTTCTCCTTAGTCATCACCTCCTCGATCTTGCGATCCATGTCGCTCTGGAAGCGGAGGTCGCGGTTTGTTACGATACCGATGAGCATGCCCTTGTCGTCAACTACGGGGATGCCACCGATCTTATTCTCCTGCATGAGTGCCAAGGCGTCGCCCACGGTGTTATCCTTGAGGATAGTCACGGGGTCGTAGATCATGCCGCTCTCGGCGCGCTTAACGCGACGAACGTGTGCTGCCTGTGCAGCGATAGACATGTTCTTGTGGATAACGCCGATACCGCCCTCGCGTGCCAAGGCAATCGCCAAGTTAGCCTCGGTTACGGTGTCCATAGCGGCAGACACAATGGGGATGTTTAGTTTGATATTGCGAGAGAAGCGACCCTCAGTCGATACCTCGCGAGGTAGAACCTCAGAGTAGGCTGGTACGAGCAACACATCGTCGAATGTGAGACCTGTTGTCTGTACTCTTTCATCTAAAAATGACATAGCAATCAGGTTTTTTATGACTGCCACACCGCATGAAAGAGAGTGCAACAGTCTTCTTGTTCATGTTGCGCACAAAATTAATGAAAAAATCTCACTCGAGCAATAGGCGTGCGTTATTTTTTTAACAAAACGTTAAACTTATTTCGAAATGATAATAAAAAAGGCTGTCCGAACAAGTCGAACAGCCCATGAATTATCGTCGAGTAAAAGCTTACTCCTTGATGTTAGGAAGCTCCAAGCCGTAGCCCTTGCGCTTGTCCTCAATCTTAAGCCAGAAGCCGAACAAGAGAGCCAATACACCGAACGATACGAACAACAACATTGTTGCTGTGTAGTTGTAACGTGGGTTGTCGGGATAGTTCTTCTCAGTCTTCTCAACCTTCAATACCTCGAGCTCTGCAGAAGCAATCTCGTAGTTGAAGTCCTTGCTGATACCCTGTGCAGCCTTCTCGTCATTCAACTTCTTAAGCTCGCGCTCGCACTTGGCGATGTCGAAGCCCTCGGGAAGAGTGCGAACCTCTACCTGCTCAGGAGTATTTGTAGTATCAACAGCGTCAGTGTTCTCTACTGCCACAACCTCCTCAGTAGCCTCAGTCTCAACTACTGTCTCAGCCTCTGCAGCCTCAGCCTTATCCGCCTCAAGCTCGTAGTAGAGGGCGATGTCAGCCTCGTGAGCCTTAATCTGGTCGATATACTCAACCTTAGCCTGGAGAGTTGCGATGTCGTTCTTATTCTGGAATGCGTCAGATACACCAGGGTTAGTAGAGTTCAATACAACGCCGATGATGTATGGCACGAGGCACAAACCTACGTTCTGAACCCAGAAGATAAGTGAGTATGCAGAACCCAAGTAACGCTCAGGCATGAGCTTGGGTACTGAGGGCCACAAAGCTGCGGGAACCAATGAGAATGATACTCCAAGAACTACGATAGCTGCGTATGCGAGCAACAAGTTGGGGAACTTAGGCAATACCAATGCAAATACAAGGTGGCATGAGATCATAAGGATAGCACCCAAGATGAGCATTGTAGCACCCTTACCGCGCTTGTCGAGGAAACCACCAAGGAATGGTGTGATAAGAGCAGCACCGATGGGGAACCAACGGAAGATGCTTGCAGCCTCCTCAGCTGTAAGGTTGAGGTTGTTCTCGAACATGTTTACAGCATACTTCTGGAAGGGGAAGATTGCAGAGTAGTAGAGCACGCAGAGCAATGCTACCAACCAGAAGATCTTGCTCGAAAGGATAACCTTAACGTCACCAATCTTGAACTCCTCCTCGCTTGTAGCCTCCTCAGCCTCACCAGCAGCTGCGAGCTGCTTGTCGAGCTTCTTGTCCATAACGTTGAATACCAAGAAGCACAAAAGACCTACGATAAGAAGTACTGTGCAGAGGAATACGGGCTTAACTACGCTTGTGGGGATGAATGCGAACATCTCAGAGTTTGCCACAGCGGGAGACATTGTGAAGATTGCGAACACACCGATACGTGCGATAGCCATCTCAAGGCCCATAGCCATAGCCATCTCCTTGCCCTTGAACCACTTAGCGATAGCGCGTGATACGGTGATACCCGCCATCTCGCAACCGCAACCGAAGATCATGAAGCCCAAGCATGCCAAGAGAGCTGTGCCAGGAAGGTCCATAAACTGCCAGCTTGTGAGTGTAGCATCGAGGTTTGAGCCTACGAACCAGTCACTAACAGCGTAGAACTTGATAGCGGCACCGATAACCATCAATGATGCAGAGAGGGTACCTGTGAAGCGGATGCCCATCTTGTCGAGGATGATACCTGCGATGATGAGGAAGCCGAAGACGTTAAGAAGGTACTCCGAAGAACCGTATGCACCAAATACGTCGGGTGACCAACCACGCTGACCCTCGATAAGGCTCTGCAATGGAGACATCATGTCCACGAACATGTAGGCGAAGAACATCATCAACGAGATGAGGATCACCGCCGCCCAGCGTGCAAACGCTGAGTCGTTTAGTTTGCGTTGAATTGTTTGAGTCATAATAACTTTGTTTAGGTTTATAAAATTGTTTGTTTGTTAGTTTCGCTTAATTATGATCCGCGATGCGGAATTGGCGGAGGATGTCGTATGCCGAGGCTATGCCCAACTCGCCAGCCTTCGAGAGGTCCATGCAGCCCTTGCGCGTATCCTTCATAAATATCTGCACCAAACCACGGTTGTAGTATGCCTCACCGAGGTTGGGGTTAAGCTCTATGGCCTTGGTGTAGTCGTCGTAGGCCTCGGGGAGCTTGCCCGAGATTGCCATAAGGTTGCCACGGTTGTAGTATGCCTCGGCAAGGTCGGGGTAGAGCTTTATCGCCTTGTTCATATCCTCGATCGCCTCGTCGTAGCTGTATGTGCGTGTGCCGCTGTTGTGCAGACGCTTTGCGGGGTCGGAGTCGAAGGATATGGTCTGGTATGAGTTGTCTATCGACGATATAAAGTCTATCATCTCGGCGCGTGTTGTAGCGCGGTTGATGTAGAGGAAGGGGTTCGAGGGGTTGAGGTGTATAGCCTCGGTGTAGCTGTTCACGGCGTTGGTGTACTGCTTGATGAGCGACTGGCTGATGCCGCGTTCGAAGTGCATTATCCACGAGGGCTCTGCCGTGGCGTGTATCTCTGCTGCGAGGCGGCGGTCGATGGCGAGGAGTGTATCGGCGTCGATGTTTGTCGCGCGGCAGTCGAAGCGCATGCGGTCGTTAGCCACCTTTGCGCGGAAGTCCTTGATGCGCTGTGTGTCGAAGCGCTTAGCACGTCTATCTACAACCACGGTGTCGGCCTCGAGGAGTGTGAAGCGGAACATCGGGATAAGCATCAAGTCATCCTCTCCCGAAGATATTGTCGCTATGCGCTCGAAGTTACGCTCCATGAGTTTACTTTCGAACGAGAGGAGTTGGTCGAAGCGCTGTGCCGTATCGGCATAGATCGAGTATGTCGAGTCCTTAAGGCGTGTGCGATATTCCGCAATCTTGCGCTGCGCTGTACGCTCATCGCTCTCGGCACCACGCACATCACGCTGCGAGCGACGCAGGATGCTACGTCCGAGGTAGGCATTCGCAAAGTCGGGGTATAGCTCTATGGCACGGGTGTAGTCTGCAATAGCTGCGTCTATATTGCCCAACTGAATATGCAATTGCGCACGGTTGTAGTAAACCAAGACGTTGTTTGGTGAGTAATGCGCCACGCTATTAAAATCCTCGAGGGCGCGGTTGTAGTCGCCAATCTCGGTGCGCACGATAGCGCGATTGAAGTATCCGAGTGAGCTTGTCGAGTCGAGCTCCAATACGCGGTCGAAGTCGCTGAGCGAGAGCATGGGGCGGTGCATGTAGCTGTGTACCAACGCGCGGTTAAAGAAGCCAGGGATGTAGCTGCTGTCGCACTCTACGGCCATGTCGAAGTCGGCGCACGCCTCCTCGTAGCGCCTCTGCTCCATGAGGAGTGAGCCACGACGATTGTAGCCATCGGGGTCTTCGCGGTTGGTGCTAATGGCGAGGTTGAAGTTCTCGTACGCCTTGATCGTATCCTTGAGGTAGAGGTAGCTTGTGCCGCGGTTGAGGTATGCTGCCACGTGGCGCTTCTCGAAGCGTATGTAGCGGTCGAAGTCGGCGATGGCGTCCTTGAATTGCTGGTTTAGGAGTAACGTAACACCGCGACTATAATAGGGGTCAGCGAGGTCGGGACGTAGGTCTATCGCCTGCTCGAAGTCGTTGAGTGCATCGTCGTAATTGCCGAGGCGTGAGCGCGTTATGGCGCGATAGTAGAATGCTCCAGTGAATACGGGGTTTAGCTCCACGGCCTTTGTAAAGTCGGCATCGGCACCCAGCAGGTCGTCCATGTTGTACTTGGCGATGCCGCGCAGGAAGTAGGCGTCAAAATCCTTGGTGTCATGGCGCAACAGCACATTGAGCACCTCGATAGCCTCGGGGTAGTCGTTCTGCACCATGCGCTGTTGTCCCACCCAGTAGATGTAGTTGCGGTCGTACTGCGCCTCCACCCTCTGGGGTAGTGCGCAGACAACAGTCAAAACTGCTACTATGATGATTAACAACCTTCTCATTGCGGGTCTCTACTATGCCTTGAAAACGCCCTAATTCGCTCTTTTATTGTCCTATTAGTCGAGCTCGTAGCCGAAGCGCTTGAGCTGGTTGTCGTTGTTACGCCAGTCCTCGTTCACCTTGACATAGAGCTCGAGGAAGACCTTTTTGCCGAGGAATGCTTCGAGGTCGTGGCGTGCTGCCTGACCCACCTTCTTTAGGCGCTCGCCCTTGTGGCCAATGACGATGCCCTTCTGTGAGGTGCGTGCAACATAGATGGTTGCAGATATGCGGTCGATTGTAGGCTCCTCCTTGTATGCCTCGATGGCAATCTCACATGAGTAGGGTATCTCCTTGTCGTAGTTTAGGAGTATCTTCTCGCGGATAATCTCCGACGCAAAGAATCGGAGTGTCTTGTCTGTAAGTGTATCCTTGGGATAAAATGCCTCGCCCTCGGGCAAGCGCTCGAGGATAAGGTTGAAGACGCCCTCGACATTGAAGTTCTCCTTTGCCGAGCAGGGGGCGATGATGGCATCGGGCAACAGCGCCTGCCACTTCTCTACAAGTGCCGTTAGCTTCTCGGGGGTTGTGAGGTCCACTTTGTTGATAACCACGATTGTGGGTATCTGCGAGAGGCGCACCTTCTCGATAATCTCTGCCGAGCGGTCGCTATCCTCCACGGTGTCGGTGACATAGAGGAGCACATCGGCATCGGTGATTGCGCCGCGCACAAACTTCATCATCTTCTCCTGGAGCTTGTAGTTGGGCTTCAAGATGCCTGGGGTGTCGGAATATACAATCTGGAAGTCGTCGCCATTGACGATGCCCATGATGCGGTGGCGCGTGGTCTGCGCCTTAGAGGTTATGATTGAGAGCTTCTCGCCCACGAGCTGATTCATCAGTGTTGACTTGCCCACATTGGGGTTGCCGATAATATTTACAAAACCACTGCGGTGTGCCATAGGTTATATATTTTATATATAATAATTGGGCAAAGGTAGGCAAAATTTATGGTTCAAGCAAATTTTATGGCCCTGCATTGTGCTTTACTCTGCACTATGCTCTGCATAGTAATGGTCTACGAACTCCTGTGCGTCGCGTGCTTGGTCGTTGTAATTCAGTATGTTAGATATTGCAATGTCGCTCATGACACCATCCCCATCCTCGACCATCGCAAAGACACAAAGATTGCTGTTGAAGGGGTGGCAGAAGTAGCTGTTTTCGACCATCCACGACCGCTGCATGATGAGCATAAAGAGCGAGGCGTAGGCGGCATCCATCATAGCAACCTGATAGGTGGGGTAGCTGTATATTTTTGCGATGTTGTCGTTCTCGGTGGTTGTGCGGTAGAAATACCAAGCCCCGTCGTCCGCTGTCACCTCGCTAATTGTGGGGGCGATAGCCAAAATATCCTCGCTGAGATATGGACCAAAAAGTTCGACGTTTGTGATGCTATTTTGGGCCTCGGGAGCAGCCTCGGTCTTGAACTCGTGGATATAGATTTTTTGCTCATCTTCACCCTCTACCCAGTAGTGGCAAACGAGCGAATATTCATGGTCGTCAAGGTATCCGTAGCCGTTGTATATATCCTTGTTATACAGGAGTTTGTGGCAAGAGTCGTCATGTGCAAATTGTATAATGATTTCGTGGTGCCCCAGGTCTCTAACTTTCGAACTCTCCACAACGCCGCAGCCATACTCCACAACGCCCTCAGGAGGTGTTATCTCGGCCTCGATGTCGTACCAGCCGATATGCTTAAACTCCACACCAAATGCTGGCTCCTCAACCTCCTCATTCCCCGTGTTGTTGCCCTCGCCGTTATCTGGTATGTCGTTATTCGCCTCTTCGCACCCCAAGAGCGCCAAGGCTGCAACAATGAGCATATATCTCCACACTCGCATAATCGCCTCCTTTCATGCTTTTAGTTTGTGGGCTCGTTTGAGCCTCTATGCAAAGTTACCTATTTCTGACCTATTTTCCAAATCATAATCCACAGCAACCTCTTATAGTGAAATATTTTTGACCTTTTGTGAAACAAAACGAGGGGGTCGTGCGTATATATGCGTAAGTTTTGGAATAGAAGTTGTAAAGAGAATAGAATTTTTATGCGTCAATTAAAGATTACCAAGTCGATCACCAACCGTGAGAGTGCGTCGTTGGATAAGTATCTTCAGGAGATCGGCAAGGAGGAACTTATCTCCGTAGAGGAGGAGGTAGAACTCGCCCAAAGAATTAAAAAGGGAGACAAAGAGGCGTTGGAGAAGCTCACAAAGGCGAACCTCCGTTTCGTAGTCTCTGTAGCAAAGCAGTATCAGAATCAGGGTCTTAGCCTTCCTGATCTTATCAACGAGGGTAACCTCGGCCTTATCAAGGCGGCAGAGAAGTTCGATGAGACACGAGGCTTTAAGTTTATCTCGTATGCCGTATGGTGGATTCGTCAGTCTATCCTTCAGGCTCTCGCCGAGCAGTCTCGTATCGTGCGCCTTCCCCTCAACCAGGTGGGCTCACTCAACAAGATTAACAAGGCCTTTGCGCGCTTCGAGCAGGAGCACGAGCGTACTCCATCAGCTGAGGAACTTGCAAACGAACTTGAGCTTCCAAAAGAGAAGGTTACAGATACACTCCGTGTAGCAGGTCGCCATATCTCTGTGGATGCACCCTTTGCAGATGGCGAGGATAACTCACTCCTCGACGTGCTTGTAAATGCCGACTCACCCAACGCTGACCGTGGTCTTATCAACGAGTCACTCGCAACAGAGGTGGATCGCGCACTCGAGATCCTCACAGAGCGTGAGCGCGACATCATCCGCTACTTCTTCGGTATCGGTTGCTCAGAGATGACCCTCGAGGAGATTGGTGAGAAGTTTGACCTCACACGCGAGCGTGTGCGTCAGATTAAGGAGAAGGCAATTCGCAAGCTCCGTCAGTCGAATCGTGCAGGTATACTCCGCTCTTACCTCGGATAATTTAGCGTGATAAGGTAGCATCTGCTGCCGCTAACAAAAATAAATGCGAATGGGCAGTACGCCATAGTACAGCCCATCCGCATTTTTTTTGCCGAGCGTTGCATCTACACCACTCTGACAAGAAATTAGGTCGTGCGGCTAATGAACGGTGCAGAATTATTTTCCTCCCATCACCAAATAAAAAAAACAACCACCTTCGATTTGAGGTGGTTGTTGTGTCTGTATGCTCTGTAGCCTAAAGCATCCTCAACGAGGGGAACAACATATATAACTGCTCCATCAATGACTCCATGTCGAAGCCGTCGCGCAAGATAAGCAAGATGGTGTTGTCTCCCGCGATAGTACCCAAAATCTCGCTGATACCCTTATTGTCGATAGGTACCGATATGGCACTCGCATAACCTGGCTTCGTGCTGATAACGCACATATTGCCCGAGAAGGCGATGTCGGTGATATTGTCTGTAATGTTGGGCGAGATAACGAGGTCGTCACGCGAGTTATTGGGCAGTACGTAGATGTAGCCCTTCTCCTTGTGAGGCACCTTAGCCACGTGCATATACTTCAAATCGCGCGAGAGTGTCGATTGTGTAATCTGCACGCCGCACTCCTCGAGGCGCTTGATAAGCTCCTCCTGCGATGAAATATATTCAGAGCGAATAATCTTTCGTATAATAGATAATCTCTTCGATTTCTGGTTCATGTTGCCGTTGTTTGAATCGTAATTTCTCATAACTAAACTAAAAACACGTCCGTTTTATTGTGCAATTCTCAGTACAAATTTATGAAAATTTCGCGAATAGCGCAAACTTTACATTACTTTTTTATGCTTATATCGTTTTTTTTAAGAATAAGTTACTATTGTGTAATTCAAAATTGCGTTTTTATTTTAGGATATTAAATTAAAAAACGGTGGCGAAAATATTGCATTTTTCAATATTTTACTATCTTTGTCGGGGTGTTGTGTTGGATTTTAATTAATTAAAAGATCATAAACTACTAAAATAATGAGAATGAAAAGATTATTTATGCTGTTTGCCATCGTGGTTGCTGTCATAGCCTGCGGTGAGAGTGTGAAGGGCCCAAACAAGGGCGCTGCACCCGAGATTATCGTAGAGACAGAGGGCCCCATGTGGCTCGATAGCGATGAGGGTATGTACGAGATTGCCTACACTATCAAGAATCCATCTGCAAGTTTGGAACTCGATGCCAAGACCAATGTAAATTGGGCAAGTGTTGTCGAGATTAAGGATAACGTGGTGTCGTTTGTCGCAAAGAAGAACGACGGGGATGGTGACCGTCGTGGTATCATCACCTTGGCCTATGGCAGTGCTAAGGCTGAGTTTGCTATCTATCAACACGTTAAGGTGGATGTTAACTTCGAGGCTAAAACAACAGAAGGCAGCGTATTCACCCACTGCAACAACGATGCTGGCGTACATAGCTACCTTGTGAAACTATCTAAGGAGGGCCTAAACAGCGATGGATCGTTCAAGCATGGTGCTAAGTACTACTGCTTCGACCTCTGCGCTAAGGAGGTGGTGTCGAAGGATGAAACCGTGGCAATAATTCCCAATGGTACATACACACTTTCAACGACAGGCGAGCTTAGCGACCGCGCGATAAACTACATGTATAGCTACTATGTTGTTGGTGACAACTACTATCAGGAGGAGGTAGGTTTTGCCGATGCAGAGGTTGTGGTTGAGGATGGTAAGATTGTAGCAAATGTAGCCATCGCAAATGGCGAGTATCACCGTGTGGAGTATAGTGGTTCTCTCTCTATCCCTGTTTATGATGCTACTGTAACAGAGGGGCTTAGCACGCTTATGGGTGACCACACTTTCGATATAGAAGATGGCGTCTTTGTAGGTGCTTTTGTGGGTGACTTGATGTATAACGGTTGCAACACTTGTCAGGTATATATGTACGAGTATCTCGACTATAACACTGGTGAGGAGCGTGGCGACCAGTTCCAGATTGACTTGCAGTTGCCCGCGGGCAGCCGAGATATTGTAGGCACTTACACGCATGGTACAACCGCTGGCCACTTTATCCCTGGTTCGGCCGAGGATCTTGGTGGTCAGTATATGCAGCAAAATAGCTGGTATATGACTGCCGGCTACATCGACTTTGCGCCCCTTGTGCGTGGCTCGGTAAAGGTGGAGAGGGAGAGCGATGAGATCTATATCTTCACTATCGACACGGTGGATGACAGAGGTAATGCAATCAAGGGTGTATTCCGTGGTCGCGGTAAGTTTACCGATTGGTAAAAGCTAAATAAAGTATAGCTTTTCAATTTTGCTCCGCTTGGCATCTACGTGCTGGGCGGAGTATTATTTGTGAGTTATACTCCTTGCCAAGTGCTTAAACTTTGTTTGCATAAATCTAAATTGTTCGATTTGCATAGAAACTTATTGCAATTAACAATATTATTGTTATATTTGTGCGAATTTGTGGTATTGTGTGTTAGGTGCTGCAAATTGAAGCGAGAAAAAAAAGATAAATTATTAATAACTAACTTAAAACCAACAAAACTACCATGAGAAAGATTCTTTCACTTTTGAGTGTAACTTTTGTAGTTCTCTTTGCCGCAGGTTGCGAGATGTTCGGCGGTGATGGTGAGAAAATAGACGTTACTTTCGAATTTAAGAACGCAAAGACAACAACCACATCTGTAGAGGTGCAGGTTGTTCCCTCAGATGCTGAGGTGCGTTACATCGCATGTGTCGTAAAGGCTCTTGAGATCAAGGACTTGGCAGATGACGATATTATTGATAAGTTCTTCGATGCAGAGGATATTGCAATTGCTAAGGGCCCCAAGTATCTTACTACTGATAGCCTTAGCCCCGATACTGAGTATGTAGCTATCGCCTTTGCTATCAACGGCAGTTCAAAGGTTGCACGTTACAGCCTCAAGACGTTGCCTACGCAGGATCCTATCCCTAGCGATCAGTTTGAGGTGGAGTTTGAGGTTCAAGATATCTCAGCAACATCTGCAGTAGCAACAGCTAAGCCTAACACAACAGCTAACCGCTACTACTTCCGCGTCATCACAAAGATGGAGCTAAGTACTTTTGGTATCTACAACGACGACTACCAGATCTTTGAGTACATCATTGAGAATCCCAGCAGCGGTAACTACATCACACAGGGTGAGACAACCATCAACTGTCGTCTTAGCCCCAAGATGGACTATATTGCTGTAGCATTCAACTTTGAGAATTGGGAGGCTGTACACAACCAGCAGGAGGAGATTAAGCTCTTCCGCTACGAGTTCTCTACACCCGAGGCTCCAGAGGTTGATCCCGACTCGTTGTTTGCATGGGATAATCTTCAGACAACATCTACTGGCTTCTCTGTAGATGTATATCCTGCTCAGGGCGAGGAGTCATTCTGGGGCTACTATGTAATGCAGAAGTCATATTACAATGAGTATTTAACAAAGGAGTCTAAGTCCTCTATTGTGATGCGTAGCTACTGGGGACTTAACAATATTGGTCATGAGCAAGGTTACGATTTTGGTACTTTCATGAGGGAGTATATGGGTCAGATAGGCTCTTCAAAGGTTGTTAACTACTTGCCTTTAACAAGCGATTCTGAGTACGTTTTGGTACTCTTCTACATGGATCCCGAGGTTAGCGATCCTACCGAGGTGTACGACTACAACTACGTTGCTATCGACATCAAGACTCAGTCTCCATCTATGGAGAGGGCATCATTGGAGGTTTCTGAACCCGTAATTGCAAAGAATGGCTTCAAGTATGATGTAATGTTCCTCGTGAAGACTGATGATTTGGCTGTAGATATGAAGATTGGTAAGGATTTATGGAGTAATCAAGATTATGAAAGATATTGGGATCCTAATGACTGGTCGCAGATTCAGGCATTCTTCATGTTCCGTACATCTGTAGAGCCTGCGACACTCGAGGCTGCAAAGAGTGCTGAGGGTGCAACAATATTATTCTCAGGCGCAGATAAGGATACATATGTGTTCTTCTTCGAGGTGCTAAATGCGGAGAATATTCCAACTCAGTACGCAGTAAAGGTAACTCCCGAAATGTTCGATAACGCACAGTAATATACTTCATAGAGTATGAAAAAACTATTTAGTCTATTCACACTTATCTCGCTCGCAGTGGGTTTCACTGCGTGCGAGGTTAACTCCACACCCGACAGTGGAGAGTACACAGTAGCTCTTTCGGCTACTAAAGGCGAGATCTTGGCTGATGGCCGCGAGACAGTATCGTTCGAGGCTACTGTTAATAGCGTTGTCACATGCGACGGCGTACAGATTATCTGTCTCAATGACAACTCGGTCCTCTCTGGTGCTACATTTAAGACAACAACTCCTGATGAGTATCGTTTCGTAGCGGTTTATAATGGAGTAAAGTCTAACGAGGTTAAGGTTGTGGCTAAAGCTCTTGATGTTGATGTCTTGCTTACTGCTGATAAGTTGGAAATTGTTGGCGATGACGCCGACACCGTAACCTTCGCTGTAACGGTCGATGGCGAGGATAAGACCGCAGAGTCTGTTATTACAATCCTAAACTACAGCATAGCGCTTGAGGGTAATACCTTTACTTCGGATGTAGCTGGTGAGTTTGTATTCCAGGCAAAGTTCGATGGCAAGCTATCTAACCAGGTTGTTGTGACTGCTACGGCTGTTGAGACACCCGTGCAGAAGAGCCTCTCGCTCACAGCATCGCCTATGCGCATTAAGGCTGATGGCATCGAGAGTGTGACATTCACTGTTATGTATGGCGATGATGATGTTACCGATGTTTGCGAGATTCGCACAACTGAGGGTGATGTAATCGAGGGTGGCGAGTTCACTACAACTACAGTCGGCACATACAATATCTACGCCCTATACAACGATGTGCGTTCTAATACCGTAAGCATCGACGCCTACGATCCTAATGCAACATATGCCTACGAGATTGGTAAGATCTACGATATCAACGGTACAAAGGGTGTTGCATACGCCATCAAGACCGTGGGTAATGAAACATATGCATACTTCTTCTCTATGGACGAGGCTGATTTGCAGTGGTCAACAGAGAATGTATGGTGCAACTGTATCGCTGTTCGTGGCGACTGGAACACAGGGGATATGCTCCGCAACGGCACAAGCCCCGATATGTACCCTGCAGCTCAGTGGTGTATCGCACATGGCGAGGGTTGGTTTATGCCATCTTCACGGGAGTTACAGTGGATGTGGGATGCTATATCAGCTGGCACACACAACTTCGATAGCGAGAGTGTAAAGGCTTACAATAAGCTCCTTACAGATAATGGTGGAATGCCATTTGTTGAGACATACTACTGGTCTTCTAATGAGACTGCGGATAATCTTGTTGAGATTGTCGCTTTTATGGCTGATAGTGTGGTTTGTCTTATGCCATATAAGACAGACACCTATACTGTGCGTGCTGCATACCGCATCATGTTGTAATTTCTTGTGATAGTGGTGCATCTGCGCCGCTAACAAAATAAATGCGAATGGGCTGTACGCTTTAGTACAGCCCATCCGTGTTTTTTGCTGAGCGTAAACGTCCTAAACTCTCTTTCATCTTATGCTTTTGCCAGTCATAAAACAATATAACTAAAGAGTCAAAAGTGGCTAACATCATGCATCATATTGATAATCAATACAAAATCAGAAACCAAGAATTCCTACAGGAGTATGCACAGAGACCCGGAGTAAAAACTATGTTCAATGGTGTGATGTACCGGGTGCTAAACAAGGGAAATGGCCCCAAACCTTCGCCTAAAAGCTTTATCTCCGTATATTACACAGGAACGCTCATCAATGGCAAGGTGTTTGACAAAACGCAGAAAGGACAACCAGCGACATTCCGCCTCAATGAGCTTATCACAGGATGGTCTACCGCACTTCGCGAGATGCCCATGGGCTCACGCTGGGAAATAGTTATCCCATACAACCTTGGCTATGGTTCACGCTCGGCTGGAGTGATAAAAGCTTACTCAACGCTCATCTTTGACATCACACTGCTGGATGTGAGATAAGCACAAACAACAGGTATTTATTCGCAATCACAATGCGGATATGTTGGAGACCTCTATTGAGACACCACTTTATAACTATCTTATTTTCAACACATCGTCCTTATTACATAGGCAAACTACATTCTGCATAGGCAGGCAAAAACAAATATACACAACAAAGGCGGATTTACCCCGCTTTGAATTATAATGTTGACAAATTGACACTTTTGCACGACATAATCACAAGCGCAGAGCGCAACAATAAAAGCCACTCATAAAGGAGCGGCTTTTATTGCATCTATAACAATGGTGACTCTTCACAAAACAAGACACGTGATAATATTAATTGCATCGAACTACGTATGGAAAGTTTGTGGTTTATTTGTGTAAATAATAAATAAATCTTATCTTTGTGTAAGACAATATATTTTCCACTATGGAACACGATATTTTTATTAGTTATTCATCGAAGAATCAGCAGGCTGCAGAGGATATTTGCCGCGCATTTGAGCGCAGTGGCATCAAGTGTTGGATGGCGCAGCGTGATACTCCTGTGTTAAATTATGCCGCCGTCATTACAGATGCTGTAAAGTCTGCTAAGGCTGTGGTTTTGATTTTCTCCAAAGAGGCAGCTAAATCGCAGTGGGTGGAGAAAGAGATAAATATCGCTGTGGATAATCGCAAGGCCATAGTGCCATATATGATTGACAATGTACGCCTTAAGGATTATGGTGGATTCTATTTGATGCTAAACAATCTACAATGGATTCAGTCGGATTCCGACCATAATAGTTCTGTTACAGAACTTATATCCATGGTTTCGAAGATTATCGGCATGGGTAATCGTGAGGATGGTGGCGATGCGGATGGCGAAAAAAAGAAGACCAAACGTAAAAGATGGGTTAAGTGGGTAGCGATAGCTATAGTTGCCCAGATATTATTGATAGCAGCTTTTATAGCTCTTGGAATATGGGCGGCAATTGAGGAGTCTAAAGTCATACCCGATGGATTAACCGCAACTGAGTATTTCGACATGGGCTACAGTTATATAGACACAGAGGAGTATGATTTAGCTGAAGAGTGCATCCTGAAGTCTGCACAAATGGGACACGCAGAAGCGCAGTTAGCCTATGCTGAGATATGTGAACAGTGGTATAATGACACCAATACAGCATATGGTTGGTATTTAAAATCTGCAGAACAAGGAAATGCCGAAGCGATGTACCGTGCAGGCATATACTGTGCCAATGGTATAGGTGTATCTGCTCCTAATAACGCGTTAGCTGTAGAGTGGTTTAAACTATCGGCAGAGTTAGAGCACCCAGAAGCTATATTTGCTCTATATGAGTGCTATACTGATGGCCGTGGCGTATTGAAAGATCCAGAAATGTCACATAAATATATGGTCATGGGTGCCGAAGCAGGTGTCCCCTATCTACAATTTAAACTCGGCGAGTATTACGAAAAAGAGGGGCACGAGGAGCATGATTACACTAAGGCTGTCGAGTGGTATAGAAAATCGGCAGCAGCTGATTGCACCGAGGCTCAAGTGGGATTAGCGATGTTATATTTTTATGGTCGAGGTGTTGAACAGAATAAGTTTGAGATGGCAAAATTGTTCGATAGAGCAGCAGAGCTTGGTAATGCGGATGCACAATTTTGGGTGGCCACATTATATAAAGAGGGCATCGTGCACGAGGAAAATAAGGGTAAGGCTATTGAGTGGTACCGCAAAGCGGCTAACCAGGGACATGTAAACGCTCGTAATGAGCTTAATGAGATGGGCGAGGCTTGGTAGTCTATAAATATATAGAATAAGACACAATATTCCCTAAATTTTCGTTATCTCTGCACATATGAAAAAGAGCGAATTCTCATTTATTGACGACATAGCCAAGACCTTTGGTTCTCTGCCCCACAACGGCTTCGAGCCTATTGGTGACGACTGCACAGTACTCGATATGGGCAGCGATGCCCTTGTTTTATCAACCGATATGCTCGTTGAGGATGTGCACTTCCTGCGTGGCGCATCATCGCCCGAGGAGGTGGGCTACAAATCGCTTATGGTTAACATCAGCGATGTGGCTGCAATGGGCGCTACACCTACAGCCGTGCTCCTATCGCTATCACTCTCGGAGGTGGCACAGGGTGAGTGGGTTGAGGGCTTTATGCGCGGCTTCTACGAGGGTTGTGCAAAGTATGGCGTGGCGCTCGTGGGTGGCGACACAACAGCATCGCGCGACAAGATATGTGTTAATGTCGTGGCTATAGGTCGTGCCCCCAAGGCAAATATCAAGCGTCGCTCCGCTGCAAAGGTTGGCGATCTTATCTGCGTTACGGGTAAGCTCGGAGCATCGTCGAAGGGCCTTGTTGATATTATGTTTGGCGACCTCAATACCGCTGCGGCAAAGATTCACCGCCGTGCTCAGGCTCGCATCGCGGAGGGTAAGTTGTTGGGTGAGTGTGAGGCTGTACACGCCATGATGGATGTCTCGGATGGCATCGCTTCGGATATTAAGCACATCATGGAGCAGTCAGGCGTGGGTGCCGAGATTGAGCTTAAGCACGTTCCTACCGACTATGACATCCGCTTTGCCACTACGGGTGGCGAGGACTATGAGTTGCTTATGACCATTGACCCAGCGCGCTTTGATGAGGTGGCTGAGGCGTTACGCACGGCTACGGGCACGGAGCTTACGGCGATAGGTCGTATCGTCGAGGGTCATGAGTTGCAATGGCTTGATAATGGTGCGCCAGCGGAGATAGAGTTGCAAGGCTTCACGCACTTTTAGTAAGCATACCTTTTAACAGCGATATGCACTCCTTAAGGGCACGGAGGCGGAATATCCACGCCAAGAGGAGGTAGAGAGCACCGCCCGCGCCAATCATGGTGGCGAGGCGTAGTGCGATATGTAGTGATGCAATGTGTGGAGCAATGAGGTAGAGTGCACCAAACATCAACGCAGCAATGGCGAACGAAGGGGCAATGGTGCGCAGTAGCGCCGCGAAGTTACTATTCATATAGCGCATCGCCATGCCCGTATTAAGCAGAAACTCCACCGCGGCCATAGCCGTCATACCCCAAGCGATAGCCTCGACACTCTGCGGTATGGTGTAGCACAATACGGCGGTCATTATAACGCGCTTAACAATCTCAAGGCGCACAATAACCTTACCATCGCTTTTGGTTTTCAATACGTTATACGATACAATGGCGAGGGGGTAGAACAATCCCGAGAGCGCCAGAATCTCAAAATAGGACACCGTGGGCATCCACTTCTCGCCCAAAAGTAGCATGAACATATCCGAGGCGATAGCCACGAAACCGAGCATCACGGGAAAGAGTATAAAGCCCAAGAGACGCTCTATGCGTAGGTAGCCCTCGGCAAATTTTGCGTCGTCCTCCTTAATCTTCGATAGAGCGGGGTAGGTAACACCCTGCACAGCCTGCACTGTCGATGTCACGGGGAGGTCTTTAAGTTTCTGCGCCTGCGAGTAGTAGCCGAGCGTAGATGTGGTGTGCATTTTGCCGATGAAGAGCTGCGCCACATTATTATATATAGATGCGATAAGGTCGGTAGCGAGCAGGCGAAGGCTAAATGGTGCCATGGCCTTGATAGCGGCGAAGCTGAAGCGTGCCGAGGTGCGCCAGCGGCGTATAGACCAGAAGGCCGCAGCCTTGATGCCCATCATAAGCAGGCGCTGTGCCACAAGGCTCCAGATGCCGTAACCCATGATGGCCATAGCCACAGCCACCGCACCACTAACGAGCGAGGCAACGAATACAATCTTCGAGAGGAGCGCGAAGCGGAATTCGCGCGTGTACATAACCGTCTGCACCACGCAGAGCGAGTTGATGGGCAGCACCAAGAAGAGAACGGGTGCTATCGTCCAAATTTCTGGGGAGTTGTATAGCGCGGCAATAGGGTATGCTGCGGCGGTAAGCACGCCATAGAGAATCAGCGACACCACTATATTAAATATAAGTACCGAGTGGTACTCCTCATCCGTGGGGCTTGTCTTACGGATAAGCGTCTGCGAGAAGCCACTATCCACAATTGCCAATGCCACCGAGGTGAAAAAAGTCATGATGGCCATAACGCCAAAGTCGGCGGGGGCAAGTTGTCGTGCCACGACGATGCTTACTGCCATCTGCACAACCATAGAGAGGAGCTTCTCCGTGAAACTCCACGCCACGCCCTTTGCCACCTTATGTTCCAACTTCGACCCTGCCATCGCCTCTTAACCAATGATATGCTCCACAGCCAAGCGGTAGGACTCCATGCCGAAGCCCATAATCGAGCCCTTGGCAACGGGAGCGATGAGCGACACATGGCGGAACTCCTCGCGCGCAAGGATTGAGGAGATGTGCACCTCGACAACGGGCACCGAGATTGCCGCGATAGCATCACGAATAACTACCGAGGTGTGCGTATAGCCGCCCGCATTGAGGATGATGCCGTCGTAGCGGCCATCTGCCTCCTGGAGTCGGTTTACAATCTCACCCTCGATATTCGACTGGTAGTAGTCGATGGTATGTGCCGAGTAACGTGCGCGAAGAGCTTCGAGGTACTCCTCGAAGCTCTCACGTCCGTATATCTCGGGTTGGCGACGCCCCAATAGGTTGAGGTTCGCACCGTTGATAATCAAAATGTTCATCGCATCTATAATAAATTAGCGCAATGTCATTTATCTTTAGAAGGTATTAGATGTGGTAGCTTATCGCAGTGAAGCAAATCCGGAGTTTACTTGGCGTAAATGAGAAATTTGCAATCAAGTAAGATGCCGCAGATGATACCTTATTAAGATAAATTAATATTCTTTAGCTGTAGTCTCGCCCTTCAATACGCGAAGTGCGTTCTCTGCCAATGACTCGAGCTCGTTCTCGCCAGGGTAGATCTTGATAGGAGCAAGGAACTTACAGTAGTCGATGATGACATCGTTTACGCAGTTGTTCCATGCGATACCACCAGTAAGAAGGATGGCGTCAACCTGACCCTTCAATACCACTGCCATCTCGCCGATGAACTTAGCTACTGAGTATGCCATAGTGTCGAGCATAAAGCGTGCCTCCTGGTCGCCACCTGCTGCACGTACCTCGTTCAACTCCTGAACGTTGTTGCAGTTTACGTGGTCAACCAAGCCGCCCTTACCTGCCAAGAGCTTCTTAATCTCGCCCTTCTCGTACTTACCAGAGAAGCAGAGGTCAACCAAATCGCCTGCGGGCAATGTACCTGCGCGCTCGGGAGCGATAGGACCGTCACCATCCAAAGCGTTGTTGGTGTCGATTACGCGACCCTTGCAGTGTGCCGATACAGAGATACCGCCACCCATGTGTACAACTACGAGGTTGAGATCCTCATAAGGACGACCTACCTCCTTAGCATAGCGGCGTGCGATAGCCTTCTGGTTGAGAGCGTGGAAGATAGAGCGACGTGGACACTCCTTAAGACCGCTCACGCGAGCCATATCCTGAAGCTCGTCAACAACAACGGGGTCAGCGATGTATGCCTCAACACCTGCTACATCTGCGATGCGGCGTGCGATGAGAGCACCAAGGTTGCTGGCGTGCTGACGCTTAGGAGCCTTGAGGTCGGCCATCATAGCCTCGCCTACGCGATATACACCACCCTCGATAGGGCGCATAAGACCGCCACGGCCGATAACTGCGTCGAGCTCCTCAATCTTGATACCATCGTTCTTGAGAGCCTCCATGATGATCTCCAAACGCCAGTCGAGCTGATCTGCTACAGACTCGAAGCGTGCGATCTCCTCAGCTGAGTGGCTCAACTTAACGGTCTGCACCTGCTCCATATCGTGGAACAACGCTACCTTTGTAGATGTTGAACCAGGATTGATGGTTAGAATTTTGTATGCCATAATTGGTGTTAATTCGGTTTGTTAATTAAAACTATTTTGCTGACAAGCAAGCCAAAGCGATAGAGTAGAGCTTAGTCTTAGTAGAGTCGCCGCGTGAAGTCAATACGCAAGGAGCAGTAGGACCTGCAACCATAGCTGCGAGCTCAGCGCCACCAAACTTAGAGCAAGCCTTGAAGAATACGTTACCAGACTCGAGGTTGGGGAACAACATACAATCTGCGTCACCAGCAACGGGACCAGTAAGCTTCTTGATCTTAACTGACTCCTCGTCGATAGCTACGTCGAGTGCCAAAGGACCCTGGAACAATGCGTTGCCAAGCTCACCTGCCTGACCGAGGTCAGAGAGCTCCTTAGCCTCTACTGAGCTAACTACCTTAGGAAGCAACTGCTCGCTGGGTGCCAACAAAGCTACCTTAGGCTGCTCGATACCGAGGTTGTTTGCAGTCTGAATGAGGTACTTTGCAATCTGCTTCTTCTGCTCCAATGTGGGGCAAGGAAGAACTGCTACGTCGCTGACAACCAAAAGCTTGTGGTATGCGGGAACCTCCAATACAGTAACGTGGCTAAGAACAGTACCAGCGGGCAACAAACCCCACTCCTTGTTCAAGATACCGCGCATGTACTTGTCAGTAGGAACAACACCCTTCATCAAAACGTCGTACTCACCGTTGTGAACAGCCTTAACTGCGATCTCAACAGCCTTTACATCCTCAGACTCAGGAATGATAGTGTACTGATTGATGTCAACGCCCTCAGCCTCGCAAGACTTCTTAATCTCCTCGGGGTCACCAACCAAAGTTACCTCTGCCAAGCCAGCCTTGATAGCCATATCGGTTGCACCGATAGAGTGTGTATCCTGACCGTATGCAACAATCATCTTCTTCTTACCACGTGCCACAGCTGCAGCAACGAGCTCATCCAAATGCTTAATCATAGTTTTAGATTTTATTTTGTTTATGTTTAATGTCTAATTAATGTCGCAAATATTACTTTACCAATCTGTAAGTATCCTTAGCGATTACAAGCTCCTCATCTGTGCAGATTACGGCAGCCTTAACGCGTGAACCCTCCTTAGAGATCTCGTAGTCAGTACCACGCTTACCACGGTTGCGTACAGCGTCGAACTCGAGACCCATGAACTCCATGTTCTGGAGAACGTACTCACGAACCTCAGGTGAGTTCTCACCAACACCACCAGTGAAGATTACGAGGTCAACACCACCCATCTCAGCAGCGTATTCACCTACGAACTTCTTGATGCGGTTGCCATACATATCGCGAGCGATGATAGCGCGCTCGTTACCCTCGTCGTATGCAGCGTCGATGTCGCGCATATCGCTTGAGATACCTGTGAGACCCTGAACACCTGACTTCTTGTTGAGCATGTTTTCGAGCTCAGCCAATGTCATACCCTCCTTCTGTGCAACGTAAGTAGCAGCGCTAACGTCCATAGAACCTGCGCGTGTACCCATCACAAGACCATCGAGGGGTGAGAAGCCCATTGATGTATCGAATGACTTGCCATTCTTGATAGCTGTTACAGATGCACCATTACCGATGTGGCAAGTAACGATCTTTGAGTTCTCGAAGTCGAGGCCGAACATCTCAGCTCCTACGCGAGCAACGAACTTGTGGCTTGTGCCGTGGAAACCATACTTACGAACGCGATACTTCTCGTAGTACTCATAAGGAATAGCGTACAAGTAGTTGATAGCGGGGATAGTGTGGTGGAACGATGTGTCGAACACAGCTACCTGCTTGATGCCAGGAAGAACCTTCTCCATTGAGAGGATACCCTCGAGGTTTGCGGGGTTGTGCAAGGGAGCGATAGAGTACAATGACTCAATCTTTGCCTTAACCTCATCGTCAACGAGGCAGCTGTCAGTGAAGAACTCACCACCGTGTGCTACGCGGTGACCTGCAGCCTTAAGCTCGTCGAGAGACTTGATTACGCCGTGCTCGGGGTTTGTCAACGCATCGAGAACGAGGCGGATACCTGTTGTGTGGTCAGGAATGGGGCAGTGAAGCTCGAACTTATCCTTACCCTGTGGCTTGTGAGTGAGGTCACCCTCTGCCAAACCGATACGCTCTACAAGACCTTTAGCCAAGAGAGTCTGTGACTGCTCCATTACGTCGAGTACCTGGTACTTAATCGACGAACTACCGCAATTGAGAACTAGAATTACCATAGCTTTGATATGTTTTTTGTTGTTAATGTATTCAAATGTGAATGGCACTAAAAGAGGTGTGCCTTGAAAATCTCAACAAAGATAAGAATTTTGCGACGACTTTCCAATAAATATAGTAGATTTTTTTTATGCTAATTTTCCGACCCAAAAATCGCCTCGTTTTTTATGGTTTTAGAGATTTGGTTATTGGTCTTATTGCTATGCGATGAATGGTTTAATATATGTTCTATATTACTAATCGTGGTTGTGGCGACTGGGGTGTAATAGTGAATAAATCGCGAAATATGCTTTTTTCTTTGAAAAAGATTTGTTATCTTTGCACGAATAATGTGCGCGCCGCGTGCATTCAAATCATTAAAACACTAAGACTACGATGGCTACCGAGAAAATCAACCTTACGGCTCCTGAGGGGCCTGTCGGCACTATTGCCGAAGATGCGCAGACGACTACCGATGTTCAGACAACAACTATTGCACCCGATGCTGAGGTGAGCATGAGCGAGACCTTTGCCGACGAGGAGGCGGCACTCGCTGCCGATGAGGCGGGCCTCGATATGGGTGAGGCTACAACCGAAGAGGAGGAGGCGCCCGCTGTGGGCGACGACATCTCGGGATTGAGCGAGAAGGAGCTTGTTGCGTTGTTCGCTGCGAAGATTGAGTCGGAGCCGGTGCAGACATTGCGCCCGGTTGTTGAGGCCATTAAGATAGCACTATACAAGCAGCACCGTGCAAAGGTCGAGGCCGAGAAGCGCGCCTTTGTTGAGGCGGGTGGTGATGAGGCAGCCTTCGCTCCCTCGGTAGATGAGGATGAGGTACGCTTCAAGGAGCTCTTCGCTGTTTATCGCAATGAGCGCGACAAGCATATCGCTATGCTCGAGGCAAACAAGGAGGAGAACCTCAAAATCAAGCTCGCCATCATCGACGAGTTGAAGGAGTTGATTAACTCTGAGGAGAACATCAACACAACGTTTGCGCGCTTTAGAGAGTTGCAGCAGCGTTGGAAGGAGGCGGGTCTCGTTCCCCAGCAGAACGTTAAGGATGTGTGGGAGACCTACAACCTCTATGTTGAGAACTTCTACAACTACATCAAGATTAACCGTGAGTTGCGCGACCTCGACCTCAAGAAGAACTACGAGGCTAAGCTCGCCCTTTGTGAGCAGGCTGAGGAGTTGGCACTCGAGTCGCAGATTGTCGAGGCCTTCCGCAAGTTGCAGAAGTTGCACGACGAGTGGCGTGAGACAGGTCCTGTGGCTATCGAGTTCAAGGAGTCGTTGTGGGAGCGCTTCAAGGAGGCATCAAGCCGCATCAATAAGCGCCACCAGGAGCACTTCGAGACATTGAAGTCAGAGCAGATGAAGAACCTCGCATTGAAGCAGGAGTTGTGCGAGAAGACCGAGGCGTTGCTCACACGTGAGACCCTCACACGCAAGGATTGGAACAAGGCGTCGGAGGAGTTGCTCGAGATTCAGAAGGTGTGGAAGACCATTGGCTTTGCGCCCAAGAAGGATAACAATCGTATCTATGAGCGCTTCCGTACAGCATGTGATAAGTTCTTCGAGCTTAAGCGCAACTTCTACGCTGGTGTTAAGAACGAGATGGAGCACAACCTCGCATTGAAGCAGGAACTCTGTGCCGAGGCTGAGGCATTGGCCGTGTCGGAGGATTGGAAGCACGCAACAGATGAGCTTATTGCACTTCAGGCACGCTGGAAGCAGGTGGGTCCCGTGGCACGTCGCCACTCGGATGCTATCTGGAAGCGTTTCCGTGCTGCGTGCGACAAATTCTTTGAGCGTAAGTCGGCGTACTTCTCATCTGTAGATTCGGAGCACGAGGAGAACCTTAAACTTAAGCGTGCGCTCATCGAGGAGATGAAGGCTGCGGATATTAAGGCGGGTGGCTTTGATATGGTCAAGGAGTTCCAGCGCCGCTGGAGCCAGATTGGCTTTGTGCCCATCAAACTCAAGGACGCTTTGCAGAAGGAGTACAAGGCTGTTGTGGATGGCATGTTCGCTACGCTTCGCTCATCGGAGCGTGATCGCTCTATGAACCGCTTCAAGGAGCGCGTGTCGAATATGAAGGGTGGCAACCAGCTTCGCTCGGAGCGTGAGCGCCTCTACAACAAGATTAAGCAGATGGAGCAGGACATCGCCTTGTTGGAGAATAACATCGGCTTCTTCTCGAAGTCGAAGAATGCCGAGGCGTTGATTGCCGATGTGCGCGAGAAGATTGCACGCTCGAAGCGCGACATGGCAGAACTCATCGAGAAGGTACGTCTCATCGACGAGCAGGAGACAAAATAACAAAGAAAATAATTGTAATTTAATGAGAATATAGGGTGCACAGCCCGTTGGGCGACTTGCGGGCGGTGTGCTCATAAAAATTCAAGGTTATGAAACTATCTAAACCAAAGTACATTTTCGTTACCGGTGGTGTTGCATCGTCACTTGGTAAGGGTATTATCTCGGCATCTATCGCACGCCTCTTGCAGGCGAGAGGTTACTCAGTAACCATCCAGAAGCTCGATCCCTATATCAACGTTGACCCCGGTACGCTCAACCCCTATGAGCATGGCGAGTGTTATGTAACAGAGGATGGCACAGAGACAGATCTCGACTTGGGCCACTACGAGCGTTTTACATCTATCCAGACAACTAAGAACAACAACGTTACCACAGGTAAGATCTACCAGTGCGTTATCGAGAAGGAGCGTAGCGGTGAGTTCTTGGGTAAGACCGTGCAGGTTATCCCCCACATCACCGACGAGATTAAGCGTCGTGTGCAGTTGTTGGGTGCAACAAAGAAGTATGACGTCATCATCACTGAGATTGGTGGTACCGTAGGCGATATTGAGTCGTTACCATTTATCGAGTCAGTGCGTCAGTTGCGCTACCAGCTCGGCTACCAGAACACCGTTTTGGTACACCTCACACTCATCCCCTACATGGCAGCATCGGGTGAGCTTAAGACAAAGCCCACACAGCACTCTGTTAAGGAGCTTCTCTCATATGGTTTGCAGCCCGACGTTCTCGTACTCCGTTCGGAGCACGACCTCAGCCAGGATTTGCGTCGTAAGGTAGCTCTCTTCTGTAACGTAGCTCCCGAGGCTGTTGTGCAGTCTATCGACGTTCCTACAATCTACGAGGTGCCCTTGCGCATGCGTAAGCAGAACCTCGATGGCGTATTGCTCGAGAAGCTCGGCTTGCAGGCTGACCAGGAGCCCGACCTCACAGAGTGGGAGGCATTCGTTGAGCGCATCAAGAATCCTAAGAGCGTCGTAGATATCGCTTTGGTGGGTAAGTACACCGAGTTGCCCGACGCATACAAGTCTATCAGCGAGTCGTTCATCCACGCTGGTGCGGTACATGGCGTAAAGGTTAAGTTGCACTACGTAAATTCTGAGCGCCTCACCATCGACAACGTTAAGGAGAACCTCGGCAAGATGTCGGCAATCATGGTAGCTCCCGGTTTCGGTAATCGTGGTATCGAGGGTAAGTTGGTTGCAGTGCGCTATGCACGTGAGAACAACGTTCCATTCTTCGGTATCTGCCTCGGTATGCAGTGCGCCGTTATCGAGTTCGCACGTAATGTCCTCGGCTGGAGCGATGCTAACTCAAGCGAGATGGAGCAGACAAAGCACGCCGTTATCGACTTGATGGAGGAGCAGAAGAAGGTTACTGCAAAGGGTGGTACTATGCGTCTTGGTGGCTATCCTTGCCACTTGGCAGAGGGCTCACGCGTACGCGAGGCTTATGGCGCAGAGAACATCGTCGAGCGTCACCGTCACCGCTACGAGTTCAATAGCCACTTCTTGGCAGACTTCGAGGCTGCAGGCATGAAGGCTACGGGTCTCAATCCCGATACTGGCTTGGTTGAGGTTGTTGAGATTCCCACACACCGCTGGTTCGTGGGTGCTCAGTATCACCCCGAGTATCACTCTACAGCGGCTAATCCTCACCCATTGTTCGTGCGCTTCGTTGAGGAGGCCCTCAAGTATCGTGACGAGCAGTAATAGCGTGTTGAGATAATATATTATAATGTATATCGTTAATAAAAGACGAAAAAACTAAATTGCACCCCTACGGGGATTTGAGATGAATAAGAATACGATTATTGGAATTGCCCTGATGGTAGTCCTCTTTATTGGCTATGGCATCTATCAGGTCAATGTGAGCGAGAAGCAGGCTGAGCAGCAGAAGAAGTATGAGCAGACACAGGCCAAGAAGGAGGCTGTGAAGGCTGCTGAGGATGAGGCTGCACGATTGGCTGAGGAGGCTATGACGGCCGAGGAGCGTTTCTTGCGCGACTCTACCATTGCGGCAAATGCTGAGCTTGGCCGATTGAACTTGCATGGTGAGACTCTCCTCACAGCATTGGAGGGTGAGTCTGCGCCCTACACCTACGAGAACGACTATATCGCCGTTACGTTCGACAACAAGGGTGGTTTGATCTCGGATGTGGAGCTTAAGGAGCACTTCAAATATGCTGAGGGCGAGCGCACTGAGCGCGTTAAGATGATGGTGCCAGGCACTGCAGCTTTCGGCATGAAGCTTAAGCATGACGGTAGTACTGAGAGTGTAAATAGTGGTGACTACTACTTCACTCCTCAGGTGGACTCTCTCGAGAATGGCAAGGGTTGTCGTGTAGCTATGAAGTTGCAGCTCGACCCTGAGTCATACGTTGAGTATGTCTATACCATCCACAACACAGGTAATCCTAGCCGCGACTACCTCGTTGACTTCACGCTCAACCAGCAGGGCCTCGATAAGTGGCTCTCAAACCAGGAGAAGATTGCTATCAACTGGAGCAATAAGAGCGTAAAGAACGAGCGTAACTTTGCTACTGAGAGCGCTGCAACAACCATTGCGTACTGCGAGCATAAGGATGGCGATGTAGATGAGATTGATGCTGACGGTGGCAAGGAGAAGCTCACCGACCTTGACTGGATTGCTCTTAAGCAGCAGTACTTCACATCTGCATTTATCGCCAAGGAGCCTATCAACGGTACCGTTCGTTTTGGTACATCAAGCAAGGAGGGCAAAGACTATGTAAAGTCGTTCAAGACTGATATTACAGTTCCTTTCGACGCCGAGCAGGAGAGCTACAAATTTGCGTTCTACTACGGTCCTAACGACTTCACAATCATGAAGGATGTGAAGTTCGCGGGCAAGGAGACACACCTCGAGGAGGTTATCCCCATGGGTGGTTGGATTATCGGTTGGGTTAACCGCTTCCTCACCATCCCCGTATTCCAGTGGTTGAAGAGCTACGGCTTGAGTTTCGGTCTTATCATCCTCATCCTCACAATCATGGTTAAGCTCCTTATCTTGCCTTTGACATATAAGAGCTACATGTCAACAGCCAAGATGCGCGCTGTGCGTCCCGAACTCGAGGAGATAAACAAGAAGTACCCCAACCCTGACGATGCTATGAAGAAGCAGCAGGCGACAATGGAGCTCTACCGCAAGGCTGGCATCAGCCCTATGGGTGGTTGCTTGCCACTGCTCATCCAGATGCCTATTCTTTGGGCTATGTTCCGCTTCTTCCCCGCAAGTATCGAGTTGCGTGGCCAGGGCTTCCTCTGGGCAGACGACCTCTCGGCATACGATAGCGTACTCGATTTTGGCTTTAACATCCCCTTCTATGGTGATCACATGAGCCTCTTTGCGCTCCTCATGGCGCTCTCGCTCTTCGGCTACTCGTTCATGACATACAAGCAGCAGTCTGCAACAACCGCAGGCCAGCCCGGCGCGGGCATGATGAAGTTCATGATGGTTTACTTCATGCCATTCATGATGCTCTGCTTCATGAACAGCTACTCATCAGGTCTCTGCTACTACTACTTCGTATCGCAGATTCTCACAATGCTCATTATGTTTATCATCCGTCGCTCAGTAAATGACGACAAGGTGCGTGAGCGTCTTCTTGCAAATGCCTCAAAGCCCCGCAAGAAGTCTAAGTTCCAGGAGCGTTACGAGGAGGCGTTGCGTCAGCAGCAGGAGCAGCTTAATCGTGAGCAGCGCCGCATGAAGAGATAATTTCGTACGATAAGGCAGCATCTGCTGCCGCTAACAAAAGTGCCGTCAATGGGATGTACGCCAAGTACTACCCATCGACGGCATTTTTGTCGAGCATTGCATCTACTACCTTCTCCTACGAAATTTTATCTCTCATGGTGCGCCGTAATTAGCCGACCACACTAATAAAACTCTATCGGGCTGGAAAGAGAGGGGTCGATAAACGAATTTAGGGAAGTTAGTGAGTGGTAGCTCCTTAACTTCCCTAATCTCTATAAATTCTCTCTCCTTACTCCGCAATCTCCTTGGCGCAGTAGGCTGCTACATTCGAGATGTTGGCCGTAGCTCGGCACTCGTTAATCGTAACGCGAATGCGCTCCGCTGCGCACTCCTCAAACTTTAATAACCTCTTATAGCCTATTGTTGTGCCCTCAGCAACGGTGTGCCATGCACCATCGACATAAGCCTCGATTGTGAAGCGCTCAACACGCTGGCCGCGACGTATATCCTCCTGCAAGAGCACTGTATTTACTCTCTCGCCCGCCTTAATATTATACTCGCGGCTCTCGCCCGCCTCGGCGCGCCATGTGCTCACCTTATTGGCAATCTTACTCTTGGTAAAGTTCTCGGCTATATAGTTGCCAAATGCCTCGATGCGCTCGGCATCAATCTCGTGGATCAAGCCTCGTCTATCGGGAGGAATGTTGAGTAGTAATACAGAGTTGCGGCCAACCGAAGTGTAGTATATATCGACAAGGTTCTTTAGCGTGCGTACCTTATCATTCTCATAGCTGTGGTAGAACCATCCTGGGCGGATAGAAACATCGACCTCAGAGGGGTACCAATACACGTCCTCAGCTCTTGTAACAAGCTCTCTGCTACCCAGATCTGGTGTCATCTCTCCGAGACCAAGTGCTGCATTTGCCTCTGGGCCTCCAACGTGTGATAGGGGAGTGTAGGGTGTTGCGCTCCACTCTGTCTCTCTGCCTCGGCCACCCTCATTGCCTACCCAGCGAACATCATCGCCCATAATTGCCGTTACTGCATTGGGCTGTATAGTGTTAACCGTAGCGAGGATGCTATCCCAGTCGTAAACCTGACGCTTGCCATTGGGACCCTCGCCACATGCACCATCGAACCACACCTCGTCAACCTTGCCATAGTTGGTGAGTAGCTCCGTGAGCTGTGCGATGAAGTATGCGTTATAGGCGGGTGAGTCGCCATATGCTGGGGCGTGGCGGTCCCAGGGTGAGATGTAGAAGCCGAACTTCATGTCGTGCTTGCGGCATGCCTCGCTAAGCTCACGCACAACATCGCCCTTGCCATCCCTCCATGGAGAGTGAACAACGGAGTGGTCGGTAGTTGCAGTGGGCCACAAGCAGAAGCCGTCGTGGTGCTTAGCGGTGAGGATTACCATCTTGAAGCCACCCCTCTTAAGCGTGAGTACCCACTGCTCGCAGTCCAGCTCCGTGGGGTTGAACATTGCGGGGTCCTCCGCGCCACTTCCCCACTCGCTATCTGTGAAGGTGTTGATGCCGAAGTGGATAAAGGCAGTGAGCTCCAACTCTTGCCATGCGAGCTGCTTCTCGGATGGCACAACGCGCGCAGCCATATCTATCTTCTGCTCAGCCGTAGCGCCTTTGGGGAATGAGACATGCTTAGAATAAAGCTCCTCCTTGGCCTCCTGTGTCTGTGTGCAACCTAGTAGCGTGAGGGTGAAAATGGTTGTTAGTAGTCGTTTCATGGTGTAGCATATTTGAATAATGCCCCTAAAATGGCTTTAGGGGCATTATGCGTGATAATAAGCGGTCGCTTACTTCGACTCAGCGAAGTACTTGTAGAAGTATGGAATTGTCTCCAAACCCTTGTCGAACTGGTCGAGACCATAGCTCTCGTTAGGAGAGTGGATGGCATCCTTCGAGAGGCCGAAGCCCAACAAGATAGACTTGATGCCGAGGATGTTCTCGAAGCCCGAAATGATTGGAATAGAACCACCAGAGTAGAATGGAAGTGGTGTGATGCCGAATGTAGTCTCTACGGCCTTCTCCGCTGCCTTGTATGCTGGGAGGTCGGTAGGCGATACGTAGGGAGCACCACCGTGCAAGAACTCAACCTTAACCTTCACGCTCTTAGGCGCGATGCGGCGGAAGTGCTTCTCGAAGAGCTTAGCAATCTTCTTGAAGTCCTGGTTAGGCACAAGGCGCATAGAGATCTTTGCGTATGCCTTAGAGGGGATTACGGTCTTAGTACCCTCGCCAGTGTAACCGCTCCAGATGCCGTTTACGTCGAGCGATGGACGGATACCTGTGCGCTCCAATGTTGTGTAGTCAACCTCACCAGCTACGTCGCCGAGGTCGAGTGCCTTCTTATACTCGTCGAGCGAGAATGGAGCCTTGTTCATAGCCTTACGCTCGGCATCTGTGAGGATGCGTACGTCGTCGTAGAAGCCAGGGATGGTAACACGACCGAACTCGTCAGTGAGCGATGCTACGAGCTTTGCGAGTACGTTTGCGGGGTTAGCAACAGCACCACCGAACAAACCTGAGTGCAAATCCTTATCGGGACCAGTAACCTCCACCTGCATATATGTCAAGCCGCGCAAGCCCGCAGTGATGGTGGGGCAGTCGAGACCCAACATAGAGGTGTCAGATACGAGGATGATGTCCGCCTTAAGCATCTTCTTGTAGTCGGCGCAGAATTTGTAGAGGCTGGGTGAGCCAATCTCCTCCTCGCCCTCGAGCATGAACTTAACATTGCAGGGGAGAGTATCTGTTGCTACCATAGCCTCGAAAGCCTTGGCGTGCATGAAGAGCTGACCCTTGTCGTCATCGGCGCCACGGCACCAGATGCGGCCATCCTTAATCTCTGGCTCGAAGGGGTTGGTCTTCCACTCGTCGATAGGATCCTCGGGCATTACATCGTAGTGGCCATAGACAAGGACAGTCTTTGCCTTGGGGTCGATAATCTTCTCGGCATATACCACGGGGTTACCCTCTGTGGGCATCACCTCGGCACGGTCGGCACCTGCCTTAACGAGCGATGCTGCGAGCCACTCTGCGCAACGCACCATGTCCTGTTTGTGGAGTGATGGCTGTGCACTGATTGAGGGTATGCGAAGAAGGTCGAAGAGCTCCTCCAAGAAGCGCTCACGATTCTGCTTGATGTAGTCGTTTGCAAGTTTCATAATGGTAGGTTTTAAGTATAATTAATATATGTATTATGCTTTTTTTATGCTTTGCAAATTTGTTCTATTTCGGAAATAAAACGCTTTGCCAAGGCATCTGCCTCGGCCATGGTTTTAGCCTCGGTATAGACGCGGATGATAGGCTCGGTATTCGACTTGCGGAGGTGTACCCAGTTCTCGGCAAAGTCTATCTTTACGCCGTCAATATCGTTGACCTTTTCGTTTGAGTATCTACTCTTTATGGTCTCAAGTATAAGGTCAACGTTAATCTCGGGTGTAAGCTCAATCTTGTTCTTCGATGCGAAGTATGCGGGGTATGTCTTACGCAACTCCGACATAGTCATGTTGAGGCCTGCGAAATAGGTCAAAAAGAGAGCAACGCCCACCAATGCATCACGGCCATAGTGCAACTCGGGATAGATGACGCCACCATTGCCCTCGCCACCAATTACAGCTCCCGTATCTTTCATCTTTTTGACCACATTTACCTCGCCCACGGCAGCGGCAGCATAGGTGCAGCCCTCGTAGCGTGATGTAACATCGCTAAGTGCGCGTGACGACGACAAATTAGAGACCGTGTTACCCTTCGTGTGCTTCAAAACATAGTCCGCTACAGCCACCAATGTGTACTCCTCAACAAACATCTCGCCATTCTCCATTACGAAAGCCAAGCGATCTACGTCGGGATCTACGACGATGCCGAGGTCGGCACCCTCTTTGCGTATAACCTCCGAGATCTCGGTGAGGTTCTCGGGTAGTGGCTCGGGGTTGTGTGCGAATTCGCCTGTGGGGTCGCAGTTAAGCTCCACGACCTCGCAGCCCAACTCCTTCAAGAGTGCGGGGATGACAACGCCACCAACAGAGTTTACGGCATCCACCACCACCTTGAACTTGCGCTGGCGCACAGCCTCGACATTTACAAGCGGTAACGCCAAGACCTGCTCTATGTGCTTCGAGTTAAAATCCTCGCGACGGATGACCTTGCCTATGTGGTCGATGGTGGGGTAGTCCCACGCCATCTCCTCGGCCATTGCGAGCACCTCCTTACCCTCGGCATCATCGAGGAACTCGCCGCGCTCGTTCAAAAGCTTGAGGGCGTTCCATTGGCGGGGATTGTGCGATGCTGTGATGATGATGCCACCGTCGGCCTTGTAGGTGATAACAGCCATCTCCGTGCCAGGCGTTGTGCAGAGACCCACATTGATGACATCTACGCCGCAGCCGAGCAGTGTGCCCTCGACCAACGAATCGACCATAGAGCCAGAGATGCGGGCATCGCGACCTACGACGATTGTGATGCGCTTGTCGGGGTTCTTATCTTTGATAAGGCGTGAGTATGCCGTAGTAAACTTGACGATGTCTATGGGTGTGAGGTTGTCGGCGGGACGGCCACCAATCGTGCCACGGATGCCAGATATAGATTTAATGAGTGTCATTATGGTTAAATTATTATAGTCACATGTCTAAAAAATCGCAAAAGATTTTGCTATTTCCTACAAAATTATTAATTTTACGCGAATATTAAAAATAAATTGTGTATAAATTATTTCGAGATATGAGAACGATACCCTCTTCTGAGCTGATAATCAATGGAGATGGCTCGATTTTCCATCTTCATCTCAAGCCCGAACAATTGGCCGATATCGTCATCCTGGTGGGTGATCCTGGCCGCGTGGCTATGATTGCCGAATATTTCGACGAGAAGGAGTGCGAGGTGGCAAACCGCGAGTTCCTCACCGTCACTGGTACCTACAAGGGTAAGCGCATGACGGTTATGTCAACGGGTATCGGTATCGGTAATATCGACATCTGCGTCACGGAGCTCGATGCTCTTGCAAATATCGACTTTGTAACACGCCAGACTAAGGAGAAGTTTCGTCAGTTGACTCTCGTGCGCCTCGGCACTTCGGGTGCTATACAGCAGGACATCGAGGTAGGTGAGGTAGTCTTTGCCCGCACATCGCTCGGCTTCGATGGTCTTTTGTCGTACTATGCTGGCCGTGACGGCGTTTGCGACCTCGCACTCGAGGAGGCATTCTCGGAACATACGGCATGGGACAAAAAGCTCCCCGCCCCCTACTTTGTAGATGCACACAAAGAACTCTTTGAACTCTTCAAGGACTCTACACGCGAGGGTATCTCTATCGCTGCCCCAGGCTTCTATGCGCCCCAGGGCCGTTGGGTGCGCCTCCAGCCACACGATATCAAGCTTAACGAGAAGATTGAGTCGTTCCGTTTTGGCGAGCGCCGCATCACGAACTTCGAGATGGAGGGCTCTGCACTCGCGGGTCTCGCAGCACTCATGGGTCACCGCGCAGCAACAATCTGCACTATCATCGCGCAGCGCGTGGCGAAGAATGCATGCACCGACTACAAACCCTTTGTGCGCCGCATGATAGAGATGGCACTCGATAAGCTAGCTTCGTTGTGATAAGCGGTAATCTGCGGCATCTGGCTTGCCCGAGAAATGCTCATTTACGCTTTGGTAAACTCCGCTTTCTCGGTCTGTGACCATCTGCCATATCTAACCATTCTGACAACGAAGAGTGAACAAGGATAAAATTAATTAAAACAAAAAATAAACTAAGATTATGAAATTTACAGTATCAAGCTCAGCATTGCTGTCGCTACTCGCAACAACTGGTAAGGTTATCAGCAACAAGAACACACTCCCCATTCTCGACTACTTCCTTATGGAGCTCAAGGGTGAGGAACTCACCGTTACAACCTCTGACCTCGAGACAACAATCATCGGTCACCTCAAGGTTGAGAGCGTAGAGCGCGAGGGCGTTATCGCAGCACCTGCAAAGCTTATGCTCGACTCACTCAAGGAGTTCCCTGAGATGCCCCTCGAGTTCGAGGTTAACGACTCTACATGGGAGATCAAGGTTAAGTGGACAAGTGGCTCACTCTCTATCCCTGGTGCAAGCGCTGTAAGCTATCCCGCAATGCCTGCAATTGGCGCCGAGTGCAAAGATATTCTTCTCGATGTAGATATGCTCATCGCTGGTATCAACAAGACAATCTTCGCAACAGCTGACGACGAGCTCCGCCCCGTGATGAACGGTGTATATTTCAACTTCGAGCAGGGCAAGCTTACATTTGTGGCTACAGATGCTCACAAGCTCGTGCGCTCAATGGTTGAGTGTCCCGATGTTGACTTCAACGCATCATTCATCCTTCCCAAGAAGCCCGCGAACCTTCTCAAGGGTGTATTGCTTAAGGAGGAGGAGCCTATTCGCGTGATGTTCGACGCTAAGAACGTTACATTCGAGCTCAAGAACCACAAGCTCGTATGTCGCCTTATCGAGGGTAACTACCCCAACTACAACGCTGTTATCCCCTCAGCAAACCCCAACAAGGTCCTTGTTGATCGTGTAGAGCTTCTCAACGGCATCAAGCGTGTCGCTGTATGTTCTAACCCCACAACAAACCTTATCCGCATGGATATCGCGTCAAACCGCATATCTCTTGCTGCTCAGGATATCGACTTCTCAGTATCTGCTAACGAGACCATCTCTTGTAGCTACGATGGCACCCCCGTGACTATCGGCTTCAAGTCAACATTCCTTGTTGAGATCCTCTCAAACATCGATACTCCCACTGTTATGATCGAGCTTGCTGACTCTACACGCGCAGGTGTATTCAAGCCCGTGTACGACGACAAGCACGCAGGTGAGGTGTTGATGCTACTCATGCCGATGATGATCAACGCATAGTTTGTTGTGATAAGGGGGCATCTGCGGTGCCAAGCTCATTGCCACGAATGGGAAATACGCCAAGTATGTCCCATCCGTGTCAATTTCGACTTGACACCACATCTACCCCCTTCTAACAACAAACTTGGGTACAACCCATTGCTGAAATTTTCGCCGAGTGTTGCACTCGTCGCCCTTCTAACAAAAAGAGGGGCATATGATAAACATGTGTGGTGGCCTTTTGTATTGCCACTCAGGGAACAACTAATGGCATAAACTCCGAACAACAATGAATCTAAAACTTAAGCGTCCCATCATATTCTTCGACCTCGAGACAACAGGCGTAGATACTGCACACGACCGCATCGTAGAGATTTCGATGGTTAAGGTTGAGCCCGACGGTACAAAGCAGATTAAAACACGACGCATAAACCCCGAGATGCCCATCCCCGCAGAGGCTACAGCCGTACACGGCATCAGCGACGAGGATGTTAAGGATGAGCCTACATTCAAGCAGATAGCGAAGTCGTTGGCTAAGTTTATCGAGGGTTGCGACTTCGGTGGCTTTAACTCAAACCGCTTCGACCTACCCATGCTCGTGGAGGAGTTTATGCGTGCAGAGGTAGATGTCGATTTCCGCAAGCGTAAGTTTGTGGATGTGCAGAACATCTTCCACAAGAAGGAGCAGCGCACACTCGTTGCGGCATACAAATTCTACTGCGACAAGGATCTCGAGAATGCACACTCGGCGGAGGCCGACACACTCGCGACATACGAGGTGCTCGAGGCGCAGATTGAGCGTTATGGCGATATCGGAGATACTATCGAGGAGCTCGCTGCGTTCTCTACACATGGTGAGGTGGTGGACTTTGCGGGACGCATAGCACTAAACGACAAGGGTGAGGAGATATTCACCTTTGGTAAGTACAAGGGTCGCAAGGTGGAGGATATCTTCCGCGACGAGCCCAGCTACTACTCGTGGATGATGCAGGGCGACTTCCCACTCTACACCAAGAAGGTTATCACCGAGATACGCCTACGCATAAAGTAGCGGGGCTACACAATAACACTTAAGGGACTTAAGATGAAACTACTACGACTCATACTTGTTGCGCTAGCTATGGTGCTTGTAACGGCGGCCGTAGCGACAGAGCCCTCGAAGACTACTGTGAGGTATCAGGGCAAGAAGTACTATGTCCACAAGGTTAAGGAGGGCGATACACTCTACTCGCTCTCGCAGGTCTATGGCGTGAGCCAGGACTCGATAATAGAGATCAATGGCTTAAAGGGTAACGAGGTGCGCTTGGACTCGATGCTCTATGTGCCCTATGTGGAGGCTAAGACCGAGACTAAAGCCGAGGATGAACCAGTGGGTAAAAAGGGTAAAGAGGGCAAGGAGACCAAAAGGGTAGCAGCGGATGAGGACGTACACATTGTTGTTGCGGGAGAGACGCTATACTCACTCTCGCGCAAGTATGGCTTTACAGAACAGGAGCTCCTCGACCTTAACGGCCTCAAGGACCACACCGACATCAAGGCTGGTATGACGCTAAACGTCAAGAAGAAGAGTAGTGGTAAGGGTCGTAACAAAAAGAGGGATAATAACGATTCTCGCAATGAAAGCACACAACGCGAAAACGACAGCGAGGTACCTGTGGGTGAGGAGAGTGCGTCAAACACAGAGAGTGAGCAGGGTAATGCCGAAGATACAAGCGATGCATTGCAGGAGGTCGTAGAGACAGATGTTGATGCTACGGTTGAGCAGGAGGTAGAGAGTGTGGATGAGGCGGAGAGCCTCACACCCGCATTTGCAACTGTTGCACCTAACACGATGTTGCAGGTGACGTTGCTTTTGCCCTTCCATGCTCGTGGCGAGTCGAAGGAGAATATCGTAGATTTCTATCGCGGTGTGCTCCTAGCGATGGAGGACCTCAAGAGTGCGGGCTACTCCATTGAGCTAACGGTGCTCGACACGAAGCGTAGTGCCGCACATATCAATGATATGATCCTCTTTGGTGAGCTTAACACGCAGCTTATCATAGGCCCCGCATACAGCGAGGAGTTTGCACCCTTGCTCGAATACGCCGAGAAACACAACATCCCTGTGGTCTCACCATTGCAGTATGTTGACTACGATAGTCCCGTGCTCTTCAATATGCCTGCTCCCGCGAGCCTCAAGGGTGAGCCCGTAGCAGGGTTGTTGGATGGTAGTCGCGAGGTGGTAAAGATATACGCTTCGAGCAACGACTCGGCCTTTATCAACGAGGTGAACTCGATTGCAACAAATAGCACGGAGCTTGCGCTCAACTTCCAGTTTAATCGTGGTTCGTTCTTCTACACCCGCAACAGTGATGGCACAAATGGCTCTTTGATAGACATTGAGGAGCTCATGCGTAGATCGGGTGATAAGGTATTTGTTGTTATGGCATCTGCGGCAACCGACGTGGATCGCATCCTCACAACGCTATCCTCTACGAAGTCTTCGATACGTGGTCGTGGACTATCGTATGGCGACTACATGGTTGTGGGTAACCGCGAGTGGCTTAAGATGACAAATATCGACCACGACATCTTCTTCCACAACGATGTTGTCTTTGTCGTGCCCTACTACGCTAACCGCATCGACAAAGCTGTGCGCCTCTTTGACGGCCGATATGTAACAAGCTACAACAGCCTACCTTCGCGTACGTCGTATCGTGGTTACGATGCTGCGATGATCTTCTGTCGCATGATGTACGAGGGCTTCGATGGCTTCCTCGACAAGACTCACACACCGCTGACTACGCCCTACCGCTTCGAGTTCCTCGACGGCTCATACACAAATACTAACTGGGTGCGCCAGCACTACCGCCACGACTCGAAGATCGTTGTCGAGTAGTCATAAAGCAAACGAAACATGGCAAATAACAATATAACCTCTCCGATACCCGAAAAGACCATTGAGCGATTAAGCGAGTACCGCCGTACGCTTGTAAAGTGTCATGCCCAGGGTATTACACACATCTTCTCGCACGTCTTGGCGGGTATGCACGGCATCACGGCTGTGCAGGTGCGCCGCGACCTTATGCTCATAGGCTTTTCGAGTGATACGAAAAAGGGCTACGACGTGAAGGTACTCATCGACTTCATCAACAGCATCCTATACAGCGAGCAGCCCATGAACATGGCGATTATCGGCATGGGTCACCTCGGTCAGGCCGTGACAAAATATTTCAACGGCAAGGGCCTTAAGTTGCGCATCACCGCGGCTTTCGATGTCGATCCCGATAAGGTGGGTACTACCATCGACAACATCCCCTGTTACCATATCGACGAGTTCGAGGAGAGGGTGGATGAGTTGGATATAAGCATCGCCATCGTGTCGTTGCCCACGTCGCAGGCATCGTCTGTTGTCTTACCCATCATCAATGCGGGTATTAGGGGAGTGCTGAACTTTACCTCTGCCCCTTTGAACTTCCCTCAGGGCATCGTCGTTGAGAACTACGATATTACCACCCTCCTCGAGAAGGTTGCCTACTTCGTTAAGGTTGCCGAGGAGAGCAATAACTAACTATGCTACAATACGGCTTCGATACTTCGGTTAGACTGTGTCGTTCGGTGGTCACCATAGGCTCGTTTGATGGTGTGCACCAGGGGCATCGTGTCCTTTTGGAGCACCTCAAGGCTATGGCTAAGAGAATGGATGCCGAGAGTGTCGTTGTCACCTTCGACCCCCACCCCCGCATCGCTATGGGGCGTGCCGAGGGCATGCAGCTGCTCACAACAATCGAGGAGCGTGCCCGACTATTGGAGGATGTAGGCATCGATCGCATGGTCGTTGCGCACTTCGACGATAGGTTCCGCAGCCAGCCCTATGAGAGTTTTGTGCGCGATATGCTTATCGAGCGCTTGGGCATGGTCGGTATGATTGTGGGGTATAACCACCGCCTCGGTCGTGGTAGCGAGGGTAACTTCGATAAGTTGCAACCTTTGGCTGCGGAGTGCGGCTTTGAGCTGGAGTGCGTGGCGCAACATAGGGAGGATGGTGAGGATAAGGTTAGCTCTACGGTGGTGCGCAATGTTATAGCTGAGGGCGATATGGAGCGTGCCGCACGCCTCTTGGGCGCACGCTATATGCTCTCGGGCGTTGCTCGTGAGGGCGTTATCGCTGATGTTAGCGAGTATAAGATGCTCCCCCCCTCGGGTGAGTACAGGTGCAATGTGGAGTGTGAAGGTGTTGTGACCCCTGCCACAATCAAAATTGATGACCGCACTGCCATACTCTCTATAAATATCTGCGGTCGCGTAGTCGTGATTTTATAATACCACACTAGTGGTAGTCAGAATATTATCATTATGAATTTCGCAAAGTATATCGTTGCTGCATGTGTTGCAGTGGTTGTATTTATTGGTGTTGAGGCCTCGGCGCAGTCGTTGTCTAAGTCAACAACATGGCATTGGGATAAGGGTACTATCGTTGTGGATACGCCCGAGCGACCCGAGGGTCAAGAGCATGTCGTGGGTCTCGCCGTAGAGCCCATAGAGACGCTGCGCGTGGGCTTTGTAGGTCTCGGTATGCGTGGCCCATGGGCGGTGATGCGCTTTGTGCATATCCCTGGTGTTGAGGTCGTTGCGTTGTGTGACTACGAGCGTGAGCGTGCCGATGCGTGCCAGCGCTTCCTCTACGAGGCGAGCATGATGCCCGCGGATGTATATCATGGCGAGCATGGCTATGAGGCGTTGTGCGAGCGCGAAGATATCGACCTTGTATATATCGCAACCGACTGGAACCACCACTACCCCGTAGCGAAGTACGCCATGGAGCACGGCAAGCATGTCGCTATCGAGGTGCCCTCGGCTATGAATCTCGAGCAGTGTTGGAGCCTTATTGACCTTGCGGAGCGAGAGCGTCTCCATTGCTTCATTCTCGAGAATTGCTGCTACGACTACTACGAGCTCACGGCGCTCAACATGGCGCAGCAGGGACTTTTTGGCGAGATTGTGCGTGCCGAGGGTGCGTACATCCACACGCTCGACATCTACTGGGATTCATACTGGCACGACCCCAATGATAACGACACCGATGAACTTAATTGGCGCTTGAAGTACAACATGGAGAATCGCGGTGACCTCTACGCGACGCACGGCCTCGGACCTGTTGCGCAGAGCATGAACATCCATCGCGGCGACCGCTTCACGACACTGGTGGCTATGGATACCGAGAGCTTCGTGGGTAGGGAGCTTGTCGAGAGCCGCACGGGCGAGGAGTGCAAGGAGTTCCGCAATGGCGACCACACAACGACACTTATGCGCACTGCACGCGGTAAGGTAGTTGAGATTCAGCACAATGTGATGACGCCACAGCCCTATAACCGTCTCTTTAAGCTTACGGGCACAAAGGGTTACGCGACGAAGTATCCTACGCCAGAGTTTGCCCTCTCGGCTGAGGGTGCAAAGCTTGCGGGAGCGCCACAGATGGATAATCTCAATGCTCACGGCTTTGTCTCGGCAGAGCAGCGCGCGATGCTTATGGAGGCATACCGTCACCCCTTGATTGAGCAGTTTGGTGAGTTGGGACGCGAGATGGGACATGGCGGCATGGACTACATTATGGATGCCCGCCTTGCATACTGTTTGCAGAATGGCTTGCCTCTCGATATGGATGTCTACGACATGGCGGAGTGGTGTTGCTTGGCAGAACTAGGCTCGTTGTCTATGGATAACAACTGCGCCGCTGTCGCCTTCCCCGACTTCACACGCGGACACTGGAACGATGTCAAGGGCTACCGTCACGCCTACTCCGATAGTGCGGCTACGACAGCAGCAAAGGCCGCAGAGTACACCCTTGCGCAGCGCGAGGTGACGGCAGAAATGAAGTTGTGGGATCTCTACTTCGCTGTGGCTGAGGCACGCACAAAGGGTGATGCCAAGGCTGAAGCCAAGGCACAACGACGTCTTGACGCAGCAAAGGTTGCTGCGCGTAAAGCCATTTCAGAGAAAATTAAGCTGGGATTATTTTAAGCCATTAAGGTACCAGCGCACGGTGCGGCGGAGGCCCTCCTCAAACTCCATAGCGGGCTTCCAACCCAAGTCGCGCTGTAGCTTTGTGGAGTCGATGGCGTAGCGTAGGTCGTGGCCCGCGCGGTCCTCAATAAAGGTAATAAGCGCGAGGCTCTCGCCCTCCTTGCGACCTAACTCGCTGTCGGTAACGGCGATAAGGCGCTTTATAAGCTCGATATTTGTCCACTCATTATCGCCTCCGATGTTGTATGTCTCGCCATCGGCACCGCGGTGAAAGACCGCATCGAGTGCTGCGGCATGGTCGCCAACATACAACCAATCACGCACATTGCATCCCGTGCCATAGACGGGCAAGGGGAGGCGCTTCACGATATTATTTATAAATAGAGGTATCAGCTTCTCGGGGTACTGCCTCTCGCCATAGTTATTTGAGCAGTTTGTAATAACTGTGGGAAGGCCGTATGTGTCGTGGTAGGCGCGTACGAAGTGGTCCGACGATGCCTTCGATGCAGAATATGGCGAATGGGGTTCGTATCGCGACTCCTCCGTGAACTTACCGCCCTCGAGGGGTAGTGCGCCATATACCTCGTCCGTAGAGATATGGTGGAAGCGCTTGCCGGCATAATCGCCTGCCCATGCCTTGCGTGCCGCCTCCAGAAGGGTAATAGTGCCCAGGATATTGTTCAAGGCAAAGAGCATAGGCGCGCTGATTGAGCGATCTACATGGCTCTCGGCAGCGAGGTGCATAACGCCATCGATATGGTGCTCCGCAAAGATGCGCTCAACGAGCTCCTTGTCGCAGATGTCGCCTTCAACGAATGTGTGGTTGGAACGCTTCATGGCCTCGGCGATATTGCTGAGACTGCCCGCATAGGTTAGTTTGTCGAGGGTCACGATGTGGTAGTGTGGATACTTCGTTGTCATAAGCTCCACCACGTGGCTGCCAATAAAGCCCGCACCACCCGTAATAAGTATATTGCGCTTCTCCATAATTAGCTGTTTATAAGTGATATAACCTCTTTAAGTCTCTCTTGCCATGGGGCTATATCTATGCCTTCGATTGCCACTATGCGCTCGGTGTTAAGCACTGAATATGCTGGTCGCTCAGCGCGCATATTGCGCTCCGCAGTTGTGCATGGCTCTACGCGACATTTTAGCCCTGCTTGCGCCATAATCTCGCACGCAAAGTCGTGCCATGTGCACTCGCCACCATCGGTATAGTGGTAGATGCCGCGCATGGTATCTATCGCGTCGGTGTCGACCATTAATACTATCGCGCGCGCGAGACCCAATGCTGATGTGGGTGTGCCACGCTGGTCGTCAACTACACTTATCTCATCGCGCTCATCGCCAAGGCGTAGCATCGTCAAAACAAAATTCTTGCCCCATGGAGCATATAGCCACGAGGTGCGGATAACAATGCCATCGTGCTCTACAACAGCCACTTCACCTTCTGCTTTACTTTTGCCATAGACGCTGAGCGGTGCTATGGTGTCATCCTCGGTGTAGGGTGTTCTGCGCATGGTATCGCCACCAAATACGTAGTCCGTTGATATGTGTATTAGCTTGACACTAAGTCTCTTGCACGCCTCTGCCAATCCCGCTACGGCGGTGCTGTTTATGGCGTATGCCGCCTCCATGTTATCCTCTGCGCCCTCGACATCGGTATATGCGGCGCAGTTGATAATCGCATCTATCTTATTCTCTGTAATATGGCGCTCTACATCTGCGCGATTACAGATATTCAACTCGTTAATGGTAGCAAAGGTGTAGCGGTGTGCGCTTCCCTCCGCGGCGCGACGTATCGCCTCGCCGAGCTGTCCGTTGCCACCTGTTACGAGTATCTTACGCATAGTAGTCGCAGTTGTATTCAAATAGTGCCTTGCACTCTTTGAATAGTGGATTTGCCTTATCTTTTGCCGATACAATAACCTCGCTGTCAGCTACTTTCCAGTCGATTGCGAGCGTGGGGTCATCCCAGCGTATTGCGCCCTCCGCCTCGGGGGCATAGTAGTTGTCGCACTTATACTCCACGATGGCATTGCCCTCTATGACGCTAAATCCGTGGGCAAAGCCGTGAGGTATAAAGAGTTGACGGTGGTTGTGTTCGCTGAGCTCAACAGCGACATAGCGACCAAAGGTGGGGGACCCACGACGTATATCCACCGCGACATCGAGTATCGCACCGCGCACCACACGCACGAGTTTCGACTGCGCATGGGGTGGCAACTGGAAGTGTAACCCGCGCACAACACCTACGCTTGAGCGCGACTCGTTGTCCTGCACGAAGCGCGTCTCGATGCCCGTGAGCTCAGCGAATTTACGCTCGCTGAAGGCCTCGAAAAAGTAGCCTCGCTCATCCTCAAAGAGGCGTGGCTCAATGATGAGAACACCCTCTATATCAGTCTTTAAGATTTTCATATTTTGAGTAGGTATTGTCCATACTGATTTGCGCGCATGGGTTCTGCAAGGCGGTGTAACTCCTCGCGTGTTATCCAGCCGTTGCGATAAGCAATCTCCTCGATGCAGGCGATCTTCTGACCCTGGCGCTTCTCGATGACCTCAACGAAGATGGATGCCTCGGCGAGGGAGTCGTGTGTACCAGTGTCGAGCCATGCGTAGCCGCGGTCGAGAATCTCGACGTTGAGCTCGCCGCGCTCGAGGTATGTGCTGTTGACTGTCGTAATTTCCAACTCGCCACGCGCTGAGGGTGTCACACCCGCTGCAATATCAACGACGCTATTAGGGTAGAAGTAGAGGCCCGTAACAGCATAGTTCGAGCGGGGTGCTGCGGGTTTCTCCTCGATAGATATAGCCCTGCCGTTCTCGTCAAACTCCACAACGCCATAGCGCTCGGGACGATCTACCTTGTAGCCAAATACAGTCGCGCGACCCTCCTCCATAGTGCGCTTCGCAGCACTCTGCAAACGCTCCTCGAAGCCTGCGCCATAGAAGATATTGTCGCCCAAGACGAGACATGCCGCATCGTCGCCAATAAACTCGCGACCTATGATGAATGCCTCGGCAAGACCGTTAGGCTGTGGCTGCTCGGCGTATGAGAAGACCATGCCCAACTCCTCACCGCTGCCCAATAGACGGCGGAAGGAGGGTAGGTCTTGTGGTGTCGAGATAATCAACACCTCGCGTATGCCCGCCATCATAAGCACCGAGATGGGGTAGTAAACCATCGGCTTATCGAATATTGGGAGTAGCTGCTTGCTCACGCCCTTAGTGATGGGGTAGAGGCGTGTGCCGCTACCACCTGCCAAGACAATACCTTTCATTGTTCAAACGCTTTGTGAGTTTATCAAGCAAATATAATGAATTTACTCGATAAATGCAAATATACCTCTTGTATATATAATAGGAAGTTAAAATTGTGCAAAAATCAAAATATATATAATATGCTGATACACAATGTGGTACATGCGTTTATTCGCCGCGGCATTTGAAATATGTAAAATAATTTTTGCGAAAAAGTTTGCAGATAAGAAAAAAGTGTATATCTTTGCACTCGCTTAAGAAAAGTTAAGCATAAATGATGGTGCCATAGCTCAGTTGGTAGAGCAAAGGACTGAAAATCCTTGTGTCCCTGGTTCGAATCCCGGTGGCACCACAGAAGAAGAGAGGTTTTAAGCCTCTCTTTTTTGTTTTGTGCAGTTTTATATTGCGATGTAGAGCCGACGACATTCGTCGTCTTGTTGGTCATGTGTATGATGGTTTGTGTGCAAGCCCACACCATCATTCACAATCCCACAGCCTTCGGCTATGCTCTACATCGTGAACTATCAATAACCTCGCTGTGTCACTGCGGCATTGCTCACTTAATGCTGGTTGAGCCGATATGATGGTGATTTATTGCTCGGGCTTTTGCCCTTCGCTTTTTTATATGGTATCGGCTCTACTGCTTCGCAGTTCGAATCCCGGTGGCACCACAGAAGAAGAGAGGTTTTAAGCCTCTCTTTTTTGTTTTCCCCCTTTTCTGGTGTACCAACACCATTCTAATACCAGAGGCGTATTGTGATAGTTAGTTTTCGTGAGGGGCTATGGATAAATCATCTTCTTTGTGACGCCGCCATCCACGGTGATGCACTCACCATTAATAAAGTTGCTCTTTGCATTGCACAAGAAGAGACATGTGTGAGCAATATCCTCCGTCGTGCCAACTCTGCCAGAGGGGTGGAAGGCATGGTCCTCGGGGCGCAATACCTCATCCTCGTTGACATTTATCCAGCCTGGGGCTATGCAGTTAACCGTGATATGATATGGCGCGAGAGATAATGATAGGGCGTGTGTCAACGACCATATGCCACCCTTTGACGCGGCGTATGCCTCACTATGGGGTTCGCTCTGTTGGTAGCGCGTGGAGCATATGTTCACGATGCGACCATAGGGATTTGTTGCACCCATCTTTGCGCGGTGCATAGCCATGAGGCGTGCGGTTATATAGGCGGAGCGTAGGTTGGTGTTGACGACCCTCTCGAAGTGCTCTACCGTTGTCTCGGTGATAGGTTCAAACTCGCTTATACCCACATTATTAACTATTATGTCGAGGTCGCCCCACTCTTCGAATAAGGTCTTTACAGCGCCCTCCAATGCCTCTTTGTCGCATACATCAAGGGCAAAGAAACGTGTCCCCGTAGTTGCTGCTACTTCCTTGCCGCGTGCAGTGTCTATGTCGCAGAAGGCAACGCGGTCACCCTCCTTCGCAAATGCCTCGACAATGGCACGACCAATGCCATGTCCTGCCCCCGTAACAAATACTCGCCTTGGTTTTTTATATTGATTTTGCATCGTTACTCCCATTATATTGTTTCTCAATTTCGAGCAGTTCTCGTTTTCGCTCAATTTGTTTGCCGTTACGTTGTCCAAAATATCCTCCTATTGAACCATCCGAAGCTACTACTCTATGACATGGTACGTCTGGAGCAAAGGGGTTTCGTTTGAGAGCTTGCCCCACAGCTTGAGCACTGCGACAACCTATACGACGTGCCAATTCACCATATGTGATAGTCTGACCACAAGGCACGCTCAGTAACTCCAGATACACCCTTCGCTGAAAGGGGGTGATATCTAATGACTGCTCCACTCGTTTGTGAATATTAGTGTCGGTTGCATGCTCCTCAATGTTGTTGAGTGTGTTGGCTATTGTTGCGCACCTCTGCAAGTGCCACATCTGGTGGTTGAAGAATGGGCGTGTGCCGACGCGCTTGAACCCTAGCGAAGTGTACAACTTCTCAGCATCGGGGTTCTCGTAGTCCACGATAAGTCCCACGCGGTTATGCCCCTCGGCAAATGCTCTATCGCAAAATGCCGATACCAGGGCGCGACCCACGCCGAGACCTCGATATTGGGGTAATACACCCACTGAGTCAAGGTAGTACTCGCCCGCTGTGGTCTCATCCACTATCGTTGGTGTGCGCCCTATGCAGTCGCGGAACGTGGCGAATGTTCCCTCGCGGAGGGTATATAGCTTTGCGCCGTCGTAGCCCACAATAGCGCCCGCCACCATGCCATCTACCTCGGCAACGAGGGCATACTGCCAGCTATACTGCGTAGCCTTGCGTCGTGCAATCTCTGTTAGCACTGCGATATACTCCTCGCCGCAGTAGTTGCGTAGTGTCGTCTCGTCGCCAATGGCCATGGCTACGGCCATGGCGATAATGTCAGCATCCTCGCGCACCGCAGCGCGCACTATGATAGTTCTACTCTCCATACCACAAAGTTACTAATTTCGGCTCTATTCTCAAAGCTTCAGTATAGTTTAATATAGTGTTGCTTGCTATTTTGAGGTAGAGTTACAAAAAGGTGGCTACCCACTCGGAGTAGCCACTTATTGTTATTTAGTGTCGAACTTGTCGCCCATAAACCAGCGGGGGAGGTTGCAGCCGATGTAGTTGCCGATGACCGACCACACCCACGCCATAATCATCCACCAAGCGAACCTCCCGTGTAGTATCGCCACGCAGTAGTAGAAGGCGTCGGCGATGCTGTGGGGTAGTCCACACATGATGAATACGGGTACGCCATAGAGCAGTGGAAGGTAGGTGCCATTACGCACGCCATGCAGAGCCATCGTAACGATGACACCCGTACCTATGGAGGTTAAAGCGATGCGCCACGACGCAGCCTCGCGTGCTACCATAACGGCATCGAGCGTCGCCAGGGCATTCTCGTTGAAGGTATAGTATGCTATGCCCGCCATAAGGAGGCAGCCCACAGCATTAAACAGAACCATAGGGATAAGCTGTAACGACTCCTTATATGGGAGGTAGCCCGCCTTGCCCGTGAAGAGCAACGCCTTGCTCACGCTTACCGACATAAGTCCAAAGGCGAAGAGTACAGCACCGCCTAACTCTCCGAAGCCTCTGCCCTCATCTAAGCCTCCGACGTGCAGGAATACGAGGCCGGCAATGCCGATCAATAGACCGGCAAATACCGACTCCGAAATAAACCTACGCATTACATCACGATGTTGATGATCTTGCCCTTAACCACGATGATCTTCTTGGGCTGCTTACCCTCGAGCCACTTCTGTGCGCCCTCGGTAGTGACGATGTGTGCCACGATATCATCCTGAGTAAGGTCGAGGGCATACTCCTGCTTGAAGCGGAGCTTGCCGTTGATCATAACGGGGTACTCGAATGAGTTCTCCACGAGGTACTCGGTGATGAACTTGGGGAATGCGGCGTCGCATACCGTTGTCTCGTGGCCGAGCACGTGCCACAACTCCTCAGCGATATGTGGTGCGAAGGGTGCGATAAGAGCTGTCAAAGGCTCCAAAATCTCGCGCTTTGAGCAGTCGCCAAGCTCGTTGAGGCAGATCATAAATGCCGCAACAGAGGTGTTGAACGAGAAGTTCTCGATATCCTCGCCAACCTTCTTGATGGTCTTGTGGAGTATCTTAAGCTCTGCGGGTGTCGCCTTCTCGTCGTTTACGAGGAGTACGCCATCGCGAGAGTAGAACTTAGCCCAGAAGCGGCGCAAGAACTTGTGTACGCCGTCGATACCGTTAGTATCCCAGGGCTTAGACTGCTCCAAGGGTCCGAGGAACATCTCGTACATACGCAATGTGTCGGCGCCGTAAGCCTCAACGATGTAGTCGGGGTTAACGACGTTGAACATAGACTTAGACATCTTCTCCACAGCCCAGCCGCAGATATACTTGCCATCCTCCAATACGAACTCTGCATCGTTGAACTCGGGGCGCCATGCGCGGAAGGCGTCGAGGTCGAGAACGTCGTTCTTGACGATGTTTACGTCGACGTGAATCTCCTGTGTCTGGTACTGATCCTTAAGACCGAGTGATACAAACTGGTTTGTGCCCACGATGCGGTACACGAAGTTTGAACGACCCTGAATCATACCCTGGTTTACGAGCTTCTTGAATGGCTCCGACTCGCATACATAACCGAGGTCGTAGAGGAACATATTCCAGAAGCGTGAGTACATGAGGTGACCTGTTGCGTGCTCGATACCACCCACATACAAGTCAACATTGCGCCAGTACTCGTTTGCCTCCTTGCCCACGAGACCCTTGTTGTTGTGGGGATCCATATAGCGAAGGAAGTATGCCGATGAGCCAGCGAAGCCGGGCATTGTCGAGAGCTCATAGGGGTAGCCCTCTGCTGTGTGCCACTTCTCTACGCGTGCCAAAGGAGGCTCACCCTCCTCGGTAGGACCGAAGTTCTCGATAGGGGGCAATGTGAGAGGAAGCTGCTCGTCAGAGAGACGGTAAGCTACATCATTTTTGTAGTAGATAGGGAAGGGCTCGCCCCAGTAGCGCTGGCGTGAGAAGATAGCGTCACGCAAGCGGTAGTTGATAAGCTTCTTACCCAAGCCGCGGCGCTCAACCTCCTCGAACATGAAGTTGATGGCATCCTTAACATCCATGCCGTTGATGATGTCCGAGTTGATTACGTTACCCTCCTTAGCGTCGTATGACTCAACCTCGAGGTTACCACCCTCAACAACGGGGATAATCTCGATGCCGAAGTGGCGTGCAAAGGCGTAGTCGCGTGAGTCGTGTGCAGGAACTGCCATGATAGCACCTGTACCGTAGCCTGCCAATACGTAGTCAGAGATATAGATAGGAATCTCGCGACCAGAGAATGGGTTGATGGCGTAAGAGCCAGTCTTAACGCCGCTAACACGCTTTGTGTCGGCGATACGCTCACGCTCCGAGCGACGCTTAGTCTCGGCGATGTATGCCTCTACAGCCTCGCGGTTCTCAGCCGTTGTAAGCTCCTCCACCCACTCGTGCTCGGGGGCGATAACCATGAATGTCACGCCGTAGATAGTATCGGGGCGTGTGGTGAAGATCTCGAGCTTGCGCTCTGAGTCCTTAACATCGAAGAATACCTGCGCACCTACCGAGCGGCCAATCCAGTTGCGCTGAATCTCCTTCAACGACTCGCTCCACTCGAGCTTATCGAGGCCATCGAGCATGCGCTGTGCGTATGCCGTAACGCGCAACAACCACTGCTTCATGCGCTTCTGCTCTACGGGGTGACCACCACGCACTGAGAGACCCTCCTTAACCTCGTCGTTGGCAAGCACAGTGCCGAGTGCGGGGCACCAGTTTACCATCGTATCGGCACGGAACGCAAGGCGGTAGTTCTGCAACACCTGCTCGCGCTCGGCCTCGCTCATAGCCTTCCACTCTTCGGCGGTAAACGTTAGGTGTGCGGTCTCTGCAGCGTCGATGCCTGCGGTACCCTCAGCCTCGAAGTGTGCTACGAGGGCTGTGATAGGCTCAGCCTTCTGCGAAAGGTTGTTATACCAGTGGTCGAACATCTTGAGGAACGCCCACTGTGTCCAGTGGTAGTAGTCGGGCTCGCATGTGCGTACCTCGCGTGACCAGTCGTACGAGAAGCCAATCTTGTCGAGCTGTGAGCGGTAGCGAGAGATGTTCTCCTCGGTGGTTACTGCGGGGTGCTGACCTGTCTGGATAGCGTACTGCTCTGCGGGGAGACCGAAGGCGTCGTAACCCATGGGGTGAAGCACATTGAAGCCACTCTGACGCTTGTAGCGCGAGTAGATGTCCGATGCGATGTAACCGAGTGGGTGGCCTACATGGAGACCCGCACCCGATGGGTAGGGGAACATGTCCAACACGTAGAACTTGGGGCGTGAAGCATCTACATCTACCTTGTAGGTGCCTTCCTCTTGCCATCTCTTCTGCCATTTAGGCTCTATGGCTCTGAAATCGTATTCCATAAATCGTTGTATTTTAATTTGTTATTGTTTATTTCTTTGTTTAATGTCGATTAATCCTCGTCGTCTGTCATGTCGTCATCAGCATCGTAGAAGAAGCCGTCCATTAGTGCGTCGATATTTCGGCGGTCCTTCTTCGTGGGGCGTCCCATGCCGCGCTCGCGGAAGACGAAGATGGTCTCGTGTGGCACGTTGAGCTTGTCCAACTCCTCCTGGGGTGTGCAGTTGAGGCAGTACATGGGCACATTCTTCGCGGGCTGGCGGCTCGACACAAGGTCAAGAACCTTGTAGCTGTAGTGCACGCGCTCACGACGTACCGATATCATGTCGCCCACCTTAACCTCGCGCGAGGGCTTGGCGTAGGCATCGTTGACCAATACACGGTTTTGGCGTATGGCATCTGCGGCATCGCTGCGTGTCTTAAATACGCGCACCGCCCATAGATACTTATCCAATCTTATAACGTCACTCATTCTCTTTACTCTCTTTTATCATGTTTTGTTCGTTCGTACGGCTTACGCTGAGTATCAAGCCAAAGGCTATGGCGGTGAATATCAGCGACGAACCACCTCGCGATACGAGGGGTAGGTTCTGTCCAGTCTCGGGGAGGATGTTCACCTGTACGAGTATGTGTAGCAGCGCCTGGCACGTTATGAGTAGTCCGAGGCCTGCGGTTATCAGTGTCGGGAATGGTTTAATGCAGCGACGACATATCTCTATCGCGCGGAATGTTATCCAGAGGTAGAGCAGCATGAGTATTATGGCCGCCACGATGCCATACTCCGAGGTGAAGAAGGAGTATGCGTAGTCACTCTCGGGGTGAATAATCGCTGCGCGTGAGGCACTATGTCCCGCGCCCTTACCGAAGAGTCCACCCTCATGTATCGCAATCATCGCGCGCTCTGTGTCCGAGAATTCATACACTGCATCATGCTTGCCATCGACCCATGTGTTAATCCACTGCGAGAAGCGACCTCCCGCCGTGTCACCACGTCCCATGCCCACGAGAGACATAGATGCAATGCCGAGAATGCCCACTGCCGAGGTTACAACGACAAACTTCATAAGTTCGCGTAGCGACACACGACCGATGTAGAGCATAAGCAGCGATGCTGCGAAGATAAGGACTGCCGAGGAGGTGTGGGCAGGTAGAATCACGGCACACGCAATGGCCATGGGGCTGATCAGAGGCCATGTGTTCTCCTTAATAATCTTTATCTGTTTGGGGTCGTTTAGGCGCCACGATGTAGGCAGGATGGGTATCTTGTCTATATCCTTTTGGCGTGTCTCCATGCGGCGTGCCAACATAAGTATTGTGAGTATCTTAAGACCCTCCGAGGGCTGCAACTGGAACGAGCCGATGGGCAACCAGCGTGCTGCGCCATTCGTTGTGCCACCCACGAAGTAGGTGAGCACCGTCAAGAAGACGAATAACCAGAAGAAGCTCGGCGTAAGCATACGCACGACGGTGTAGTTTATCTTGTGGGTGATGAAGACAATGAGCACGGCCATTACCACGAGCATCAGCTGCTGGCGTAGTGAGTCGGTTGTAGAGAGGTTTGTGGTGATGTCGTATGCCATCTTTGCGGTCGATGAATAGACCACGAGGATGGATATGACGATGAGCACTGCGAATATTATCCACAGTGTGCGATCGCCCTCCAATATGCGCTTTCGGCGCGTAAGAAGCTCACCAGGTGTTGTCTCTGTCCCTCTATTGCTCTTTGTTGTCATCTCTTAAGTTACTTTAATACATTCTCCTTTACCCACTCTTTGAACATGCGGCCACGCTCCTCGTAGTTGCGGAAGAGGTCGAAGCTTGCACATGCAGGCGAGAGAAGTACGGTGTCACCCTCCTTGGCCTCGGCGCGTGCCGCTACCATAGCCTCCTCGAAGGTGTGGCAGTCGCGTATTACGGGGACTATGCCCTGGAAGTCGCGTACGAGCTTAGCGTTGTCAATACCCATGCAGATGAGTGCCTTAACTTTGCGGCGCGCAAACTCCTTGATGGGGGTGTAGTCGTTACCCTTGTCTGTGCCACCAGCAATCCATACCGTTGGGCGCTTCATGCTCTCGAGTGCATACCATACAGAGTCCACGTTTGTTGCCTTCGAGTCGTTTATCCACTGTATATCGTTAGCCGTGCCTGCGGGTTCGAGGCGGTGCTCTACGGGCGAGAATTCATATATCGAGCGCTTAATCTGCTTGGGCTCGATGCCTGCTGCGAGTGTCGCAAGTGCTGCCGACATCGCGTTGTAGATGTTGTGCATGCCCTCAATCTGCATCTTGCGTGTGTCGATAGTCACCGACTTCTTGCCTACGGTAGCTGTGAAGGTGTGACCCTCGAGGATGGCGTCACCATCACCACTTGCAATCGCGGTGTTAATGGCGAAGGGCAACTGGCGTGCACGCAACGTATCGTCCATCTCAGCGAGCATGTTGTTTGTCTCGTTGTCGTCGGCCGAGTAGATGAAGAAGTCCGAGGCGCCCTGGTTCTGCGTGATGCGCATCTTCGAGCGTGCGTAGTTCTCCAATTTGTAGTCGTAGCGGTCGAGGTGGTCGGGCGTGATGTTGGTCAATACGCCGATGTCTGCCTTGAATTTGTAGCAGCCGTCAAGCTGGAATGAGCTAAGCTCCAAGACGTGCCAGAAGTACTTGTCTGTAGCTACCGAGTATGCAAAGCTCTCGCCGATGTTGCCACCGAGAGATACCTTGCGACCAGCATCGCTCATAATCTTGTAGATAAGCGATGTTGTCGTAGTCTTGCCGTTCGAGCCTGTGATGCAGATTGTCTTTGCTACACCCTTGTAACGACCTGCGAACTCAATCTCCGAGATTACGGGGATGCCGCGCTCGCGAATCTTCATGACTATGGGTGCTGTGTCGGGAATGCCTGGCGACTTAATCACCTCGTTGGCATCGAGGATGCGCTCCTCGGTGTGGCCGCCCTCTTCGTACTCCACGCCCCACTCGTCGAGGCGCTCACGGAACTTCGGAGCTATCTTGCCCATATCTGTAAGGAAGGTATCGAAGCCCTTCTTCTTGGCGAGGATTGCCGAGCCGTAGCCCGAAATACCGCCGCCCAAAACTACTATCTTACGTTTCATATATTGTTGTATTTTCCTGCTGTTACTGAATCTTCAATGTTACGAGTGTGAGGGCCGAGAGGAGCAACGATATGATGAAGAATCGCATCATAATCTTAGTCTCGAACAAGCCCTTCTTCTGGTAGTGGTGGTGGATGGGCGACATAAGGAATACGCGACGTCCCTCACCATACTTACGCTTGGTATATTTGAAGTATGTCGTCTGTATAATCACCGAGAGTGCCTCAACGAGGAATACGCCGCACAACAGTGGCAGCAACAACTCCTTGCGGATGCAGAGCGCAAATACGGCGATGATACCGCCAATGGTCAACGAGCCTGTATCGCCCATGAATATCTGCGCGGGGAAGGAGTTGTACCACAAGAAGCCCACCAACGCACCCACAAAGGCTGTAGCAAAGACGATAAGCTCGGCGCTGTAGGGTATATACATGATGTTGAGGTAGTCCGAGTAGATGATATGTCCCGAGAGGTACGCCAAGACACCGAGCACCATGACTATAGGTATCGATACACCCGTCAAAAGGCCGTCGATGCCGTCCGTGAGGTTTGCACCATTCGACACCGCGGTGATGATAAATATCGCCACGAGGATGTAGAATAACCAGCCGATAGTCTCATTGCCACCAACCATATCCTTATAGTCGAGTGTCGTGTTTTTGAAGAATGGGATGGAGGTCTCCGTGCTCTTCTTTTCGCCCTTCTCCACAGTTACCGTGTCGTTGATAACTACCGTCTCGCCACTCTGTTCGTTGGTAATCTCCTGCTGCGTGTTAATATAGTCCTTCTCCTTGATTACAATATCGCTCGATAGCCACATCGTTGTACCCACGATGATGCCCAAACCCACCTGGCCAAAGACCTTGAAGCGGCCATTGAGACCCTCCTTCTTGTGGCGGAAAACCTTGATGTAGTCGTCCAGACCGCCGATGAAGCCGAGCCATATGGTGGTGATAAGCATAAGCTGGATATAGACGTTCGAGAGATCGCTAAAGAGCAGTACGGGGATTAGCACCGCCATAATGATAATGATTCCACCCATGGTAGGTGTGCCCTTCTTCTGTAGCTGACCCTCGAGGCCGAGGTCGCGGATATCCTCACCAATCTGCTTGCGACGCAAGATACGGATGACATACTTACCGAAGAAGATGGTGATAAGCAACGATAGAATGATTGCCGCACCGGCACGGAACGAGAGGAAGTTTCCGAGGTCCTTACCGGGGAGGTCGGTGTTCTTAAGATATGAAAAAAGCTCGTATAACATTGTGTGTGGGTTGTGTTAACGGTTTGTGTTGTGTGTAGTCTCAAATGCTTTGCGCACCTCCTCGCGGTCGTCGAAGTGGTGCTTCACGGTGCCAATAATCTGGTAGTCCTCGTGGCCCTTACCCGCGATGAGGATGATGTCGCCAGCCTTGGCGAGCATCGTTGCGGTGCGTATAGCCTCGCGGCGGTCGCTGATGCGTAGATAGTTTGTTGCACCCGCTACGCCCGCTACCATATCATCGAGGATAGCATCGGGGTTCTCGGTACGGGGGTTGTCCGAGGTAAATATCGCCGTTGTGGCATGCTCCACGGCTATCTTCGCCATCTCGGGGCGCTTGGTCTTATCTCTGTCGCCACCACAGCCACATACCACGATGAGCTGCTGCTGTGCTGTGCGTATCTCCTCGATAGTCTGAATGACGTTCTCCAAAGCATCGGGCGTGTGTGCATAATCCACGATTGCCATTGTGCGGTCTGCAGCTGTTATTGTCTCGAAGCGTCCTGCTACGGGTGTGAGCATAGAGAGTGTTGTGAGCACCTCGGTGCCGTCGATGCCAAGAAGTGTCGCCGCGGCATATACCGTTGTGAGGTTGTAGGCGTTGAATCTACCCGTAAACTTCACCCACACCTCCTTGCCGTCGAGGATTAGTTGCATGCCATCGGGGTGCATCTCGACAATCTTTGTGCGGTAGTCGGCCATTGAGCGCAACGAGAGACGGTAGCCACGTGCCTTGCAGTTCTGGAGCATGACATCGCCATTGCGGTCGTCGGCATTCACCACAGCCCACGCCTCGGGTGCGAGGTTATCGAAGAAGCTCTTCTTAGCGCGGATATACTCCTTGTATGTGCCGTGGTAGTCGAGGTGGTCGTGTGTGAGGTTCGTAAAGAGCGCACCTGCAAAGTGTAGGTTGTCGATGCGGTGCTGTGCTGCCGCGTGTGACGACACCTCCATGAAGCAGTAGTCGCAACCCTCATCGACCATCTCGCGCATCATGGCGTTGAGGCGTATGGCGTCAGGTGTTGTGTGTGTCGAGGCCACGCTGCGCTCACCTATGCGGTAGATCACCGTGGAGATGAGGCCCGCCTTGTAGCCCATTGCCATAAACATATCGTAGAGGAGCGTTGCCGTTGTGGTCTTGCCATTTGTGCCCGTCACGCCGACGAGCTTAAGCTCCAACGTGGGGTGGTCATAGAATGAGGCTGCCATGGCCGCCATTGCGACGTTAGTATCCTCCACCACAACATATGTGACCGTATCGTTAATCTCGGCGGGTAGCTCCTGACATACGATGGCTGCCGCACCGCGCTCTATGGCTGCGGGGATGAAGGTGTGGCCATCGCTCGCTGTGCCACGCACAGCAAAGAAGCAACTGCCACTCTCCACGCGACGTGAGTCGTACTCGAGCGCCGTAATTGTGGGGTTTGCGCCCTTTATCTCTAAGGCTCGAACATCGTCGAGCAAGTCGTGTAATTGTTTCATATCTCTATTTCGATGAGGGTCTTGCCCTCGCTAATATTCTTATTGTTTGAGAGTTAGGTGTATCGTGCTATTGTCGTTTGTAATCTTCTTGCCCGCCTTTATGCTCTGCGAGTGTACAGCGCCGTAGCCACTATGTGTGACCGTTAGGCCTACTGACTCGAGCAGATATAGTGCATCCGAGAGACCCATGCCCTCGACATTGGGTACTGTGCCCACCTCGAACTCTAAGCCCGTGACGGTGCTGTTACCTCCAACGTCAACCTTGACGCTACTCCACTCCTTGCCCTTGTCGGTGCTCGAGTGGTGTGCACTTAGTTTGCGGCTTATCTCTGTAACATCCTCGCTATCTCCCGCCTTAATCTTCTTGGGGCTATATGGCGCGGGAGCTCTCTCTACCTCGGCATGTAGCGTTGGGTCGTTGGCGTGGATATATGTCATAATGTTGTTGGCCACGGGACCTGCCAGGAGGATGCCGTAGTAGGGGTCGCCACCAAACATCTTCTGCTTGCAGATACCCACATAGATGGTGTACTTGGGCTTCTCGGCAGGCATAACGCAGACGATAGAACCGTAGTAGTACTCGTCGTTCTTATCTATGCCGTTTAGCATCTGTTTATAGTCCTGCTCGCCAATTGATACGAATGTTGACCACATCTGTGCAGTACCCGTCTTGCAACCAAATGTTGTGGGAAGGTCCTTGAACTTGCCCGATGTACGTGTGCTACCCGCCACGAGGCAGCTGTCAAGGAGCTTGAGGGTGCGCTTCGAGCACATCTTGTCGATGAGTGTCACCGTGGGCATGTGCTCTATAACCTCGCCGTCGCGCTCAATGCGGTCGATAAGTCGTGGTGCTACCATGCGACCATCGTTGGCGATTCCGTTGTAGAATGTCGCCATATGAATGGGGGGCACCATCAACTCGTAGCCATATGCCATGCGTGGCAGACGTGTAGATGTGCTACCATCTTTGTTCCACTCGGCAGTGCCAGCCATGGGGAGGTATCCCTTCTTCTCGTCGTATCGCTGCATGCCGACGTAGTCGTTGAAGCGTAGCTTTGACAAAAACTTGGTATATTCCGCAGGGTTATCCTTCCATTTTTCGTAAACAGCCTTGGCGAAATAGACGTTCGAAGAGTGTGCAAAGGCATCGACAAGGGTGATGTTGCCATCTGTTCCCTCTCCAGCATCGTGCGTGTCGTAAACGGTGGCAGCACCAACCTTTACGCCCTTTCTTGAGTGTGAGTGCTCGGTGCTGACCTTAGTGTCGAGGTCGTAGCCACCAATCTCGAGAAGTGCCATTGTCGTTGCGAGCTTCATCGTCGAACCAGGCATCATGGTGCTCGTAAGTGCATGGTTTGCTACGCGCTCTGTGTATTCGTGTCCTCGCTCCTTACCCGAGCCGAGGCTCACCATTGCCAAGACATTTCCTGTCTCCACCTCCATTACTATGGCAACGCCAAATGAGGCGTTCTGCTGCTGGAGTACTTCGCGGAGGTAGTCATCTGCTGCGCGCTGTATGCCAGCATCGAGTGTCGTTATAACGTTGCAGCCATCCTCGGGCATGCGGTTTTTATCATCATCCACACGTGTCCAGAAGCCGTGGGCTATCCACTGCTCCTTAACTTTGCCATTTGTGCCTGTGAGGTAGTCGTTGTAGAGGTATTCGATACCCTTACCGTCAATCTGCTTTGTCTCGGTCTCGGTCTCAATGGTAATAGGTGTGTAGCGACCTATGGTCTGGCGTGCTACATCGCCTAGAGGGTATAGGCGCTGCTCCTCGGGGCGCGCAAAATAGACATAGCCGAGGTTGCCATTGAGAATGGGGTAGTTGCGCATGGCACTCCACTCGTCGATGGTCACTAGACGTGGAAATAGTTTGAATGAGCGGTGCTTGCCGAGTGCGCGCTCGTCGCGTAAGATTCTGAAGTAATCTTCGGCACTGCGGTATTTGTAGTTGTGCTCCGCGGCATCCTCACTGTTGAAGTGCAGTGCAAGGAGCTTCGATAGCGAGTCGGCATTCTTGATGTAGAGCATGCTGTCGGCCTTGCGAATACCCTCCGATTTGAAATCTATCTCGACATTGTAACGTATGCTCGATATGGCGAGGGGTTCGCCGTCGCGTGTGAGGATAGCTCCGCGGTGTGCCTCAATGTCGTCATAGCGAAATACACCCTCCTTAAGCACCTTAGCGTTGTGCTTAACTGTGGGGCTCGCAATCTGCACGCTGATAAGGCGTACAACGATGATGAGGCCTACGATCATAAATGCAAAGTAGAGGAAGCGAACACGTGCCACCACATCTTGTTTGTGACCGCGTTTGCTCTCTCCGCTCGATTTGCTATTGTCTCTATGCTTTGTGCTCATTGTTGTTACTTTTCTATGAGTCGGCTATCCTTCGATAAGTCAACCAACTCAATGTTGTGCTCGAGGAGACGCTCCTTGATTGCGCTCTTGGATGATAGACCATAGCGCTGCTCATCCTTGACTACCGAGCGCTCGTGTAGGGTTGTTACCATGCGCTCTTTGCGGCGATACTCGTTGCTGGCGTTTAGCGAGAGGAAGGTGAGCACGATGCTCAAGAAACACATCACCGCAATAGCGATGAAGTAGCGGTAGTATGGTACTGTGCCGTCGGTTAGGAGCGAGCCTGTGATGATGTGGTCTATCAATCGCTTTGGGCGCTTCGCCTCTTCGCTCTCGGCCTCTGTCTCTGTAGTCGCTACCTCCACCTTGCTCTCCACCTCGCTATTGTCGAACTTCTCCTCGTTTATAGCCTCTTCGTAGTGCTCCTCTGCTACGCGCACCACCTCGCGGTCGATGCGGCGGCGCATGTTGCTTATGCCGTGTGATGCTCTATCGTCGAGGTCGTCGGCGATAATCTCGTTTCGTGTGTATCTCTCCTCGTTCATTGTCGTGGCTCTATATCTTCTCTGCAACACGCAACTTAGCGCTGCGTGAGCGTGGATTGATGGCTATCTCCTCGTCTGTGGGTATGACAGCCTTACGTGTGATGATCTTAAGGGGTGTTGTTGCGCGACCGAAGAAGTCCTTCTCTATGCGGCCCTCGGTGTTGCCACTACGCATGAAATTCTTTACTATGCGGTCCTCCAACGAGTGGTATGACATAACCACTAAGCGACCCTCGGGAGCAAGGAGCTTCAAGCTCTGCTCGAGTGCCATTTTGAGGGCCTCAATCTCGCCATTAAGCTCGATGCGCAACGCCTGGAATAGTTTTGTGAGGAACTTTGCCTCATCCTTTGGTGGTGTGCATGGCTTTACGGCCTCGACAAGCTCCGCAGTTGTTGTGATGGGTTTGATGTTTCGGGCACGCTCAATGCAGTTTGCAATCTTCCAAGTTGTGTCCAACTCGCCATATTCGGCGAAGATGCGACTTAAGGCATCATTTGTGTATGTGTTAACGATGTCGGCAGCTGTGCGACCACCGCGTGTGTTCATGCGCATGTCAAGGAGTGCCTCGCCACGGAACGAGAAGCCGCGGTGCTTAGCATCGAAGTGGTGTGATGATACGCCGAGGTCGGCCAAGATGCCATCGACATGCTCCACACCGCGGAGACGCATCGCGCCGCGCACGAAACGGAAGTTCGAAGCTACGAAGGTGTGGCGCTCGTCGTCGGGGGCATTTGCCGCAGCATCGGGGTCCTGATCTAGGGAGTAGAGATGACCCTTGGGGCCGAGGTGCTTGAGTATCTCGCGAGTGTGACCGCCACCTCCCATCGTAAGGTCGATATATACGCCATCGGGCTTTATCGCGAGGTTGTCGATGCACTCTTGTAACATCACTGGTATGTGGTATGTTTCCGCTGCCATTTTGTAACGCTTTTTACATAGTAAAAAATAACGGCACGAAGATAGTAAAAAAACGCCAAATAGCATAATTTCGTGGAGGTAAAAATTAAAATCGATTTCGAGGATGTTGAAAAGTGATATGAAAGCCATAGAGCGGGAGTTGCAATATGCTACACATCTTGGGCGGGCAACACATTGTGGGGCAGATATTTACGCGTTTGATGGCGCGCAACTTCCAGCGCTTATGCGCGAGGTGTGGCGACTGCGCGACTTGTCGTTCAAAGAGGCGGGTGTTGCGCTTGATGATAGCGTGAATGGGTGTGTTTCGGATTGCGATGGATCGTGTCGTCAGCTCGTTGTGTGGGATAGTACGGCGGGCGAGATTGTGGGAGGTTATCGCTATTCGCTGGGCGCAGAGGTTGCTGCTGAAAGACTCTCGATTTGGCGATATTTCTCGCTTTCTACGCGCTTTGTTAACGACTACTTACCTAGGGCTTTGGAGCTTGGTAGATCGTTCGTATCACCAGAGTATAAGTGTGGCGGCGAGCGTCATGCGATATATGCCCTGGATGCTCTGTGGGAGGGGCTCGGTAGGGTGGTTGTGGCCTCGGATGTGCACTATCTCTTTGGTCGCGTCACGCTCTATCCATCGTTGGGCGTAAGGGCGCGAAACTTGCTTGTGGGTTTTATGCGTTATCTCTATCCGTCGCGTGGTATGCTGGTCTCGGCACGTCAACCAATACGTATGGGTTTAAGTCGTTATCGCTGTCGTAAACTCTTTGTAGGTGAGACGCTTATGGATAATTACAAAATACTCGTTTCGCTGCTTCGAGGTATGCGGCGTGCGGTGCCTCCAATCATATCATCTTATATGCGCCTGTCGCCCTCGATGCAGACATTTGACACCTATGAGAATGGCGATTTGGGAGGTGTTGCCGAGGCTGCTATAATGCTCACGGTGGATGATTTCTATGACAATGTCAAGCGACGTTATCTCTCGTGCTGAAATAAAAAGCGGAATAGAAGATTGTCTATTCCGCTTAAAATTTATGGTGTTAACCCGCTATGAGTAGCTCTCAACAGCAGCCTCGAGGTGCTGCTTCCAGATAAGTGCTGCGCCGCCCAAAATAGCGACATTCTTATCCTGGATACCACTCATCATGAGCTTAACCTTGCCCTTGAACACGCCGAGCTGGTTCTCCTCCATGTGCTTGTATGTTGGGCGCATGATGTAGTCGCCAGCATTTGCCAAGCCACCAAAGAGGATGATAGCCTCGGGCGATGTCACTGCAGTGAGGTCGGCGAGTGCCAAACCGAGAACCTTACCTGTGCGCTCGAAGGCCTCGAGGGCGATGGGGTCGTTCTTTGCTGCGGCGTCTGAGAGCATCTTTGCCTCAAACTTATCGTAGGGGATTGATCGAAGCTCACTGTCACATGTCATTGACGCCATAAGGTCGAAGGCTGTGCGCTTGATGCCCGTAGCTGAGACATATGCCTCGAGGCAACCCTTGCGGCCGCAACCACACTGACGACCTGTCTCGCGTGAGTCAACAGCGATATGGCCATACTCGCCAGCGAAGCCGTCGTGACCATATACCATCTCGCCATTACATACGATACCAGAGCCGAGGCCTGTGCCGAGTGTAATCATTGCGAAGTCCTTCATGCCGCGTGCGTTACCGAATACCATCTCGCCGATAGCAGCAGCGTTGGCGTCGTTTGTAACCATAACCTTTGCTCCGCCCATCAAGCGGCTGAGGTCGTCAACAAAGTTGAAGATGCGGATTGAGTCGGGGCGTGGATCTGCGGGATCCTCAAACTTCCAGAGGTTTGCGGGAGTCTCGATGCGGCCAGAGTGGATGTTTGCGTTGGGAGCACCCACGCCGATGCCGATAAGGTCGCACTCGGGCTGCTTGGCGATAAGCTCCTTCATCGCCGTTGCGAGTGTCTCCATGTATGGTTTATAGTCGTCGTAGTACTTGAACTTATCTGTTGAGATCTTGCCCTCGGCAATGACATTACCATCCTCATCCACAAGTCCAAAGGCAGTATTGGTGCCACCAATATCAATGCCCATTGCATATTTTTTTGTCATGCTTGTAGTGTTATTTGAAAATTTTATTGGTCAAAGTTACCAAAATTATTTTAATCTATGCAAAAATTTTATTAATTTTGACGCATATTATCCAATATGTACCGCGCGAAGGGTGTCGGTATATGTGCGATAAGTGCTTAAAATGAAGTGTCTTGCTTTGTAATTAAAGAAAAATAAAAGAGTAAGAGATATGATTCGTACGAATGAAGAGATTTTAGCAGAGTTTGAGGCAACGCTCAGCCAGATGCAGACCCCCGCAGAGCCAGAGTTGTTGTATGCTCCAATTATCTACTCAATGTCGGGAGGTGGCAAGCGCCTTCGCCCCGTGTTGTTGCTCATCGCAACGGAGGCCTTTGGCGGTAGCGTCGATAAGGCCATGCCCGCAGCTATGGCGGTGGAGGTGTTCCATAACTTCACACTCCTGCACGACGACATTATGGATAACGCTGCTGTGCGCCGTGGTAAGCCCTCGGTGTTTGCTAAGTGGGGTGAGAACGTCGCTATTCTCTCGGGTGATGCTATGCTTATCACTGCCTACAAATATCTCGCCATGCTCGATGCTGAGCGCCTTGCGCGTGTGATGCCCATATTCAACGCTATGGCACTCGAGGTGTGTGAGGGTCAGCAGTACGACATGGACTTCGAGAGCATGGAGCGCGTAGCTGTCGAGGAGTATATCCAGATGATTGAGCGCAAGACATCGGCACTATTGTCGGGTTCGGCGACCATAGGTGCTACACTGGCAGGTGCTTCGGACGATGATGTCAAGAAGGTGTACCGCTTTGCTACGGAGCTTGGCCTTGCTTTCCAGTTGCAGGACGATATGCTCGATAGTTTCGGTGATGAGGCGCTAGGTAAGAAGATTGGTGGCGACATCCTCGAGGGTAAGCAGACCTACCTCATGGTGCAGGCTATGAGTCGTGCCTCGGACGAGGAGCGCGAGGTGTTGCGCACAACGCACAAGAACGAGGCGTTGAGCGATGCCGAGAAGATTGCTACAATCAAGGCCTTGTACGAGAAGCTCGATGTTAAGCATGCTACGGAGCAGCAGATAGAGTTGCGCTTCGAGCGCGCACTGTCGGTGTTGAACACCCTCTCTATTGGCAGCGAGCGCACGGTGCGCCTCGCGGAGTTCGCACGCAACCTTATGGGTAGAAAGAAGTAATGAGTATGATTAGAAGAAAAGATATAGAGATTATGGCCCCTGTGGGGTCGTATGAGGCACTTAATGCAGCGATAAATGCGGGTGCCGACTCGGTATATTTCGGTGTTGAGCAGCTCAATATGCGCGCTGCGTCGAGCGTAAACTTCACGCTCGATGACCTTGCGGAGATTGTTCGCGTGGCACACGCCGCGGGTGTCAAGACCTACCTCACGGTGAACATCGTTATCTACGACACGGAGATGGAGGTTATGCGCCGCATCATCGACCGTGCAAAGGCTGAGGGCATCGACGCCATCATCGCTACCGATCTCGCCGCCATCCTCTACGCCCGCGAGGTGGGTATGGAGGTGCATATCTCTACGCAGAGTAATATCTCGAATATCGAGGCTGTTAAGTTCTTCTCGCAGTGGGCAGATGTCGTAGTGTTGGCACGCGAGTTGTCGTTGGAGCAGATTGCCTATATCTCGAAGCAGATCGAGGAGCAGCACATCTGTGGCCCTGCTGGAGAGTTGGTCAAGATTGAGATGTTCGCACATGGCGCTATGTGTATGTCTATGTCGGGTAAGTGCTACCTTTCGGAGCATGAGTCGCACAACTCGGCAAACCGTGGTGCTTGTCGTCAGATTTGCCGCCGCAAGTACACCATCACGGATAAGGATAGCGGCCAGCAGCTCGATATTGATGGACAGTATGTGCTCTCTCCCAAGGACTTGTGTACGGTGGACTTCCTCGACACATTCATCGAGGCGGGTGTTCGCGTCTTGAAGATTGAGGGTCGTGCGCGCGGTGGTGAGTATGTAAAGCGCGTGGTGGAGAGCTACGACGAGGCGCTCAAACTCATGGAGGCTGGCGAGTACAGCCCTGAGAGCGTTGCACCTATTAAGGAAAAGCTACGCACAGTCTTTAACCGTGACTTCTGGGGTGGCTACTATGCCGCTAAGACCATGGTCGAGCACAGCGAGCGCTATGGCTCATCTGCAACCCTAAAGAAGGTATATATGGGTAAGGTAACCAACTACTTCAAGCGTATTGGTGTGGCTGAGGTCTTGGTCGAGGCTTGTGAGGTAGCCGAAGGCGATGCACTGCTCTTTATGGGCGAGAAGACGGGCGTTGTGGAGCAGAAGGCCGAGGGTCTCATGCTCAACGAGCAGCCCACAACCAGCGCAAAGCAGGGTGACTTTATCTCGTTGAAGACCGTCGATGAGGTGAGACGAGGAGATAAAGTCTATAAAGAGGTCGAAAGATAATTTGTTGTGATAAGGGCGCATCTGCGGCATCGAGCTTGTCCGCTAAATGCTCACATACGCATTAGTATGCTCCGCTTTATCGGACTGCGACTCGCTACCACATCTGCAACCCTTCTGACAACAAACGGGAAATAGAATACGAAAATAATATAAATTACCTAAAACTATAAAACTATGTTTAGCAAAGAGACTTATATTGGCCGTCGTGCCGAGTTGGCGCGCCGCGTAGGCAAGGGACTTATCCTTCTTCCCGCAAACCCCGAGGTGCCTAACAACTATCCTAATAACACATACTACTACCGTCAGGACTCTACATTCCGCTACTACTTCGGTCTTGACGTTCCCTCGCTCATCGGTCTTATCGATGCTGAGTCGGGTGAGGCGATGCTCTTCGGTGATGACTTCACCGTTGAGGATATCATCTGGACAGGTCCTATGCCCACAATTCGTGAGCAGGGCGCAGAGGTAGGCGTGGAGAAGACCTATGCTCGCAACGATATTCGTGACGTAGTGCGCAAGGCGATTGAGCAGAACCGCCCTGTGCACTACTTGCCTCCCTACCGTGCAGAGCTTAAGATTGAGGTTGCTGACTGGTTGGGTATCCGCCTCGGCATGCTCCACGAGCGCAAGTCGTTGGATTTGATGTTTGCCGTAGCAGAGATGCGCGAGAAGAAGTCTGCAGAGGAGATCGAGGCTTTGGAGCGTGCATTTAAGATTGGCTACCAGATGCACATGACAGCGATGAAGATGTGTCGCCCAGGTGTTGTGGAGCGCGAGATCGCAGGTCGTGTTGAGGGTATTGCAAAGTCGTATGGCCAGGGTGTGTCATTCCCCACAATCGTGACACAGCACGGCGAGATTTTGCACAATCACAACCACGATGGCGTATTGGAGTCTGGCCGCTTGTTGTTGGTTGACGGTGGTGGCGAGTCTGTTGAGGGCTACTGCTCTGACCACACTCGTACATACCCCGTAAATGGTAAGTTTACTGACCGTCAGCGCGACATCTACAACATCGTGCTCAACGCTCACAGCCAGGTTAAGGATATGATTAAGCCAGGTACTATGTATCCCGAGATTCACAAGGCAGCGTATATGTCTTTGGCAGAGGGCCTTAAGGGCTTGGGTCTCATCAAGTCAACTCCCGAGGTTGCTGTTGAGGCAGGTGCGTTGTATATGTTCATGCCTCACGGCTTGGGTCACGGCATGGGTATGGATGTTCACGACTTGGAGAACATCGGCGAGCGTTCGTTCGACTTCTCTACTGTTGCTGAGCGTGCTGCGAAGTCTGCAACATGCATCCACCGTGCTACATGGCGTGTTGAGCCCGGCACCGTTATGTCTGACGAGCCAGGTATCTACTTCATCCCCGCACTCATTGACAAGATGCGCTCAGAGGGCAAGTTCGAGGGTATCGTGGACTACGCATTGCTCGACACATATCGCGATTTCGGTGGCATCCGCATCGAGGACGACGTATTGGTAACTGAGACAGGTAGCCGCTTCATTGGCGATAAGCTCTTGCCTCTCACTGTCGAGGAGCTTGAGGCTGTTATCGGCAAGGAGTAACAACTTTTAATATTATTAATTAAGTAGTTAGGGCATGTGTAACCATTATGTGGTAGCATGCCCTACTACTTAAAATATAGGTCCGATATTTGTACTGTGGGCGTTGTATCTATTTTGCTTATATGGGTATAAAAACATATTATGAAAATTTTAGATTAGATATCTATTTTTTTATATATCTTTGCGGCAGAATAAGAACAATAAAAAACATAGAAAGATATGAAAACAGATATTGAGATTGCAAGAGAGACAACTCTTAAAAATATTCGTGAGGTAGCTGCTCAGGTAGGTTTCCCCGATGATGAGGTATTCAACTACGGTAAGTACATCGCAAAGGTGCCTTATAAGCTCATCGACGAGCATAAGGTAGCTAAGAGCCACCTTATTCTTGTCACTGCCATCACCGCAACAAAGGCGGGTGTAGGTAAGACTACCGTGAGCATTGGCCTCGGCATGGGTCTTAACCATATCGGCAAGAAGGCTATCATCGCCTTGCGTGAGCCCTCGTTGGGCCCCTGCTTCGGCATGAAGGGTGGTGCTACGGGTGGTGGCTATGCGCAGGTATTGCCCTCGGAGGATATCAACCTCCACTTTACGGGTGACTTCCACGCCATCACATCTGCAAACAATCTTATCGCTGCGCTCTTGGATAACTACCTATACCACAACCGCTCACAGCAGCCCGGTTTGAAGAAGGTTATGTGGCGCCGCGTACTCGACATGAACGACCGCTCGTTGCGTAACATCGTATCGGGTCTTGGTGGCTCGGCAAATGGCATTCCCACAGAGACAGGCTTCGACATCACTCCCGCATCGGAGATCATGGCGATCCTCTGCCTTGCGCGCAACGTCGATGACCTCTACGCTCGTATCGGTCGCATCGTGCTTGGCGTGCGCTACGACGATACTCCATTCACCGTCGATGATCTTGGTGTGACGGGTGCTGTAGTGGCCTTGTTGAAGGATGCTATCAATCCTAACCTTGTGCAGACAACAGAGCATAACCCCGTAATTATCCACGGTGGTCCCTTTGCAAATATCGCGCACGGCTGTAACTCTGTGATTGCTACAAAGATGGCGATGAGCCATGCTGAATATACTGTTACAGAGGCTGGCTTCGGTGCCGACCTTGGAGCAGAGAAGTTCCTCGACATCAAGTGTCGTCAGGCAGGCTTGAAGCCCGACCTTACGGTCTTGGTTGCCTCTACTCTTGCGCTTAAGATGCACGGTGGCGTGCCCGAGGCGGAGATTAAGTTGCCCAACGCTGAGGGTCTCAAGCAGGGATTCGCAAACCTCGACCGCCATGTTGCCAACCTTAAGAAGTTCGGCCAAACCGTCCTCGTATGCTTCAACCGCTTTGCAAGCGACACTGACGACGAGATTGCAATGGTTATGGAGCACTGCAAGTCGCTTGGCGTACGCTGCGTAATCAACAACGCATATGCTGAGGGTGGTGCTGGTGCTGCAGACCTTGCACGTGCCGCAGTTGAGCTTATCGAGACACAGCCCTCGCAGCCTATCAACTACGCGTACGACCTCGAGGATAGCCTCAAGGAGAAGATTACAAAGGTTGCGAAGAATATCTACGGCGCTGGTAGCGTTGTCTTTGGTCCTCGCGCACAGAAGGAGATTGCACTTCTCGAGAAGTGGGGCATGGGCAACCTCCCCGTATGTATCGCTAAGACGCAGTTCTCATTCAGCGCAGATGCTAAGCGCTACGGCAGCGTTGAGGGTTTCGAGATCAATATCAAGGATATCGAGCTCAATGCAGGTAGTGGCTTCGTTGTGGCTCTTGCTGGCGACATCATGCGTATGCCCGGTTTGAGCAAGACGCCTCAGGCAAGTAATATTCGCCTTGCGGAGGATGGTAATGTTGAGGGCATAGTCTAAGCTAATATCGCATAACATATATCAAGGGGTAGCCAAATGGGTGCCCCTTTATACTATTAATATGAATATATATCTATTTCCTACTGAGCTTGAGGCGAAGAACTTCCGTGCGTTGTGTCCCAATGCCGAGGTGGTCATCTCGGGCGTGGGTATGGTGGCTACTGCCGCGGCTATCGCCTCTCTCGACCGCCGCAAACAACTCCTCGCTAACGATGTTGTTGTGCTTGCGGGTATTGCGGGCGCTTATGGTGATAGCGTTGCTGTGGGCGAGGTTGTGGAGGTTAAGAGCGAGCAGTGCGTAGACCTTCCCGAGCGCTTCCGCCAAACATATTGCCAGAGGGTCTTTCATACGTCGTTGCGTCGCGTGGCATCGAACACGGTGCATACGATGCAGAGCGAGTCGCATGGCGCAGATATCGAGAATATGGAGGGCGCTGCGCTCTTTGCTATGGCCGAGATTATCGGCTTTCGTGCCGTTGAGGTGCGCGCTATATCTAATCGTGTGGGCGAGCCATTTGAAAAGTGGGCTGTAGATGAGGCTGTTACAGCGCTTGCTAAGGAATTAAAAAAGCTTGAAGATGAGAAGTAATACTCTGCGCTTGGCTATATCGCCATGCCCGAATGATACCTTTATGTTTGACGCTATCGTCAATCGTCGCATCGACCTCGAAGGCTTCGATGTGGAGGTTACATACCTAGATATTGAGCAGCTTAATGCCGCGGCGTTGGAGCATAAGTACGATATTACGAAGTGTAGCACGGCTATACTTCGCGCTGTGGGCGATAGCTATGTGTTGCTTGATAGTGGCTCGGCGCTTGGTCGTGGCAATGGCCCGCTCTTGGTGCGTCGTAAAGGCGAGACAGCGCCACTAAAGCGTATCGCAGTACCTGGTGAGCATACCACCGCAAATAGGCTTGTGGGTAGGCTGTTCCCTGAGATTGAGGAGCGTGTGCCCATGCTCTTTTCGGATATTGCAGAGGCTGTGGAGCGCGGTGAGTTTGATGGCGGAGTGTTGATTCACGAGGGAAGGTTTGTCTATCAGCGCCGTAACTTGGAGCTCGTTGCTGACCTTGGCTTGGAGTGGGAGGCACGCATGGGACTACCTCTGCCTTTAGGCTCTATCATCGCATCTAAGGCGTTGGACGAGGAGATAAGAGCACGCTTCGAGCGCCTGCTTCGTAGGAGTATAGAGTACGCATTCGCAAATTCTCTCGCCTCTCGCGCGTTTATTAAGGAGCATGCCCAGGAGTTGGAAGATGAGGTTATCGACCAGCATATCGCGTTGTTTGTCAACGACTATTCGTTGACTTTGGGTGATGAGGGCCGTAGAGCGGTAGAGGCACTACTCGAATAGGGTGTAGAGATATTAAGGAGATTAGGGATATTAGGGAGTTTAGCATTAGGCTAAGCTCTCTTTTTTGTTTAATCCCCGTGCAACTTTCATGTCAGAGTGGTGCAGTAGTGGCGCTGACATGAGAAAGCCCCGGATGGGATACTCTCCATAGCTCGATATATTTTTGATTTTAGTGGAGGAGTTTTAGTATATCGCAAAAAAAGAAATCCCACGGGATAGTACTTTGATGTACAGCCCGTGGGATTCTGTTTGGGATATGCTAAAAATACCCTCTAAAATCGAAAAGAGATTAGATGATACCCTGCTCAAGCATAGCCTGTGCAACCTTCATGAAACCTGCGATGTTAGCACCCTTAACATAGTTAACAGTACCATCAGCCTGTGTACCAAACTGAACGCAAGCCTCGTGGATAGACTTCATGATGAAGTGGAGCTTGTCATCAACCTCCTCACCTGCCCATGAAATGTGCATACAGTTCTGAGTCATCTCAAGACCTGAAGTTGCTACACCACCAGCGTTAACTGCCTTACCAGGAGCGAAGAGGATACCTGCTGACTGGAATGCGTGGATAGCCTCAGGAGTACAACCCATGTTAGAAACCTCAGCGCAGCACCATGTACCGTTAGCCAAAAGCTCCTTAGCATCAGCCTCGTTCAACTCGTTCTGGAATGCGCAAGGAAGTGCGAT